>CAZHFZ010000037.1:9340-35718 GCA_964531455.1 uncultured Bordetella sp.
GGCGAACGACCCCCCGGCGACGGCCGCCGGCGCTGCGGCCGACGCCGCCGACCCGACGCTGCCGAAGAACAGCCAGCCGATGGTCGGCGGCCTCGGCCCGTTCGGCTACATCACGATGGGCGGCATGGTCACCGTGCTCAAGGTGCGTGATGGTCTCGCGCGCAATGATTACAAGGTTCCGTGCTGGTTCAAGCATCCGCCGGGCACGGTGGCGCGCGAGTGGACAGGTCCAGCCCCGGCAGCCACCAGCGCTGCCCCCGCTACGCCAGGCGCGGGCGAACGTGTGCTGCAAGTTCGCAAACCGGCGTCCGGACACAAAAACTAACCCATTGATTATATTAATATTTATTGAGGCCAATATGCATACAGCCCGATCATTATTCAGCGCAGCCTGCATTACCGTGTTCTTGACCGCCACGCCCGCATGGGCACACAGCGAAGCCCATGGCAAAAAAAGCGGCAAACCGGCCACACTGAATCCGGAAGAAAAAACTTTTGGCAAACAGGGTGATCCGAAAAAGATCACGCGCACCATCAACGTCGACATGAGCGACCAGATGCGCTTCACGCCCGCCGCCCTGACCGTCAAGCAGGGCGAGACCATCCGATTCATCGTCAAGAATTCGGGCAAGGTCATGCACGAGTTCGTGCTCGGCACCATCGCGGAACTGAAGGAACATGCCGAACTGATGAAAAAGTTCCCGAACATGGAACATGACGAACCTTACATGGCTCATGTGTCACCCGGCAAAACCGAAACCATCGTCTGGCAGTTCAGCAAAGGCGGCGAGTTCCACTTCGGCTGCCTGCTGCCGGGTCATTTCGAAGCCGGCATGGTCGGCAAGATCAACGTAACCCGGAGGTAATGCCATGAACAACCGGCGCAAATTCATGTTTGCAATGATCGGGATGATGATGTCGGGCACCGCCATTGCGGCAGAGCCCACGCTAGCCACGGTGTATCTGAACCCGACCTGAGGCTGCTGCGGCGCGTGGATGGATCATCTGCGCGCCAATGGCTTCCGTGTGAAGTCGGTTTCAGTCGAAGACACTGCAGTAATGCGCAAACGCCTGGGCATTCCCGAAAAACTCGGCGGCTGCCACACCGCGGTGATTGAAGGTTACGCCATCGAAGGTCATGTGCCGGCGCGCGAAATCAAACGCCTGCTGACTGAAAAACCGGTGGCAACCGGGCTTGCCGTACCGGGTATGCCCCAGGGCTCACCGGGCATGGAGTCGGCAAAACCGCAGCCATACGAAGTGCTGCTGGTGGACAAAAACGGCCGTCATTCGGTGTATGCCCGCTACGGGCGCTGATTTTTTACATATTCAAGGAGAGCATCATGAAACAAACACTGACCCTGTCCCCAACACTATCCCCGAATCTGTCACTGAATCTGTCACTGACTCTGCTCCTGATCACAGCCGCACTGGCCACGCCCGCATACGCCCAGCACAACGCTGCCGATCATTCGGCGCACAAGGCTGCGCCCGCAACGGCCACGGCAACACTGAGCGACGGCGAAATCCGTAAAGTCGACCGCGACGCGCAGAAAATCACCATCCGCCATGGCCCGATCACCAACCTCAACATGCCGCCGATGACCATGGTGTTCCAGGTCAAGGATCCGGCACTGCTGGACCGCGCCAAAACCGGGGACAAAGTGAAATTCTCTGCCGAGCAATCCGGCGGCGCCTACATCGTCAACCGCATCGATCCCGTACAATGATGGTTTTGCAGGGAGGCCAACACCCCTGCAACAACCATCATGACCAAACAGACAACCCGCGACCGCGCGATCAATCTGCTGCAACCGCGCCGGCTTGGCATCGATACCTATTACGAGCCGGTGATCTTCATGCGCAGCGACTGCGCCATATGCCGCTCTGAAGGTTTTGAATCGCATTCGCGCGTGCTGATCAGCCTGCGCGGCCGCAGCGTGATCGCAACACTGAACATCGTCACCGGCAATCTGCTGGGTATCGCTGAAATCGGCCTGTCCGAAATCGCATGGAAACTGCTCGCCGTAGAGGAGGATGACCTGGTCACGCTGTCGCATCCCGAGCCATTGGACTCGCTTCGTCATGTGCGGGCAAAAGTATATGGCCAGCGGCTCGACGATCCGGCGATGCACGCGATCATCAAGGACATCGCCGAGCGCAAATACACTGATATCCATCTATCCGCCTTCATCACCGCCTGCGCCGGCGACCGGCTCAATGCCACGGAAACCGGCGCCCTGACCCGCGCAATGATTGCAGTGGGCGAGCGGCTGTCCTGGGATCAGCCGATGATCGTCGACAAACATTCGGTCGGCGGGTTGCCGGGCAATCGCACCACGCCGCTGGTAGTGCCCATCGTGGTGGCAGCGGGGTTGACGATGCCCAAGACCTCCTCACGCGCCATTACCTCCCCTGCGGGAACCGCCGACACCATGGAAACCCTCGCACCCGTGGCGCTCGACGTCAAGGCCATGCGCCGCGTCGTCGAAAAGGTCGGCGGCTGCATCGTCTGGGGCGGCGCCGTGCAACTGAGTCCTGCCGACGACATCCTGATTCGCGTTGAACGGCCTCTGGATATCGACAGTGAAGGACAGATGATTGCGTCGATCCTGTCCAAAAAATCCGCTGCCGGCGCAACCCATGTCGTGATCGACATGCCGGTCGGCCCTACAGCAAAAATCCGCAGCGCAGAGGCGGCGAAATCACTGGCTGCAGACATGGTCAAGATCGGTGCTACTGTCGGCCTGCAAATCAGCGTGCTGATTACCGATGGCCGCCAGCCTGTTGGCCGTGGCATCGGCCCGGCACTGGAGGCTCGCGATGTACTGGCCGTGTTGCGCAATGAGCCGGGTGCCCCGCAGGATCTGCGTGAACGCGCGGTGGCGCTGGCGGGTCGGATTTTCGAAATGGCGAGCCGGGTCACAGCGGAAACAGGGGTCGAGATGGCCCGCAGCCTGCTCGATGACGGACGTGCCTGGCGCAAATTCCAGGCGATCTGCGAAGCCCAGGGCGGCATGCGCGAGCCGACGAAAGCGGCGCATATCCATGTCATCACCGCGCCGGCTGCCGGACCCGTCATCAGTATCGACAATCGCCGTCTGGCGCGGGTGGCAAAACTGGCCGGCGCGCCGCAATCGCCAGCGGCCGGCCTCGATCTGCACACCCCTGTAGGCACCCGGGTCGAACACGGACAGCCGCTGTTCACGCTGCATGCCGAAACACCCGGGGAACTCGCTTATGCGCTGACTTATCTCTATGGCCAGCCGCCGATCGTCGAAATCGCCAACGGACAATGAGTAAAGATTCCGGCACCATCGTTTTTGCACTGCCCGGCAACGAAGCATTGGCAGCCACCCTCGCCACCACACTGAAAGCGCCGGCCGGGGAACTCACCGTGCGGCGCTTCCCCGATGGGGAAACCTATATTCGATTCCATACGCCGGTCGCCGGGCGCCGCGTGATTCTCGCGTGCAGCCTGCATCATCCGGATGGCAAGGCGATGCCCCTGCTGTTCGCGGCTTCCACTGCACGGGAACTCGGTGCGGCATCGGTGGGACTCGCAGCGCCTTACCTGGGCTATATGCGGCAGGACAAACGGTTCAATGATGGCGAGGCCGTCACTTCGGCATTGTTCGCAAAAATCCTTTCACAGCACATCGACTGGCTGGTCACCGTCGATCCGCACCTGCATCGCTGGCATTCACTCCACGAGATTTACACCGTCCCCGGCACCGTGGTTGCTGCAGCGCCGCTGCTTGCCGGATGGATCAGGAACAATGTCGAAGCGCCGGTGCTGATCGGCCCCGATGCGGAAAGCGAACAATGGGTTTCTGCCGTCGCTGCCATTGCTGGTGCGCCGCATGTCGTACTGGAAAAAATACGCCGCGGTGACCGCGATGTGTCTGTAAGCATTCCCGACCCTGCGGTCCTGCGCGGCCGAACGCCGGTGCTGGTGGATGACATCATTTCAACCGGCCGCACCATGGCTGCCGCCGCTCAGCACGTGGTTGCGCAAAGGCTGAAGCCCCCGGTTTGCATCGGCGTGCACGCGGTATTTTCGGGCGACGCCCAACAGGCATTGCTTGCAGCCGGAGCAACCCGAGTCATCACCACCAACACCATCCCGCACCCCACCAACAGCATCTGCGTACACAGCGCGGTGGCCACTGCAGTAGCTGCATTAAAGGCATGAACGCCATTCCAGCAGACAACATCCCCTCGCCAATGATCCAGTTCTAAAAACCGCAACGTAACTCGTCAAATCTTGACGCATCTCAAACGGACCGCCTTAACAGAGGGATAGCGTGCTACATGCAAACTCCCGGAACCGTTGGAGGGAGAAGCCCTGCTCTGGAATACAACTTGAAAATCAGTCTAAAGTTTATATACCTTGGACCGTTAAAGTTGTGGGCAGTAGTTTTATGAAATTTATACCAAGGAAAATCATGCGCAGTTTATTGATCAAATTCATGGGGCTGGTCGCACTGGCACCGGTCGCAGCATTCGCTTTTCAACCGCTGATTACTGATGACACCGGAACTCAAGGTGAAGGTGGCAACCAGATCGAAGCCGGCTACAACCGGACCAGCGACAAAACTCCGGGCGGCCGCACGATCACCCAGGAAATGCCGCTGGTTTTCACTCGCGGCATCACTGACGAGCTCGACGTTTTTGTTGGCGGCACCCGTGTGCGCATTGCCCCGGATGCACCGGCTGTAACGGAGTCTGGCTGGAGCAACCCGGTCATCGGCGCCAAATGGCGTTTTTATGAAAATGAAGCGAGCAAGCTGAGCTTTGCCGTAAGACCGGAAATCAGCATGGGTGTTTCAGACAGCAAGGAAGCCCGCGGACTCGGCACCGGCAAGACGTCTTATGGCGTTGGCTTGCTGATGACCCAGGAGACCAGCTTCGGTTCCTTCCTCGCCAACCTGCAGATGGATCGCAGCAACTACGCTGATGACACGCTCAATGCAGCCGAACGGCGTACGCAGTACCGCCTGTCGGTCGCTCCGGTATGGGATGTTGCTGAAGGCTGGAAACTGGCGCTGGACACCGGCGTGATGACCAACGCGGACCGTGCCGCCAAGGACTGGATGGGTTACGTCGAACTGGGCGCCATCTATTCGCCGGGCAAGGATCTTGATCTGGCGCTGGGTGTGATTCGCAATAATCACGACGGCGACGTCAAGAGCACAATGCTCACCATGGGCGTTACATGGAGATTCCGCTGAAACGACTGCACTGCTGCTAGATCTTGATTTGCCGCTTCCGCGCAACACTGACATTCGCCACAAATGCCGCCGGTTAGGCGGCTGTTTCTGCTGCACGGAAGCCGATTTATCTGTGGTACTGTTGGGCTTGCGCGCCGTTTGCGCTACGGCCACCGCACCATCCCCGCAAATCAATGATTCTTGAAGCCCACCAAATCGAGATCACCCGAGGCGATCGCAGGCTGTTCAGCGACCTCAGCTTCGCGCTGACACCCGGCATGCTGGTGTTGGTCACGGGCTCCAACGGCAGTGGCAAGACCAGTCTGCTGCGCGCGCTGTGCGGATTGCTGTTGCCGAGTGCCGGCACGGTGCGCTGGCAGGGGGAGAACATCCGCGACCTGCGCGAGGAATATTGGCGGCACCTCGTCTATATCGGGCACACCAATGCGTTGAAGGATGAACTGACGGCGACTGAGAACCTCGCCGTCCTTTGCGCATTGTCGGGAGTGCACACCAGCATTGCACAACGGCGGCAGGCCCTTGCCCATTTCGGCCTCACCGGCCGTGAGCGGCTGCCGGCGAAGGTTCTGTCGCAGGGCCAGCGCCGGCGCACGGCGCTGGCGCGATTATCGTTATGCGGCACGCTGCCCTTATGGATACTCGACGAGCCGTTTGCCGCGCTGGACAGCGCCGCCATCAGCCACATTCAATCCGTCGTCGGCGGCCACCTCGCGCAAGGCGGCATGGTGGTGATGACCACGCATCAGGAAGTACCGATTGCTGCTCCGGTGCTGGTCGAACTCAATCTTGATCAGGGTTCGCGCTGATGGTCGCCCTGCTCCGCGCCGTGATCTGCCGCGACCTGATGCTGGCGTGGCGCCGCCGCGCCGACATCGCGACCGTTGTATTGTTTTTTGTAATGGTAGTCAGTCTGTTTCCGCTGGGCGTCGGCCCCGAACCCAATCTGCTGCGCACCATTGCGCCGGGCATCATCTGGGTCGCGGCGCTGCTGGCCTGCATGCTGTCGCTGCAGAACATGTTCGCCTCGGATCACAGCGACGGTGCGCTCGACCAGATGCTGCTTGCGGCGGCTCCGCTCGGCCTCATCGTAATTGCACGGGCATTTGCGCATTGGCTGATGTCGGGCCTGCCGCTGGTGATTTTGTCGCCGGTGCTCGCGATACAATTCGACCTGGCACCAGAACTTTCACCGGTGCTAACGCTCTCATTGTTGCTTGGCACCCCGATTCTGACGCTGATCGGCGCCATCGGTGCGGCACTGACGCTGGGCTTGCGGGGCGGTGGCATGCTGCTGGCGCTGCTGGTGTTGCCACTTTATGTGCCGGTACTGATACTGGGGGCGGGTGCGGTGGATGCCGCTTCGTCCGGCCTCGGTGCGGATGCGCACCTGCTGCTGCTGGCGGCTCAGTTGGTAGTCACCGTTACGTTTGCGCCATGGGCCATCGCCGCCGCGTTGCGCATATCGGCGGAATAGCTCGTAGACTAATGATTATTAACGTTTTTTTAAGGCACACCAAGGGGCTTACGTCTTGAATCAGCCGCCACGACTAGTAGGAGGCATCAACGTATTCAAATACGCCGCACCCCATACCTTTTATCCGCTCGCCGGAAAAATGATCCCGTGGTTCGGCTGGCTCGCCGCAGTGCTCTGCGTTGCCGGGCTTTACATCGGCTTCTTCGTAGCGCCGACCGATCATCAGCAGGGTGATTCCTACCGCATCATTTTCATCCATGTACCGGCAGCGTGGATGTCGATGTTGATTTACGTAGTGATGGCTTTTTGGGCCGGCTTCGGCCTGATCTTCAACACGCGGTTGTCGCATATGATGGTTTCGGCTCTGGTGCCTACCGGAGCCATGTTTACCTTTGTTGCATTGTGGACAGGCGCGTTGTGGGGCAAACCGACCTGGGGTACCTGGTGGGCCTGGGACGCTCGCATGACTTCGGAACTGATTCTGCTGTTCCTGTATTTCGGTTTTATGGCGCTGCAGGCCGGCATCGACGACGCACGCCGCGCCGATCGCGCCGGCGCAGTACTCGCGCTGGTGGGAGTGATTAACATCCCCATCATTTATTTTTCGGTGAAGTGGTGGAACACTCTGCATCAGGGTGCATCAGTCAGCTTTACCAGCGCTCCCACGATGGCGGCGACCATGTTCGCCGGCATGATTTTGATGGCGCTTGCCGCCTGGATGTATACCATCGCCGCGTCCCTGCATCGGGTGCGCTCGATCATCATAGAGCGCGAACAGGGGGCTGAATGGCTCAGGAATTACACGGGAACACAATCATGAACTGGGGAAGCTGGGAAAATTTCTGGATGATGGGTGGCTATGGTCTCTATGTCTGGGGCTCGTATGCCGTAACCTTTGCGCTAATTGCTGCTGAAATCGCGCTGCTGCGCATGCGCCGTCGCGACGCGCTTGATACCCTGCGCCAGCATAACGGAGCATCATCCTGATGAAACCCCGCCATAAACGATTCGTGATGGTCGCTGCCGGCGTTGCCGCGCTGGGCATCGCCACAGCGCTGGTGCTGTCCGCATTCGAAAAAAACCTGGTGTTTTTCTACACGCCGACGCAGGTCGCGGCCAACGAGGCGCCGCAGGGCCGTTCCTTCCGCATTGGCGGACTGGTCGCGCCGGGCAGCGTGCAGCGCCAGCCTGACGGCATCACCGTTCACTTCGTCGTCACCGACACCGCGAAGAACATGCCGGTCTCCTACCGCGGTCCGCTGCCCGACCTGTTCCGCGAGGGCAAAGGCGTGGTGGCTCAGGGCAAACTGGGCGCCGACGGTTTATTCAGTGCCAGCGAGGTGCTCGCCAAACACGACGAAAATTACATGCCCCCCGAAGCAGCCGAGGCTCTCGCCAAGGCGCATGGCGGCAAGCCCGCTGCTTCAAAAACCGTCGTCGCACCCGCGCCGGCCAGCGGGAGCCGCCAATGATTCCGGAACTGGGTCAGGTGGCGCTGGTGCTGGCACTGTGCCTTGCCGTGGCGCAGGGCACTCTGCCGCTCGCCGGCACTGTCAACGGCAATACCGCCTGGATCGCACTGGCGCGCCCACTGGCGCGCGCGCAGTTCCTGTGCGTGGCGGTAGCCTTCTGCATGCTCTGCTGGTCATTCATCGTCAACGACTTTTCGGTGTTGAATGTCGCCACCAATTCGAATTCCCGGCTGCCGCTGCATTACCGCATCGCCGCCACCTGGGGCAGTCACGAGGGTTCGCTGCTGCTGTGGACTGTGATGCTGACCGGCTGGAGCGTCGCGGTGTCGATCTTCAGCCGCCGACTGCCTGATGACATGGTCGCCCGCGTGCTCGGCGTCATGGGCCTGATCAGCGTCGGCTTTCTCGCTTTCATGCTGTTCACCTCCAACCCCTTTGACCGGCTGCTGCCTGCCGCAATCGACGGGCGCGACCTGAATCCGCTGTTGCAGGATGCCGGCATGGTGATCCATCCGCCGATGCTCTACATGGGCTATGTCGGATTTTCCGTGGCCTTTGCCTTTGCCGTCGCCGCGCTGCTGTCCGGCCGGCTTGATGCCGCTTGGGCGCGCTGGTCGCGGCCGTGGACCACCGTCGCCTGGCTGTTCCTGACGCTGGGCATCGCGCTGGGCAGCTTTTGGGCCTATTACGAACTGGGTTGGGGCGGCTGGTGGTTCTGGGATCCTGTCGAGAACGCGTCGTTCATGCCCTGGCTGGTAGGCACCGCGCTGATTCACTCCCTCGCCATCACCGAAAAACGCGGCGCCTTCCGCAGTTGGACCGTGCTGCTCGCCATCAGCACATTTTCGTTGAGCCTCCTTGGCACCTTCCTGGTGCGTTCCGGCGTACTGACCTCGGTGCACGCCTTCGCCACCGACCCCAAGCGCGGCGTGTTCATCCTCATTTTCCTGGTACTGGTGGTGGGCATCTCGCTGGCACTGTTTGCATGGCGCGCGCCGCGCATCGGTCTGGGCGGCAATTTCGACATGGCGTCGCGTGAAACCGCACTGCTCACCAATAATGTTTTGATGGCCGCGACCTGCGGCGCGGTGATGCTGGGTACGCTCTATCCTCTGGCGCTGGACGCCCTGGGGCTGGGCAAGATTTCAGTCGGCCCGCCGTATTTCGAAACCGTATTCGTGCCACTGATCGCGCCGGCGATTTTCCTGATGGGCATCGGTCCCCTGTTGCGCTGGAAATCCTCACCGCTTCCGGAACTGGCGGTGCGCCTGCGCTGGGCCGCAGCGGCCAGCGTGCTGGCTGCCCTGATCGTACCGTTCCTGATGGGCCGCTGGTCATGGATGACCGCCTTTGGCCTGCTGCTCGCGGCCTGGGTCATCAGCACCGTAACCTTCGGCATCTGGCAGCGCCTGAAACACGACGGCACCAATACCGGCCTTATGCAACGCCTGCGCAAACCTTCGCTGAGTTTTTACGGCATGCAGACCGCGCATCTGGGCATTGGGATATTCATCATCGGTGTCACATTGGTCAACGGTTATCAAAGCGAAGCCGACGTCAAAATGGCGCCCGGCGAACACGCCACTCTCGCCGGCAATGAATTCCGCTTCAGCGGCACCCGTGAAATCCAGGGACCAAACTACGTGGCAGAACGCGGCACCATCGAAGTCAGCCGCGACGGCCAAAAAATCGCAACCCTGCATCCGGAAAAACGCATCTACACTGCGCAGAACATGCCGATGACCGAAGCTGCGATCAACCGCGGCATCACCCGCGACCTTTATGTGGCCATGGGCGAGGAACTGTCGCCTCCCGGCACCTGGATCGTGCGCCTCTGGTACAAACCCTTCGTCAACTGGATCTGGATCGGCTGCCTGATCATGGCCTTGGGCGGCCTGCTTGCAGCAAGCGACCGCCGCTACCGCGTAGGAAAAGCGCAATGACCGTTGAAACCCCCTCCGCCGGAAGCGGCAAATCGAGTTGGCGCTTCCTGCTTCCCCTGGTGGCCTTCCTCGCGCTGGCGGTGCTGCTGGGCATCGGCCTTGGCCTGAATCCGCGCGAAGTGCCTTCGCCACTGGTCGGCAAACCAGCACCCCACTTCGAACTGCCGCAGTTGCACCGCGCCGATGCCAAATTCAGCCAGGCCGACATGCTTGGCAAAGTGTGGATGCTCAACGTCTGGGCCTCGTGGTGCGCAAGCTGCCGCGAGGAACATCCGGTGCTGGTGCAATTGGCCAAATCCGGAGTCATGCCCATTGTCGGCCTCAACTACAAGGACAAACGCGAAGACGGTATCGCCTGGCTCGCACGTTTCGGCGACCCCTACATGGTTTCCGCCTTCGACGAGAAAGGCCGGGTCGGTATCGACTATGGCGTCTACGGCGTGCCCGAAACCTATGTTATCGACAAACGCGGCGTGATCCGCTACAAGCGCATCGGTATCGTCACCCCTGAAATTGTCAGCACCAAAATTCTGCCCCTGGTCAGCGAGCTCAACCGTGAACTTTAGAATTCTGGTAACAGCCCTGTTGCTGGTCGCCTGCGCAATGCCCGTTATTGCCAGCGAGGCGCAACCCGTGGCGGCGGATGTCGCGTTGGAAAAGCGCGTAACAGCACTGTCGGCCGAACTGCGCTGCCTGGTCTGCCAGAACCAGACCATCGCCGACTCGAACGCCCCGCTTGCCGTCGACCTGAAAAACCAGGTCCGCGAAAAGCTGGCTTCCGGCATGAGCGAGAGAGACATCATCGACTTCATGGTCGCGCGTTACGGCGATTTCGTACTCTACCGACCGCCAGTCAAGGCCGCGACAACGCTGCTTTGGTTCGGCCCGCCGCTGCTGCTGCTGGTCGCTTTGTGGCTGTTTGTGCGCACAGTACTGCGCCGCCGCGCCGGTTCAAATCCTCCTCCCCTCAGCGCAGCCGAGCAGGCGCGCGCACACGCGCTGCTCGACAGCAGCAACGGTAACCGCCCATGACCACATTCTTACTGCTGGCTGCCGCACTGGCGGCGATCGTGCTGATGGTGGCGATATGGCCCCTGCTGCGACTTCAGGGGCCGGTATTGGACAATTCAGCCGACAAGGTCAATATCAACATCTATCGTGACCAGTTGCGCGAACTCGATGAAGACCTCAGTGCCGGCACCATAGACCAGGCACGGCACGCCGAAGCGCGCGCCGAGCTGGAGCGCCGATTGCTCGAAGACACCACCGGCGAAAGCGACCCGGTCAAAGCGGCTGCACCGCGCTCCGGCAAACTGACTGCCGTGATCCTCGCCGCGCTGATTCCACTCGCAGCGACCGGGCTGTACCTGAGCGTCGGCTCTCTGGAAGGCCTTGCGCCGGAACAAGCCCGGGCAGCCGGCGCACATGACATCACGCCGCAGCAGGTCGAGGAACTCGTCGCCAAACTGGCAGCCCGACTGAAAGAATCACCGGAGAATGGCGAAGGCTGGGTCATGCTGGCACGCTCATACGCAGCGCTGGAGCGTTACCCCGAATCGGCTTCCGCCTATGCAGAGGCTGCGAAGCGGATTCCCGGCGACGCACAGTTGCTGGCCGATTACGCCGACGTGCTGGCCGTTTCTCAGGGACGCCGACTCGCCGGCGATCCCGAAAAACTGGTTCAGCGCGCACTCGCCATCGACCCCAACAACGCGAAAGCGCTGGCGCTGGCAGGTACTGCCGCATTCGACAGGCAACAGTATGCGATGGCAGTGAAATACTGGCAAAAGCTGGCCGCATCATTGCCCGCCGATTCTGAAATGGCGGGTGCTGTGCAGAGCAGCATCGCCGAGGCACAGTCTCTTGCCGGCGGCACAAAACCGGGTGTCGCTCCAAAGGAACCTGCGACCAAGAACGCAACAGCAGCTGCCACCGCACAAGTCAGCGGGTCAGTGACGATTTCTGCAGCACTGAAGGCGCGCGTTGCAGCGGACGACACGGTGTTCATTTTTGCCCGCGCCGCGAATGGCCCGCCCGTACCTTTGGCAGTACTGCGCAAGCGCGTCGCCGACCTGCCGATGAAGTTCGTGCTGGATGACAGCATGGCAATGGCGCCGGGAATGAACCTGTCGGGTTTTGACACAGTAATCGTCGGCGCCCGCATCTCAAAAAGCGGCAAGCCTGCCCGTCAGCCAGGCGACTTCGAGGGTCTCAGCAAACCGGTCAAGGTAGGTTCTTCAGGCCTTGACATCGTGATCGACCAGGAAGTGCGATAAGGCCCTCACGACATTGCGGCTGCACGCAGCCGCGAAAGATCTCGAATGTGGACCCGCTGCCCTTCGACCCTGATCAAGGTGGCAGCAGCCAGTTCATGAAGGATGCGCGAGAAGTGCTCCTGCGTCAGATTCAACCGCGATGCAATCAGCCCCTTGCGCACGGGTAGCGTGACGGAAACCTCCGCCGGGCCCTCAGCCTCGAACGGTACCTCATGAAGCAGGTAACAGATTACCCGCTGGGTGCCTGACATCAGCATGTAGCTTTTCAGGTCATGGGTACGCCGGTAAATCCTCGACGCCAGACCCTTGATGACCCGCAATGCCAGTTCCGGCGTTTCCCTTAGAGCCTTGAGCAGATCAGCGCCCGGCACATGCAGCAATTGGGTGTCGATAATCGCCTCAGCGGTCACCAAGTGGGGTTGATCGGTGTAGAGCGAGGGCTCACCGAAACAGGCACCGGTGCTGATCAGGTCAAAAACTTTCTCGTGCCCGTTCCCGGTCTGCAACAGCAATTTGACCTGTCCCTTTGTCACAAGGTGTAGACCGGTGCCGGGATCGCCTTCCCGACAAATCACATCGCCACCGGAAAACTCGCGGAGTTCTGCGCGTTCGGCCAGTTTTTTACAGACAGATGCGTCGAGGCCGTTGAACAGGCTTACACCCTCAAGCGTCTGTAAAACCTGTGTTGCGACAGCACACACTGGCGAGCCTCTTTGGTGGTGGTTCCGATACTGCAGTATCCATCTCCGTGACCGCGGCTTATTGATGAAGATCAAAGGCATACTCAAAGATGCGTTTCCACAGCAAGGCACAGCTGATTATTCCGGCTATGGAGTCATCAATTTAGATTGATGTTTTGATGTAAATCAATGAAATCCGCTGAATGCGACTGATAATCTGTCGTGGCTCAATATAAGAATGAATAAGGCAATGTGCATATTCACCAAATTGTCTGAATCGCCTGCTTCAGGAACCCGGGATTGTGCGCTGCACACAAAAACAGGTTTTCAGACAAGGCACATCGCTCCACCAAGAGCCAGTCCGAGACTTGATCTATGGCTTCTTTACTGATTACCCGGAGAAAATTGAGATGATCATCCGAAATCTGCTTATTGCTGCCGCCAGCATGGTCGTTTCTGTCGGCACTGCCGGAGCTGCTGAAGTTGACGCCAGCGCCGCCGAAGCCCTGCTCAAGAAAAGCGGTTGCTTCAAGTGCCATGCCGTCGACAAAAAAAGGGACGGCCCGTCTTTCAAGGAAACCTCCGCAAAGTACAAAGGCAAGGCCGACGGGGTCGACAAGGTCACCAAGCAAATTACGACCAGCCCGAAAATCAAGGTTGACGGCGTTGAAGAGACACACGACGCGCTGAAAACCAAGGACGCCAAGGACATCCGCAATGCCGTCGACTGGATCCTGAGCCGTTAAGCCGGAACCTGGGCAACTACAACAATAACAACCGGGAGAAAACATGATCGGCAAATGGTGGACCAAGCTGCAGGCCAGGTGCCGTACATGCTCCCGGGTAACTTTGACCATCGGCGTACTGTTGATTGCCCTGGTTGGTGCCGGACTGCTGATGACCGTAGGCGCCGCGGCAATGGCTTACACCAACACCCAGGAATTCTGCATCGGCTGTCACGAAATGCGTGACAACCCATACGCCGAGTTCAAAGGCACGATCCACGATGTCAACCGCACCGGTGTACATGTCATCTGCTCCGACTGCCACGTGCCGCGCGAACCTATTCCGCTGGTGTTGCGCAAGATGCGCGCCACCTTTGAACTGATCGGCCACTTCCAGGGCGTGATCGACACCCCGGAAAAATTCGAGAAACATCGCGCCATGCTGGCCCACCGCGTATGGGATCGCATGCTTGAAACCGATTCGCTGGAATGCCGCAACTGCCACAAGCGCGAATCAATGAGCGCCGAACTGCAGTCCGAAAAAGCCCGCAACCGTCACGCCAAGGCAGACCGGGAAAAAATGACCTGTATCGAATGCCATTTCGGCATCGCACACAAGGAACCTGAAGGTCCCACGCCGCAGGACCTGAAGGCCGCGAAGCTCGAAAAGAAGTAAAACGCGGAGCCTCACATCAGGATCAAGGGAGAAAACCAGATGATTTCAACCAAACCGATTCTTGTCCTGATGCGCGGCATAATTGCAGCACTTTGTCTGTTCGCCATGGCCCAGCCGGCCTTGGCACAAGACCCCGCAAAAGCACCACGCAAAGATCTCGCACTCAAAGGCGATGCGGTTTGTACACGCTGCCACGGTGTCGATGATGAATATCCGGTATTGGCGATCGGCAGAACCAAACATGGCACGGTCGCCGACAAACGCACACCCACCTGCATCAGTTGCCATGGCGCCAGTGAAACCCATGTCAATCGTCCGCCCAACACCAAGGAGCGGCCGAAACCCACGATTACCTACGGCCTGCCGCCGGCGCGCCAGGACGCACAACCGGTAGACGTTTACTTCGGCGTTGCCGGCAAAAAAACCGATACCCCTGTCACCGACCGTAACGGTGCCTGCCTGTCCTGCCACCAAGGCGACAAACGTACGCATTGGCAGACCAGCATGCACGCCAGTCGCGATGTCGCCTGCACATCCTGCCATCAGGTCCACACTACGCACGACAAGGTGCGTGACAAGCGCGAACAGGCGCAAGTCTGCTACACCTGCCATAAAGAACAGCGTGCGCAGGTCTCCCGCCCCTCCCGCCATCCGATTGCCGAAGGCAAAGTCACCTGCTCGGATTGCCATAACGCTCACGGTTCCGCCGGACCAAAAAACATGGTCCGCGACAGCGTCAACAATACCTGCTACACCTGCCACATGGAGAAGCGCGGGCCGTTTGTCCGCACCCACCAGCCGGTGCAGGAAGACTGCTCCATTTGCCACAACCCGCACGGCACCACCACCCCCAACCTTCTCAAGGCACGATCGCCTTTCCTGTGCCAGCAGTGCCACGAAGCCTCCTCGCACCAAGGCAACGTTGCATCACTGACTGGCACCTCAACCGGCGCCAATGCAATGGCACGCGGTTGCCTGAACTGCCACACACAGATTCACGGCACCAATAACCCGGCAAACATTTCCAACGAGCGCACGTTCCGGCGTTGATTCTCGCCAACAGGAGACAATCATGAGACCGCAAAAACGTAATGTGCTGATGCCCACTGCGATTGCCGCAGCGCTCTGCGCCTGCTTTGGCACTGCTGCCGCGAACGAGGACGCCGAAGTCACCGCGTTGACCAAACCTCAGAGCTCAGTGACTTTCGGGCTTGGATACATGAACGGCGAAGGTCGCCAGTTCGGCCAATACAACGGCCTGAACGACACCGGGGCTTATGGCCTGCTGGATCTTGATCTGGTATCCCGCGATGACAGCAACGGTCGCTGGCTGCGACTGAGGGGACGCAGCCTCGGACTCGACACCAGGGAACTGCGCTTTGAACACGAGGTACAGGGCAACTGGGGCTATTACCTTGAGTTCAACCAGATTCCCCGCAACGACCCCAACCAGGCATTTACCGGCGTAGGCGGTATCGGCGGCAACACTCTCACCATACCGTCACCCGCCAGACGCACCGGAACATTCGATCTGCAGACCCGGCGCGACCGGTTGGGGGTGGGTTTCAACAAGCATTTCTCCGAAACATGGAGCGCCAAGGTCGATTTCCGTAACGAAACCAAGGAAGGTGCGCGACTTTGGGGGCGAGGCACCACCGGCGGTGCCGGCCTTTTCGAATTCACACCCGAACCGATCGACTCGACAACCCGGCTGCTTGATGCGACCTTGAACTACACCAGCAAGAGTCTGCAATTGACCGGCGGTTACTACGGCACGATGTACAACAATGAGAACAATGGACTGAGTTTCATCGGCGGCGCTGCCGGACTTGCAACATTTACACCGATCGCACTGCCACCCGACAACCATTCACACCAGTTGCATCTGTCCGGCAGTTATGCCTTCACGCCGACGACCAACGGCAACTTCAAGGTCGCATACGGCAAGGCAATGCAGGATGATGCATTCGTGACCGGTCCCAACGTACCCCTGGCCCCCGGCATCGGCACCAATCTGCAGGGACGCATTGATACTACGCTGGTTCAAATGGGGCTCACCGCAAGACCCCTCCCCAAGCTGACGCTGCGCGGTACGCTGCGTTACGATGATCGAGACGATAAAACACCAGTCCTGCGCTACAACACTTTGGCGACAGGAACCTCCACCTTTGACGGCTTAAACGAGCCGCGCTCGATCCGCACGACCAGCGGAAAAATCGAAGCCAGTTATGCGCTGCCCATGGCCTTCCGCGTGACCGGCGGCGTCGATTACGACGAAAAGAAACGCAACACATCGGCGGTGCGGGTGGTCAACTTCCGCGAAAAAACAGAGGAAACCGCGTACAAAGCCGAATTACGGCGCTCGATGTCGGAAACCCTGACTGGAGCAATCGGTTACGTTTACAGCAATCGCGACGGATCACCATTCCTGGTCACCACGCTTAATAACGGCACTGTCGCCACATCGGGAAACCGGGTCGCACCGATTCATATCGCCGATCGTGAACGCAACCAGTACCGGCTCACCCTCAACTGGCAACCGATGGATCCGTTGTCAGTGCAGTTCCGCGCTGACGATTCGCGTGATGAATACAGTGCAATCCATGCGCTGGGCATCGGCCCCCGCAGCGGCAATGCCCGCAACTACAGCCTGGATTTTTCCTACAGCTTCTCCGACCAGTGGCAAGGGACCGCCTGGTTCTCGCGCAACGAAACCCAGCAGGAACTATCGCAACATGTCGGCGCCGGAACGGCGGGGCTGGTATGGGCTGCCCTGCTGAGAAATACCGGGGACTCTCTCGGTCTGGGACTGAAGGGAAAACCGTTCAGTTGGCTGGAACTCGGGGCAGACCTGAGCCACTCGGACATTGCCGACACCTACGACCAGCAACGGCTTAATGCGGTTGCACCGGGCACCGTGGTTGCGACACTTCCGGAAATCACCACTCGCAACACCAGACTTCAACTGTTTGCAAAATACGCTGTCAAGAAAAATTCTGATGTGCGCATTGATTACATCATTGATCGCTTCAGCACCAACGACTGGACATGGTCAACCTGGACCTTCTCGGATGGGACCCGGATGCTGCAGGATCCGGTACAGAAGGTTAATTTCCTCGGCATCAGCTACCAGTATCGCTGGCAGTAGCACATCGAAGTCGCACCGCAGGATCACGGTCCGCAGTCGCGGGCCGTTTTTTTCGGAGCCCCTTTTTCGGGGTTCCCATTCCCGGGATCTGCAACTGATCTCCGGTTACAGACTGTTCACTAAAGGAACGCCAAACTGGTCAACGCGCAATTCCATTTTCAGCGGGAACAAAATAGGTTTCTGCTTGGCGCAGGGTCATCTGGTTCAAAATTTTGTTTCCGTATCAGAGTATTGGCGCTTTAGCGACCTGAACCCAATACAAATTATAATTAAGTCAATAAAATCAAATATTTGCAATCAATTCACCGCATGCAGATTCGCCAAAGGAGATCACCCATGAAGCGCACCGCTATTGCCATAACACTCATCGCCCTCGCCTCGGGTTGCGCAGGAACAGCTGACCAGCCGGAAGCCGTGGCGACCGCCAATCTCGATTCGCGCAGCGGCAGCCAGGTCCGCGGCACCGTGACCTTCACTCAGGTCGGCGCCGACATCGTGCGCGTCAGCGGCGAGATCAGCGGACATTCCAAGGGCCCCAAAGGTTTTCATGTTCATGAAAAGGGGGACTGCAGCGATGCACAGGCGATGAGCGCCGGCGGACACTTCAACCCGCGGGGACACAAGCATGGCGGTCCCTACGAACCGGAACGCCATGCCGGAGACCTGGGCAACATCAATTTCAATGATCAGGGTGTGGCGAAATTCAATTTCGTCGTTGGCGGAATTTCGGTCAGCAACAAGTCTGATGGTGTGATCGGCCGGTCAGTCATTGTTCACGCCGCAGCAGATGACCTTGAAACCGATCCTACCGGTAATTCCGGCGGGCGCGTGGCCTGCGGCATCATTCGCTGACTTTGGCGTGGCATCGGCGCTTGAGGAAAGCGCCGATAGCGGGGGTCAGCGCAGCAACTCGGCCAATCCCGGAGCAATCCGGCAAAAGAGACTGTCCGGCTGCTGCGCCGCCGGTTGCAGGACATGCAGCATGCCGTAGATTCCGATCGCTGCAATGATTCCGCTGGCCAGATAACGCACCCATGTCACCTGCATCCAGCGCCGTGTGCGCCCGAGGGCGGCACCAATCACCAGCAGGTTGGGCAGCGTGCCCAGTCCGAAGGCGGCAAGAATCAGCGCGCCTTCGCCCGCGTTGCCGGAAGCCAGCGCCATCAGCAACACAGCATACACCATGCCGCACGGCAGCCAGCCCCAGATTGCACCCAGACCCAATGCCTGCCAAGGTGAAGTTACCGGCAGGAAAAGACGCGACAGTGGCTGCACCCGGCGCCACAACAAACTGCCGGCGGCTTCAATCCCGCGCGTAACGGGCCGCACACCAGCAACATTCAAGGCGACCACCAGCAGGGTCACGCCCATCAGAAACATCATCAGATGCTGAGCCATGACTCCACCGCGCAAAGCCATTCCAGCCTGCCCCGCAGCACCGGCCAGTGCGCCGGCAACGATGTAGCTTGCGATCCGGCCCGTGTTGTATGCGAGGGGGAAAATGCCACGACGGGACTTGCCGTCCGGCCCCGGTGCAGAGGTCATGCTGACGATGCCGCCGCACATTGCGGCACAATGCACACCGCCGAGCAGGCCGGCCGTGAGGGCGGTTAACGCCATCGTCTGCAGCCAGCCGTTCAAAGGGAACTCCTAGATAACCCGCGAATAGCGCATGGTCTCACGCTCACGCCGGAGATACTTGTCAAATACCATGCAGACGTTTCGAATCAGCATGCGGCCCCGCGGCGTGACAGTAATCCATTCATCATCAAGTTCAACGAGACCGTCGATAACCATCTGCTTCAAGTCGGTCATTTCCTCCTGGAAGTATTTTTCGAAATCGACCAGATAGGCGATTTCGATCGACCGTTTTGAAAGCTTGAACTGGCAGGACAGCGACTGGATTACAGCGCGACGCAGCAGATCATCTGCAGAGAGTTCCAGACCACGCGCCACCGGCAGCATATTGCGGTCGAGGGCATCGTAATAGGTTTCCAGGTGGCGATGATTCTGGCTGTAGGTCGGCCCGATGGCGCCGATGGCCGATACGCCAAGACCGAGCAGGTCGCAGTCAGCATGGGTCGAGTAGCCCTGGAAATTGCGATGCAGATGACCGTGACGCTGGGCAATCGCGAGGGAGTCGTCTGGCTTGGCGAAATGGTCCATGCCGATATAAACGTATCCGGCCTCTTTCAGACGCTGTGCGGCAAGACCCAGCAGTTTCAGTTTGACATCGGGAGTCGGTAATTCCGAATCTGCAATACGCCGTTGCGGCTTGAACCGGGTCGGCAGGTGCGCGTAGTTATAAATGGCGATGCGATCCGGCGAGGCCGAAATCACCCGGCCCAGCGTACGGTTGAAGCTGAGCAGATTCTGTTTCGGCAGGCCGTAGATCAAATCAACATTGATTGAAGCAAATCCCGCGGCCCGGGCCGCCGCCATCACCGCCAGCGTCTGCTCCTCGCTCTGGATGCGATTGACCGCCCGCTGTACATCAACGTCGAAATCCTGGACGCCGAGACTGACACGGTTGAATCCCATGCCACGCAACACCTGCATCTGGGATGGATCAATGCTTCGCGGATCCAGTTCAATCGAATATTCACCGTCACGGGACATCTGGAAGTGGCGCTTGAGGTGATCGCACAGCTCCGACAGCTGCTCCATCGTGAAAAATGTCGGCGTACCGCCACCCCAATGCATCTGTTCGACGACCCGGTCATCCTTGAACAAAGGGCCCTGCATGTCGATTTCGCGGAACAGGTACTGCAGGTATTTTTCGCCCTTGCTGCGGTCTTTGGTAACCACCTTGTTGCATGCGCAGTAGAAACAGACCGTGCTGCAGAACGGCAAATGGATGTATATGGACAGTGCGCGCCTGATGCCGCCGATGTTGCGCCGTACAGCCCATGACCGGTATGTTTCCGCATCAAACGCTTCCACAAAACGGTCTGCGGTTGGATAAGACGTATAACGCGGACCGTTACGGTCCATGCGCCGGATCAGATCGAGATCAACCTCGATCGGCAGTGCAGTTGGGGCAATCATCGAACTATTCATTTGGTAATAATGACCATAGATTGGCAGTTATTGTGACCATCAGCAGACTCCGGGAGTTTGACGCAGATCAAAACGGGGGTAAGATGCAGCCTTAATTCAATTTTTCTAATATCCCGATTCCGGACACCGACATGGCCACTACCCTGCGCATCGTCGAGGTCGACAAACTCAAAACGGCGTGTTCCACCTGCAGTCTCCAGGAACTGTGCCTGCCGGCCGGCCTCTCTGCGGGCGAACTCAAGTCCGTCGACGAACTGATTGATCGCCGTCGCCCCGTCAAGCGCGGCGATTACCTGTTCCGCTCCGGTGCATCTTTGCATTCGCTATATGCCATCCGGTCCGGCTTCATGAAAAGCTGCGTACTGCATGAAGACGGTCGCGAGCAGGTTGCCGGATTTCACATGATGGGCGATCTGATGGGGCTGGACGCCATCGGCACCAATCAGCATTTGTGCGATGCCGTCGCACTGGAAGACAGCGAAGTCTGCGAAATTCCACTGAAGGATCTCGAGGACATGTCGCGCTCGATTCCTTCGCTGCAACAGCACTTTCACCGCATCATGAGCCGGGAGATTGCCCGCGATTACGGTGTAATGCTGTTGTTGGGGAGCATGCGCGCCGAGGAACGTCTGGCAGCCTTCCTGTTGAACCTGTCCCAGCGCTTTGCCGCCCGCGGTTATTCGCAAACGGAGTTTCACCTGCGCATGACCCGCGAGGAAATCGGCAGCTATCTGGGTCTGAAACTGGAAACGGTCAGCCGCACACTCTCACATTTTCAGGCGCAAGGCCTGATTGCCGTGCAGAACAAGCATCTGCGCATTCTGAATATGGACAGCCTGCGGGAATTGGTAAGCCACCATGGCTGCCGCTCCTGATCACTGTAACGGCCGCTAAACCCGCCTGCTAGCGGGTAGTGTTGCTGTATCCGTAACGCGTACGGTTGAGATATTCCACGACATCGCCGATATCCTGCGCAGACCAGCGCAATTTCTCCTCGCCTTGCCACCGGTCCACAATCTCACGCAATTCAGTCTGATTCATCGGCAAGCGGTTTGCACGACTGTGCACGCGCGACGTGTGACACGCCTGGCAATGATTCTCGTAGAGACGGCGACCGCGTTCTGCATCGGGGGGAGATTGCGCAGCAGCCGGGGCAGCAACAAAAAATACCGTCAGGCACAAAAACAATGCAAATGCGTTCCCGTACGTCATCCGCGACCTGCGATGCGCCAGTTACTCCGTTGACTGTCGTAGTACATTGCCATTACCCCCGCTCACTCTCATTCACATCTGCAGCGCTGCGCTGTAAAAAGCAGGTAAACGCACTGGATGCGGCAGCCACCATCCAGAACATGAAGAAACCAACCGAGTAGACCGCTGTTGCCGACCAATGCACCGGCTCCCCGAACAAATAAAGTTCCTGGGGGTCAATCAGCGTGAAAAACACACCTTCCGCAATGCCGCCGACGATAAACGACGGCCACAGTATCCACATCAGCCGCTTGCCCATGCGATCCCTCCTCCTTGCTGTGCCGGCTGCGCTTCGCTTCAGGCGCGAGGCTGGCCGTTTTCTTCTTCCGCCATTTTTCGACGAATGAACACATAAAGTCCCACCCCGATCGCTATGACTATCGCAATCGTGACGAGGCTGAACAGCCCCACATCAGAACCAAAAAGAAGTTTCCAGGCCATCGGGTTTCTCCTATCTTGAACTTGCAGGAGACAGAATCACTGACCCCTGATACGGCACCACCATGGCGCCATCCAACCGCCAGGTTGACTGCTGGTCCTGCAGGACCAGCATCCAGCGTCCTTGTGTAAGCACAGGACCCACGCCCTCATAACTTCCGGGTGCAGTCTGTCGCAGCATCACCAGACCATCGCGTCCTGCGCGGGTCGGGTGCACGATCTGCATCCTCAGCGTCGCCGGCAGCGTGGTGCCCGGCGCAGCATCAAGACGCAAGCTGATGCGACGTCCATCATCAGAAAACTGTGCACCGGCACGGAATCCATGCTGCGTCGCGTTCGCTTCACGCTGCAGGGTCTGATTGATGGCCAGTCCCTGCTTGTAATAGTCATCGGTCACCAACCCGTCACTGCTGGTCACGGCGATCCACAGTGTCGCGAAACCGGCCACCAACACTGCGGCAGGCCCAGCCATCAGCAACCAGGGCCAGGGTTCCCGGTACCACGGCAACGTGTCAGTTTGCATCATTTTCAAGGCATTCTCCTCAACGGACAAAGAACCGCGATTTCTCGTCGGCACGGACATTCGCACGTTCAACATCGACAATATGAAAAACAATGGTGTGGGACCCGGCTGCCAACCCGGTCGGATCCAGCTTGACCGAAACCGGAAACGTCTGGGTTGTAGCCGGCGGAACCTCGATTGGCTGGCGCACCACCAGCTGCATCCCGTTCAAACCGCTTACTGTCACTTGATAACGGCGTGGCGCTTCTTCGGTATTGATGAACTGAAGCCGGTAGACATTTTCGATCAACCCGCCACCGCCATCCCGCACCATCGCACCGCGGTCACGGATGACATCGACCTTGAGCGGGCTGCGCATCAGCAATCCGGCAAAAAAGGCAATGACGACCAGCACCAGCAAAGCGGTGTAAATCAGTACCCGTGGACGGGCGACATGGCTCTTGATTTCCTGATCTGAGTATTTTCCCTTGACCGCGTTTTCGGTGGAATAACGGATCAGCCCGCGTGCATAACCCATCTTGTCCATGACCTGATCACAACCGTCAATGCAAGCCGCACAACCGATGCACTCGTATTGCAAGCCCTTGCGGATATCGATGCCGGTCGGGCAGACCTGCACGCAGATATTGCAGTCCACGCAGTCACCCAGCCCCATCGCTTTGGGATCGGCTTTGCGGCCGCGCGCGCCGCGCGGATCACCGCGTTTGGCGTCATAGGTGATGATCAGCGTATCCGGGTCAAACATCACGCTCTGGAAGCGGGCATAGGGGCACATGTACTTGCATACCTGCTCACGCATCCAGCCGGCATTGCCGTAGGTGGCAAAACCGTAAAAGAAAATCCAGAACGTTTCCCACGTCCCCAGTGCCCATGGCGAGAACGAGGCGGCCAATGTCTTGATCGGCGTGAAGTAACCGACAAACGTGAAACCGGTCCACAGCGCGACGGCAATCCACACACCGTGTTTTAACAACTTCAGACCAAACTTGCGTGCACTGAGTTCAGACTGGTCGAGGCGCATCCGCTGTACACGGTCGCCTTCGATCTTGCGCTCGATCCACATGAACATCTCGGTGTAGACCGTCTGCGGGCAGGCATAACCGCACCACAGCCGTCCCGCAACTGCGGTAAACAGAAACAGCGAATATGCCGAGATGATCAGTAATGCCGTCAGGAAAATGAAGTCCTGAGGCCAGAACACCAGACCGAAAATATAGAATTTTCGCGATACGAGATCGAACAGGACAGCCTGACGGTCGTTCCAGTTCAACCACGGCGAACAGTAAAAGACCAACTGGGTGATGATGACCAGCGCGATCCGCCAGCGGGCAAACAGTCCGCTGACGGCGCGCGCATAGATCTTCTTCCGGACCTCGTATAATGAGGTCTCCAGCTCATCCGCAGCCGGCGCCGGTTCGGCTACGTTATCCGGCGCCCGCATTTTATTTTGCAGCCTGTCCAGCCAACCCCAGTACGTAGGCGGACAGCAGGTGGATCTTGCCCTCGTCCAGGAAGTCCTTGTGCGCAGGCATCTGGTTCATCCGACCCTTGACGATGGTTTCGATAATCACCGCTTCGGTGCCGCCATGCAGCCAGATATCGTCCGTCAGATTGGGCGCGCCGATTTGCTGATTGCCCTTGCCATCCGGTCCGTGGCAGGCCGCACAGGTCGATGCGAACTTGGGCTTGCCGCGCTGTGCCCGCATGCTGTCATGCGTACGGCCGGAAATCGACAGCACGAAATGTGCAACATCACGCACATCCTCGGCTCCGCCTACGGCAGCACCCATCGGGGGCATCGCACCAATGCGTCCATTGATCAGCGTCGTCTTGATGGCTTCGGGCGTACCGCCATATAGCCAGTCACTGTCGCGCAGATTGGGGTAGCCCTTGGAACCGCCGGCATCCGAACCATGACACTGGGCGCAATAATTGAGGAACAGTCGCTGCCCGATTTCCCGGGCTTCCGGATTGGCCGCTACGGTCTGCACATCCTGCTTGAGGTACTTGTCGATGATCGGGCCAAAGGTTGCCGTAGCCTGCTTCTGCTCGTCCTGGTACTGCCCCGTGGAGGTCCAGCCCAGATAACCCTTGTATGAACCCAGCCCCGGATAAAGAATCAGGTAGACCAGCGCAAACACGATGGTGATGTAGAACAGCCACATCCACCAGCTCGGCAGCGGGTTATGCCATTCCTGCAGGTCTTCATCCCAGATGTGGCCCGTGGTACCCGGTTTTTCGCCCGGCGCCATCTTGCGCGTGGACATCAGCTTGAGCAGCACGGCACAGGCAACCAGGCTGGCCAGCGTGATGATGGCGATATAAAGGCTCCAGCCGTCGTGAACAAAATCACTCATTATTGCGCTCTCCCCTTGCTTCCGTTATTGCGCGCCATTTCCTGCTCTGCAAAATCGTCATCCAGCGGCAACCGGGCCGCAGCCTCAAAGTCCGACTTGCGCCGGCCACTCCAGGCCCAGAACACGATGCCCATGAACACGGCAAACATCACCGCAGTCAGTATCGAACGCACCAGATTGATATCCATGGCTTATCTCACGTTGCGCAGTGCTGTACCCAGTCCCTGCAGGTACGCGATCAGCGCATCCAGTTCTGTTTTGCCTTTTACGGCTTCGCTCGCCGTGGCGATGTCTTCTTCGGTGTAGGGAACACCAAGCTTGCGCAGCGCGCGCATCTTTCCCGGTACGCCTTCGGCATCCAGCTGAGCAGTAGCCAGCCAGGCATACGCCGGCATGTTCGACTCCGGCACGAGATCGCGAGGATTGATCAGATGCACACGATGCCAGTCGTCCGAATAGCGACCGCCAACGCGCGCGAGATCCGGTCCAGTGCGCTTGCTGCCCCACTGGAAGGGGTGGTCATAGACGAACTCACCCGCCACCGAGTAGTGACCATAACGCTCGGTCTCGGCCCGAAAGGGACGGATCATCTGTGAATGGCAGTTGTAGCAGCCCTCACGGATGTAAACGTCACGCCCCGATAACTGCAACGCCGTATAAGGTTTTAGACCGGCAACCGGTTCGGTTGTCGATTTCTGGAAGAACAGCGGCACGATTTCGACAAGGCCGCCGAAGCTGATCGCCACAATGATCAGCACGATCATCAGCCCCATGTTCTTCTCGATCACCGCATGGCCCGAAGTGTCCATGTATTCTCCTGATATTTCTAAAAGTTGTTTATATTCAATTGCTTACGATTATCAGGCATGCGCCCCGGAAACTGCGGGTATCGTCGCCTCAGACGGCTTCTGCCCCGCCACGGTCTTGAACACGTTGTAGGCCATGATCAGCATCCCGGAGAAATACAAGGTTCCACCGAGCAGGCGCACCATGTAGTAGGGATAGGTGGCCTTGACTGACTCAACGAAGGCATAGGTCAGCGTGCCGTCGGGATTCACCGCGCGCCACATCAGGCCCTGCATCACGCCGGCAATCCACATTGCCGCGATGTAGAGCACGAT
>CAZHFZ010000038.1:0-295 GCA_964531455.1 uncultured Bordetella sp.
TCTCTTATACGGCGGCCTACAAACTGGGC
The DNA here is from genome assembly GCA_964531455.1 of uncultured Bordetella sp. GTDB lineage: Bacteria > Pseudomonadota > Gammaproteobacteria > Burkholderiales > SG8-41. The sequence goes on from CAZHFZ010000038.1 coordinate 30, forward strand.
ATCATCGCCAGCGGCAGCGGCATGGTCGAAGTCGAAAGCATCATTCCCGGTGTTGCAACGGCCGCGGAACCACCGCCGGTGGCGACAGCAAAACCGCTGGCTGCTCCGGCCATTGAAGTTGCGGCATTGCCGCCGGTGACGCCAGCAATACCTGCCCCGGTCACGCAAGCCGCGCCTGCTCTTAGCGCCGGCACCGCCGTCGCCGGCGGTAGTTTTCTTCAGTTTGGCGCATTCGGCATCCAAGCCAACGCAGACAGTTTCATGTC
>CAZHFZ010000038.1:305-12750 GCA_964531455.1 uncultured Bordetella sp.
TGCAATCACAGGCCGATTGGCTCGCCGGAACGCTTCGCATCGAGAGCAGCGGTGGTGTGTTCAGGGTTCAGGCAGGGCCCTACCCCAGCGAAGCCGCTGCACGCGAAGCGGCTGACCGCGCTGGTCAGACATTTGGAACAAAGCCGATTGTTGTCAATCGTTGACCGCTAGGGCGTGATCGCCGGATCAGTCAGAAACCCGATGCGAACCAAACCGGCCTTTGACGCTGCAGACATGACCTTGGCCACATTTTCGTAGGGGGTCAGCCGGTCTGCTCGAATATGCAACTCCGGTTGCGGAACCTGAGCCGCAGCGGCTGTGAAGCGTGCCGTCAACTCCGCAAACGCGAGTTTTTCCCCGTTCCAGAACAGATCACCGTTCTCGCGAATTCCGAATTCGACATGTTCGGGTTTCTGGACATTCACCTGACTGCTTGCTCTTGGCAGTTCGATCTTGACCGCATGCGTCAGCAGCGGCGCGGTGACGATGAAAATCACCAGCAATACCAGCATCACGTCGACCAGCGGCACAACATTCATATCAGCATTGGCCGCTGCATCACGGTAGCGCCGGAAAGAAGTCCGGGCCATGGCTTATTTCCGTACGCTGACGGGTACACCTGCCTTGACCGTCATCAGGACATATAACTCGTGCGCAAAAGACTCCAGCTGCGCCAGCCATAGGCGGTTGTGCCGTCCGAAGGCGTTGTAAGCGAGTGCAGCCGGTATCGCAACTACAAGTCCGAGAGCCGTCATGATCAACGCCTCCCCCACCGGACCCGCAACCTTGTCCAAGGTACCCTGTCCGCTGAGGCCGATCTGGATCAAGGCGTGGTAAATGCCCCAAACCGTGCCAAACAAACCAATGTATGGGGCGGCCGAGCCGGCAGAGGCCAGCACGGTCAATCCACGCTCCACACGCGCCGCCTCTTGGTCAATCGCATTGTTCAGGGTCCGTGTCAGAAACTCGGTCATGCCGCCGGCCTGTTCCAGTTTTTGATATGGCGTATCAGCCAGAGACTTCATGCACTCGCCTGCCAATCGGCTGAATGCGTTATCGTCCGGCTCTTCGGGGATCAACAACGGCCCCTGCCGCCGGAAGCGGGCGAGAAACTCCACCGCTCTGCGCCGCGCAAGAAAGTTGGCGATCGCCTTGGTCACAATGAAATACCAGCTCATCATCGACAGGATGAGCAGTGCTGCAAGAACAAATCGTCCGACCGTATCGGTCTGTGCAAGAAAATGGGCGAAGCCGAGTCCGCCTGTTGTTGATGAATCCATGAGTCAGCGCCCTTCCAGCATGAAATTAAACGGTTGAAGTGCGACGGCGCGAACAGGTCGCCCCTCGCGGATCGGCACATTGCATTTCCACATCTTCACTGCCGCAAGTGCTGCATCGTCAAGACGTACGTGGCCGCTCGACTTTTCGACACGGGCAAACGCTATAGCACCACTTTCCTCAAGTTCGACCCAAAGCACAACGACGCCCGTATCTCCCATGCGACGCGAAACCATCGGATATACCGGCGCGCGGCGCTCAGGGCAGGCCACAGACAATTCGGAGCCGAGCTTCAATGGCCCACTGGGCGGCGCTGGTTGCCTCACCTCGGCAACCGGTTCAGGCTGACCCGGCGGCACCACACCAACGTAGTCCGAGGGCATTTGTGCCGGGTTCGCTGTCATCAACTGCCGCTGCAGTGGCAGTTCAATTGAGCGCTCTTTAACCGGTGAAGGTTTCGGCAGCTCCTGACGATGAGTCTCGGAACTCGGCGGAGCAATAAATTCAACAAAAACCGGCGAAAGGTTTACTGGTAATGGCAATGTTTGATGAGCGATGAGTACATAAAGTGCCGCGCCATGGAGCGCCGCCACAAACAGGACCCCAGTCCATCGCCCAGCGATCATCTGTAGCCCACCCAGTAAACGGACAAAAGCAACGCCTTGATTTGTCATTTTTGAAACAGGTAAATCACTTACTTTGACATCATGGCCAACAGATCCTTCTCCGCTGGCGGTCCAATCACATATTTTGGAGATTTCCCCGGAGACAGAAGAACCGTATAAGGAGTAACACCGCGCCAGTCGGGATTTACCGAATACCTTATTGCCTGATCGTTGCCTTCAAAAATGAACAGCCGATCCACCAGATCGTAAGGCGCCTTGGCCCTCATGCCGGGAGTCCCATCCATGACAACCGCGACCAACTTCACGTTTTTCCCGTAACGGGTCTTGTCCTTCGCCAATTTCTGGATAACCGCGGGACAATGCACGCAATCGGTTGCGGAAAAAACAATGATTGAAGGTTCGGCTATCGAGGCTGTTACTGCCCGCCATGTTTTGGTATCAAAAACTTCCACTTTGGCCGGCGGGCGTCCGGATGCGCCGGCGGGAACCAGCAAACCAATAACCGAGGCAACCATCCAGAAACTAGTCGACAAGCTTCTCAATTTGTACTCCTTCCGGCGTATTCCACAGGCCAATAACAGCGCTGCCTTCTGTAACCATGATCGGGTAATCATTGAGGCCTTTTGTCGTTCTGACATTACGCACCTCGAATGATGTGCCGGCGTTTCTTGAAATCCAGGCCCGCCAGTTTGTCGCCACCCCGTCAAAACTGCGCCACGAGATCACAATATTCCGGCCTGCAATCCTGATGTCCGCATGTTCGGCGCGCTCGTCTGGTAGTTCAACCGGCTCACCGGCCGGGGATCCATCCGCATTAAGGCGCCCATAGCGGGCCCGAACCTTTCCTGCTTTATCTCCAAACCAGACCGCGTGAAATTCACCGGATGCGCCAAGCGCCAGACCCGGACCATGATGAGGACAGGCATCAAGTGCCCATCGGTCATAAGTCGCCCGCGTTACAGGTCGCCCTGCCGTATTTGTACCGATTAACACGAAACCATGATCCCGTTCGTTGGGCACAAAAACATGACGCCACATTGCCGCCAGATTGCCGGAAGGGACCGGCACAATGGCGATACGGCAACACTCGCAGCTGTGATCCGCAACTTTTAGATCCGGACCAAATGTTTTTCCCCCGTCCCGGGATTCGTTGCGATAAATCGCAGCTCCCCGGTATGCCGGCGCTTTAGCGGCTTTTTCGCCGGCAGGTTTATGCGATTTCAAAGCTTCGCCATCGCGTTTGTCGATCCAGAGCGTGTGCAAAGTGCCCTTGTCGTCAAACGCCACCGACTCAAACCGATGGGTGATGATCTGCCGGTCCTGATGCACGGTGAATGGCGCAGAAAAGCTTTTCCCGCCATCCTCTGATCGCAACATGCGGATCTCACCGGTATACGGCTTTGATAACGGCTGGGTATAAGTAATGACTACCCACTGATTCGGACCGAAAACGATCTTTGGACGATTTTCCCCCTCGGCTGCAATAACATCGTTCAAGGTATTAAGGACTCTGGGTTCCCCCAGAGCCCTTGAACCGGGCGCGGCAGCGCGAACGTATAGTTTGCGTTCTGCGTTCACTCCGGTTACCCAGAGCCTTCCGTCCGGAGCAATTGCTGCGCTGATGGCAAGTTGCGGCCTCGGGGCGGATTTCGACTCTTTGGCGCTTTTGCCAGCCTGATGATCGCCGGTATGGGCGCAAGCGATAATCGGGCCGAATATAAAAATAGCCTTCAGCCCGAAAAACCACCAGTTCAATCGCCGCTTATCCATTGAATATTTTTCCTAAAATTTGGCTTCAACCCCTGCATAAAGGGTACGAGGCAGACCCGGCGAATAGAGTCCGCCGGTTGCCGCACTCTGGGACGAACTGTCGGCATATCGCTTGTCGAGGATATTCGTAAGGCGCGCAAAAACCGAAAAATCCTTCGAGACCATCTGGCTGGCGCGCAGGTTGAACAGATCGTGTCCGGGATACTTGCCAAAACGGTTCTCTTGATCAAGGAAATATGATCCGATCTTGACCCACTCAAGCTGTGTAGTCGTGCCCGCCATCGGCTTCCAGGTCAACCGTACATTGCCCAGAAGTCGTGGCGAAGCTTCGATTTCCTTGCCCGAATAGTTGATCGTTGAAGTGACCCAGTTTTTGTAGATGTGTTTTGCGTAAGACCCGGCAAGATCAAAACGCAGCGTCGGCAGCAGGGTTTTACCAAGCCCGAGTTCAATACCCTTGTGTTCGGTTTCGCCGTTGTTGGTCTGAACCGTGAAGCCCGTTGCATCTCTCTGGCCGAGAAGATCGTCCTTCTTGGTCAGCAGATAACCTACAACCTCGTAGTTCCATTCACTGGCGAGGCCTCGGAACCCCAGTTCGTACTGTTCAGCCTTGATCGCCTTGAGATTCAACGCTGCGTTCGAAAGCGCTCGAGCCTGCGCCTGCTGTGTCGCGAGTGCCCCTGCGTCGGCGCGCCCACCCCGGAACAGCTGGCTTTCGGATGGCGTACGAAAACCCTGATTGTATGAAGCATAGACATGGGATTGATCATTCAGCGCATAAGTCGCCCCGAGTTTCGGGCTCAGCCTCGTAAATTCGACACTGGCCTCAGCCGGGGAATAATACTGTCGGCCAGAAGCCGCGGTGAATCCCGCCGCCAGCCGGTTCTTCATGTCGTATTGCGCATAGTCATAACGCAAACCCATCGTTACACGCAATTTCTCTGATGGTGAAACCTCAAAGTGCGCATAAGGCGCCGCGCTGGTGTAGTCGACCTCGTAGTCGTAGATTGCGTTGCCCAGCGTATATCCGGTGTACTGGGTGTAAAGCGTATTAGGACCGACCAGTACGGACGTCAGGTTGATTTTGGTTTCCTTGCGATCACTCGGGCTGTAATCAAGATCCAGACCAGCAATTAATCGGGCTCGCAGGCTGCCCTCGAAATCCTTGCGCAACTTTGCCAACACGCCATAAGACCAGACTTCAGTCTCTTCAATCCGGGCATCACCTGTGAAGTTGAATGATCCATTGAGATTCATCGAGTTGTTTCTGATGTATGGCGTAACAGTCAACTCCTTGCCGTCGCCAAGGTCCCTTGCCACCGAGGTTGACAGTCTGAGTGCCTCAACCTGCCGGAACGCGGGGGAACGGAGATTAACCGTTGGATTGTTCACATAGAGGTCATAAGGCAAGGCGCTGTTGGCCCCCGTTTCCATGTCGATCTTCGAATAGCCAAGAATTGTTTTTATAACGGTCTGGCTGTCATGTTCTCGATCCCAGCGCAGATTCAGACTTTCACGGTCATATCCGGTTTTGATCCGCCAGCCGTCGGCATGTGTCACATTGACGTCGGCACGAAACGCATTCTTCTCGACTCGCCCGGAATCAAAACCACCGAGTAATCGCTGATAGCCATGTTGGCCGAATTCAACGGACGCATCGGCACCAGGTTTGGAGGCTGGTTGCCTCGTAAGTACGTTGACGATCCCGCCAATCGCATCAGATCCATAAAGTGCAGTGCCGATACCACGAATTACTTCAACCCCGCCGGCTCCGGGAATGTTCAGCTCAAAAAGTGCATTGTGATTGAAGTTGCCGGTTGCGCGCGTAGGGATTCCGTCTTCCAGAAACAGATAAAGAGGCGATGTAGTGAAACCCTGGCGGATCGCTGTTGTATGACCTTCGCCATTCGTAATCCCGACCGCGACGCCTGGCACCTGCCCAAGTATTTCCGAGGGATGTCCCGGGCGGGTCAGCTGGATTGACTCGCGGGTCACCACGCCGACTGAGACCGGGGTTTCCGAAATTTTCTCCGCTTCGCGGGTGCCGGTCACGGTCACGGTTGGCAACGTGGGGAAGCCTTCGCTCTGCGCAAAGGCGTTCGAACTTATCAGACTTGCAAGGGCCAACGCCATTACTGAACGTGCCCTGACTCCGAAATTAATGAAATCCTGTTTTTCTGTTTTCATTTTTTCCCTTTAGCCAATTTGATTACTCATATCCGAGCATCTTTAACGACCGTTCGCGGCGACATTCATGCGGCCCGACCAGTCAGTGACTTCACGCAGCGTGCAGTCACAGCCCTGCACTTCGATTACCCCGGCAGCATCGACGTGGCGTGAGTTGAAATCCAGCGCAGCAAACGCCAGCCACAAACACAACGCCAGCATTGCGCCGGCATTGAGGTTGGCAAGCAACCGCATCAGCGCATCGACTTCAGGCGGAATGCCGGCCTGCGGTTGATCTGCATCAGTGTCCATGGTGGCCCTTCGGCTCGACCTTGGCGGCGCCTTTCAGGTCACGGACATCAACCGTCAGATCAACGGTTTCACGTTTCTTGTTCGCCAGTTCAAAGGTCAGTTTCAGCGGCACTTTGTCACCGGCATTCAGCGGCTTCTGCAGATCCATCAGCATCACGTGATAGCCGCCGGGTGCCAACTTCACCGGTTTACCGGCTGGCAATTCAACACCTTCAACCGGGAACATCTTCATCACCCCGTTTTCGACTTTCATGTTGTGCACTTCAACAACCTTGGCGACCGGACTCGAACCGCCAACCAGCCGGGCATTCGACTTGCCGGTGAGTTCCATGAAGGCGCCGGTGGCGTTCTGGCCCTGGACCGTGCCGCGTATCCAGGCATCCTTGACGCTGACTTCCTGTGCATGGGACACGCTGACCTGCAGGATCAAGGCAACAACAACAGTCACGGTCGAGCGGACGTAAGAGTGGCTCATAATTATTCCTTTAAAATCATATAGTTAAATAGAATGCCGGCACACAAACCAATGGCGCAAAGCCACCGGCCGCAAAAGCGGCGCGACAGGGAACAGCTAAGAAAACAGCTGGGGGATCAGCCGCGCGGCGGTGCGCGCGGATTCTGCGGCTGGAGCGCCGCAGCATCGCTGGCCACTAGAGGGCTGCGATCAAAAGGCAGTAACAGTTCAGGAACAGTGGAAACAACAACCGCCACGGCTGCGCTCACCGGTGGCGGCGACGCCGTGCTCACACACATCAGGCAGTGTGCGGATTTGAATTTGTCCTGCGGTGCGCCTGGGGCCGCCGGGTCGGTTGCCGCGCCAGTATCAACGCGGCAGATCGTTGCATAGGCCGTAGGATCAATGGACTGATGCACAACGGCCAGCGCCGGCAAAGCGATGCCGAACAGGAACGCCAGGAGGGCGATTCCAGAAATAATCCGCCGGTGCATGAACAAACGCATAGGGCGGATGTTACGCGCAGCCGGCGAAGTGCGTCAAACGCCGGGTACTGAGGGAGTTACAACACGTAGCGAGCGAGGTCTTCGCTCTGCGCGAGATTCTTCAGGCGTGCATCGACATAGGCGGCATCCACTGTCACCGTCTGTGCATGGCGGCCCGCGTCAAAGGAAATCTCTTCGAGCAAACGCTCCATCACCGTATGCAAACGGCGCGCACCGATATTCTCGGTGCGTTCGTTCACCTGCCAGGCGATTTCGGCAAGACGTCGCACCGCATCAGGCTGGAATACCAGTTCAACATCCTCAGTCTTGAGCAGTGCTTCATATTGACGGGTGAGGCAGGCATCGGTGCCCGTCAAAATGCGCTCGAAATCTTCCACGGTCAGGCTTTTCAGTTCGACACGGATCGGCAGCCGGCCCTGCAGCTCCGGAATCAGATCAGACGGTTTGGACAGATGAAACGCGCCGCTGGCGATGAACAGAATGTGATCGGTGCGGATCATTCCGTATTTGGTGGTCACCGTTGTGCCTTCAACCAGCGGCAGCAGATCACGCTGTACGCCCTGGCGTGACACGTCGGCACCCGACATCTCGGAGCGCGTAGCCACCTTGTCGATTTCGTCGATAAAGACAATGCCGTTCTGCTCGACATTGGTGACCGCCGCGGCCTTCAGCTCCTCATCGTTGACGCGTTTGGCCGCCTCCTCGTCGATCAACAGCTTCATCGCATCGACAATTTTCAGCTTGCGTGACTTGCGTCGTCCGGCGCCGAGGTTCTGGAACATGCCCTGCAACTGGGAACTGAGGTCTTCCATGCCCGGTGGCGTCATGATTTCCATCTGCGCCGGCTGCGCAGCGACGTCGAGTTCGATTTCCCGGTCATCGAGCGCACCCTCGCGCAGCATCTTGCGGAATTTCTGCCGTGTCGTTGATTCATTTTCCGCGGCGGTATCACGCGCCGGGGTCAACAGCGCATCAAGAACCCGCTCCTCAGCGCTATCCTGTGCCTGATGCCGCACGCGACGCATCGCTTCGGTACGCGCGTCCTTGATCGCGGCATCAACCAGATCACGGATGATGGTGTCGACGTCACGCCCGACATAACCGACTTCCGTGAATTTGGTCGCCTCGACCTTGATGAATGGCGCACTGGCGAGTCGCGCCAGACGGCGCGCGATTTCGGTCTTGCCCACACCGGTAGGCCCGATCATCAGTATGTTCTTGGGCGTGATTTCCTGACGCAGCGGGTCGGGCACCTGCTGCCGTCGCCAGCGATTGCGCAATGCGATTGCCACAGCGCGCTTGGCGTCGTTCTGTCCGACGATATGTTTGTCGAGCTCGTGGACGATTTCCTGCGGGGTCATGGGCGTCATGATTTTGAGGATCGCGGGTTCAGGATTGAAGGGGCGGCAGAGGCTTTACTCAATCCTCAATCCTCACGCCTCGATCCTTATCGCTCAATCCAGTGTTTCGATTAAATGGTTCTGGTTGGTGTAGATGCAAAGATCACCGGCGATCGTCAGCGATTTTTTGACAATGTCGGCAGGATCCAGTGCGGTATTTTCCAACAAGGCGCGCGCTGCCGCCTGTGCATAGGCGCCGCCGCTGCCGATGGCAACGATGCCGAACTCGGGCTCGAGCACATCGCCGTTGCCGGTGATGACGAGGGAGTGTTCGGCATCGGCGACCGACAGCATGGCCTCAAGCCGGCGCAGCATGCGATCGGTGCGCCAGTCCTTGGCCAGTTCCACTGCGGATCGCATCAGATTGCCCTGATGCTTTTCAAGTTTCGCTTCGAAGCGCTCAAACAGCGTAAATGCGTCTGCGGTGCCGCCGGCGAATCCGGCAAGGATGCGGTCCTGGTACAGGCGACGGATCTTGCGCGCCGTTGCCTTGACCACGATGTTGCCCAGCGTCACCTGGCCATCGCCGCCAAGCGCCACACGCTTGCCGCGTCGAACCGAGAGTATGGTGGTGCCATGAAACACGGGGTCTGCCATGGTAATTCCGGAGTTGGTAATGGGGGCGCCCGGAGTTTAACCGTTCGCGGAAGCTAGCTGGGGATGTCAGGGGCGGTTTTCAACCCCTCCAGGAATCAGGATTCGAGCCGGAAAACCACCGGGACCCGCACCCAGTCCTCGATATTCTGGGTGCCGCGCCTTGCCGGTACGAAACGCCAGCTGCGAACCGCTTCTAGGGCAGCACTATCCAGCGCAGCCGACCCGCTGGAACGATCAATCTCGGTGCGTGACGCCGTACCGTCCGTCGTCACCAGCACTCGCAGCACAACCGTACCTTCTTCGCTGTTTCGGCGCGCAGCCGGCGGATAACGCGGCGGCGGATTTCGCAGATAGGCCGCATTAAATACTGGAGGCGTGACGGTCTGCTCTGCACGGGGCGCCACAGAGGGCGCCGGAGGAGCAGCCGCCTGCCTCGCGGATTCCGCGACCGGAGAAACCGCGGTCTCCGTCGCGACCGGCGGGGCGGTATCGACAGGTGCCGCAGAGACCACGGAAGCCGTGCGCGGTGCAGGGGCCGCTTCTGCAGCTTTGGCCCTTGGATTCACTGGTGAAACTGAGGGCGCCACAGGAACTGCCGGGACCACTTCACTTTGCGGTATCAACACCACGTCCAGAACGGCAGGAATCTGCGGCGGCTCAGAACGCCACCAGCCGGGTAATCCCAGCGCCACCAGAACATGCAGAACAACGCTCGCCAGCAGACAGCCCGCAAGCAGCCGGCTCGACGATGACATCAGGTCAATGACCGGGGGCTGCGATGGGACGGCGCTGGATTGAGTCATTACTGAATACTTTTGGGAACGGAGATGCTTAGGAGCCGGACATTATCGGCGAAACGGCACTGCAACCACAAACGGCCGCGGATATGGAAATACCCGCGGCCGTTGCTTCATCAGAACTGCCCGCGCAAGCCGATCTGGGCACTGCGCCGGCCGAGCGGCGCGATATCCTTCAGAAAGGACACGTGATTCCGCGCTTCTTCATTGAGCAGGTTGACCCCGCGCAGGAATGCTTCCAGCCTGACTCCCGGAGCCGGAAGGCGGTAACTCACCGTTGCGTTGAGCATGGTGTAACCGTCGGTCGGCAATTCCCCTGCGGCTACACGATCCTGCTCTTCGAAAAAGGTGGCATCAACGCGGGCACCGAGCCGGTCCTGGCGGTAATCAACACCGATGCCGTACCGCAATGGCGATATGCGCGGCAGGGGCAAGCCGGTGCTCTTGTCGTCGGCGCGCACATAACTCGCATTGAGCAGCAGATCGAGCGTGCCGCCCCGCTCCATCACCCGGAAGCGTCCTTCACCCTCAATACCGCGAAATCGTGCAGGAACCGCGCGGTAGGCAAACTCCGGAAGGATTTCTTCGCCGGTGTTCAAAGAGGTGCCGTCGCCGGCATCGGGCGGATTCAGTTCACCGTCAGCACCGCGGGTGTTGCCGGTATTGAACAATGAAATGAAATTGTCGAAGCGATTCTGAAACACCCCGATGCTGCCCGAATGTTTGCCCGACTTCATGCGCAGCGTCACATCCAGCGCCTTGGATTTTTCCTTGCCGAACGCTGTATTGCCGATCTCATACACCCCGGTCGCCGCATGCGGTCCGTTGGCAAAGAGCTCGTAATACGTCGGTGCGCGCTCGGTATATGCGCCGTTCACCGCGAGCGCAAGGCCTGGAGAAAAGCTCCAAACCGCCCCCATCGCTCCGCTGTTGCCGCTGAACGTTTTTGTCTGCGCGGGATCGAAACGCGGACCAGCGCCGCCAAACGGCACAGGACCACCGCCTTCGCTGCCGACTTCGCTGCGTTCATGACGGCCGCCGAACGTCAGCTTCAGGGATCCCAGCGGCAGTTCCTCGAAAAAGAATGCCGCGCGGGAATTGGTGCTCGTTGACGGGACAAAGGCCTCGGCACCCAGGGCCGAAAAATCGAAATCCGTGACCTGCAGGCCGAATGCCCCCTGGAACGGACCCAGTTTGCCGTGGGTGGCTTCGAGATGAATGTCATGTCCCTTGTTGGTAAAACGCGTCGCCGGTACGCCAGCGTCCAGTTCAGTGTGTTCATAGTCGGTCTTGCCCGCCTTGAACTTGAGTGAACGAATGACGTTGCCCAGTTCACGCACCTCGCCGGCAATGTCCCAACGGCTGCTTTGCATGTCGATAGTGACCGTCGGTTCTGCCACCGTACCGTAGATGGAATTGAAACCGGAACGGGAAATACCAATGTAGCCATTGACCCAGGTATGCGACAGGCCGAATGCGCCACCATCTGATTTTGAAGCGCTGTTCGGCAAAGTACCTTCCGCCTCGACAGGCTGCGGATCCGCAATCCGTTGCCGGGCCGAACGCGCAAAGCCCTTGATCTTCAGGTCTTCGGTATTGCGCGAATAAACATCCGCATGCAATGCGAGGCTGCCATTACCGGCTTCAAACACAACAGCCCCGGCTTTCTCGCGCTCGGCGCCGCCAAAGCGGCCTTCGACGCGACCACTGACACCTTGCACTGCGGTTTGCGGAATGCGATTGTCGATCACATTGACAACGCCACCAACGGCGCTGCCGCCGTAGAACAGCGCAGCGGGGCCGCGCACGACCTCCGCACGCTCGATCACCAACGGATCAATCGATACCGCATGGTCAAAACTCAGCGACGATGCATCCAGCACACCGGTGCCGTTCTGCAACAGACGTATACGGTCACCATCCAGGCCGCGGATCACCGGGCGGCTGGCGTTGGGACCGAAGCCCGTAGCGGCGACGCCAGGCAGACCATCAAGCGTGTCGCCGATCGTGGAACGGCGCAACCGGAAAAGATCTTCCCCCTGCAGGATTGAAGCAGGTGAAGCCATTTCAAAAAGATCGCTGCCCAGCGGATTGCCGGTGACGATCACTTCAGGCAGGGTTGCCGGGGCGGAATTGCTGCTGACCTGCGCGTGGGCTGTAGCGGCGTGAACCGCAACAGCCATCAGCGCAAGCATGGGGCGCTTGCATCTCATGACGTTCTCCGAATGGCGGAACAGCGCGCCCGGCCAAACAGGCCGGCGCAGCACGCTCCGCAAATGATCTAAAGGGATTTCGCCGGACGAGCCGGCAGCCGATCAGGAGAACGCAGGGGGGCCGCGGGAATCGTAGGGGACGCTTGCGCTGAAGGAACGCAGCCGCGAAACAGCGACCACCGGGGCGACGGCGTCGGTCGCAGCGAAATGCATGCCATAGGTGGCATGCAGCGCTCCGAGAACCTGGCTGTAAACCAGATCAAATACGCATTTTTCGGAAACGAACTGACGATCGGGATCATGATGTTCATGAACACAATGCTCAT
>CAZHFZ010000038.1:12850-34423 GCA_964531455.1 uncultured Bordetella sp.
CCGTATTTCACCGGTGTTTTGGCCTGAACTTCAACCATCTGCTCCGGGCCACCGGGCATGCAGAACGAACAGGTGGGAGGCAGCGCCGCGAGGATGAAACGCTTCTGCCGCTCCCCCATATCCAGGGGCATCATGAAGCCCTGGATGCGGACTTCCTGCTTGTCGAGCGTCGCCACGCTTTTGCCAAACTCCGGGATAAAGCGATCTTTCTGCTTCACGGTTTTGACATCGGCCAGCGTCTTCCAGGACGTCACGCCCTTCAATTCAGGCAGCGGTTTCAAGGCATAGGGTGAAGGCGGCAGATTGGCATCCGCATCCACCGGTTTTTTCATCAAATCATTCTTGCCTGCCGAACCCTGGAATCCCTGCGCGCTGGCCGAGACCGCCAAGGCAAGCATGACTGCACCAAGTTGAATTTTCATAAGTTTAATAAAATGAATAAAATCAATTAGTTACAAGGATTTCACAAGTCCCGCTACAGACTAGTGGCTGTGCTTCATCCCGCAGTATTTGCCGATTGCCAGTCCTTTGCAATCCTTGGCCAGTTGACCGTGGCATTCCTTCTCGGATTTGCCGGACTCAAAACATTTCGCGGCATTGAGATGGGCCTCCGCCATCGCACGATGGTCGGCGATGTCTTTTTTAACTTCAGCTGCGCCGTGGGATTTGGCTTTATCTGCAGCAATTACTGGTTGTACGGCGAGGGCCGCCACAATCATGACTGCCGTAATGAATCCATTGTTTTTCATGTGTTGCTCTCCAGGGTCAAGTTAAAAACAGATCGGCCGGCCATAAGATGTCAGCCGCGGGCAAGAGTGCCTGCAATATCGGTGCGATACGCACGCCACGCCGGCACCAGCGCAGCAAGTGCACCCACAACAATCGAAAGTCCGAGAATCAGGAATTCCTCCGGCAGCCACAGGCGACCCGTCATGCTTCCCTGCTGGGCCGCGCGCATCGCGTAACCGACAATCTCGGCAAAAGCATGTCCCAACGCGATGCCGAGCAAACCGCCTGCGCCGGCGAGCAACATGCCCTCACCAAGCAGCAACGCCATCAGGCGTTGCGGAGAAGCGCCCAGGGTTCGCATGACTGCGAGGTCGTAACGCCGCTCTTCCAGCGCGTTATATAGCGCAATGAACACCGACAGCGCTGCACTGAATACCAGTACCAGCGCAAAGCCGCGCAGCACGTCGGTCCCGACGCCGATGATGCTGAACAATCGCGCGGTCTCGTAGGCCGGTGAAGCCGCCTGCATGTCACTGTTGTTGTTGACGTAACGGGGCAGGATCGCCGCAGCAAGCGGGGATGCATATTTCACCAGCAGCGCGGTGTATTCCTTTTCCTCATCCTTCATCTGCGCGGCAACATTCTCGATGTCGTGTATGCCCAGATGTTCGGCATGCACCGCCCACACGCTTTCAACCGAAGTCAGCACCAGCCGGTCCAGCACGGTGCCGCTCGGCGCCAGCACGCCGACTACGGTGTAGTCAGCGCCCTCGTGCATGTCACCGCCATCGCCAAGTCCGTGCGCCCCGGCGAATTTTGCGCCGAGACCGTGCCCGGTGCGCGCCGCGACTTCGGCACCGATGACGGCGTCCAGCGGCTTTTCCCACAAGCGTCCGGCGTTAAGCGTGGCGCCGTAATGCACAACATAGTCATGGTTGGTGCCGACGATGCGAAAGCCGCGGTAGCTGTCGCCCAGAGCCAGCGGGATGATTTTCTTGACGGCCCGATGCGCTGAAATTTCCTTGGCCTGTTTGTAGGCAATATTACCGGTCGGCACATCCAGGTGATAAATCGCCGACAGGATGATCTGCAACGGACTTCCCTTGGCACCGATCACCAGATCAATGCCTTCGGCGTCACGGCGCATGCGTTGATCCAGCTGCGTGGTTGCCAGCAGCAGCAAGGTGATGGTGCCGATACCCAGCGCAAACAGAATGACCTGCAGCGCCGTATTCAGAGCGCGGGCGCGCAGATAACTTGCAGAGAGCCTGAAGAGATTCATTGCACTGCTCCAAGCACATAGTGATTGGATATCCGGGCTTTAACGCGCTGATCATGTGTTGCGATCACCAGGGTCGCACCGCAGGCCGCCGCCTGGGACAGGAGCAGGTCCAGCGCCTGCGTGCAGCGCACATCGTCGAGATTCGAAGTCGGCTCATCGGCCAGCAACAGACGAGGCCGGTTGACCACGGCACGCGCGATCGCGACACGCTGGGCCTGTCCGTGCGACAGCGCGTGAGGATGGGCGTCCGCCTTGTCGGCAAGATCCAGCCCTTCGAGTACTTCCTGAACACGCCCGCTGTCCTGCTTCACACCGGCAAGATATTGCGCAAGCAATACGTTCTGGGCCACGGTCAGGCTGGAAAGCAAATGCAGGCGCTGGAGGATGATGCCAATATTGCGGCCGCGGAAGCGGTCAAGATCGCTTGCCGATAAGCCGCTGACATCCTGCCCGGCGACCAGGGCCCGCCCGGAAGTCGTACGCAGAATGCCGGCAAGAATATGCAACAGCGTCGTTTTTCCGCTTCCCGACGGCCCCAGCATCAGCCATTGATCACCCTGCTGCGCAATCCATGCGGCCACCCGCAAGACGTCCTTGCCGGCATACTCGTGTCGCACATCGCGCAGTTCAAACACGCTCATTCCTCTTCGATCTTTGTCCAGGGTGGAAACGGGTCCTGGAAACGCTGCCACTCGCTTTCGCCTGCAGTCATTTCCGCATCGGTCAACAGACAGTCATCGAGCAATTGCCGGATCCCGATCTGATCCATCCCGATGCCGATAAACACCAACTCCTGCCTGCGGTCGCCAAAGTCTCTGACCCATTTCTGATCAATAAGTTTGAGGTATTCCGGATCTTTAGGCCAGTCCTTGCGATCCACGGCGGCCCACCACAGGCCGGCGGCACTGTGCCGGCAAACCCCGCCGGCCTGCGACCACGATCCGGCGAAATCCATACGCGTCGCCAGCCAGAAGTAGCCTTTGGACCGGAGCACGCCGTCCCATTCAGACTGGATGAGATCCATGAATCGCTGCGGATGAAATGGCCGGCGCGCACGATAAACAAAACTTGAAATGCCGTATTCCTCGGTCTCCGGCAGATGTTCACCCCGCATCTCTTTTAACCAGCCCGGCGCTGCCGATGCGCGATCAAAGTCAAAACGTCCGGTATCCAGAATCTTCTGCAGCGGCACTTCACCGAACTTTGAGACCACGATTTCAGCCTCCGGGTTGAGGGTATGCAGGATTGACGCCAGACGTGCCATCTCATCCATGCTCACCAGATCACCCTTGTTGACGACAATCACGTCGGCAAATTCGATCTGGTCGACCAGCAGATCAACCACCGTACGCTCGTCTTCCTCTCCCAGACTTTCACCGCGATCATGCAGATAATCACTTGATGCGTAATCTTTCAGAAAGTTGTAGGCATCAACAACCGTCACCATGGTGTCCAGCCGCGCGACATCTGAAAGGCTGCGGTCTTCTTCGTCACGGAAAGTGAAGGTTTCGGCAACAGGCAGAGGCTCCGAAATTCCGGTCGACTCGATCAGCAGATAGTCGAAGCGGCCCTCGTGTGCAAGCTTGTTGATCTCGACCAGCAGGTCTTCGCGCAGCGTGCAGCAGATGCAGCCATTGGACATTTCGACAAGTTTTTCCTCCGCCCTCGACAGCGCCGCGCCGCCTTCGCGCACCAGTTGTGCGTCGATATTGACCTCGGACATGTCATTGACGATGACGGCCACACGCAGGCCTTCGCGATTGTTCAGCACATGGTTGAGCAGCGTGGTTTTTCCGGCTCCGAGGAATCCGGAAAGCACCGTGACCGGCAGGCGGTCGGACAGGGAATTGGCTTGTGTCATCACATTAACCCCTTCTACTGGCGGGTGTAGGGCGCACCGGTGTGGCTTTGCGCGACATGGGCAGCCAGTTGCCCGAGTACACCGGCAACACCGAGCGGGCCGTAGGCATCGACCAGTCGCGGCAGCAGTTCGGCGATCAGCACGGCGTTGACCGTCGCCTTGTCGATCCCCCGGTTGTCGCAGTTCGTGAGAGCGCCGCGGATTTCGGACACCACCACAGCATGTTCGGCGGACATCACTTCAGACACATCTTCCACGCGGGGCAGCCCGTTCAAATCATCAATGTTCATCGTTTCACCTCATCTATGCACAGTCTCAATCGGCGTTCGCCGGTCATCTCAATCGGCGGAGAACGATGGACAATGCCGTTGCCGGCATTGCCCGGGTAAGACTCGCCCTTCTGCACCGTCACCCACCATGGCCTGCAACTGCGGATCTGCGCCGGTCTCGAAACAATTGCACGGTTGGCGGCATCAAAGCTGCGACCCTGCGCCATCAACTGGTCGCGGCGCACGTTGTCATTGGTCACCCACTGCGTTCCAAAACCGCTGTAGGTCACCAGCAAACGCAGTGCAGCTGCATCAACATGGAACAGGCGGCAAGCATCGGTGGAAACGCTTTCGAGATGCACGCGCAAGCTTGCGCAGCCGGAAATGCGGCCGAAACGTCGCGCCAGATAGTCGATATCGGCAGCCAGCATGTCGCGTGCGCCGCAGGCCGGAAGATCGGACAGAAACATCCAGACATCGGGGTCGTGGCTGTGCAGCACTGCCTCCACATCCAGATCGTGAGCAGCGTTGAAAGCATCGACCAGCCCGCTCATCAGCGGCTCCTGCTCGCGCCGCCACACCACCAGATTGACGCCAGGGGTGTGGATGGCTTCAAGGTCGCCGGCATCGCGCGCGTAGCGAAAATGGAACGGCAGCACCACGTTCAGCGCTTCAGTGGCCATAAACACGCTCCCGCTTCTCGCGCCGCTCCTGAGCTTCCAGACATAGCGTTGCGGTCGGCCGCGCCAAAAGCCTCTGCAGGCCGATGGCCTCTCCGGTTTCCTCGCACCAGCCATAGCTGCCGTCCTTGATCCGCTCAAGCGCCTGCTCGATCTTGCGCATCAGCTTGCGTTCGCGGTCACGGGTTCGCAACTCGATCGCCTGCTCTTCTTCCTGGGTCGCACGATCCATCGGATCTGTGGCGACTTCGACTTGCTGCAGGTGGGCACTGGTCTCGTTGACGTTGTCGATCAAAGTCTGGCGCAACGCCAGCAATTGATCATGGAAAAATGCGATTTGCGGCGCGCTCATATAGTCGCAATCCGGCATCGCCAGCAGTTCGTCAGCGCTGGCAGGAACACGGCCCGCTTTTTTCAGATTACGGACGCTCATCAGGACAGCACCTCTGCCGGATCAGCGGCAACGCTTGCACGGCACATTGCCAGACCTTTTTCGATCAATGCACGGGGCAGGGAACGGCCGATAAACACCATCGTTGTCTCACGGGGTTCACCGTTCGCCCAAGGCTTGCCTTCGTCCGCGCCGAAGAGCATGTGCACCCCTTGGAAAATCACCCGCTTTGACTTGCCTTCGATATTGAGCACACCCTTGTAGCGCAGTAAATCAGTGCCGTAAGTTTGCAAAAGAAGGCTGAAAAAAGTTTCCAGCCTTTCCAGGTCAAAAGCTTCCGCATCGCGGTATGCGAATGAGCCGATGTCATCGTCGTGCTCGTGGGTGACATCCTCCAGAAAAGCCGGATCCACCTGCAAAATGGTGTCCAGTCTGAATCCGTGGATGTCGAGAACCTCAGCAACATCAACGCTGCCAAACACTACGGGCAAAATCGGTGCCCGCGGGTTGATTGCTTGCAGCCGCTTTTGCAGCGCTTCAACATCTCCGCCGCTCACCAGATCGGTCTTGGACAGCAGAATACGGTCGGCGAATCCGACCTGCTCCTGCGCCTCGTGATGCTCATCAAGCTGCATGGGCCCGTGTTTTGCGTCAACGACGGTGATGATCGCGTCGAGGCGGTATTCACCGGAAACTTCTTCATCAACAAAAAAGGTCTGTGCGACAGGAGCCGGGTCCGCCAGCCCCGTCGTTTCGATCACCACCCAGTCGAACTTGAGGACACCGCTGCTGCGTTTCGATTTCAGCTCACCAAGAATGCGCACCAGGTCACCTCTGACGGTGCAGCAGATACAGCCGTTGTTCATCTCGACAATTTGCTCCTGACGCTCCTGCAGCAGGATTTCATTGTCAATACCGGCTTCGCCAAACTCGTTTTCAATCACTGCGATGCGCAAACCATGATCTTCACGCAGGATTCGGTTTAGCAAAGTGGTTTTACCGGTCCCCAGAAAGCCGGTAAGGATGGTCACCGGCATCTGGGCTGCAGTTTCCCGTTTCATGTGAACACTCCTGTTACGTTTTGATAATACGTTGCGGTTGCTCTGTCCCGCGGTTTCAGTGCGACAGCAAGATCATGCGGCGGTGACAGGAGATCGATATGCCGGGCGTATTGCGACGGGACCGGGGCTGCACTCCGTACCTGCAGCAACAGGTTTTTCTGGTCTTGATCAACAAGAATCATGGATACGCTCATCTGGTCCCCGGCCGGACCGCAGCGATGCCACAGGCAGCGACCAGTAGCCGCCCAAAAATGCGCAATTCGACTGCGTAGGGTCAGTGATAACGCTTCGCGGTTCATTGTTGCGCAGAACAGCACATCGCCGCTGTCGGCATGCTGCACCACGCAAGGCAATAATCCATCACCATCAAAACGCGGCATGAACCGCTGTCCTGCGGCAATCTCCGTATCGCTGCCACGTACCGCGAACAGCAGTGTCCTCGCATACCGGCGGGCAACAGGTCCACCGCGATCATCCTGAACACGGCGGTAGAAGCGCTGTTCTTCGGGGTCAGTGGCCATGCAGCCACTCCTGTGAGACCAGTATCGTTGCAATACCTGCACCGACAAACAGCATTTGGGTCAGTACGCTGCGTGCGTCATTACGCCGGTGCAGATCGGGAATCAGATCAGCCAGTGCGATGTATACAAAACTCGAAGCTGCCAGAACCAGAATGTATGGAATTGCATCCTTCGCGTCGTTGAGAGCAAAGTATCCAGTCACACCACCGATCAGAGACATCATGCTCGAGCCGAAATTCAGCAACAGCGCGCGGCGGCGGCTGTAACCGGCATGCAGCAGAATCATGAAGTCTCCGACCTCCTGAGGCACCTCGTGAGCCACTATTGCAACGGTGGTCATGATCCCGAGCTTCGTGTCGGCCATGAAAGCAGCCGCGATCAGCACGCCATCGACAAAATTATGAAAGCCGTCTCCGACCACAATCAGCAAACCCGTTCGCCGGCCGTGTGTCATCCGGGCATGCTGCTCTCCCAGCGGCTCGTGGTGATGTCGCCATAAGGCTGCTTTTTCAAGCAGAAAAAATCCGATCAGGCCCGCAAGCGCGGTTGCAGACAGCGCCTCAATGTTTTCAGCCTGCATGAACGCTTCCGGCAGCAAATGCAGGAATGACGCGGCCAGCAATACGCCAACGGCATAACTCACCATCGAGGACACCCAGGGCGCCAACAACGTAAACGACAACAGGCCGGCAACCAACATGCTCAGCGCGCCGCCGATAATCGTTGCGCCCGCGATCCAGATCAAAGTGGGGTCCATGGTTATCAATTTTTGCAATTCAGTTGCATTATTGTTTAAAAAAAACGGCTTGCAATCAGTGCTGGTGGCGACCGCTTGTTCGCGCCTTGTTTTGCGTCGGGCCGCAGTCCGCGCACACGCCTTTCACTGTCAACTCGACCGCTTTCTGCCGGAATCCGGCCGGAAGCTTCACCGCCGGCCTGGCTTCAACAGGTTCCAGACATAACACCTGTCCGCAGTCACTGCATTCGAAATGCGCGTGCGGGCCCGTGTGGGCATGGGCTGCCGCATTAAAGCGCCAAATGCGGTCGTCCCCTGAGATCTTGTGGGCAAGGCCGTTTTCGGTCAGCCACTCCAGCACACGGTAAATGGTGACCCGATTGACGCCGCTGTCAGCCGACAAGCGGGCCTCTACTTCGTGATGCGTGAGGGCGCGTTCCGCCTTCAAAAGCACAGTGAGCACCATGATGCGGGGCCGCGTCAGACGGGCGCCTGTCCGCCGAATGAACTCCTCGGCGACATCCGCAGACGTACTATCCAATTTGTTTGAACCCACCATCATTTCATTTAACCACAGGGACCGCTTGCATACCAACAGAAGTCCATAGATGGCGAAACAGTGCCGAAACCCCTCCATGCTGGTTCCGCCGTTCGCCGCATGATTGCCATACATCAGCACTCAATTTCCCCCGGCATCAGCGGGGTCAGTCAAAAATCCCATCTTGCGCAGTCCCGCGCGCTGCGCCGCGGCCATGACCTTCGCGACCCACTCATACCGCGCGTCCTTGTCTGCGCGCAGATGAATCTCGGGCTGGGGATCAGACTTCGATGCCTGCTCAAGTCGTTGCTTCAGTTCGCCGTCACCAACCGCCTCGGCATTCCAATAAGTCCGGCCGCTCGCTTCGATGACTATGGCTACGCGATCGGGCTTTTCCCGGTTGGGTGTGCTTTGTGCTTTTGGCAAATCAACCTTGACCGCATGCGTAAACATCGGCGCCGTAACCATGAAAATAATGAGCAGGACGAGCATCACGTCCACTAGCGGAGTGGTATTGATCTCACCCATCAACTGCTCATCATTCCCCTCATGCCGGGCACCAAATGCCATCATGCACCCGGCCTGGCAGGCGTCCTGCCCGACAGCAAGACAAAATGCATCAGGTCCTGAACAAACTCATCAAGTTCCGACACGATGCCGCGGTTAGCGCGAACCAGGAAGTTGTAAGCAAGCACCGCAGGGATGGCAACCGCCAGGCCAACAGCCGTCATGATCAGCGCTTCACCCACCGGACCGGCAACCTTGTCGATCGTTGCCTGGCCTGAAACACCGATGCCGATCAGCGCCCTGTAAATACCCCAGACCGTTCCAAACAATCCCACGAAAGGTGCGGTTGCACCGACAGATGCCAGAACCCCCAGACCGGACTCGAGGCGCTTGACCGAGCGACGCACTACACGTTCAAACTCGCGCAAAGCTACTTCGCTATCGAATGCATGATCAGCATCACGACCTTGCGATAAATCGATTGCTCTTCGGGCGAGTATTGAAAACGGCCCGCACCTTTCAGCTTCACCGAGCACCTTGAGTGCCGAGGACCGCCTCTCGGGGTCCATGACCTGGCTGAGTAAAGCGGAACGCGCGCGAAGGCGCCACAGCTCGCAGGCTTTCATGAACATGACACACCAGCTGGCAAGCGACATCAGGACCAGAACCACTGCAGTCAAATGCTGGACAACATCCGCCTGACGCAGGACACCGATAATGCCCAGTTCCGTCAAAGCACTCATTCATCAATCCTTTGAGTGATAACAGCACATGGGCACAAGATGCTCACCGCCGATGCCGGCAACCCCTTGTGCAGGGTCTGGATTTCAATCAACGTGGCAACAATCATCAAAATTTGGTCTGCATGCCCAGCGTGACCGTTCGCGGCGACCCGGGCGCCACCCAGGTCCGCTGGAATGATTGTGTGTAGTAGGTCTTGTCGAACAGGTTGTCGATATCCAGCGAGAAGCGCAGCTTTGGGCTGGCGCGCCAATACGCTACAGCTTTGACCAGCGTGTAAGCAGGCAGCTCGAATTCGGGAATGCCAGCCACTGCCTGTGCCTGGGTGCGGGCTTCGCCTAACCGATCCCCGGTGTAGGTCACGCCTCCACCCACGCCAAACCGGCCTTCGGCTGCAGCACCTTCGTAAACCAACAACACGCTTCCGTTCACTTTCGGAATGTTCAACAAGCGGCCGCCAAGCTCAAGCGTATTGTCCTGCTCAACATAGGCATCGTTGTAAGTAAAGCTGGCATTGATGCGCCAGGCACGGCCCAACTGCCCCGACAAATCGGCATCGAAACCGCGGCTGCGGACGTCGCCAGCTGTGATCGAGAAGCCGGGATTGGCAGGATCGGCCGTGAGTACGTTTGATTTGCGAATATCAAACAGCGCGAATGTCGCTCCGAGCGTACGCCGGGAGTTTTCCCACTTTACGCCCCCCTCCATGGCATTGCCGGACTCGGGGTCAAATGCGCCTCCTGCAGCGTTAGTGCCGACATTGGGGCGGAAGGATTTTCCGGCATTGCCAAACACTGTCCATTGGTTTGAGGGCAAATAGCTCAACCCCAGCCGCGGCGTTGTCGCGCTCGGTCTTTGCGTGGTCAAAATCCCCGTCCGCAGATTCATCAACTGCTGCTCATAACTGTCATGTCGCAAACCTGCCAGCAACCGCCAGGAAGACCCCAGCTTGATCACATCCTGCATATAGAAGGCAAGGTTGCGCTGATCCTCCTGAGTCTGTGTATTCGGTCCGGGCACAGGTTGCGGCTGTCCGTACACCGGATTGAATACGTTGATCGCATAAGGCGAACCTGCCGTCGGATTGACGCGCAGCATCAGTTGATCAAGCTGGAAACGGTAGGTTTCCGCGCCAAGCGTCAGTTCGTGCTCGACACCTCCTGCGCGCAATCGACCGACAACCTCGCCCTGAAGCGTGATGTCTTCGGAAGCATAATCACGGTAACGCCGCTGCCGCCTCAAGGTCTGTTGGTCGGCCTGCAGCGTCGGTTGCGCCTCCGTGGAGTAGCCTTGGAGTGCACCGGATTTGTACGACAGGGCCAGCCGACCGGTCCAGGCCTGGTTCAGGTCATGCTCAAGCACGAACTGGTGGGTCTGGTTTTCCAAAGTCACCTTGCCGTCGGCCGGTTCGCCGAGGAAACGCTCGCGCGGCACGGCGCCGAGCTGGTTGTTGATCGCAACGACGCCGCGGTCCAGCGGGGTCTTGTGGCTGAGCCATTCCCCGTTGTAATCGAGCCGCGTGGCTCTTGAGATCTTCCACGTGAACGCCGGAGCAAAAAGCGAGCGTTCAGTGTCTACAAAATCACGGAATCCACCGCGGTCTTCAAGCGCAACATTCAGCCTGTAGGCAAAATTTTCGGTGATCGGGCCTGTTGAATCGATCGTTGCACGAAGAAAATCAAAACTGCCGACGTAGCCTTCGACGGATTGCGCCGACTGCCATAGCGGGCGTTTGGTCACGATATTCAGCGTGCCGCCGGGCTCGCTGGCGCCATACAACGACGCGGCCGGACCTTTCAGAAATTCCACCCGCTCTACGTTGGCCATATCCCGCTGTGCATTGAAGCCGCGATTGCCGGAAAAGCCATTACGCAAGAGCGACATGCCATTGTTGATATCGCCGGCCAGACCGCGGATGGCGATGTTGTCCCACAATCCGCCGAAACTGTTCTGCCGGGATACGCCGCCGACATAATCCAGCGCATCATCCAGCCGCACTGCGCCGAGGTCATCCAGCGTTTGTCGGGACAGCACCCGCACCGCCTGCGGTACTTCGCGCAGCGGCAGTTCGGTTTTGGTGCCGCTGGCTTCGTCGGAATGGTATGTACCGCCCTGTTGGCGACCGACCACTTCGACTGCAGGCAAAGTTACGGTATTGCCAGCCGGTACCGGCTGGCTTTGCGCGCTTGTGTTGACAGCGCCCAGTGCGGCATAAACCGCCATTGCCAGGCGCAACGACCCCTTGTATTTGTTCATTTTTATTTCCCTGAATGAATTGCGGCGGCAATCGGCCCGCCGCAACAGAAATCAATGCGCCTTGTGTTTGATCGCGAAGGCGAGCGAGGCAAACAGGCCAGTTTTTGTGGCTTTCACCGGATCATCCGGCGGCGCGTCGTAAGCCGCGGTGATCACGTTCAAACCATCGTTGCGCACGCGCAGCGTGACGGTTCCGTCCTTGCCGGTAACCAGCGGCTTGGCTTCGGGGTCACCAACGTAATCGCGAGTCACTTTCGCGCCGGCAACAGGCTTCCCGTTGAAGAACACGCGAACGGTCATTGAATCGTCCTTGTGGTGCGGCAGAGCTGCCTTTAGCGGTACGATCTGAAGCACCTGCCCCTGCAGCGGCTTCAGCGGCACCTTCAGTGACTCGCGCAGGACCACCGCGTATTTGACATAGCGCCCGCTCTCCTCGGCACCCGGCACCTCGTCGCGGCCCTTGTTAACCCATTTACCATCAGGCCCTTTGCTCCAGTATCCGTTGTCGAGCACCGCGGTGATCACTGCCGGCAACGGCTTGGCGTCGACCAGCAGCAGGTGATCGGTCTTGCGCAGTGCCACCGGTACCGAAGCGCCGCTCGTGTCATAACCGGCCACTTCCCTGACCTTTTCGTGGCGGCGGATCATGTCGAGATCCTCCGCGCCGTGGCCATAAACCAGCGCCATTTGCCCGGAACGCTCGGCAAACCAGATGCCATGGGCGTGTGCCCCGGCACATGCAGCGAGCAACACAACTACCGCTGACCAACGAAACAAACATTCAGCCATGATGCCTCCTTATTGCAACAGGGTCGCAATAATAAGGCGGCTTGAATTTTTACGCAACAGAGTTGCATTAACTGAGCTGCATTAAGACAGGGTGAACAACTTTATACTGCGATGAAATGAAAAAAATCCTGGTGCTGCTGATCGATGCCTACCGCCTGCTGCTGTCGCCGTTTTTCGGCACGCAGTGCCGCTTTTATCCGACCTGCTCAGCTTATGCGCGCGAGGCGATCGAGACCCATGGCGCGCTAAAAGGCAGCTGGCTGACGATCTGCAGAATCAGCAGATGCCATCCATGGCATGAGGGCGGCATCGACAACGTCCCGCCCCGGCACACGCACAAGTAAAAGACCGGTGTATCGGCACGACCGTGGCTGCGGTCTGATACCTGACTAGCCCTGATCTGAAGACGTTGGCGCAAACCACTGGATCGGGTTGAATCCGGACCCGAATATTTCGGGTTAACTCTTCAGGCATTGACGCGAACCAGCAGCCCCTTCAGATATTCGCCTTCCGGAAAATTCAGCGCCACCGGATGATCAGAAGCGGCATGCAGCCAGCGCTCAATGCACGCATCGACTCCGGCATCCAGCGCTGCACCGGCGATGATCTTCTGGAACAGGTCGGGACTGACGCCGCCTGAACAGGAATAGGTCATCAGGAGGCCGCCCGGATTGAGCAGCTTGAATCCGATCAGGTTGATGTCCTTGTAGGCGCGGGCGGCTTTTTCAGCGTGCGCCGCGGTCGGCGCGAATTTCGGCGGATCAAGCACGATGACGTCGAATTTTCGACCGGCGTCGCGAAACTTGCGCAACGATTGAAATACATCGGCTTCGATCCATTCAGCCGCAGGCAACTGATTACGCGCGGCATTGGCCTGCGCCGCGACCAGCGCCGGTCCGGAACTGTCGATCGCCGTCACTGAGCGGGCACCGCCGGCCAGCGCGTTCAGCGCAAAACCGCCTGCGTAACAGAAACAGTCAAGCACGATCTTGTCTTTGACCATGCCACGCAGCAATAAACGGTTGTCGCGCTGGTCCAGATAAAAACCGGTTTTGTGGCCATGGTCGGCATCAATTCCGTACTGCAGGCCGTGTTCGGTCACCGTAAGCGGATCCTGCGCTGCGGAACCGCGCAACAACCCTGACTGCGGCGGCAAACCCTCCAACTGACGCACATCGGCATCCGAACGTTCGATCACGCGCTGCACGCCGGGCAATGCAGCCAACGCATCGGCAATGGCGCCGCGCCAGCGTTCGGCGCCGGCGCTGAGCAACTGCACGACCACCGTATCGCCAAAACGATCGGCTACAACGCCGGGCAATCCGTCAGACTCGCCATGCACCAGCCGTACACCGCTGAGATCGAACCCCTTGCGCGCCGCGGCGGCCAGGGCTATACGCTGCGCGAAAAATCCGGCATCGATATCCCGCTTCGTCCAGTCCCACACCCGCGCACGGATTTGCGATTCGGGACTGCAGGCAGCCACAGCCAGAAACGCGCCGTCGGACGAGCAGACTTCAACCGTATCACCCAACTGCGGCTTGCCTTCGATGCGGGCAATAGCGCCGGAAAAAATCCACGGGTGCCGGCGCTTCAGCGATTTCTCGCGGCCGGGTTTGAGTATGAGTTTATGCATTTAAAACAGACCTTTTACCGCCAAGACGCGGCAGAACTTTAAAACCTTTTACCGCCAAGACGCCAAGAGCGCCAAGAAGGTCATAATCAATCATTTGAAATGACGGATTTATCAGCGAAATTCTGAATTACCCGTCCAAGCGGCATATTTAACTATTCAAAAAAGATTTTCCTTGGCGCTCTTGGCGTCTTGGCAGTAAAAAATCAGCCCTTCTTTTTCGCCCGCGGATGCGCAGCATCGTAAATTTTCGCGAGATGCTGAAAATCCAGCTGTGTGTAAACCTGTGTTGTCGAAATGCTTGAATGGCCCAGCATCTCCTGCACCGCGCGCAGGTCGCTGCTTGACTGCAGCACATGCGAGGCAAACGAATGGCGCAGCATGTGCGGATGCACACGGGCAGCGATGCCCTGGCGCTGGCCACGCTGCTGTACGCGGCTCTGGATTGCACGCGGGCCGAGTCGGCGGCCCTGGCGATTGACGAACAAGGCCTGCTCATCAAGGCCGGGCAAGGACACCCGCTCGGCCAGCCATGCCTGCAATGCGGTAGCGGCATGGCTGCCGACCGGCACGATACGGGTTTTGCCGCCCTTGCCGGTGACGCGTACGGTGGCATCGGCAAAATTGATGTCGTCCGGTGCCAGCCCGGTCAACTCGGCCAGACGCAGCCCGGATGAATAAAACAATTCGAGCATGGCCCTGTCGCGCACTGCCAGCGCATCGTCCGCTTCGACCTCCACCAGTTGCCGCGCATCATCCGGCGACAACGCATCCGGCAATCGCTTGGCGCTTTTCGGCGCACGAATACCGATGCAGGGGTTCTGCTTGCAGCCATGGTCGCGGGCCAGGTAGTGATAGAAGCCCCGCCACGCCGACAACATGCGTGCAATGCTGCGCCCGTCGAGGCCGCGACCATGCAATTGGGCGATGCCGCGGCGAATGTCATGCGCGGTCAGGCGCAGGGGCGGCGTATCACCGGCCAAGGCCAGCAGCGCCGTGATGTCACGGTGATAGTTCTTGGTGGTATGTGGCGACAGCCTGCGCTCGTGCGTCAGGTGTTCGAGATAAGCCTGCAACAGTTTTTGTGCAGGGCCCGCAGCGGTGACCGGCGATGCCGGCAGAGGTTTGCGCCCGCGGGCGGTCACGCGGGTTCCAGAAAACGCAGCAGGCAAGCCGCAGCCACTTCGCCGATGCGGGTCAGATAGAGCGTGCCCATCTCGGGATAAAAACGCTGCGCATCCTCGCTCGCCAGCGCCAGCAGGCCGAACGTCTCCTTGCCGCGCAGCGCGACATAGGCGAATGATTTCAGCAGAGGCACTGCCTCACCGAACAGCACGGCGGTATCCGCCATCGCCAGCGGGCCGCAGTGCGGGTGCAGCAGACCGGCAGCGAAGGCCTTTGTCGCGTCGGAAGTCACAGCCTCGGATGAATCCGCTGCGCCCGAATGCCACAGGCGCAGCGCCACATGCGGCACCGCAAAGTCTTCGCGCAGGTTAAAGGCCGCTGCGTGCAACAATGAAGGCAGGTCGCGGGCAGCCAGCATCGCCAGCGTCAGGCGATGCACCTTTTCGCTGATGACATCGTTTTCTTCTCCGAACTGGATCAGTTCGCCCATTTTCGCTTCTAGCTGTTTCGCGCGATCGCGCAGCGTGAGGATCTGGCGCTCGCTGATCGAGATTGCTCGACCGCCGTGGGGGTGCGGGATCATCACGTCGGCAACGACGTCGGCATAATTCTCGAAAAAGTCCGGGTGTTCCTTCAGGTATGCCGCCACGTCGCTGGGATTCATCAGTCGCTATTCCTTGCTTGCTGGTCAGTTTGGTAAATCAATCTCGCCGTCAAAAACAGTTACCGCAGGCCCCGTCATCAACACCGGCTGGCCTTTACCCGCCCATGATATAACGAGGTCGCCGCCGCGCGTTGCCACGGTGACACGCACATCAAGCAATCCACGCAGGATTCCCGCAACCACTGCCGCACAGGCGCCGGTGCCGCAGGCCAGTGTTTCTCCGGCACCGCGCTCATAGACACGCAGGCGGATATTCGTACGGTCGACCACCTGCATGTAACCGGCGTTCACCCGCTGCGGAAACCGCGGATGCGACTCGATCAACGGGCCCTCGCTTGTCACCGGTGCGGCATCGACATCCGCCACGAGCTGCACGGCATGTGGATTACCCATTGATAAAGCATTGATTTTAATCACTTTATTTTCAACCGCCAGATCGTAGAGCGCGGCTTCGGCGGGCGCCTCAAACGGAATCTGCGCAGGCTCGAAACGGGGCAATCCCATGTTGACGGTGACCCGGCCATCGGCCTCAAGCCGGGGTTCAATGACACCGCCGAGAGTGCCCACGCGAATCACTTGTTTCGAGGTCAGCTTGCGGTCGTGCACATAACGCACAAAACAACGTGCGCCGTTGCCACACTGCTCGACCTCGCCACCATCGGCATTAAATATCCGGTAGTAAAAGTCCGTATCCGGAGTGCGCGCACGCTCGACCATCAGCAACTGGTCACAGCCGACGCCAAAATGGCGGTCGGCAACAAAGCGCAACTGCGCGGTTGTCAGCACCATGGGCGCGGCGGTGGCATCCAGCACGACGAAGTCATTGCCCAAGCCATGCATTTTTGTGAATTTCAGTCGCATCGTATTGGGTCGCGCCGCGAAATCGGTGGTCGCATTTATCGGCCGCATTTATCGGCAATAGTCCCGGTAATCGCGGTAAATACAGCGATCCATCACCACCGTCATGCCGCCTGCCAGCGCACGCGCCGCAGCCGGCTCGTTGACAATGCCTTCCTGGATCCAGATCGCCTTGATGCCGAGCGCCAGACACTCATCAACAACGCCATCAATGAATTCGGCACTGCGGAATACATCCACCAGATCGACCGGAAAGGGGATGTCTTTCAGCGATGGATAGACTTTCTCACCAAGAATTTCCTGCGCGGCCGGATGCACCGGAATCACGCGAAAGCCGAATTCCTGCATGGACTTCGAAACGCCATAACTCGGCCGTGCGGCATTGGGGGAGAGACCGACCACGGCGATGGTTGTTGTTTTTTTCAGCAATGCGCAGCGCGCAGCCGCATCGGGATTCTGAAATTCGCTCAAAGCACTTTCACCATGATGTAATCATCCATTACAAATCCGCCGCCGATGTCCTTGACCACGGCTTCGCGTATGTTGAAGCCATACTTGCGATAGGCCGCAATCGCCGACGCATTGTTGCGGTTTACCGCCAGCACCAGTTCTCTGCAGCCTCGGGCCTTTGCGGCATCAACGGCCTGCCGTATCAAGCGCCCGCCGCTGCCGCAGCGTTGCCGCACCGGATGCACATACAGCTTGTCGATTTTCATCGCAGCGCCTCCGGGTTCCATCTGCAGGGCCATGAAAGCGATCATGCGCTGCTGCACTTCTTTGTACCACCACACATGGGACTGCGCGAGTTCTTCGCGAATTACCTGCGGGTCATACCGCTGCTTCAGCATGTATTCTATCTGCGCGACGCTGATGATGCCCGGGTAATGCGCATGCCAGATATCCTTTGCGAGTGCGGACACGGACTCCACATCTTCATCCATGAGTCTTGAGATTCCGTCCAAACGCAGAGCCCCTTCAGTAAAACCGCGGCTCGCCCGGCGGCCGTGTCTTGAACCGTTTGTGCAACCAGTAATACTGCTCCGGCATTTCGCGGACCCGATCTTCGATAAAAGCATTCATGCGCCGTGTATCTGCAGCCAGATCACCGCTCGGGAAGTTGTCCCAGGCGGGATGGAAGCGCAGCACATAGCCGTCGCCAGCGGGCAGTTGCCTGGTGACTGCCGGCACGACCACTGCGCCGGTCAGCGCGGCAATGCGTGCGAGCCCGGTGATCGTTGCAGCCGGTACGCCGAAGAAGGGCACAAAAATCGAATCGCGCTCGCCGAAGTCCATGTCGGGCAGGTAATAAAACGGCAAACCCTTTTTGATCGCTTTTGCCACCGGCCGGATGCCATCCTGCCGCGAGTACAGCTCCGGCATCACGAAACGGGTACGCCCGTGGTACAGCACCGCATCGAAAGCCGGATTTTTCTGTTTGCTGTACACCGACACGACGCGATGCTCGGCACCAATGCGTATGCCACCCATATCCAGTCCGACAAAGTGCGGCGCAAGCAAAATGACCGGACGGCCCGCAACTGCCTGCCAGTTTTCCAGGCCTTCAATGCGCACCATGCGCAAAACGCGCGCATGACTGCCCCACCACAGTATCCCGTGTTCGAGGAGACTGCGCATGAACGCGGCAAAGTGATTGCGCGCAAGCGTCACTCTTTCTGTTTCGCTCAGCTCCGGAAAACATAAACGCAGATTGGTCAGCACGACACGTCGACGCTCCCCCGCCAGCACATACAGCAACCGGCCGGCGGCACGACCCAGCGGCGCCAATATGGATAGCGGCAGCCAGTGCAGCAGCCAGATCAGGCCCAGTCCGATGCGCGTCATCATGGATTCACCGGCGGCGGTTCGGCACCGGCAGGCACCTTGTAGCGGTTGTAACCCCACAGGTATTGACCGGGGCAACGGCTGACTACTCGTTCGACGGCCCGATTGAGTGCCACTGGAGTCAGCGGGTCAGCGGTCACACGCTCCAGATGCAAACTGTAGCCTGCGCCTCCCGGCAACCGCTCAGCAAAGGCCATCACGACCGCAGCGCCGGTCGACGCTTGCAGCCTTGACACCAGGGTCATCGTGTAGGCCGGACGACCAAAAAAATTCGCCCACTCGCCTTCACCGACGCCCGGCGCCTGGTCGGGCAATATGCCGATCGCTTCACCACGGCGCAGCGCCTTGATCAATAAACGCACGCCATGCAGATTGGCTGGCGCCAGTCGCGCCTGCGCGCGGGCACGACCTGCCTGCATCAGCGCTTCCAGCCCGGCGCGCTTCGGTGGCCGGTAAAGTATGGTCAACGGCAGGCGGCGTGCGCCATACAGCGCTGAAATCTCGAAACATCCCAGGTGTGGTGTCAGGAAAATCAGGCCTTTGCCGCCGCCGAGCGCAGACTCCACAACCGGCCAGTCGTCGCAACGGACGATCTGATCAATCTCTTCGTCCTGCCCGAACCAGACACGGCACAGTTCAGTGATGCTTTTTCCGGTTTCGGCAACGACAACATGCAAGGTCTCGCGATAAGCCGTTTCCCCGACGCACAATCCGCTGCCTTTGAGGTTTTCACGGCAGCGGCGGCGATAGGTTCGCGAAAGCCCGTAGACCAGCCAACCCAGGGCAGCACCAAAAAAATGCAACGCCGCCAAGGGCATACGCGCACCCAGGCGCATCAATGCGGACAGCAGGGGCATCAGGTCGGGGAAATCCGTTAATAAATCGGGGGTTATATGCTATTCTAGCGACCTTTTTGCCGCACCCCCCATCAACTTTCCGCGACGACACACAACGCCATGAGCAATTTCTTGTTCACTTCCGAATCCGTTTCCGAAGGCCATCCCGATAAAATCGCCGACCAGATCTCTGATGCTGTGCTCGACGCAATTCTTGCTGAAGACAAGAACGGCCGCGTTGCCGCGGAAACGCTGACGCACACCGGCCTTGTGGTGCTTGCCGGTCAGGTCACCACCACTGCCCGCGTGGATTACGCAAAAGTCGCGCGTCAGGTCATCAAACAGATCGGCTATGACGATTCCGAAATCGGCTTTGACTACAAGAGCTGCGGCGTCATGGTGTGCTACGACCAACAGTCGCCCGACATCGCGCAGGGCGTGGACGAAGGCAAGGGCCTCGACCTCGACCAAGGCGCCGGTGACCAGGGCCTGATGTTCGGTTTCGCCTGTGACGAAACGCCGCAACTGATGCCGATGCCGATTTATTACTCGCACCGCCTGATGGAGCGTCACGCCGAGCTGCGCCGCGACGGCCGTCTGCCGTGGGCGCGCCCCGACGCAAAATCGCAGGTGTCCGTGCGCTACGTCGACGGCAAGCCGCACCATATCGATACGGTTGTCATCTCGACCCAGCATCGTGAAGACATTGGCCACAAGGAACTCTCCGAGGCGATCATCGAGCAGGTCT
This sequence comes from uncultured Bordetella sp., assembly GCA_964531455.1. Lineage (GTDB taxonomy): Bacteria > Pseudomonadota > Gammaproteobacteria > Burkholderiales > SG8-41. Next base: position 32,918 of record CAZHFZ010000038.1, read on the forward strand.
GCAAGCCCGTGCTTCCGAAGAACATGATCACCAAGGACACCAAGTATCTGATCAACCCGACCGGTCGCTTCGTCATTGGCGGCCCGCAGGGCGACACCGGCCTCACCGGCCGCAAGATCATCGTCGATACCTATGGCGGCTTTTCACGCCACGGCGGCGGTGCGTTCTCCGGCAAGGACCCGTCGAAAGTTGACCGCTCGGCCGCTTACGCCGCGCGTTATGTCGCAAAGAACATCGTGGCCGCCGGCCTCGCCACCAAATGTGAAATCCAGGTTGCCTACGCCATCGGCGTGGCGCGACCGGTCAGCGTGCTGGTCGACACCTTCGGCACCGGCAAGATCAGCGACGACAAAATCGGCGCACTGGTCGAGAAACACTTCGACCTGCGTCCGAAAGGCATCATCCAGTCGCTCGACCTGCTGCGCCCGATCTACACGAAAACCGCTGCTCACGGCCACTTCGGCCGCGACGAGCCGGAATTCACCTGGGAGCACACTGACAAGGCGGCTGCACTGAAGGCGGACGCGGGTATCAAATAAAAAGCGTATAATCCGCACCGCTGAGGAGCGTTGCGACCGATGGGGTCCTGAGTTTTACCCATCATCGGCCAGGCTCAGCAAAGATATCAACGGCGCTCGCACCGGCAACGGTGCGGGCGCTTTGCTTTTTGTATCACCGAAAACGTAACACTGAAAACGTGCTCCCGAGGGGCGCTGCGACCGGATGGGTCTCGATCTTTGACCCGCACACCGGCCAGGCTCGGACGGCACGCTGGGAACGGCGCCCGCCAAACTATCCAGGAGTCTGAAATGAATGCAAAAGCCGCCGACTACAAAGTCGCCGATATGTCACAGGCCGAATTCGGCCGCAAGGAAATCGCCATTGCCGAGACCGAAATGCCCGGCCTGATGGCGATCCGCGAAGAATACAAGGGCAAGAAGCCGCTCAAGGGCGCGCGCATTGCCGGTTCGCTGCACATGACCATCCAGACCGCCGTGCTGATCGAAACGCTGGCCGATCTCGGCGCCGACATCCGCTGGGCGTCATGCAATATTTTCTCGACACAGGACCACGCTGCTGCCGCAATTGCCGCCAGCGGCATCCCCGTTTTCGCCTACAAGGGTGAAACACTGGAAGACTACTGGGATTACACCCATCGCATTCTGGAATGGTCGGACGGTGGCACGCCGAACATGATTCTCGACGACGGCGGCGACGCCACGCTGCTGGTCACGCTGGGCGCGCAGCACGAGCGCAACAAGACGCAACCGCCCGAAGGCACCAACGAGGAAGAAGTGGTGCTGTTCGCCGCGATGCGCAAGACGCTGAAGGAAAAGCCCGGCTTTTACTCGAACATCGAGAAAAACATCAAAGGCGTCACCGAAGAAACGACCACCGGCGTGCACCGCCTGTATCAGATGGAAAAAGAAGGCCGTCTGCCCTTCCCGGCCATCAACGTCAACGACTCGGTCACCAAATCCAAGTTCGACAACCTCTACGGCTGCC
>CAZHFZ010000039.1:0-34070 GCA_964531455.1 uncultured Bordetella sp.
GTCAGGCGAGGTGCTAAAATCTCACAATTCACTCTGTGAAGCAACGATTGAAACCATCCCCAGACTCCAGCAGCGATTTGCGGCGTGACGCGCTCCAGACATGGCTCGCCGCGCAATTGCCCGGTCAGGCCTTTACGCTGGCACCGGCTTCGGCGGACGCCAGCTTCCGCCGCTATTTTCGTGTAACGCTGGATGGTGTGACGCGTATTGCCATGGATGCACCGCCTGAACGCGAAGACAGCAGGCCGTTCATCCATGTTGCGCAATTGATGCGCGACGCCGGCGTGCATGTGCCGGAAGTGCTGGCCGTCGATACTGCACATGGGTTCATGCTGCTGACCGATCTGGGGCACACCACTTATCTGAAGGCGCTTACCGAAGACAATGCCGACGCGCTGTTTCGTGACGCGATTGCCGCGTTGATTACCTGGCAGCGTGCCAGCCGTCCGGACGTGCTGCCGCCATACGACCGCGCACTGTTGCAGCGGGAGATGGACCTCTTTCCCGAATGGTATGTGGGGCGTCACCTCGGGCTTGCGCTGAGTGACGCGCAGCGCGAGTCGCTGGCGAAGATCAACCACCTGCTCGCCGACAGCGCGCTGGCACAGCCTCCGGTGTATGTGCACCGCGACTACATGCCGCGCAACCTGATGCTGTCCGAGCCCAATCCGGGCGTGCTTGATTTTCAGGATGCCGTGTACGGGCCGATTACCTATGATGTGGCCTCGCTGTTCCGCGATGCCTATCTGAGCTGGCCTGAAGAACGGGTGATCGACTGGGTCGCGCGTTACTGGGAACAGGCCAAACGCGCACAATTGCCTGTGGATGCGGATTTCGGCGCGTTTTACCGCGCGCTGGAATGGATGGGACTGCAACGTCACCTGAAAGTGCTGGGTATTTTTGCGCGCATTCACTACCGGGACGGCAAACCCGGTTACCTCGAAGACACGCCGCGGTTCCTGCGTTACGCGCGAGAAGTCGGTGCCCGGTACGTGGCATTGAAGCCCTTGCTGCATTTGCTCGACGAGTTGGAGCAGCGTAGCCCGCAGGTCGGTTACACCTTCTGAGCCCCCGGTCTTGAAAGCCATGATTCTTGCTGCAGGGCGTGGCGAGCGGATGCGGCCGCTGACCGACCACACGCCTAAATCGCTGCTGGAAGTAAATAGTAAACCATTGATTTTGATGATTATTTTATCTTTGGCTCAAGCAGGGGTCACGGAGCTGGTGATCAACCTCGCGCACCTCGGCGAAAAAATTGCTGCGCATCTCGGTGATGGCACTGCCTTTGGCGTCAGCATCCGTTATTCGCGTGAAACCGAAGCACTTGAAACCGCCGGCGGCATTGCTTATGCGATGCCTTTGCTGGGCGACACGCCATTTATTGCTGTTAACGCCGATGTCTACAGCGACTACGATTTTGCCGCGATGGTGCAAACAGCGCAGCAATTGAAAGCCGGCGGGCCGCTGGCCCACCTCGTGTTGGTCGATAATCCGCCGCAGCATCCGCGTGGCGATTTCGCGCTGGTTGATGGGCGCGTGCAACGCGAGGGGGCCACAAAATTTACGTTCAGCGGCATCGGCGCCTATCACCCGGCGCTGTTTTCAGGCGTTCCGCGGGGCGCCCGCGCACGACTCGCTGACTTGCTGATGGCTGCGATGCCGGCGGGACATGTCACCGGTGAACTGTACCGCGGGCGCTGGCACGATATCGGCACGCCGGAGCGGCTGGCTGCCGTCGATCAGGCGGCGCGCAACGCGAGCTGACAGGGCCGGTTCAGCATCATCGCTGTTGCGATGGGTTTTCAGGGCGACGGCTATAATCATTCCATGACCGCACCGATTGATGCTTCTGTTTATGCGCGCCGCCGGGCCCGGCTCGCTGCCCGGCTGGGCAAGGGCGTGGCCATCGTGCCTACGGCGCCGGAATGCCTGCGCAACCGCGATGCCCACTATCCCTATCGTTACGACAGCTATTTCTATTACCTGACCGGATTCCGCGAACCGGAGGCCGTACTGGTGCTGGTCGGGGGCGACACACCGCGCAGCATCCTGTTCTGCCGGGACAAAAATGCCGAGCGTGAAATCTGGGATGGTTATCGTTATGGCCCGGAAGCGGCGCGCGACGTGTTTGCGTTTGACGAGGCCTTCAGCATTCACGAGCTTGATGCCCGCATGCCGGATCTGCTGGCTGACCGGGCGTCTGTGCAAGTTCACCTTGGTGCCGATGCCGTGTGGGACGGTCGGGTGCTGGGATGGATCAATGCTGTGCGCAGCCGTGCGCGCAGCGGCGTCGCTGCACCGGGCGAGATCCGCGACGTGCGCCTGTTGCTGGACGATATGCGGCTGGTCAAGGACGGGCATGAAATTGCACTGATGCGTCGTGCCGGTGAAATTTCCGCCGCCGCTCATCGCCGCGCAATGCAAACCGCGCGTCCCGGTGCCAACGAATATGAAATCGAGGCCGTGCTGCAGCATGAATTCCGCCATTGCGGCGCGCAGGCTCCAGCCTATACGTCGATTGTCGCCGGTGGCGCCAATGCCTGCGTACTGCACTACGTCGAAAACAATGCTGTGCTTGCGGATGGCGACCTGTTGTTGATCGACGCCGGTTGTGAACTTGATGGATATGCCTCCGACATCACCCGCACGTTTCCGGTAAACGGCCGTTTCAGCGGTCCGCAGCGCGAGGTCTATCAACTGGTGCTTGCCGCGCAGGCTGCGGCGATTGCCGCAGTCAAACCCGGCGCGCACTGGAATACGCCGCATGATGCGGCTGTCGCCGTGCTGGCGCAGGGCTTTATTGACCTTAAGCTGCTCAGCGGCACGCTGGATGACGTGCTGGCGCAGGAGACTTACAAGCAGTTCTACATGCACCGCACCGGCCACTGGCTGGGTCTCGATGTACATGACGCCGGCGAATACAAGACGGGCGGCGAATGGCGTGAACTGCAACCGGGCATGGTACTGACTGTAGAACCCGGCTGTTATATCCGGCCGGCGCCCGGTGTGCCGGAAGCCTTTGCCAATATCGGCATTCGCATCGAAGACGATGCGCTGGTGACCGATGGCGGCTGCGAAATTCTCAGTGCTGCGGCGCCGAAGAGTGTCAATGACGTCGAAGCGCTGATGCGCGACCGTCATGGCTGACCCGGCAGATATTGCAGTAAATACAGAAACCGCCGATGTCGTCATTATCGGCGGCGGTCCCGTGGGCAGTGCGCTCGCGCTTGCGCTGCAGCCAACGGGATGGCGCGTGGTGTTGCTGGAAGCGCGTACCGCGACCGCTGGCGATTCGCGGCCGTTGGCCTTGTCTTACGGCACCCGGCTGATTCTGGAGCGGTTGGGTGTGTGGTCGGCGCTGGCCACAAACGCGACACCGATCCGCCATATCCATGTTTCGCAGCAGGGTGGATTCGGCCGTGTCGGCCTCGAAGCTGCCGAAGCGGGCTTGCCCGAGCTGGGTTATGTCATTGATTACAGTGCGCTGGCGCGTGAACTCGCGCGAGCCGCTGAAGCTTCATCTGCAGATTGCCGTATTGGCGCCCGCGTCGATGCGTGGCAGGGCGGTCAATCCGCACAAGTGCAGTACGAGATGAACGGCGTGCAACGCACATTGACTGCGCCGCTGGTCGTAGTTGCCGATGGCAGCGGTGTTGCCGAAACCGATGTCGTGGATTATCAGCAGTGTGCAGTGACTGCGCGCGTGGTGAGTGAGCGCCCGCATAACAACAGGGCCTACGAACGGTTTACGCCACACGGTCCGCTGGCACTGCTGCCGGACGGCGCGGGCTGGGCGCTGGTGTGGACGACGTCGCCCACACGGGCGCGGGTCTTGTGCGAGCTTGATTCCAGACAGTTTCTCGACGAATTGCGCATCGAATTCGGTGCGCGCGTCGGCAATTTCACCGCTGTGAGCGGGCGTGCGAGTTATCCGCTCAATTTGCGTCGTGCGCCGCGGACGCCGCTGGAGCATGCGGTATTGATCGGTAATGCAGCACAAACGCTGCATCCGGTGGCGGGTCAGGGATTCAATCTCGGTCTGCGCGATGCCTGGGAACTGGCGGAACACGCGATGAGCGGGGCTGCAGCGCCGGGCTCAGCAACCTGGCTTCGCGGTTATCACGCACGACGCAATGTGGATCGCGGGGGCGGCATCGGCATCACGCATACACTCGTGCAGCTGTTTTCAAATGATTTGCCGCCTTTGCGCATGGTGCGGGGACTCGGATTGACGTTGCTCGGTTGTGTGCCGCCACTCAAAAATTTTATGGTCCGTCGCATGACCTTCGGCGCCCGCGGCTGATCGAAGGCGCGAGTACCGTTTAACGTCCGTAGTTTGCCCGCTGCATTGCACGTGGCATTCCAGCAATGCACAGTAACTGCACGAATCCAATGCGCTTTTGTCCGCACCGGACGCAAAGTCGTGGTGCAAAGAACACGGCTGCCCAAAAAATAGGCAATTTTTTCTTTGCACGCCGCGCCAGTGTGATTACAATTGCGCCCTTTCCCCGTACACCCAGACAAAGAACAAATCCGGTGCGCATCGGCCCTCATCAACTGAAGAACAATCTGATTGTCGCTCCTATGGCCGGCGTCACGGATCGTCCGTTCCGCCAGTTGTGCAAGTTGATGGGCGCGGGCATGGCGGTTTCGGAGATGGTGGCGAGCAATTCATTGCTGTGGGGCTCCGCAAAAACTTTGCGCCGTGCCAATCATGAAGGCGAGGTCGATCCGATCTCGGTGCAGATCGCCGGTGCCGACCCGCAGATGCTCGCCGATGCCGCACGCTACAACGTGGATCAGGGTGCGCAGATCATCGATATCAATATGGGCTGCCCGGCGAAGAAAGTCTGCAACGTCATGGCAGGTTCGGCGCTGCTGAAGGATGAGCCGCTGGTCGCGCGTATCCTCGAAGCCGTAGTTTCTGCTGTTGACGTGCCGGTGACATTGAAAATCCGCACCGGCTGGGACCGCGATCATCGCAACGCGATCATCGTCGCGCGTATCGCTGAAAGCGCGGGCATTCAGGCATTGGCCATCCACGGTCGTACCCGGGCTTGCGGATACAGCGGCGAAGCGGAATACGGCACCATTGCAGCGGTGAAAGCCGAAATCAGCATTCCGGTCATCGCCAACGGCGATATCACCACACCGGAACGTGTCAAACATGTGCTCGAATTCACCAAAGCCGATGCGGTGATGATCGGACGCGCGGCCCAGGGCCGGCCGTGGATGTTCCGCGAAATCAGTCATTTCCTGGAAACCGGCACGCATTTGCCGCCGCCGGAAGTTTCGGAGATCCACCGCGTGCTGGTGGGGCACCTGAATGATCTGTATTCGTTCTATGGTGAATACACCGGCGTACGCGTCGCGCGCAAACACATCTCCTGGTACACCAAGGGTCTTGCGGGGTCAGCGGCGTTTCGTCATGCGATGAACCAGTTGCAGAACTGCGCCGAGCAGATGGCCGCGGTCAACACATTTTTTGCTGAACTGTCGGGTCAGGGCGAACGCCTGATCTATGTGGAGGAGGAATTGGCGGCATGATGAATGAAACAGAAATGGCCCGCGTGGTAAGGCGGGCCATTGACGGGTATTTCCGTGACCTGGATGGTGAAAAGGCCAGTGGCGTTTACGATATGGTGATCGGCAGCGTGGAAAAACCGTTGCTCGAATCAGTACTGCACAAGGTGCGCGGCAATCAGTCGCATGCGGCGGAGATGCTCGGCATCAACCGCAATACCCTGCGTAAAAAAATCAAAACCTACAACATCAAGTTCTAGCGAGGCATCCGGGCACATCTTCATGTCCGGTAACAGGCCCGTTTTCACATGACCACCATCAAACAGGCATTAATCAGCGTGTCCGACAAGGCAGGCGTGCTCGAATTCGCGCGCGGACTCGCCGGTTTCGGCGTGACCTTGTTGTCCACTGGTGGTACCGCGAAGCTGCTGCGCGAAGCCGGACTGACCGTCACCGAAGTTGCGGACTACACCGGTTTTCCCGAAATGCTCGACGGCCGCGTGAAAACACTGCATCCGCGCATCCACGCGGGGCTGCTCGGTCGCCGCGATCTGCCGGAGCATGTGGCGGCGATGCAAAAGGCGGGGATCGCCGGCATTGATCTGGTTTGCGTCAATCTTTATCCCTTTACCCAGACCATCGCAAAGCCTGACTGCACGCTGGAAGACGCGATTGAAAACATCGACATCGGCGGCCCGGCAATGGTGCGCAGCGCGTCGAAGAATTATCAGCATGTTGCGGTGGTGACCGACCCCGCGGATTATGCCGGACTGCTGCAGGAGATGGGTGCGGCGAACGGTGCGTTGGGTGCGAATACGCGCTTTCAGCTGGCGTGCAAGGCGTTTTCACATACCGCTGCTTATGACAGTGCGATCAGCAATTACCTGACGGCGCTGCAGGCTGACGGCAGCCTTGAGGCCTTCCCGGCCCGGCTGAACATGCAATTTGACCGTGTGCAGACACTGCGGTACGGCGAAAACCCGCACCAGAGTGCTGCGTTTTATCGCGACCTCGCGCCGGCCCCGGGCAGTCTCGCCGCCTATCGCCAGATCCAGGGCAAGGAGCTGTCGTACAACAATATTGCTGATGCCGACGCCGCCTGGGAGTGTGTGAAGACCTTTGATGCGCCGGCCTGCGTGATCGTCAAACACGCCAATCCCTGCGGTGTGGCGATGGCTGCAGATGTTGCCGCGGCCTATGACAAAGCTTTTGCCACTGATCCGACGTCGGCGTTCGGCGGCATTATTGCGGTGAACCGGCCGCTCGATGCGGTGACGGCGCAGGCGATTTCGAAACAGTTTGTTGAAGTGATCATCGCCCCGAAAATCGCGCCCGATGCGCTGGCGGTGTTTGCGCAAAAAGCCAATATTCGCGTACTTGAAGTACCGCTGGCGCCGGGTGCGAATGCCTATGACATCAAACGGGTTGGCGGCGGCGTGCTGGTGCAGACGCCGGACGGCATGAATGTCGCGCCGTCACAGTTGAAGGTGGTGACCCGGCGCAAACCGACGGATGCACAGATGGCCGATCTGTTGTTTGCCTGGCGTGTCGCCAAGTTCGTCAAATCCAATGCGATCGTGTTTTGCAGCAATGGCCAGACCATGGGTGTCGGTGCTGGCCAGATGAGCCGGGTGGATTCGGCGCGTATCGCTTCGATCAAGGCCGGCAATGCGGGGCTGACTCTGGTGGATTCGGTGGTCGCTTCCGATGCATTTTTCCCGTTCCGCGATGGTGTCGATGTAGCCGCCGCTGCGGGCGCGAAGGCGATTATTCAGCCCGGCGGCAGCATGCGCGACGAGGAAGTGATTGCCGCTGCCGACGAGCACGACATTGCGATGGTGTTCACCGGCTTTCGTCATTTCCGTCACTAACGGGCGCTGCGGCATGATCGTTTCCTATCGCCGCGCCTGCTTTGTTCGAACAATAACTTTGCACCCCTTACGACCCCTATGAAAATTCTTGTGATCGGCGGTGGTGGCCGCGAACATGCCCTGGCGTGGAAACTGGCGCAGTGTCCGCGGGTATCGAAGGTGTTTGTGGCGCCGGGCAATGCCGGCTCAGCCCGCGAAAACGGGGTGCACAACGTTACGCTCAACGACAACCAGCAAGTTGTTGAATTTATTGAAAAAAACGAAATAGCGCTGACGGTGGTCGGCCCCGAAGCGCCGCTCGCGGCCGGTGTTGTGGATGCCGTGCGGGCTGCCGGCCATCGCATTTTTGGGCCGACGCAAAAAGCGGCACAGCTCGAAAGCTCCAAGGATTTCGCCAAGAACTTCATGGTGCGCCATCGCATTCCGACGGCGAAACATGCCACGTTCACCGATGCCGCCGAAGCGCACGCCTATATTGATCGCGAAGGCGCGCCGATCGTGATCAAAGCCGACGGCCTCGCTGCCGGTAAAGGCGTGGTGGTGGCGACGGATGCCGCCGAAGCGCATGCCGCGGTGGACATGATGCTGGTCGGCAACAAGATGGGCAGTGCCGGCGCGCGCGTGGTGATCGAAGAATGCCTCATTGGCGAGGAAGCGAGTTTCATCGTGTTGGCGGATGGTCGCAATGCGCTGGCGCTGGCCAGCAGCCAGGACCACAAACGCCTGAAGGACGGCGATCAGGGACCGAATACCGGCGGCATGGGTGCCTATTCACCGGCGCCGGTGGTGACGCCCGAAGTGCATGCGCGGGTAATGCGCGAAGTCATTCTGCCGACCATCAACTGCATGGCCGCCGACGGAATCCCGTACACCGGTTTCCTGTATGCCGGGCTGATGATCAGCGGCAACGGCGAACTCAAGGTGCTGGAGTTCAACTGCCGTATGGGTGATCCCGAAACGCAACCGATCATGATGCGGCTGAAAAGTGATCTGACGGTGCTGCTCGATGCGGCGATTGACGGCAAGCTGGATAGCGCAGAAGCCGAATGGGATCCGCGGGTGGCGCTGGGCGTGGTGCTTGCTGCGGCCAACTATCCTGAAGATCCGCGAAAAGGGGATGTGATCAGCGGACTGCCGGCGGATGGCGAGGACTTCCACGTGTTCCATGCCGGGACCGCGTTGTCAGGCAAGGATATGGTGACCAGTGGCGGACGGGTGTTGTGCGTCACTGCGCTTGGCCACAACACGCGCACTGCACAACGTCGTGCCTACGAAATCGTCGACCAGATTCGTTTTGACGGCATGCAGCAGCGCCGCGATATCGGTCACCGCGCGGTTGGCAGCGGGCGCAAATAGCCTCACCATCAAGAATAACCGGCCGCCATGGACACTGCTGCAGTCAAAACCTACCTGACGGGACTGCAGGACCGTATCGTCAACAAACTCTCGGAACTCGATGGCGGCCGCTTCATTCGTGATGGCTGGGACCGGCCGCAGGGCGGTGGCGGCATTACGCGCCTGATTGAAGGCGGCAATCTGTTTGAGCGTGGCGGCGTCGGCTTTTCGCATGTGTTCGGGGACAACCTGCCGCCGTCGGCCTCTGCAGTGCGACCTGAACTCGCCGGGCGCTCATTCCAGGCGATGGGTGTGTCGCTGGTGCTGCATCCGCGCAATCCTTATGTCCCGACCGTGCACATGAATGTGCGCTGTTTTATTGCGGAAAAAAGCGGCGCTGATCCGGTGTGGTGGTTTGGCGGGGGCATGGATCTCACGCCTTATTACGGATTCGCCGAAGACGCGACGCATTTCCATCGCAGCTGCCGTGATGCGCTGGCGCCTTTCGGCGCGAAATACCATCCGAAGTTCAAACAATGGTGCGACCGCTACTTTTTTCTGAAACATCGCAACGAACCGCGCGGTGTCGGTGGCATTTTCTACGATGATCTCGGCGAACCGGATTTCGAAACCTGTTTTGCACTGACGCGCAGCGTCGGCGATCATTTCCTGCCGGCCTACGTGCCTGTCATCGAACGCCGCCGTGATTTGCCTTACGGCGAACGCGAGCGCGATTTCCAGGCTTACCGCCGGGGCCGTTATGTTGAATTCAATCTGGTCTTTGACCGCGGCACCTTGTTCGGCCTGCAGTCGGGCGGACGTACCGAGTCCATACTGATGTCACTCCCGCCAGTCGTGAACTGGCGTTATGACTGGCACCCGCAACCGGGCACCGCCGAGGCTGCGCTTTATACGGATTATCTGGTCGCGAAAGACTGGCTCTAGGCCGTTTCGAGGTTAGACCCCGAACCAGGATTTGACCGAACGAATGCGGTTGCGCAGCGCATCCAGCAATGAGTTGTCGCTGCTGCGGGCGGTTGCGACACGATGCTGTTTCAGCAGTTTCGGCGCCTTGCGGAACGATTGATACCGTGCCAGCGCGGCCTGCACGTGCTGCTGCAATAACTTCAGATTCAGCGGCTTGGTCAGGAAGCGGAAGACCTGGGCCTGATTGATCAGGTCGATCACCAGTTCCGAATCCGACGCCTCGGTCATCACGATGGCAAGAATTTCCGGATGGTCCTGCTTAAGCAACTTGAATGTCGCCAGTGATTTTTCGTCGCCGCGGCCGATGTCGGCGATAATTACCGCAATTTCATGTTCCTGCAGCACCACCAGCGCACGATCAATGTCCGGTGCATGCAGCACAGGGCATACGCCGCCAATGAGTTCATTGGTGGCGCGGAACACGCTTTGCGCGGATTCAATGACCAGAACGCCGCAGTCGAGTTTTTCCGGCAGGATCACCGGGCTGGTTGCCATGTCTGCCAGTTCAAGGGCGATGGCGGCGGCTTCACCAATGGTTTTCTGGATCTCGGCGTTGTCCCAGGGTTTGCTGACGAAACGGAACACTTCACCATCGTTGATCGAACCGACGATGGAGGCGAGGTCTGAGTAGCCTGTCAGCAGAATGCGCACCGAATACGGGGCAATATCCTTTACCTGTCGCAGAAACTCGACGCCGGTCATTTCCGGCATGCGCTGATCGCTGATTACCACATGCGGGTTGAAGCGTTTCATGAACTCCATGGCTTCAGGACCACTGCTTGCGGTAAAGACGTTGTATTGACTGCGGAATACCGAGCGCAAGGCGTTGAGGATGCGTTCCTCGTCATCGACGAACAGCAGCTTGGCTTTTTTGCCGCCGGTATCGAAGGTTTGCGCGATCGGATCGGTGTTGCCGGCGACAGGCGGGGCTGGAGGTACGCCACGTGAGGGCACATTCAGCCCGGCAATGACGCGTGCAGCTGACGCCAGCTTGGGGTCCAGACGCTGCGTCGGTGCATCGTCGTTATTCTGCGGCAGCCCGGTTTTGTTCGCACGTACACTCGCTGCAATCCCCTGAACGAAGGCGAGCGCGAATTCGCGGGCGGACTGGAATCGCTCTTCCCGTTTCTTGGCCAGCGCCTTGTGTGTGGCCCAGTCGAGCTGGGCGGAGATCAGCGGATTGAACTCGGAGGGATTGGGCGGCCGCTCGCTGATTACCTGGCGCATGATCTCGACATTGCTGCCGGTGAACGGTTTGCGGCCTGTCAGCAGTTCGAATGCAATGACACCGGCTGCGTAGAGGTCAGTGCGTGCATCCGGTTCGTCGCCGGTGAACTGTTCCGGTGACATGTAACCCGGAGAGCCCATGATTTCACCGATCTGGGTCAGCGACGAAGTGTCGATATGAGCGATACCGAAATCGCTGATTTTGATGCGGCCGTCGTCATTGATCAGGATATTGGAGGGCTTGATGTCGCGATGTACGACGCCCTGCGCATGGGCATAGCCGAGTCCATCCAGCAACTGCCGGATGATCTCGCCGATTTCGGGTAGATCAAATTTGGCCTGATTCTGCAAATGGTCGTAGAGTGATCGGCCATGGACCAGTTCCATTACGATATAGGCGAGATCTTCGTCTTCACCGTAGTCATAGATGGCCGCAATGCGCGGGTGGGTCAGCCGGCCGACGGCCTGTGCCTCGTGGCGGAAGCGTGCGATTGCATACTGCAGCTCCGAGGCATCCATGGCCGACTTGGTAATGGTCTTGATCGCCACCTGCCGGTGAATTGCAGGGTCGAATGCCTTGTAGACGACGCCCATGCCACCGCGCCCGAGGACGCCTTGGATCTCGTATTTTCCGATCTTCTTCGGGTGGTCGGTAGCCATTAATTGTTATTCGAGTTCAGCGGTCGCTGGCGGTATCAGCGGAAGCACCACTGTAAACCGAGTGCCTTTGCCGACCGTGGAGTCGACGCTGATTTTTCCGCCGTGTTGTTCGATGATTTTATAGGAAATTGACAGCCCCAGACCGGTACCTTTGCCGACGGCCTTGGTGGTGAAAAACGGATCGAAGATTTTCGACATGATTTCCGGCGGTATGCCCTTGCCGTTGTCGGCGATCTCGACTGCAACATGTTGCGCGTCTTCGACTCGCGTGGTCAGTGTCAGTTCCCCGGTGCCCGACTCGATGGCCTGCGCGGCGTTGTTGATCAGGTTGAGGAAAACCTGGTTCAGCTGTGATGGCGAACAGGTAATGGCGGGAATATCGGCGAACTGTTTTTTCACCGTAAGGTGTTTAAGTTCATGTTTGGCCAGCAGCAGCGCACTTTCAAGGCCTTCGTTGAGGTTGAAACTGGAAATCTTGCTGCGGTCGAGCCGGCTGAAATTCTTCAGGTTGAGCACGATTTCGGAAATCTGGTCGATGCCGTAGAGACCATCGGAGGCCAGTTGGCCGAGCTCGGCCAGCGCCTGCTGCTCGGCGAAATAATGGATCTGTTCACGCACCGACAGGAATTTCGCCTGCAGCCGGTCCGGGTCGGGGCTGCCCTCTTCCATCAGGCGCAACAGCTTGTTGGTTTCGACGATCAGTTTTTTGACTTCAGGCAGCTTGCCGGCAACTGAACCCAGGCTGTTTTTGACGTACGCCAGCGGCGTGTTGATTTCGTGGGCAATGCCGGCAACCATCTGGCCCAGGGAAGACATTTTCTCGGTCTGGATCAATTGCGCTTCTGATTCCTTCAACTGGTGCAGTGCATCCGAGAGCTCGCGCGTACGCTCCTGCACCCGGGATTCGAGCAATCGGTAGCTGACGGCCAGTCGCGACAGCAGCCAGCCGGTGAGGATCAACAGTGCGCCGGCATAGGCGATCAGGTAGATCCGGTAGCGCTCGCTGTCCAGTTGCGTGTCGGCGGTTTCCGAGCTGAAAGCATCGGTGAGGCTGTCGATGCGCGGACCCGTTGAAGAAATCGCGATTTTCTGGAACAGCTCGTCCTCGACTGGTTTTGCGCCGAGGATCTGTTGTACGGTGGCATCCATGCGCGCGAGCCCTTCGCGCAGCCCGGGCGGCATGCCGTTGCCGGCCTTGCGCAGATCCGCTGCGAACAATTCGACATTTTTGCGTTCGGATTCGGTCGGATCAGCGGAGTAGCGCATCACATGCGCAAACAACAGTGCCGCAGTGCTTTCGATGGCGACCAGTTGTTCCCGTTGCGGCACGCCTTGCCAGGCACCCCGTACCAGACCGGCAATTTCGGTATCGAATTCAACCATGCGCCCCAGCGACTGGCTCACGGTTGCGCCGGCTGCACGATAGCGGGTCAGCAGATCGGTTTTCTGTTCGAAAGCCTTGACCAGTGCCGGTAGCCCCTGCACCAGCACCGGGCTGTCGATTTCCGCTGCAGCAGTTCGCAAGCGCCGCAGCAGTTCGGGCACACGTGCTCCGCGGTCATTCATGCTCCGTTCCTTGCCGGAAGGGCCTTCGACCCGAGCGCGCAGCACCTCAATGTCCCAGCGCCCGTCAATCTCCTTCAACTCGCGCAGGTATCCGAGGATTTCGTTTTGCTGGCGATAATCGACACCCTGGCTTTTGAGATAGATAAAAGCCAGCAGCGCCACCAGACCTGCCGCAGAGACCAGCAGCAGGAGCAGTCGTACATTCCCCTGCCCGCGTAGATGCCGGAGCCATGCCAGAAGATTCGCTTTCAGCGATGCCGGATTCCAGGGGGTCTTCGCCAGCAGTTTATTCATAACGATCATTCACCAAGATAGGCGTGTCGCACTTGCGGGTTGGACAACAGGGCTTTGGCGGCATCAGCCAGGACGATGCAGCCGCTTTCCATGACATAGCCGCGATCGCAGGTTTGAAGCGCCAGCTTTGCATTTTGCTCTACCAGCAGCATCGTTACGCCTTCTGCGGCAATCAGGCGTACTGTTTCGAATATTTTCTGCACCATCAGCGGCGCCAGACCCATGCTCGGTTCGTCCAGCAGCAGCAATCGCGGACGGCACATCATTGCGCGGGCGATGGCCAGCATCTGCTGTTCTCCTCCCGACAACGTGCCGGCGAGTTGACCCCGGCGTTCGGCCAGTCGCGGAAACAGCGCACATACCCGCTCGGTATCCTGCGCGATTGCTGCGGTGTCATTCCTGATATAGGCACCCATGGCCAGATTTTCGGCTACGGTCAGTCGCGGGAACATGCCGCGGCCCTCGGGAACCAGCGCCAGACCGTGCCGCACCAGATGATACGCCGGTTTACCGGTGACTTCGTCGCCGTCGTAGGTGATGCTGCCGCTGCGTGGACGCAGCAATCCAGCGAGCGCTTTCAGCGTGGTGGTTTTGCCCGCGCCGTTGGTGCCTATCAATGCCACCACCTCACCGGCAGCCACCCGCAGGTCAATGCCTTTGACGGCGCGGATGCCGCCATAGGCCACTTCCAGTTGTTTGACTTCAAGCATGGCGGGATCCGTTCAGTCGAAACTGCCGCCGAGGTAGGCTTCGATCACGCGAGGGTCGCGTTGTACGGCCTCCGGTTCGCCTTCGGCGATTTTTTCGCCGTAGTCGAGCACGGCAACGCTGTGCGAGAGTCCCATCACCAGTTTCATGTCGTGCTCGATCAACAGCAGTGTCACACCATCAGCGCGTATGCGTTCAAGCAGGACTTTCAGCGCTGCGGTTTCAGTTGCGTTCATGCCTGCCGCCGGCTCATCCAGGGCCAGCAGTTTAGGGTCGGTGGCGAGGGCCCGTGCAATCTCCAGCCGGCGCTGGTCGCCGTAGGGCAGGTCGCGCGCCAGATCATCGGCTCGTGCCGCAAGGCCGCAATAATCGAGCAACTCGCGGGCACGCCGGGTGATTGCAAGTTCTTCAGCAACGGCGGCGCGGGTTCGGAATGCCGCTCCCAGCACACCGGTATGCGAGCGCAGGTGGCGTCCGACCATGACGTTTTCCAGGGCGCTCATGCTGCCGAAAAGACGGATGTTCTGGAAGGTGCGCGCAATGCCATGTCCGGCCACCTCGTGCGGTTTCAGCGCTTCAATGCGCTGGCCGTCGAACAGCAGGGAGCCGGAATCGGGCGTGGCCAGTCCGGTGAGCACATTGAAAAGCGTTGTTTTGCCGGCGCCATTGGGACCGATCAGGCCGAATGTTTCGCCACGCCGCACACTGATCGACACATCCGACAGCGCGGCCAGTCCGCCGAAATGCTTGTGGATGCCGCTGGCAGCCAGCAGGATGTTGTCAGCCGGCATTGGCGTTTCCCGCGGCAGCAACTGCTGATGGGCGTCGCCGCGCGGGCCACAGCCCTTCAGGGCGCAACAGCATCATCAGCACCAGCGCCAGACCGAACAGCAGCATGCGCAAGTCGGCAGGATCAACCATCACCTCTCCGAACCAGCTCTGTTGCAGCGGGCCGATGTAACGCAGCGCCTCAGGCAACGCAGTTAACAGGACGGCGCCGAGCACGACACCGGCGACGTTGCCCATGCCACCAAGCACCACCATGCACAACACCATGATCGAATCAATCAGCTGGAAGCTTTCAGGACTGATGAAGCCCTGGAATGACGCGAACAACCCGCCGGCGACACCACCGAAGGTGGCTCCCATCGCAAATGCCAGCAGTTTCACGTTGCGGGTGTTGATGCCCATGGCCGAAGCGGCGAGTTCGTCGTCACGAATGGCGACCCAGGCGCGACCGATACGTGAATTTTGCAGACGCAACGACAAACCGATGGACAATGCGGCACAGACGAGGAAGACAAAGTAATAGTTATGCACGGGCGAAAAAGTCAGTCCGGCAAAGGTGTGTGTCTGCGCCAGAGAGAAACCGCCCATCTGCAGCGGGTCGATCAGCGTGATGCCCTGTGGCCCGTTGGTGATGTTGACCGGGCGGTTCAGGTTGTTCAGAAACACGCGGATGATCTCGCCAAAGCCCAGCGTGACGATGGCGAGGTAATCGCCACGCAGCCTCAGTGTCGGTGCGCCGAGCAGGATGCCGAATACCGCCGCCATGGCGGCGCCCAGCGGCAGCAGCACCATGAAAGGCCAGTGTACGGCGAACTGCGGGGACGCCAACAACGCGTAACTGTACGCGCCGACGGCAAAAAATGCGATGTAGCCGAGATCCAGCAGCCCGGCGAACCCGACCACAATGTTCAGGCCCAGCGCGAGCATCACGAACAGCAGGGCGACAGCGATGATGCGTACCCAGCTGCGTCCGAGCACAGCCTCGGTGATGAAGGGCAGTGCAAGCAGAAGCAGCGCAACGGCGGTCCACGCAAGCCAGCGCCAGCGCCGGTCGGCAAACAAGGTGGCGGTATTCACGCGCGATCCCCGCTGTGCTGACCGAGCAGCCCTGACGGCCGCAGCACCAGCACCAGTACCAACACCAGAAAGGCAAAAATGTCGCGGTAGTTGCTGCCGAGCACACCTCCTGTCAGGTCGCCGATATAACCGGACGCCAGGCTCTCGATCACGCCGAGCAGCAGACCACCCAGAACAGCGCCGCCGACGTTGCCGATGCCGCCGAGCACGGCCGCGGTAAACGCTTTCAGGCCGAGCATGAATCCCATGAAGTAATGACCGATGCCGTAGTAGAGCACGATCATCAGTCCTGCAATGGCGCCGATCGCCGATCCCAGCACGAAAGTGAATGCAATCACTGTGTTGGTATTGACGCCCATCAGGCCCGCGACATCCGGGTTCTGTTCCGTGGCGCGCATCGCACGGCCCATGCGGCTGGCTTTGATGAACCACAAGAGGCCGGTCATGATCGTGCAGGCGAGCAGGAAAATCGCCAGTTGCAGCGTGGTCAGTTGCGCACCGGCAATTTCAATTGCGGCGGGTTCCAGCAATTTGGGCATGGCGATGTACTGTTTGCCCCAGATCAGCGCTGCCGAATATTGCAACAGGATTGATATGCCGATCGCGGTAATCAGCGGTGCCAGCCGTGGCGCGCGACGCAAGGGCCGGTAAGCGACACGTTCGATTGATACGCCGAGCGCTGCGCAAATGACCACGGCCCCGCCACCTGCAAGCAGCAGAATTACCGGCGCCGGCAGGCCCGCCGCAGCGAACATCTGCACGATGGTCAGAGATACCAGCGCACCGACCATGGTGATGTCGCCATGGGCGAAATTGATCAGGCCTAGAATCCCGTAGACCATCGTATAACCCAGCGCGACCAGTGCGTAGATGCTGCCCAGCACCAGGCCGTTGATGAGTTGTTGCGCGAATATGTCCATCGCCAGAGACGGCAACGGCACCCGGGGGGTGCCGTTGGTCTGCCGTTATTGTCGGATTACTTCTTCGCAGCCTCGGGGGCAGGCGCGGGTGCCGGCGCAGCCGCAGCGGCTGCTTCAGGCTTCACGGTTTCCAGCGGTTCCCACTTACCGTCCTTCACCACATAAATGGTGATCGGGCCGTTTTTCAGATCACCTTTTTCATCGAAGGCGATCGGGCCGATGACACCTTGATAATCGGTCTTGCCGATTTCCGGCAGAAATTTCGCCGGATCCGTGGAGCCGGCCCGTTTCATTGCTTCGATGAACACCATCACCGCGTCGTAACCCATCGGCGCGAACAGTTCGACTTCCTGGTTGAATTTCCCTTTGTATTTTTCGAGGAAGGATTTGCCGCCCGGCATCTGGTCTTTCGGCAGGCCGGGGATTGAAGCCATCGCCCCTTCAGCGGCGTTGCCGGCGAGTTTGATGAAGTTCGGCGTCTGCATGCCGTCGCCGCCGATGAATTTGGCTTTGATGCCGAGATCCTTCATCTGCTTGATCATCGGCGCGGCCTGCGGATCGATGCCGCCGAACATGATCAGGTCGGGCTTCTTGCCTTTGATCTTGGTCAGGATGGCCTTGAAATCAGTATCTTTGTCAGTCGTATGCTCGCGTGCAACGACCTTCAGGCCCAGCGACTTTACGGTGGCTTCGAAATTGTCGGCGAGACCCTGGCCGTAGGCTGTGCTGTCATCAATGATGGCGACCGATTTGGCCTGCAGCGTTTTTGCCGCGAATCGCGCCAGCGTCGGACCTTGCTGACCGTCATGCGCTACGACGCGAAAGGTGGTCTTGAAGCCCTGCTCGGTGTATTTCGGGTTGGTGGAGGACGGTGAAATCTGCGGGATGCCGGCATCGGAATAAATTTTCGAGGCCGGGATCGACGCACCTGAATTGAAGTGCCCGACCACTGCTGCAACTTTTGCATCGGCGAGTTTTTGCGCGACGGTGGTGGCCTTGGTCGGATTGGCTTCATCGTCTTCCGCGACCAGTTCGAACTTTATTTTCTTGCCACCGATTTCGACATTAGCCGTATTCGCATCTTCAATGGCGAGTTGGACGCCATTGCGAATGTCGATGCCGATGTGGGCCTGGGGACCGGTCAGCGGCGACGCTGAACCAATTTTTACGGTGATTACCTCCGGCGCTTTCGGCGCTTCGGCCTTGGGAGCCGGCGGCGGCGTTTCCTTGCCGCAGGCAGCGAGGAGGGCGGTGACAATCAGCGCCGTTATGGTGTGTCGCATCGTGTGCATTTGCATTGGAAACTCCAGTATTTTGGTTCGGTTGTACGCAGCGAATCAGTAGCCGGCGGCCCGGGGATTTCGTTTAACTTGTTGTTACTGAAAGGATTTTGTTCATTATCGGGGGAGCCTCCGGCAAAGTCAATTTTGACGGCACGGCGCAAGCGGGCAGAAAAAAGCCGGCTGATGCCGGCTTTTCCAGAACCACGTGCAGAGCGATCGAAATTATTTGGTTGCCAGGATCCAGTGCACTACGGTTTTGATGTCGTCTTCCTTGACGTGTGCATTGGGCGGCATCGGCGTGGCACCCCAGACTCCGGAGCCGCCGGCTTTGACTTTCTTCACCAGGTTGGCTTCGGCATTTTTGTCGCTGCGATATTTTGCAGAAATGTCCTTGTAACTGGGCCCGATGGATTTCTTGTCTACAGCGTGGCAGGTCATGCAGCCGCTGGATTGTGCGAGTTTTTCATTGGCTGCGGCGTTGCCGGCAGCGAGCACGCCGACGGCGGCCAATGCGACGATTGCAAATTTCATTGTGACTCCTTGGAGGGCGGTTCGTAGTGAGCGAGGATTGTAGCTGAAGGGTTCTGCAGTCAAAAGTATGTGACCGGCAATTGTTGTGGTCGCAGACCGGAAATCGGCGTCGCAGAAGTGCGGAGGGCTGACTCTCCAGTAACGCCGGGTCGGATTGTGAGTTGATGAGTGCGTAACTACAAGTCTGGAGTTAAAAGATAAATACTTGATTATATTGATATTTTATCAGGATTCCGCCGGCCAGCCCATAGGTCCATACGGGAGGGCGGGTCGGCGGCAGTATTCCGGTTGTCAGTCAGTCACGGCACCTTTGCTGGCTGTAGACACGAGGCGCGCGAATTTCGCCAGCACGCCGCGGGTATAGCGTGGCTTCGGCTGTTTCCATTTTTTCTTGCGCGTAGCGAGTTCCTTGGCCGGCACGTTGAGCTGGATCAGCAGCTTGTCCGCATCAATGGTGATGGAATCGCCTTCCTTGACCAGTGCGATCGGCCCACCCTCAAACGCTTCCGGAGCAACATGGCCGACGACCATGCCCCAGGTGCCACCGGAGAAACGGCCGTCGGTGATCAGGCCGACGGATTCGCCCAGTCCCTGGCCGGTCAGTGCGCCGGTCGGCGCGAGCATTTCCTGCATGCCAGGGCCGCCTCTCGGACCTTCGTAACGGATCACCACCACGTCACCGGCTTTGATCTTCTTCGCCATGATCGCCTTCATGCACTCGTTTTCGGAGTCGAATACGCGTGCCGGTCCGGTGATCTTCGGCGACTTGAGGCCGGTGATCTTTGCGACGCAGCCTTCGGGAGAGAGGTTGCCCTTGAGGATGGCGAGATGGCCCTGTTTGTACATCGGGTTGGACCACTGGCGAATGACGTCCTGGTTGGCGCGCGGCGCATCTGGAATGTTTTTCAGTTCCTGCGCCATCGTGCGGCCGGTGACCGTCATGCAGTCACCGTGCAACAGACCGTTATTGAGCAGCATTTTCAGTACTTGGGGCACGCCGCCGGCGCGATGGAAATCCACGGCGACGTAACGGCCCGACGGTTTGAGGTCGCACAGCACCGGTACTTTGCGGCGCATGCGCTCGAAGTCGTCGATCGTCCACTTGACCTGCGCCGCATGCGCGATGGCGAGGAAATGCAGCACTGCATTGGTTGAGCCCCCGGTGGCCATGATCAGCGCAACAGCGTTTTCAATCGATTTGCGGGTGACGATGTCGCGCGGCCGGATATTTTGTTTGATCGCGTTGACCAGCACTTTTGCGGAATGGGCGGCTGAATCCGCTTTTTCCGGATCCGGAGAAGCCATCTGCGACGAGCCAAGTATGCTCATACCCAGCGCTTCAAAGGACGAAGACATGGTGTTGGCAGTGAACATGCCGCCACAGGCGCCGACGGATGGGCAGGCATTTTTTTCGATACCGATGAAATCCGCTTTGCTCATCTTGCCGGCGGTGTAGGAACCGACGGCTTCGAAGGCGCTGACGATGGTCAGGTCCTGGCCTTTCCATTTACCGGGTTTTATGGTGCCGGCGTAAACATAAATGCCCGGCACGTTCATGCGCAGCATTGCAATCATGCCGCCCGGCATGTTCTTGTCGCAGCCGCCGCACACCAGAACGCCGTCCATGGACTGGCCGTTCACCGAGGTTTCGATGCAGTCGGCGATTACTTCGCGCGACACCAGCGAATATTTCATCGCCTCGGTGCCCATGCCGATGCCGTCGGTGATGGTCGGCACGCCGAACACCTGCGGCATCGCGCCGGCGGATTTCAGCGCGTCCATCGCGCGATCAACCAGCGGCTGGATGCCGGCATTGCAGGGGTTCATCGTCGAATGGCCGTTGGCGACGCCGACGATGGGTTTCTTGAAATCCCCGTCCCCGAATCCAACAGCGCGCAACATGGCCCGGTTGGGCGAGCGTGCGACACCTGCGGTGATCAACTGGCTGCGTTTATTGAGCGGCATGAAAATTCTCCATTTAAGGCGTCGGCGACGGCAGGTGGACGATGACGCTGGGCACGTATAATGAGCCACCCATTTTATCGTATCCCCCGCAAATTACCCATGCTCGTTCATCCGCAGTTTGATCCCGTGGCGTTGCAGCTCGGGCCACTGGCCCTGCGCTGGTATGGCTTGATGTACCTGCTTGGCTTTGCCTTGATCTGGTTGCTGGGCCGTTACCGCATAGACCGAAATCCGGTTGGCGTGTGGACGCGTTCCGACCTCGACGACGCGCTGTTTTTCGGCATCCTGGGCACCATCCTCGGCGGACGGCTGGGTTACGTTCTTTTTTACAAGTTCAGCGATTACATCGTTGCGCCCTGGAAAGTATTCTTTGTCTGGGAGGGCGGCATGTCCTTTCACGGCGGCTTCATCGGTGTGGTGATTGCGATGGTGTGGTTTGCACGCTCGCGCCGTCAGGACTGGCTGCTGATCACCGATTTCATTGCGCCGCTGGTACCGTTGGGTCTCGCTGCCGGGCGAATGGGCAATTTCATCAACGCCGAATTGTGGGGTCGTCAGACGGATCTGCCCTGGGCGATGGTATTTCCAAATGTTGACGGCCTGACCCGCCATCCGTCGCAGCTTTACGAGTTTGCGCTGGAAGGTCTCGTGCTGTTCGCAATTCTTTGGATATACACGCTCAAACCGAGGCCGCGCGGTGCGGCTTCGGCGCTGTTCCTGATCGGTTACGGCGTGTTCCGCTTCGGTGTCGAGTACACGCGGGAGCCCGACAGCTTTCTCGGCCTTCTTGCATTAGGTCTGACCATGGGCCAGTGGTTGTCGATCCCGATGGTTCTTGCCGGGGTCGGCTTGCTGGCCTGGGCTTGGACCCGCCCGCGCTGATACGCAGTCAGTTCAGCGTCTTGGGGTCCACTTTCGGCGCGGCCTTTTCCAGTGCGCGTCGCGCGGCACGCCGATCCAGCAGACGCTGGAAATTGCTCAAAGACAGCAGGTGCAAATAGGCGCGTGCCATGATGCCGCTGGCCGCCAGTTCCTTCAGCGTTTCCGCAGGCAGCGCATGCAGCCGTTCTTCAGATACGCGATACATGCCGGTCAGCGTGATTGACTGCTCGCCGGTCGGTGCGGCCTGCGCGGCAAACGGTTCGAGCAGTTGCAGCTCCTGCAGTTTGCGCGTCATCTCTTCGGTGCGGGCAAGATCGGCCTCGAATTCGAACAGCAGCTTGCGCAGGTTGTTCCACACCGGCAGCGGCTCACCTTTATCGTCATACAGCGCTTCGCCGCGCGGTTTCAATGCGCGTTTTTCGACGCAGGCAATCCGTTCGGGTTGCTCCTGGCCATCGACGGAAACACGGGTCATGCAGAACGGGTAGCGCCGTACGTAGGCGGGGAGATAAGCCTGAGCGTCCCAGGTGTCATCGGCGGTGACGAACAGATTCTGCTGTTGCTCGAGTCCGAGGATGGCCATTGCCACAAAGGTGCTGCCGTTGTCGCCTGAAATGAAGGTGACAGGGTAGTCGCGGATAGCGACCGAAAATTCGGAAAATGAAATCGGCAGCGCAGCAAGGTTGCGAAACAGCACGGGCAACTTCCGTTCTTCCGGCAGCAGGACCTTATGGGTCTTGGTCAGCGGAACAATTTCCTGATATCCGTAGGGCGGTTTGATGTCCACGTGTTGTTCTCCGGCAAGTCTTCGGATTATAGCCCGTGGTATGGCCGTGATTTGCGGCAGGGGGGGCGAGCGGGTAAAATCCGCCCCTTGTTTAGGGGTGGTAGCTCAGCTGGGAGAGCGCCGCGTTCGCAATGCGGAGGTCGGGAGTTCGATCCTCCTCCACTCCACCAAAGTTCCGCACAGCCGCCTACGGGCGGCTTTTTGTTTACGCGTACGTGGATGGCGGTCGTGCCCCCGGCGCTCCATCCGGGTTTATGCTGTAGAGAACTACGGACAACGACATGCGCACTCTTAATCTCGCCGCATACTATTTCCGGCCCATTCCCGATCCGGAAGCCACTTGTGCGGCCCTCAAGGCCGCAGGCCTGAGATTGGGCGTCAAGGGCACGATCCTCGTTACGCCTGAAGGTTTGAACGCGTTTCTCGCCGGCGAAGAAAAGGCCTGTCGTGAAATGCTGGCCGCATTGCGCGCGGTGCCCGGTTTTGCGGCCTTGCAGGCCAAGGAAAGCTGGTCCGGGCAGGTGCCGTTCAAACGCTTCAAGGTTAAAGTCAAAAAAGAAATCATCCGCATGGATCATCCGGCCATCTGTCCGGTTGAGGGGCGAGCCTCGGCAGTTGATGCAAAAACGCTGGCGCGCTGGCTGGATCAGGGTTGTGATGATGCTGGCAAGCCGGTTGTGATGCTGGATACACGCAATGATTTTGAAGTCGATTACGGCAAATTCGGCAACGCCATCGACTGGCGTATCCAGAAGTTCACCCAATTCCCGAAAGCCGTGCAGGATCATCGTGCCGAACTGGAGGGCAAGACCGTCGTCAGTTATTGCACCGGCGGCATTCGCTGTGAAAAAGCCGCGTTGTACATGCACGAACTGGGCTTGAACAATGTCCTGCAGCTGGACGGCGGCATCCTGAAGTATTTCGAAGAAACCGATGGCCGCCACTGGCAGGGCAGCTGTTTTGTATTTGACGAGCGTGAAGCTCTGGAGCCCGGCCTGAATCCGCTGCAGCGGGTTTGAAAAAAAGAAAAACAGAATAAACGCGCGTTGCGCGCGCGAAGCGGCTGAATGGGTGCGAGGACTGTCGCTCAGCGTACCGGCATCATCCAGTCCGGCAACGGACCCCAGAGCACGGCAACCCCCAACACCGCGAAGATCAGCGCGGCAATAGTGTGCACAACGTTGGCGGGAATTTTCTTGGTGGCGATTTCACCGAGCAGCACCGCGGGCACATTGGCGATCATCATGCCCAGCGTGGTGCCAAGCACAACGGCAACCAAAGTGTCGAAGCGTGCGGCGAGTGCAATGGTGGCAATCTGCGTTTTGTCGGCCATTTCAGCGAGAAAAAATGCAACCACCGTGGCGCCGAATACGCCCAGCGGCGCTTTCGGTGTGGTGGCGTCATCCGGATCGAGTTTGTCCGGGATCAACATCCAGCCGGCCATCGCCAGAAACGATACGCCGAGTATCCAGCGCATGGTTTCTGGGCCCAGCACCGTAGCGGCCCAGGCGCCAACCGTACCTGCCAATGCGTGGTTGAGCAGCGTTGCGACCAGAATGCCCCAGATGATTGGCCACGGTTTGCGGAAGCGTGCTGCAAGCACAAGCGCCAGTAATTGCGTTTTGTCACCGATCTCGGCCAATGCAACGATGCCGGTGGAAATCAGGAATGCTTCCAAAAGGGAGCCTGCAATGGGTGGCGTGAAAGGGCGCGGACTGTAGCGGAACAAGCGTATTCCCGCAATTTTGGCCTGTCAGCGTCCGCATCGTGCCAACGTACGTGGTTGGAGCGAGTGCGATTCGGTAAGCTTCAACCGACTTATTGTATTGGATGGTCGGCAACAAAACCAAAAATCAATACATTTGAATGTATCGGCGCTGTTAGATGAACACCGCCAATGTTTGCGGGATTTCAGGGCAGAGGAGCAAGAAATAATGAGCATTGAAGATAACAGCCATGCCGAGATGCTTGCGCAGAGCGTCGGCGATTTCGTGCAGCGCGGCGCTGATTTGCCGCGGGTACGTGCACTGGCACAAACCCGCGCCGAATTTGACCGCGCACAATGGCGCCAATTGGCCGAACTGGGCTGGCTGGGTGTGCTGGCGCCGGAATCCTGCGGCGGCCTCGGTCTCGGCCTTGCGGAAGCAACAATTGTTGCCGAGGGCCTGGGTCGTGCGCTGACGCCGGAGCCCTACACCGCCGTTGCTGTTCTGGCAGAGCGGGTGCTCGAACACGCGTCAGCGACGCCGTTGCGCGACAAGCTGCTGACCGACCTTGTCTCCGGTGACTGTGTGCCGGTGCTGGCATGGCAGGAGCAGGCTGATGATTTTGCCGGACAGCAGGTCGCAACAAGCGCCACGCCGTTTGAGGGTGGTTATCGCGTCAGCGGACAGAAAAAATTCGTGATCGGCGCCGCGGCAGCCGACGGTTATCTGGTAACCGCGCAGGCCAGCGATGGCGCGCAGTTGCTGTGGGTGCCACGTGATGCTGCCGGCTGCAGCACGAGTCTGTTGCCGCTGGCCGACGGCCGCAGCTACGGCGAAGTGACGCTAAAAGACGTCACGGTGCCGCGCGAACAGGTGCTGGCCTCGGGCAGCGCAGTACGTGGTGCACTGGACCGTGCGCTGGATCATGCGGCTGCGGTGGCTTCGGCAGAACTGGTCGGCGTGATGAAACGTGCCAACGAAATGAGCCTTGATTACATGAAGACGCGGGTGCAGTTCGGCAAGGCCATCGGCAGCTTCCAGGCCCTGCAGCACCGCGCGGTGGATCTCTATATCCAGCAGGAAATCGCCGATGCCGTGCTGCGAGATGTTGTCCGCCAGCTTGATGACGCGCCCGGCGACACGGCACGCGCGCTCGCCGCGAGTCGCGCCAAATCCCGCTGCGCCGATGCTGCGCTGGCGATAACCCGCGCCGCGATCCAGTTTCACGGTGCGATCGGCTTCACCGAAGACTGTGATGTGGGTCTGTATGTGAAAAGGGCGATCACGGTCGCGGCCTGGCTGGGCAATGGCCGCACGCATCGCGCACGTTACGCGCGGCTGTCTGTGCAGCTGCAAGGCAAGGAGGCCGCATGAACGATTGGAATGCAATGAGCGACGAGGCGTTTCGCGCGGAAGCGCGCGCCTTTTTCGAAACCGAGTTCCCGGCAGAATTCAAATTCCTGCCGCGACGGATGCGCTGGAGCGAATGCCGCAGCTGGTACCTGAAGTTGTCGAAAAAGGGCTGGGTTGCGCCGAACTGGCCGCGCGAACAGGGCGGCATGGGGCTGTCACCGTCGAAGCTGCTGATTTATTTCGAAGAAACCGAACGTGCCGGCGTGGGCCGCATGCCTGACCAGGGCATCACCATGGTCGGGCCGACGCTGATCCGTTTCGGCAACGATGCGCAGCGCAAGCATTACCTGCCGAAGATCCTCGCTGGCGATGCCACTTGGTGCCAGGGCTACTCCGAACCCAACGCCGGTTCCGATCTCGCCAGCCTGCGCACCGAAGCGGTGCTTGATGGTAATGACTACGTCATCAACGGCAGCAAGATCTGGACCTCGATGGCGCATGACGCGACCAATATCTATGTGCTGGCGCGTACCGACAAGCAGGCGAAGAAAAAACAGGAAGGCATCAGCTTCCTGCTGGTGGACATGAAAACGCCGGGAATCACCTTGCGCACCATCCGCAATATCGCCGGGCATGAAGAGTTCTGCCAGGTGTTTTTTGACAATGTGCGCACGCCCAAGGAAAACCTGGTCGGCGAACTGCACAAGGGCTGGACCATTGCCAAGGGCCTGCTCGGCTTCGAGCGTCTGAATATCGGCAGTCCGCGGCGGCCGTTGCAGGCGCTGGAAAAACTGGAAATGCTGGCGCGGGCTCGCGGCCTGCTCGACGATCCGGCGTTTGCGGAGCGCTTCACGCAGCTGAAACTGGATCTGGCGGACCTCGGTTCGCTCTACGGCCGTTACGTGGACAAGGCGCGGCGCGGCGAGGCCATGGGGCCCGATGTATCCATGCTCAAGGTCTGGTCGATGGATACCTACCAACGTCTGGCAGAACTGCTGATGGATGCCGCCGGCGAATATGGCGCCATGGAAGGCGATATCGCGTTCGGTGATGCGTCAATCGACGTGCTGTCGCCGTTCTACAACTCGCGGCCCGGCACCATCTACGGCGGCTCCAACGAGATTCAGCGCAACATTCTCGCCAAGTACGTGCTGAATCTTCCGTCCTAGAGTCTTACTTCATCTTCATCGGCATGCCCTGAGTTTCAGGGCATGCCAGCTTGGAGAGGTTGTGGTGTCTGCTCACCGGAGCGACCGGTGAGCAGACACCACAACGCTTATTCCACCTTCATCGGTAATATCACCATCTGCATGCCCTGCAGATGCAGCCGCTGCTGCATCGCCAGGGCCGTCTGGTTGTGCAGCCAGCGGGTGAAGAAATTGTCGTGCACAAAGATCAGTTTGGAGGCGAAAAACACGCTGTTCGGGAAATCCCGTGAGATCTGTTCGGTCAGCTTGAGCAGTTCCTCAACCGGTTCGGTTCCGAAGGCGCAGTAGGACTTAGCTGCAAGTTCGTGGGTGTGACAGAAGTTTTCGTAATAACGCAGCGAGTTCTCGATCTCGTACTGCAGCGTACGCAGCGCCCCCGGGCCGTCGTAACGCTGGGCGTCGATTTCACCGACGCTGACAAACACAAAATTGCGGAAATGTCCGGGAAACAGTCGTTGCACCCATAACATCGCATGCATGCCGACGCCGCGGTTTTTGCCGACAAAAAACACCGCGGTCGGTTTCTGCGGATCGGGCTGCGGCGGTTCGGGTACTTCCTGCAGCGGCTTGCCGCTGGAGAACAGGCTGTCGATCTTGCGCAACTGTTCACGCGTTTCTTCGTAATGCCAGCGTATGGTTGCGCACAGGGCAATGACGCCGCCGGTGATCAGCAGTGTCACCCAGCCGCCTTCGTGGAATTTGCCGAAGATCAGCACCAGCAAAATGCCACCGGTGACAAAGAAACCCAGCGCTGACAATGCCAGCCGGCCGCGCCAGTTCGGCGCCGAACGCCGGTTCTTGACCCAGTACAGACACAGGCCCCACAGCGCGATCGAAAACGTCAGGAATACATTGATGCTGTAGAGCACCACCAGCAGCGCGACGCTGCCCTGGCTCCACAGCAACACCACCAGCGCCGCAGCAGCCATGAGCACGACGCCATTCTGGGTGACCAGCCGGCTGGACAACTGGCGGAACTGCCGCGGCACCCAGGAATCAGCCGCCATGTTGGCGAGCACGGCCGGGCCGCCAAGAAAACCGGTGTTGGCGGCAACACAAAGCAGGCCGGCCTCCAGGATCAGCACCACCATCAACGCTCCTTGATTGATGGCCACGCTGCCCAGATCAAAATCGTCGATGATGGCCTTGAACACCGTTGCATTCAGCGTCTGCCCAGGGGTTTTCACGGCATCCCAGAGCATATAAAGCACCAGGATGCCGCCGGCCATGAAAGCCAGCGATGTGGCCATATAAAACATCGTCCACTTGCCGGTACGAACGCGCGGCTCGGCCAGCGTGTTGATGTTGTTGGAGACGGCTTCGAGGCCGGTATAAGTGCCGCCGCCGTGGGAATAGGCGAACAGCAGCGTGGCGGCGACAAAAGTCCAGCCCGACTCTTTCGCCATCACTGCGGTTTCGCCCAATGTTGCCGGGATCAGTTGCGGCAGACGATCTGCATGCGCATAGATACCCCAGCCAATCAGCACGACATGGACAATGACGAAGCCGACAAAAATCGGCAGAAGGATCTTTATTGCTTCTTTGGAACCGCGCAGATTCATGGTCAACAGTAAAACCACCAGCAACATGGCAAACGGGACCTTCCAGCCATGCCATCCCAGTGGCAGCAGGCTGAACAACGCGTCAGCGCCGCTGGCGACAGAAATGGCGATGGTGAGTACGTAGTCAACAATCAGCGCCGAGCCCGAGACCAGACCGGCGCGTGGCCCGATCAACTGCGTGGCGACTTTGTAGCCGCCGCCCCCGTTCGGAAACAGCTCGATGACCTGGTTATAGGCCAGCGAAATGATGAACACCGTCAGAATGGTTGCCACGGCGAGATACAGTCCGAGCTGGGTATGGGTACCCAGCGCGAGATAGGCTTCCTCGGGCCCGTAACAGGCGGATGACAGGCCGTCGGCGCCGAGGCCGACCCAGGCGAAGAACGCGATCAGCGCAATGTGCCGGCGCGTTTCAGGGTTCATCGGATCGCGCGGGGCGCCGATGACGATGTCACGCAGTTTGTGGGTGTTGGCCAATTGGACTGTCGGGGAAAATCAGGCCGCGACCTTGCTCCGTTGCCGTTCCGCGGCGCCGCTGCTGTAGCAGTCCGTGCTGAAAATTGCTGTGACCTTCAAGCCGGTCATGGAAATGAGGCGGTGGGTGCGCGTTGAATTATCGCTGGTTGCACCTCATGATAGCGCAGTTTAACCACCCCAGCCAGAACACGCAGGAGTCAGGCATGAGCAAACAACCCATACACACCGATGACGCACCCAAGGCGATCGGTACCTATTCGCAGGCGGTACGCTGCGGTGACACGGTTTATCTGGCGGGACAGATCGGACTCGATCCCGCGACCATGCAGATGGTTGAAGGCATTGAGGCGCAGATCCATCGCGTATTCAAAAATCTGATGGCGGTGGCTGCGGCTGCCGGCGGTACGCTCGATGACTGTGCCAAGGTCAATGTCTACCTGACTGATCTCGGCCACTTTGCCAAGGTCAACGAAATCATGGCCGGTTATTTTCACCAGCCTTATCCGGCACGTGCTGCGCTTGGTGTTGCCAGCCTGCCACGCGACGCGATGGTTGAAGCCGACGCGGTGATGTTCCTGAAGTGACCCGCCGCCGCAACAACAGCGGGGTACCATCGGCATGACCCGCGCCCGCGCCGCAGCGCCGCCGGACGCCAGACATCCATCGTTATCGGGCTTGAGCAAGGCCGTCGTTGAAAAACTCGGCAAGCTCGGCATCGCGCGCAAGTTCGATCTGGTGCTGCATCTGCCGCTGCGTTATGACGACGAGACGGCCTTGTGCCCGATCACCGACGTGATGCC
This sequence comes from uncultured Bordetella sp., assembly GCA_964531455.1. Taxonomy (GTDB): domain Bacteria; phylum Pseudomonadota; class Gammaproteobacteria; order Burkholderiales; family SG8-41. The sequence goes on from CAZHFZ010000039.1 coordinate 29,512, forward strand.
CGGCGAGGAACTGCTGGTGCAGGGTACGGTCACCGACTGCGACATCAAGTTTCGTCCAAAACGCCAGTTGGTATGCCGTATCGCTGACGACAGCGGCGAAGCGCTGACGCTGCGATTCCTCAATTTCTACGGCAGCCAGGTCAAGTTGCTGGCTGTTGGCAACGTAGTTCGCGCGTTCGGCAACGTGCGCCTCGGTCATTTCGGCGCGGAAATGGTGCATCCGCGCTTCCGCGTGGTGTCCGGTGAAATGCCGGTCGCGCAGTCGCTGACCCCGATTTATCCGACCACTGCGGGCATGGGCCAGGACACGTTGCGCCGGCTGATCGCGCGCGCACTGGCTGATGAGTCGCTGGCGGAAACGCTGCCGGTATCACTGCTTGAGTCGCTCGGTTTGCCGGCTTTTGGTGCCGCGGTAAAGCTGCTGCACAACCCGCCGCCGGATATTGCGCAGGCGACCTTGCAAGGGCGCACCCATCCGGCCTGGCGACGGATGAAGTTTGACGAGCTGCTGGCCCAGCAGTTGTCGATGCGCGTGCATTACCAGCGCCGCCGCGCCGCCGGTGCGCCGGTGCTTCGCGTGCGCGGCAACCTGGTCAGTGCGCTGCTCGCGAGCCTGCCGTTCCAGCTGACGTCGGCGCAGAACAAGGTCCTGGCGCAGGTGCGCGGCGATCTCGGCCAGTCGCATCCCATGCAGCGTTTGCTGCAGGGAGATGTTGGCAGCGGCAAGACGGTGGTCGCGGCGCTGGCCGCCGTGCAATGCATCGAAAACGGATATCAGGCGGCAGTGATGGCGCCGACCGAAATCCTCGCCGAGCAGCACTACCGGAAATTCGCCGAATGGCTGGAGCCGTTGGGGTTAAAGGTTGCATGGCTGTCAGGAAGTCTAAAAAAATCTGATAAAAAACAATCACTTGCGGATATCGCCGAAGGCGAAGCCGCCATCGCCGTAGGCACTCACGCCTTGTTTGAAGACGAAGTCATATTCAAGAATCTGGGTCTGGCCATCATTGATGAGCAGCATCGCTTCGGCGTACACCAGCGATTGGCCTTGCGCATGAAGGGAACCAAACCCAATAAGGGCGCCCAGCCGCATCAGCTGATGATGAGTGCGACACCGATTCCGCGCACCCTGGCCATGAGCTATTACGCCGATCTTGACGTGTCGGTGATCGACGAACTGCCGCCGGGCCGCACGCCGGTGGTGACCAAACTGGTGGCAGAAGAGCGTCGCGATGAAGTGATCCAGCGCGTGCGCGATGCCTGTGTCGACGGCCGCCAGGCGTACTGGGTGTGTCCGCTGATCGAGGAATCGGAAACGCTGCAGTTGCAGACTGCACTCGATACCCACGCCCATCTGCAGCAGACTTTTCCCGAACTGCGCGTTGGCCTGGTCCATGGCCGGCTGAAAGGCGCGGAGAAGCAGCAGGTGATGACCGCGTTCAAAGCCGGAGAAGTGCAATTACTCGTGGCGACCACGGTGATCGAAGTCGGTATCGATGTGCCGAATGCTTCGCTGATGGTGATTGAACATGCCGAACGCATGGGATTGTCGCAGCTGCATCAGTTGCGCGGCCGTGTCGGCCGCGGCGCGGCGGAAAGCGCTTGCGTGCTGTTGTATCAGACGCCGCTGTCGCCAATGGCAAAAGAACGGTTGAAAGTGATCTACGAAAACACCGACGGTTTTGAAATCGCCCGGCAGGACCTGCAGTTGCGCGGGCCCGGCGAGTTGCTCGGTGCACGGCAAAGCGGGGTGCCGATGCTGCGCTTTGCGGATCTGGCGCTGGATCTGGATTTGCTGGATGCGGCGCGGGAGGCGGCGGAGGTGTTGTTGCGGGATCAGCCGGAGGTGGCCAAGACGCACCTTGCGCGGTGGCTCGACAGCAGAAACGAGTATTTGAAGGTTTGATGTGTTTTGTTGATGCGATAATTCCACTTCCACAAAAACCGCAAATCGTGAACACCATCCCCCGAGATCCCCACTGGTGCGCCGCACCGGTAGCCGCCGGTGCATTGCGCCGCTGGTTGACTGATCGCGGCTCGCTGACCGCAAGGCTGGAACGACACGCCGGCCCGATCAAGGTCAAGGTGCTGTTCCAGGGGCTGCGTCGCGTGAATCGCGACGAAGCCTTTTTGTTCGAATCGCCAGTCTCCCGTGTGCTGGTGCGTGAAGTGCTGCTGCTGCGCGGAACCAAACCGCTGGTGTTTGCGCATACGGTTGTGGCGCCGGGTTCATTGCGCGGCGCCTGGCGCAGCGTGACTGCGCTGGGCACGCGGCCGTTGGGCGCGGCGCTTTTTGCCGATCCGCGCATTGCACGATTTCCGTTGCGCCAGAAAAAATTGCCGCTGTCTCATCCGCTGCATCGACGAGCCGCGGCGCAATTAAAAAAACAAGCGCCACCCTTGTGGGCGCGGCGGTCGATATTTGCCGCTGGTGATTCGCCGATACTGGTCAGTGAAGTGTTCCTTCCCGCGTTATACGACCTGTGACCCCTGTGCTGACACTGAAGGACAGACTCAACGCCTATGAGCGGCTGATGCGGCTCGACAAGCCGATCGGCATTCTGTTGCTGCTGTGGCCGACGCTTTGGGGTCTGTGGTTTGCCTCGGGGGGAGTGCCGCCGGGCCATGTTCTGCTGGTGTTCATAACCGGTACGGTGTTGATGCGTTCCGCCGGCTGCGTGATCAATGATTTTGCCGACCGCAATTTTGATCCGCACGTCGAACGCACCAAGGACCGGCCTCTGGCGGCCGGCCTCATCCGGCCGAAGGAAGCCCTGCTACTGGCGGCCGTGCTGATGCTGCTGGCGTTTGCGTTTGTGCTGTTTCTCAATGCGCTGACGATCCAGTTGGCGTTTGTTGCGGCAGCGATTGCGGTGATTTATCCCTTCGTAAAACGCGTCTTTCCTTTGCCGCAGGCCTGGCTGGGGGTGGCTTTCGGATTCGGTATTCCGATGGCCTACGCTGCGGTATGGAATGCGCTGCCGGCCGTTGCGTGGCTGCTGCTGGTGGCGACGGCGCTGTGGGCTATTGCCTACGACACCGAATACGCGATGGTTGACCGCGACGATGACCAGAAAATCGGCGTGAAATCATCGGCCATCCTGTTCGGCCGTTACGATGTGTTGGGGGTGATGACGATTCATGTGCTGTTCCTGGCGCTGATGGTGTGGATCGGCTGGCAGCAGATGCGTGGTGTTTTTTATTTCGCCGGACTGCTGGTTGCCAGCGCGCTGGTGGTATACCAGTACATGCTGATTCGGGATCGCCAACGTGACGGCTGCTTCAGGGCCTTTCTTAACAATAACTGGGTGGGTTGCGCCATTTTTGTCGGCACTGCTGTCGACTGGTGGCAGAACCCGCAGGTGCTGCCATGAGTTATCGGGATTTGCGTGACTTCATCGCTGGTCTGGAACGCGACGGCCAGCTGAAACGCATTACTGTCGAAGTCGATCCGAAACTGGAAATGACCGAGATCTGTGATCGCGTGCTGAAGCAGGGTGGTCCCGCGTTGCTGTTTGAGAAGCCCAAGGGTTACACGATGCCGGTGCTCGGCAACCTGTTCGGCACACCGCACCGGGTCGCATTGGGCATGGGCCGCGATTCGGTTGCCGCTTTGCGTGAACTCGGTCAGGTGCTGGCACAACTGAAACAACCCGAACCGCCGAAAGGCTTGAAAGACGCCTGGGACAAACTGCCCTTGCTGCGGCAGATCATGTCAATGCAGCCGAAGATGGTGCGTGATCCCGTGTGTCAGGAGCAGGTTTGGGAAGGCGATGACGTCGATCTGGCGAAGCTGCCGATCCAGACCTGCTGGCCCGGCGACATCGGACCCCTGCTGACCTGGGGCCTGACGGTGACGCGCGGCCCGAACAAGACGCGGCAGAACCTCGGCATTTACCGGCAGCAGGTGATTGGCCGCAACCGGCTGATCATGCGCTGGCTGGCGCATCGTGGCGGCGCGCTCGACTATCGTGATCATTGCCTAGCGCATCCGCGCGAGCCCTTCCCGGTTGCGGTGGCGCTGGGTGCTGATCCGGCAACGATGCTCGGTGCGGTGACGCCGGTGCCGGATTCCTTGTCGGAATACCAGTTCGCCGGTTTGCTGCGCGGTGAAAAAACCGAAATTGCAAAATGCCTGACACATGACCTGAAAGTGCCGGCGCGTGCGGAGATCGTGCTCGAAGGCCATATCCATCCGAACGATACGGCGCTCGAAGGCCCCTTCGGCGACCACACGGGTTATTACAACGAGCAGGACCGTTTTCCGGTGTTCACGGTGGATCGCATCACGTTGCGCCGCGACCCGATCTACCACTCCACCTATACAGGCAAGCCGCCGGATGAACCTGCGGTGCTGGGCGAAGCGCTGAATGAAGTCTTCGTACCGCTGCTGGTTCAACAGTTTCCGGAAATCGTTGATTTCTATCTGCCGCCCGAAGGCTGTTCGTACCGCGTCGCCTGCGTCAGCATCAAGAAACAGTATCCGGGCCACGCCAAGCGCGTGATGTTCGGCATCTGGAGCTTCCTGCGCCAGTTCATGTACACCAAGTTCATCATCG
>CAZHFZ010000040.1:0-1831 GCA_964531455.1 uncultured Bordetella sp.
ATCACTGCGGAGTGGGGGAAACGCTACGAGCTGTCTTCCAATATGTACAAGCCCTTTGCCTGCGGCCTGGTGGTGCAGGGCACGATTGACGGCTGCATCCAGCTGAGGAATGAAAACAAGCTGGTGCCTGAGATGATCGAGCGCGTCGATCTCAAGGTCAGTCCCATCGTGTTCGAGTTGACCGCGAAAGAGAATCCGCAGACCGGGCTTGAAGGCAAGTTCAGCGTGTTCCATGCCGCAGCGGTCGCTTTACACACCGGCATGGCGGGCGAGGCGCAGTTCAGTGACGAAAGCGTTCTCGATCCGGTGACGGTGGCGTTGCGCAAACGCGTGCGCATCGAGCGGGATGAAAGCATCGGGCGCGTGCAGTCGCGCATCACCATCCAGCTCAAGGACGGCCGCAAACTGGAGCGTTACGTCGAACATGCGCTGGGCACGCTGGAGCGGCCCATGAGTGATGCGGATCTTGAGGCGAAATTCCGCGGGCTGGCTGACGGCATTCTCAGCAAAAAACAGGCTGACGAAGTGATCCGCTTGTGCTGGACCGTGGAGTCGCTGCCCGATGCCGGGGCGATTGCCCGCGCAGCGGCGGCATGAACGCGATGAAAGTCACACTGCTTGGTACCGGCAGTCCACTGCCGACGCTGAAGCGCGCGTCGTCGAGTTATCTGGTTGAGATCGGATCCGATGTCATCCTGATTGATCATGGCCCCGGCGCCTTCCAGCGGCTGATGCAGGCGGGCAAGCGCCCGACGGATGTGACGCATGTTTTTCTGAGTCATCTGCATTTCGATCATTGTGCCGATGTGATCCGCCTGTTCCATCATCGCTGGGATGCCAGCGGCGACAGTACGCCGCCGTTACGTATTTTCGGGCCGCCCGGCACGCAGGAATTCATTGACCGGGTATTCGGTCCGCAAGGGGCATTCAGCCGCGATCTGGTGTCACGCACGCAGCATCCGTTGAGCATCGGCGCCTACAAGGAGCGCGGCGGCACGCCGCCGCGGCCCTGGCCGGATACGCGGGTGACGGAATTGACCGGGCCGGGCGCGGTTGAATTGGAAGGGTGGCGAATGCTGCGCTGTGAGGTTCCGCATTTCCAGCCTTATCTCGACAGCTTTGCCTATCGCGTCGAGGTCGGTGGCAAGTCGTTTGTGTACACCAGCGACGTCAACCTCGCACTGCCCGGCGGTGCGCCGCCGGCATTGCGTGAACTGGCGACCGGCGCCGACCTGCTGGTGCACTACCTGAATGCTTTTGCGTTTGAGGCGCGCCATCCCGGCGGACTGGCTGGGCCGCGGTTTGCAGCAGCACTGGCGCGTGATGCTGCCGTGAAAACCATGGTTACCACACATCACGGCCCCTGGATTGATTCGAACGGCATGCCGGAGCGCCTGCTTGCCGAAATACGCGAAACCTATGCCGGGCAAGTGGTTTGGGGTGAGGACTTGATGTCCTTCACGCTTTAGCCACTGCATGCTTGCTGCCGCTCCGGCGGCGAACCTACAATGCGTGCCAGCGGTGCCGCTTCAGAGCGCCGGTTCAAATCGAGGAGAGTTTCGTGAAATTATCAATGATCAGCGTTGCCGTTTTCGCTGCCTTTGCCGCACCCGTTGCGCTCGCGCAGGGAGCTGCAGGCGGCTACCCAAGCAAGGCGCTGCGCATGGTCGTGCCATTTCCGCCGGGCGGCGGCAACGACATTCTGGCGCGTACGTTGGGGCAGCGGCTGTCCGAGGTGACCGGCCAGCAGGTGGTGGTCGACAATCGTGGTGGTGCCGGCGGTGCGCTGGGTGCGACGATTGCCGCCACTGCGAACCCCGACGGCTACACG
>CAZHFZ010000040.1:1931-10861 GCA_964531455.1 uncultured Bordetella sp.
CGGCGGTGCGCTGGGTGCGACGATTGCCGCCACTGCGAACCCCGACGGCTACACGCTGTTCCTGGGCAGTGTCGGCAATTTGGCACAGACACCGGCGCTGAAAGCCGATCTGCCATACAACCCCGTGCGCGATTTTGCACCGGCGGCGCTGGTCGCCGTGTCTTCATTCATGCTGGCAGTTAATCCTTCCGTTCCCGTCAAATCGGTTCAGGAACTGATTGCGCTGGCCAAGTCCAGTCCCGGCAAACTCAACTACGCATCCGCCGGTGCCGGCTCATCGCTGCACATGGCAGCGGAATTGTTCAAGTTCGCCACGGGGACTGACATGCTGCATGTTCCGTATAAAGGCGCAGGCCCGGCAATGACCGACCTGGTCAGCGGGCGTGTGCAGCTGATTTTCAGTACGATGCCGCCGGTGCTGCCGCAGGTGAAGAGCGGCAAGCTTCGCGCTATTGCGGTGACCACGCTGAAACGTGCGGCGGCGGCACCGGATGTGCCGACGATTGCCGAATCCGGTGTGAAGGGTTTTAACGTGTCGAACTGGCAAGGCGTGCTGGCACCGGCAAAGACGCCGGCGCCGCTGGTGAAGAAGCTCAATCAGGACATCATTGCGTCGCTGAAACTGCCGGGAATGACTGAGGCGCTCGCCGCGCAGGGACTGGAGCCTGCAGGCGGGGCTCCTGAAGAGTTCGGTGCGCTGATCAAGTCGGAGATCGCCAAATACACCCAGGTGGTTAAGGCGGCGAACATCAAAGTCGATTGATGCGTGCGCGGCGGGCGATCCGTTTCAATGCGGGTCGGACTCGCCCTGCCACAGCATTTCGTAACCGAGTTCCTGGCTGTCAGTACACAGTTCAGCCAGCGCCGCGAACTTGGCGTTGAATATCTTATCGGCGTGCGATTTCTCGTGTTCCTCAAAGGATCGCCAGTAGGTGACGATGGCCACGTGATCATCCACCGCACCGGCAGTGCTCAGCGAACCTTCCGCTGAAACAAATCCCGAAAAGCGGAATACCTGGCCGGCGATGAAGCCCCCCTTGTCGCCGCCGTAAGTGGTCTTCACCACGTTGCACATTTCTCCCAGCGCGAGCTCAACGTCGTCGAAATTGACGCCTGGCTTGAGTTTGACGGTGTTGATCAGCATCTTGGCGCCGAATGGGATGGTTACAGGTTCGAACATGACAGGCTCCTGGGGGGGGCGGACGCTGCAAAGTGTAGTCTCAACCCGCATTTTGCGCAGCAGTCAGTGGCGCGCAGCGCTGCCTTCCCGGCGCGCACGCCGCCAGTCCCATGGCGGTATCGGTGCAACGTCGATCCACAGCCCTTCCTGGCGCAAGCGGGCGCCGGCCTCGGCCTCACGATACTGCTCGCGGGCGGCGCTGCTTTGCTCGCGTTCGTAGGCACGGTAATGCCAGGCAAGACCGGCAGCGACCATTGCCAGACCGACATCAATGCCGGGCTTGCAGGTCGTGCATCCCGCCGTCGTGACGTTGACGATGCCGATGCGGCGCTGATAACGGTCGGTTTTTCCGCCGTCGATGCTCACTCTCTGGTTTTTGGTGATTGCTGCAAGGGCTTCGGTTGCGCGCCGTCCAAAAGGCTGGCCGCGCTCCGGCGCATCGATGCCGGCCAGGCGGATCTTGTGGGAATGCATCCGGTCATCGAGTACGGTCAGCGTGTCGCCATCGGCGACGTGGATTACACGGCCTTCCAGCACAGCAGCGCAGGGCGATTGCGCCAGCAGTGCAAGCAGCAGCGGCAGCGCGCGGGCTGTACCGGTGATCCCGCGAACCCGTTGCCGGTCCGGCACTAGGCCGGCTTTTGCAACATGACGATGCGATTGCTGTTGGTGCCGCGTTCGTTGTTGCCGATACCCCAGATGTTCGACGTCTTGGTGAATTTCTGGGTATTGATCAGGATGGCTTCGCAACGGAAGCCGGCTTCGGTGCCCAGCGGCACCACGGCTTCGTCGAGGTTGACCGAGCCGCGTTGTACTTCACCAACCTCGAATGCCACCCAGCCTTTGGGGCGGGTGACCCGATAAATTTCGCACAACACCTCCTGCATCACTGCCGACCACTCGTTGACGCTGGTCGCCATGGTGATTCCGGCGCCGATGGCTTCGGCATCGAGGCTGTTGAACCAGCATCGCAACCAGTTGTCCTTGGCGTATTGAACGACATTGAGGAACGGCGGCGAAGTGACGGTGAGCTGGACGCTGTTGTCCGGAATGTCTGCGGTCTGCCCGGCCGGCCCCTCAAGGAACAGGGCTTTGGCTGCCGCCTGTTGCAAACGCCAGCGCGCCGCGGCATTGATATCGCTCTGTAATTGCATCGACTTGCGCAGGATCAGTGCGCGCACATCGCGGTATTCCGGCGACTTGCCGGTTTTTTCATTGATGCGGATCTGGCTTTCCTGTGACACCGCCTGATTGGGCGGCAGCGTGTAGGCCGAGAAGAACCCCGGCGAGTGGCCGGTCAGGCGGTTGGTGGCGACCATACGGATCCAGCGGTCGGCATCGTCTTCCTTGCCGCTGTCGCGCCGGTCAGCAAGATAGTTGCGCAGATTCAGCAGTTCGCGTTCGGTGTCCGGGTGATAGAACATCGACAGGTCGATGTCATTCTTCTGCTTCGCGCTGACCTTGATTGCGCGCAGTCGCACGTCAATGTTGGCGATCAGCGGTGCTTCGAGGCGTGGCAGCGTCAGCATGGCCGACAGCGGATTGATATCGTTGGCCATCACGTTGCGCCCCATCAATGCCGCTTCAACAGCCGTGGTGCCGCGCCCGCTGAACGGGTCGTAAATGAAATCGCCGGGTTTGCTCAGGCGGTCGATGAAGTAGGCCGGCAGTTGCGGCTTGAAGCAGCCGCGGTAAGAGACTTCATGCAGCGGATTGGCCTGGCGCTGTTTGCTGGTCCAGAACTCCTGTTCATAGACCGGGACGCCGTTGATGCGGCGCGGCGGCGGAGCGGAGCGGGTACGGCGTGCGGCCGGTGCGGTGACTGCAAGATCGTAAGCGGTGACGGTCGCGACAGCAGCCATTGCGCACTCCTCTGCGGGTTGAATTGCAGCGGAGAGTACGCCCCTGTCATAAAAAGTACAAGAACAATCGTGCCGTTCAGTGGTTGTTATCGTCGGGGCGTACGCTCCACCTTCGCCGCGGAGAGTACGCCCTTGTCACAAAAAGTACAAGACCCTGCATTGCAGGGCCTGTGATCATGATGAAATGATTGTTGCGGTATCAGGCTGAAAGCAGATCATCCACCGCTTCGATCCAGTGCCTGACCGGCACATTGGTCGCGCCTTGTAGGTGAGTCTGGCAGCCGATATTGGCGGTGAGAATTTGTGCCGGTGCATGCGCGGTGAGCGCGCGAACCTTGTTGGCCTTGAGTTGTGCGGAAATTTCCGGTTGCAGTATTGAATACGTGCCTGCCGAGCCGCAGCACAGATGGGCGTCGGCCAGCGGTGCAAGATCAAAACCCAGTCCAGCGAGCAGTGTCTCCACGCGGCCTTTGAGTTTCAGGCCATGCTGCAGTGAGCAGGGCGGATGAAAGGCAAATTTTTCATTGGGAGGGTTTTTTTCAAGTAATTGTTTTAATTGATCTTTTTGTTTCTCAATGATGGTGCTCAGATCGCAGGCCAATGCCGAGATGCGTTTTGCGCGTTCGGCATAAGCCGGGTCTTGCGCGAGCGCATGGCCATAGTCGGTGATCATCGTGCCGCAACCGCTGGCGGTGAAGACAATCGCTTCGGCGCCCTGTTCGATGTGCGGCCACCACGCATCAATGTTACGGCGCATTGCGTCCAGCGCCTGTGCCTGCTCGTCGAGATGGAAGGTCACCGCGCCGCAGCAGCCGGCGTTCGGTGCCCGCACCAGTGAAATGCCCAGGCGGTCGAGTACCCGCGCTGCGGCGGCATTGGTGGCCGGTGACAGTGAGGGCTGCACGCAGCCTTCGAGTACCAGCATGCGCTGCGCCTGACCGCCGATCGGCCATGAACGCGCCCGCGCCGCGGCTTCCGGAACGATATCGTCCAGCACTTTCGGCAGCATGTTGCGCACGATGCGTCCCGCTGCGAGCATTGGATTGAACAGCGAAGGCCGCGGCAGTACGGCGGCCAGACCCTTGCGCTGCAATTGTGCAAAGCCGCTGCGCGGCACCTGTTTGGCAACAACCTCGCGGCCGATGTCGAGCAAGCGGCCGTACTGAACGCCGGAAGGACAGGTGGTTTCGCAGGACCGGCAGGTCAGGCAGCGGTCGAGATGCAGTTGCGTCTTCGCGGTGGCTGGCGCGCCTTCCAGCACCTGTTTCATCAGGTAGATGCGTCCGCGCGGCCCGTCGAGTTCGTCGCCCAGCAGTTGATAGGTCGGGCAGGTCGCGGTACAGAACCCGCAGTGTACGCATTTGCGCAGGATGGCTTCGGCTTCGCGGCCCTGCGGCGTGTCCTTGATGAAATCGGCGAGATTGGTTTGCACGAAAAAACCCTAAAATCCTTTAGCCACAGAGGGCACAGAGAACACAGAGCAAACCCACATGGGTTTCCGCATCTCTCTGTGAACTCTGTGCCCTCTGTGGCTCATGTTTTGACTTTTATAGCTCAGGATACATCCGGCCCGGATTGAGGATGCCTGCCGGGTCCATCGCCTGTTTCACGCGTTTATGCAGTTTGAGCATTGCTGACGGCAGTGGATGGAATGCGCCCGTTCGCACATCGCCTCCGCGGAAACGCGTGGCGTGACCGTCGCCGCTGCGAGCCGTTTTGCGCACGCTCATGGCGTCGCTGTCACTGCGCAGCCAGCGCAATGCACCGCCCCATTCAATCAGTTGCGCACCCGGCAGTTGCAGTTCACTGGTGGTTGATGACAGCGAAAGCCGCCACAGCGGTTCATCACCTTTGAAAAACGCATGGCTCTGGTTGCGAATGCCTTGCCAGAACGCAGCGCCGTCGGGGACGGTTTCGCCGCCGAGTTTGGCTGCGGCGGATTGCACCGCGGGCTTTGCGCCGGCCAGACGCACATACAGGCGGCCGTCGACATGGCAGGTTGCGGTGATCGGCAATGGTTTGCCAGCCCATTCATTCATCAGCGTGAGCGCTTCGCCCGGTGTTTGTTCGCGGCACAGCGTCATTTCCGTCGGGGGCAGCGGCAGTGCTTTCAGTGACACTTCGAGAATCACACCCAGCGTGCCCAGTGATCCGGTAATCAGGCGCGACACATCATAACCGGCGACATTCTTCATCACCTGGCCGCCGAAGCGCAGATCGGTGCCGCGGCCGTCGAGTATGCGCAGCCCCAGCACAAAATCGCGTGCCGAGCCGGCGTAGGGGCGGCGCGGCCCCGACAGCCCTGCGGCGATGCAGCCACCCAACGTGGGATTGCCGCCAAAATGCGGCGGTTCGAAACCGAGCATCTGGCCTTGTTCGCGCATTGCCGTTTCTATATCCGCAAGCGGGGTGCCGGCGCGTGCGGTGATTACCAGTTCGGTGGGCTCGTAATCGATGATGCCGCGATAGCTGCTGACGTCCAGATCATCACCGCTCGTCGCGTTGCCATAAAAGGACTTGCTGCCGCCGCCGCGGATCCGCAGCGGACGTTTCGCGTCGGCAGCGGTGCGTATGGATTCCGCAAGGACTTGGACCGGGTCAGTCATAACTAGAACCGGGGAAGATCCGGAAATTTTTCCTGCCCTGAATGCACGTGCATGCGCCCGAATTCAGCGCAGCGATGCAGCGTCGGCACCGCTTTGCCCGGATTGAGCAGGCTGTGTTCGTCGAAAGCGTGTTTCAGCGCGTGGAAAGCTTCGAGTTCGGCGCTGCTGAACTGCACGCACATTGAATCGATTTTTTCGACGCCGACGCCATGTTCACCGGTGATGGTGCCGCCGACGTCGATGCAAAGCTTGAGGATTTCAGCGCCAAAGTCCTCGGCGCTTTTCAGTTGGCCGGCGTCGTTGGCATCGTAAAGGATCAGCGGATGCAGATTGCCGTCGCCGGCATGGAACACGTTGGCGCAGCGTAATGCGTATTTCTTTTCCATTGCGGCGATGCCGCGCAGCACTTCAGCGAGGCGTTTGCGCGGAATGGTGCCGTCCATGCAGTAATAGTCCGGCGACAGCCGGCCCACGGCGGGGAAGGCGGCCTTGCGACCGGCCCAGAAACGCAGGCGCTCGGCTTCATCGCGCGAAACGCGAACCAGATGAGCGCCGCTGTCCGACATGATTTTTTCTATTCGGCTTATTTCGTCCGCGACCTCTTCGTGTGTGCCATCCGATTCGCACAGCAGGATGCCCGCGGCATCGGTCGGGTAACCGGCATTGACGAAGGGTTCCACCGCAAGTGTTGCAGGCTGATCCATCATTTCCATGCCTGCGGGAATGATGCCGGCGGCGATGACGTTGGCGACGGCCTGACCTGCGGCGCCGACATCGTCGAATGCGGCCAGTACCACTTGTGCGCATTCCGGTCGAGGCAGCAGCTTGACGGTGATTTCGGTGACAACACCCAGCAGGCCTTCGGAGCCCGTCATCAGGGCCATCAAGTCGTAACCCGCGGCATCCAGTCCGCCGCCGCCGAGTTCAATAATCTCGCCTTCGATGGTGGCGACCCGCAGCTTGAGGATGTTGTGCACCGTCAAGCCGTATTTGAGGCAATGCACACCGCCGGAATTTTCAGCAACGTTGCCGCCAATCGAGCAGGCAATCTGGCTGGAAGGGTCCGGTGCGTAATAAAGACCGTACGGTGCAGCGGCTTCGGAAATCGAAAGATTGCGCACGCCGGGTTGCACGCGCGCCGTGCGCGCCAGCGGATCGACGGCCAGTATTTTCATCAGTTTGGCCAGAGACAGCAGCACGCCGTTGCCCATTGGCAAGGCACCGCCGGAAAGACCGGTGCCGGCGCCGCGTGCAGTAACCGGTACGCCGAGGCCGGAACAGGTTTCGAGAATGGCGCAGACCTGTTCTTCATTTTCAGGAAGCGCCACCACCATCGGCACCTGACGATAGGCCGAAAGACCATCACATTCGTAGGGTGTGACGTCCTCGCGTTCGAACAGGACGCTGTGTTCGGGCATGAAGGCGCGCAACGCTGCACAGACGGCGTGCTGGCGCTCAAAATCGACGGGGATGGTCTGCACCGGGGCGTTCATCTTCGGATTCTATATCAGGCTGTGGATTCGCCGCCGAAGCCCCCCGATTTTGTGCGAAACTCACAGTTGTTTCGGCCGGTGCCGCCTGCGGTGCCGAAATGGCCGGATAAGTCAGCAATAAATCAACAGAAAATCAGTAATCTTCAATTCCGTTCGAAAGAGACCAGACCATGACTGCAACAACTCAGCGCAAGGGCCCGCTGGCCCGCTTCCGTGTGATCGACCTGACGCGTGTGCGCTCCGGCCCGACCGCAGTGCGCCAGCTCGCCGACTGGGGCGCCGACGTAATCAAGATTGAAACACCGCCGGGCCTGAACCTGTCCGACGGCTGGGGCGGCAAGCGCACCGGTGCCGACTTCCAGAACCTGCACCGCAACAAGCGCGGCTTCACGCTGAACCTGAAGGACCCCGACGGCTTGAAGATTTTCATGAAGCTGGTCGAGAAGTCGGATGTGGTGGTCGAGAACTATCGTCCGGACGTGAAATTCCGCCTCGGCATCGATTACGACTCGCTGAAGAAGGTCAACAAGAAGATCATCCTCGCCAGCATTTCGGGTTTCGGTCAGACCGGCCCCTACGCCAAGCGTCCCGGCTTCGACCAGGTCACGCAGGGCATGGGCGGACTGATGGGCATCACCGGCGAGCCGGGGCAGGGCCCGATGCGTGCCGGCTGCGCGGTGTCGGATTCGGCCTCCGGTCTTTATTGCGCGCTGGGCATCATGACCGCGCTGCTGGAGCGCGAAGCTTCCGGTGAAGGCCAGTGGGTCGAAGTGTCGCTGCTCAATGCGATGATCGCACTGCTCGACTTCCAGGCTGCGCGCTGGACCGTGGAACACGAAGTGCCCGAGCAGGCCGGCAACGATCACCCGACCTCGATTCCGACCGGCGTGTTCCAGACCAGCGACGGTTACATGAACATCGCCGCCGGCGATAACGAAATGTTCGCGCGGCTGTGCAAGGCGCTGGGCGCCGAAGGCCTCAACGAGAAGCCCGAATACAAGGACCGCCAGACCCGCTCCAAAAACCGCGTCGCGCTGAACAAGGAACTGCAGGCGTTGATGGTCCAGAAGGACAAGGCTTACTGGACTGCGCGTTTCGAGGAATGCGGCGTTGCCGGCGGCCCGATCTACAAGATGAACGAAGTCTTTGCTGATCCGCAGGTGATCTATAACCAGATGGCAGCGCCAGTGACCATTCCGGGCGTCGGCGATGTTGCGCTGGTCAACCAGCCGGTCCGTCTGTCGCGTACACCCCATGAAATCCGCAGCGTCACCCCGGATTGCGGCCAGCACACGGATGAAGTCCTGCGCGAGATCGGTTATCGCGACGGCGACATTGCCGACCTGCGCAAGCGCAACGTGGTTTGATCCGCCGGCAATCGCATGATCCGCGTCGTCAATGATGACGCGTCCCTGGCGGCGCCGGTATTCACCACGGTGATACCGGTGCGCTGGGGCGACCTGGACGCCGACGGCCATGTCAACAACACCGGTTTCTTCCGTTTCATGGAAGAAACCCGCATGCGCTGGATTTCCGGCATGGGCATTCCTACCGTGCCGCCGCATCCGGTGATTGTTCTGCTCAATGCCGCCTGCCACTACCTGCGGCCGGTTGGTTATCCGGCCACATTGGAATCCTCATTGCATATCGGTCGGGTCGGGCGTACCAGCGTGCAGACGCATTACATGCTGCGGGATGTGGATGCCGGTGTTGCCTGTGCAGAAGGTTATGCCACGCTGGTGTGGTATGACCCGCGCGATAAAAAGTCAGTACCCTTGCCCGATACCTT
>CAZHFZ010000040.1:10961-30583 GCA_964531455.1 uncultured Bordetella sp.
CGCCGGAAGCCCGCGACATGGCACTGGTGGGCTTTCATGACCTGCAGGGACGCGGCGCCTATCAGCCGGTGATCCACCAGCAGAATGGCCGCTGGGTAGCCTATATCGGTCATCACCACGGCGGCGCGGTCAATCCACTGAACGGTTCTCGTGAAGACAACGGCACCTCACTCATTGATGTGACTGATCCGGCAAAGCCGAAACTGCTGCACCACATTCCCGGCGGCCCCGGGGGTGAAGCGCAGATGGTGCGCGTGTGCAGCGGCCGTGATTTGCCGCGGGCAGCGCGTGACCGTACCTACATGCTGCGTACGCTGGGCCACAGCGCCCATGAAGTGTGGGATGTCACGTTGCCCGGACCGCCGCAGCGCATCTCCGTGGTCGCCGATGGACTGCGCGGTACGCACAAGAACTGGTGGGAATGCGATACCGGCATCGCCTATCTCGTTTCCGGAGTGCCGGGCTGGCGCACCTGGCGCATGACGCAGATATTCGATCTGTCTGATCCGGCAAAACCGGTGCACATCCGCGATTTTGGCCTGCCGGGACAGGAGCCGGGCGCCACGACCAGCGTGCCTACAGGCTTGCACGGTCCGATTTCCACGGGCCCTGCCGGCAACCGCGTCTACTTCGGTCATGGCACCTCAACTGCCGGTGTCTTGCAGATCGTTGATCGTGAAAAACTGCTGAAGGGCGACAAGACACCGACACGCGCCAATCTGCTGCAGCCGCAGACCGGACGTTTCGATCTGGATCCGGCTTATGGCGCGCATACCGCATTTCCGCTGATGGGCATGGAAGTCACTGCAACCGACGGTCGTCGCGGAAAAAGGGATTTTGTCGCCGTTACCAACGAGGCTTTGTCCGACGGTTGCGGCGGCGCGCAGCAGAAGGTGTGGTTCATCGATGTCACCGAGGAGGTGAGACCGGGGGTGGCCTCGTCCTGGGCGCTGGATGCAAAAAGCGGCAACTACTGCAACCGTCCCGGCCGCATCGGTGCGCATTCCTCAAACGAGAGTTTTACGCCGATCTACTACCGGCGCATCCTGTTCATCGCCCATTTCAACGCCGGCGTGCGCGCGCTGGATATCCGCGACCCCTACAAACCCCGGGAGATTGCCTATTTCGTCCCGGAAAGCGGCGGCCGCACGGTCACCACCAACAACGTTGAGGTCGATGACCGCGGCTACATCTACATCGTCGACCGCCACGGCCTCGGCATGCACATCCTGCAACTCACCGGAGCGGCGAGACAGGTGGCGAATTTCCGCTGAGCGCAGCTGCTGATCAGGAGCTTGCTTCGGAAGAGCCTTGTGCATAAGCACGTTGTGCCATTTGTGCGAGGATTACCGCCGCCGTTGAACGGTGACGATCCTTGTGCCAGAGAATCGCGCCGGAGCGCCGCAGTTCCGGAGCTTCGATCCGTACCGTGGTAACGCCCGGCGCGCCGACCAGCGCGCGACCGGCACAGATTGTCGCGAGCTTGCTGCAACGTATCGTCGCCATCGTGGCATCGCCGCTGCTCATTTCCATGACAACACTGGGAACTACTCCCCGCGCTGTAAAGCAGTTTTCAATCAGCTGCCGTGACGGAGTACCTGCAGGCCGCAGAATCAAGGGCATGTCCGCCAGTGCCTCCAGACGGACCGACGCATTTCCGTAGAACTCATGCTGTGAGCCCACCGCCAGAATCAGCGGCTCGGTGAACAGTTCCTCCGAGACCATCTTGTCGGACGTAGCGGGCTGATAGGTGGTGATCGCGAAATCGATTTCTCCATTGACCAAGGCAAGTTCCATATCGGCCAGCGACATCTGCAACATTGAGATGCGCACCCGGGGATGTGCCCGGTAGAACTCTGCGAGTACCGCCGGCAGCAGTGAATTGCCAAAAGAGCGAAACACACCGATCCGGAGGTGTCCGCGCATCAGCCCGTCGAGTTCGGTCACGGTGGCAAGCCCGGATTCCAGTTCTTGCAACGCGCGCTGGGCATGGCTGCGGAATATCTGCCCGGCCTCGGTTATCTGGATGGTGCGGCCGATGCGGTCGAACAGCGGCGTGCCGATTTCCTGCTCCAACTGCTTGATTTGATGGGAGAGGGTGGGCTGAGTCACCCTTAATGCTATTGCCGCCTGGGTAAAGCTTGAGGTTTCGGCAATCTTCAGAAAATAGTGCAGGTGCCGCAGTTCCATGTTCCAAGCCTTGATCCATAGATGCAATCGATGATTCTAATAAATAAAAAGCATTTGTTCTATGCGGCGGGGCTCATTACAGTGAATTAAATACCGGCTCTGGCGACCATGTCCGTCCATGCCGGTCCGGAACAAGCCAATAAAAACAAGTTCTGACGCAGTAAGGAGGAGCCCCATGCAACAGCCTTTGCTGGTGATGTTGTCCCGGCGCTGCCTGGCTTTGGCGGCGGTCCTTGTGGTGGTTGGCGCAGCGCAGGCCGCCGAGTGGAGCCCGGGTGACCGGGTGGTGCTGGTGACCCATGCCGGGCCCGGTTCGGGCATCGACATGTACCTGCGGCAGGTCGTCAATGCCTGGGACAAGAACAAGATCGTGCCGGCGCGTGTTGCGGTCGAAAACATGACCGGCGCCGGCGGCGACCGTGCACGACGTCACGTCGCGGTGCAGAGCCGCGGCAATCCCAATGTGTTGATCGGCTTCACGCCGCAACTGATCGTCGGGCCACTCAATGCCAAATCCGATGTCACCGTGAAGAGTTTCACGCCCATTGCGATCACCGTGGTCGAGCCGATGGTGCTGTACATCCACGCCGGGCTGCCGTGGAAAAACATGAATGACCTGATCGCAGGCGCGCGGCAGAAACCCCGCGCCGTGTTGCAGGGCGGCGGCGGGTATGGCGCGCCGCCTTCCATCGCCGGTCGTGACCTGGCGCGCGAGAAGGGCGTCGAATTTTCCTACACGCCGTTCAAGTCGAGCGGCGAAGCGGTGGTGGCGCTGCTCGGCGGTCATGTGCATTTCGTGCTGGAACAGCCCTCCGAGGCCGACCAGCACGTCAAGTCGGGACGGCTCCGGCCGCTGGCGAGTCTTTATCCCTCGGAGTTGTATCCGGGCCTGCCGACCTTCGCGTCGCTGGGCTACAAGTTCCGCGTGCTCAAGCAGTTCCGCGGCCTGATGGCACCGCCCGGCATCCCGCAGGCGGCGGTCAACTTCTACGTCGCTGCCATGGAGCGCACGCGGCAGACGCCGGAGTGGAAGAACTACGTCAAGCAGAACGAACTCGTAGAGGAATGGATCGTTGGCGCCGAACTCGCAGCGTTCATCGACAGCGAGGAAAAACTCTACGCCAGGATTCTCGGCGAAATCGCCGGGAACAAGTAACCAGGGATCAGACAGCAGGACCCATCAAGCAGCATTCACGCCATTAAGCCCGGAGGTATTCGTGCCGTTTTTTCGACTTGACGAGATGAAGCGCCACCACCTGAACCCGCATCTCTCGAGCGGCGAAGGGCCGGTGATCGAAGGGCAGTACATGTATTTCCGCATCAACATCAAGCGTGCAGGCACCGGATCGGAAATGCATTACCACCCCAACGAACTGATGACCTTCCCGATTGTCGGCAAGATCAATTGCGTGGTCGGCAAGGAGCGCCAGATTGTGCCTCCAGGCACCTTCGTCCACGTGCCGCCCTGCGCACGCCACAGCTTCAGGGCAACCGAGGACGGGGAAGTACAGTACCTCTACATCAAGGACCGCACCTGGACGCTGATCGGTTCCGCTGCCGACGAGTCGCTGCCCGACGAGGCGCCTTCCGCGACCCAGGTGGCCAAGGCGCTGAAGGAAGGCAAGTGGCCGGGCAAGGCCAAGGAGCCGCAGAACTCGCAGGCGATCATCGAGGGGTTGGGGCGCTGCTTTTATCCGATGATCGAGGCGCTGGATGCGCCGCTGGCCTCGGCGCACTGCGAACAGTGGGTGGAAGGCAGGAATCTGGCTTTCGGTCTGCTCGAATCGCCGACCGGCCACGAAAGCAGCGCGGCAGCATCGGCGCACGAGATGTTCGCCTATGTCATTCAGGGCGCGCTGGATGCCGAGGTCGACGGCGAGAAAAAGCGCGCGCTGCCCGGCGACCTCATCCATGTACCGAAAAACAAGGCCTACTGCTGGAGAGTGGCGGGGGAAAGCAACGCGCGTTATGCGATGGTGCGTTCCACACAGAAGCTGGAAGCTGAAATCGAACGCAACGGAGCCGCGGACAACTGGCGCGGCTGAAGAAAACAGGCAAAAACGGAAGGAAAGACCATGAGCACTGCAACCCAGGAAAAGCTGAAAAAGCGTTTTATCTACAATCTCGACGCGCTGACGACGATGCCCGAAGGCCCGAACAGCTGCAGCGTTGCCCCAAGCCGCCTGCTCTCGGGCGACACGCTGGAAACCGGTAAATCCACCACCCGCGGTCCCGTGCTGTCGGGTTCGCACGTGCATGTGGCCTGGGTGGTCAAGCCGCGTGGCACCGGGTCGAAGCTGCATACCCATCCCAACGAACAGTTCAACTATGTACTCAAGGGCACGCTGATCGCCGACATCGACGGCCAGGTGCTGCGCGTGCCGACTGGCCATGTCATCCACATTCCGGCGGGGATGCCGCACTCACATGTCTCCAGCCCTGAGGAAGACGTGCACTTCATTGCCGCCAAGGACACCCGCCACGGCATCGTCGGGCCGCCGGTCGACGGTAAGCTCAACGGCCCGCGCGCGCTGCCCGGTTTCGGCGGCAAAGCCGGGAACGAATGGCCGGTCGGGCCCGACGGTGAACTCGTCGCACAGAGTCCGCGGGTGTCGAAGGAAAAAGTGCGCTACGTTTACAAATGGGATGAGCTCGACAAGGTACCGGAAGGGCCGTGCAGCGCCAAGGTGCTGCCCGCAGGGCGGGTGTCAGGCAAGTCCTCGTCTTTTGGCGCCGCGCTGGTCGGCGAGAAGATTCAGGTTGGTCTGATCCGCAAGGGCCGCGGATCCGGTTCCAAGCTGCACACCCATCCCAACGAACAATTCAACCTGGTGCTCGAAGGCGCCTTGGTAGCCGACATCGACGGTCAGGAAGGGGTGATGGTGCCGCGCCACCATGCGATTCACATGCCCGCGGGTGTGGTGCACTCCTGTGTCGCTTCAGCCGAGGGCGACGTTCTGTTTTTTGTGGCGAAGGATACCCGCCACGGGCTCGCGGGTCCGCCGATCGACGGTATTGAGGATGGTCCGCGTTATCTGCCGGGATTCGGCCCGAAAAAGTGAACGTGACTGTAGTGCCATAAAACCAAACGGAATGTTGCGGCAGGCCGGGTTTGGGCGCATTGTCCCTGATCCGCCGCCACTGTGACTGGAGGAGTCAAGCATGACCGCGATCGCTCAGGAAAAAACGCCGGTGCGCCATGTCTACAGTTTTGCGGAACTCGACCGCGTGCCGGAAGGCCCGTGCAGCGCGCGGGTGTCGCCGCGCAGGCTGCTGTCGGGCGAGACGCTGACCACCGGAAAATCGACGTCTGTCGGTGCGGTGGTCTGCGGCGAACGCGTGCAGGTTGCGCTGGTGCACAAGCCGCGCGGCACCGGTTCCAAGATCCACACCCATCCCAACGAGCAGTTCAATTACGTGATTCAGGGCACACTGATCGCGGACATGGACGGCCAGGTGTTCCGGGTGCCGAAGGGGCACGTCGTGCACATTCCCGCCGGCATGCCGCACAGCCACGTGTCGAGTGCAGAGGAGGATGTGATCTTTTATGCCGTCAAGGACACCCGCCATGGCATCGTCGGCCCACCGGTCGACGGCGTCTACAATGGACCGCGCCACCTGCCCGGATTCGGGCTGGGTACCAACGAGTGGATGCCCGGACCCGATGGCCTGCCGGCGCCGCAGACCAAGAACGTCTCGGGCAGGAAAATCCAGTACGTTTACGACATCGAACACCTCGACGCGGTGCCGGAAGGGCCGACCAGTGCCGAAGTGATTCCGCGCAATTTCATCTCGAAAAAGTCCTCGTCCTTCGGTGCCGCGCTGCGTGGCGAAAAAGTGCAGGTGGGACATATCCACAAGGCGGTGGGCAGCGGCACCAAACTGCACACGCACCCGAACGAGCAGTTCAGCTTTGTGCTGAGCGGCACCATGATCTACGAGATCGACGGCCATACCGTCGAGGCGCCGCCCCACTCGGTGACGCACCTGCCGCCCGGCATCCGGCATAGCGCGATTGCTTCGGCAGCAGGCGACGTATTGACCTTCGTAGCCAAAGACACCAGCCATGGCATGAGCGGGCCACCGGTGGACGGCATCGAAGACGGACCGGTCTACCTGCCCGGTTTCGGCAACAAGAAATAACCGGAAATCAATAGCGGCGGAAAATCCCCATGGAGGAGACTTTTATGAATATCAAAAAGAGTTATTGGCTTGCGGCAACTGCAGCCGGTGCGCTGGGTCTGTGCCTCGCGAGCGGCGCAATGGCGCAGTGGGTGCCCACAGAGCGCGTGACCATGGTTACCCATTCCGCACCGGGCACAGGCAATGAACTCATGCTGCGTGAGATTGCCGACATCTGGAACAAGAACAAGATTGTACCGCGGCAGGTTGGTGTCGAATCGGTGACCGGTTCCCAAGGGGAAAAGGCGCGCCGCTACGTGACCTTCCAGAACAAGGGCAATCCGCACATGCTCGCGACCTACACCCCGCAGAGCCTGAACCTGCCGATGCTGATCAACTCGGACACCGGCTGGCGCAGCTTCACGCCAATCGCTCTGATGGCGGTCGACCCGATGCTGCTGGTGGTCAATGCCGAGAGCCCCTGGCGTTCGGTGCGCGACCTGCTCGATGCCGCGAAGCAGAAGCCGAAGCAGGTCCTCCAGGGCGGCGGCTCCTATGGCAGCAGCGCTTCGATGTCCGGCAAGCTGCTGGAGGAATTCGGTGGTGTGCAGTTTTCATATACCCCGTTCCGCGGCGCCGGTGAGGCCATACCGCAACTGCTCGGCAAGCATGTGCACTTCATGATGGAGAATCCCGCCGAGATGACGCAGCATGTCAAGGCCGGAAAGCTGCGGGCGCTGGCCACGACTGAAAAGCTTGACCAGCTTCCTGATGTGCCGCGTTTTGAGGAGGCCGGCGTGACCACGCGTTTCCCGAAACAGTTCCGCGGCGTGATGGCGCCGCAGGGCATCAGCGCTGAAGCCGCGCAGTACTGGGTACAGGCGCTGGCCAAGGCTCGCGAGACCCAGCAGTGGAAGGATTACGTTGTGCGCACCGCCATTGTCGACAGTTGGACTACCGGTCCCGCGCTGGTAGCCTTTTTCGAACAGGAGGAGAAGACTTACATGCGCCTGAACAAAGAGATGGGACTTCTCAAAAACTAATAACCCGGACCTGAAGGAATATCCATACACATGAAAATTGCCCTTGGCAGCGACCGCATCGCGGCGCTGCTGTTCCTGTGCGTTGTCCTGGTTTACGGCTGGGGAGGAACACAGCTGACTGCGTCACTGCAGGGCGATGTCATCGGCCCCGCGTTTTTCCCGCGAATACTGACTGTGCTGGGACTCGTGCTCGCCGTCCTTTTGTTCGTTCAGGGTACATCCTCCGTCAGGCAGAGCAAGGTTGACGGCGAGGGTTCGGACATCATGGCACTGGTGCCCGCGGCCATGCTTCTGGCCTACGCTCTGGTGTTCGAGTCGCTGGGTTTCCTGCTGGCCACGCCGCTGTTCCTGATCGCCGCTTTCCGTTACCTCGGCCATCCCAGCTGGATCGGGGTGCTCGGTTACAGCGGCCTCGTTACTGCAGTGACCTTTGCGCTGTTCCAGTATCTGCTGGACATCAGGCTCCCGTTCGGGATCCTTGCAAGGTTCTTTTAGGAATCCGCCATGGGAGACGTACTACCATTGCTGATGAGCGGGTTTGAGACCGCGCTGCAGCCCCAGAACCTGATTTTCGCCTTCATCGGGGCCATCCTCGGCACCGTGATTGGCGTGCTGCCGGGCATCGGGCCGGCGGGCGCACTTGCGATGCTGCTGCCGATCGTGCTGAATATGAATCCGGTGGGTGCGATCATCATGCTTGCGTCGCTGTACTGCGGCGCGATGTACGGCGGATCGACCACCTCGATCCTGCTCAACGTTCCCGGTGAATCGTCCTCGGTAGTGACCTGCATCGACGGGCACCAGATGGCGCTGCAGGGCCGTGCCGGCCCCGCGCTGTGCATCTCGGCGATCGGTTCCTTCATCGCCGGTACCCTTGGTGTGGTCGCGCTGATGCTGTTTGCGCCGCTCATCGCCGATTGGGCGCTCAACTTTGGTCCGCCGGAGTACTTCGTGCTGATGGTTTTCGGCCTGTCTTCGGTCGCCAGTCTTTCCGGCGCTTCGCTGGTGAAGGGATTGCTGGCGATGACCCTGGGCCTGATGATCTCGACAATGGGCACCGACATTACCGGGGTCGCGCGCTTCACTTTCGGCATAGCGGAACTGCTCGATGGCATCGAGTTCCTGATTGTCACCATCGGCCTGTTCGCGGTTTCCGAAGTGCTGCTCAACACCAACGAACTGCGTAGTGGAGAAATCAAGTCGGTGATCAAACACCGCTTGTTCATTTCCAGGAAGGAAATCCACGACAGCCTCGGTGCCATCGGCCGCGGCACTGTCATCGGCTTCGTCGTCGGCGTGATGCCTGGCGCCGGCGCCGGCATAGCCTCTTTCCTGTCGTATTCGGTGGAGACGCAGATCAGCAAACACCCTGAGCGCTTCGGCCGCGGTGAAATCCGCGGTGTTGCCGCACCCGAGTCCGCCAATAACGCCGCCAGCGCCGGCGCGATGGTACCCATGCTGACGCTGGGCATCCCGGGTTCCGGGACCACGGCTATTCTGCTGCTCGCGCTGACCGCGCTCAACGTGCATCCCGGGCCAATGATGTTTTCCCAAAACCCGGAAATCGTTTGGGGGTTGATCGCTGCCCTCTACATCGGCAACGTGATCCTGCTGATCCTCAACCTCCCGCTGGTCGGCATATTCGTGCGCCTGCTCTACGTGCCGATGCGGCTGATGCTTCCGGTGATCATGGTGATCTGCGTGATTGGCGTCTATAACGCCAATCAGCAGACCCTAGATCTGATCTTCCTCTGCGGCTTCGGCGTGCTTGGATATTACATGCGCAAGCACCACTACCCGGTGGCTCCGGTGATCCTCGGCTTGGTGCTCGGCACGCGCATGGAGGAGGCGTTGCGCCAATCGATGATCATGTCGCAGGGCAATCCGCTGGTGTTGCTCGAGCGGCCGATCGTGGTTGTGTTCCTGGTCCTTACGGTCGTGTTCCTGTGCGTGCCGCAGATTCTTCGCCGCCTGCGTTTCCGTGGTCGCAAGGTTGAACTCGAAAGTGAAGGTTGATGGATCCGGGTTGCAGGTTTTATCTTAAGGAAACTCTGATCCACTAGTTGCAATGGTACTG
This sequence comes from uncultured Bordetella sp., assembly GCA_964531455.1. Classification (GTDB taxonomy): domain Bacteria; phylum Pseudomonadota; class Gammaproteobacteria; order Burkholderiales; family SG8-41. The sequence goes on from CAZHFZ010000040.1 coordinate 20,394, forward strand.
AGTAGGCGTACAAATGCGCGAATTCGAATCCTGCAGGGGCCAGTGCCAATTGTTTCATCGTTGGGTTCTTTTCGAGCTGTCTTGTATGCCTTCTGCAACGTACAAGACCCTTCATCAGATGCCTTCTTCAGAGTTTCCTTAATAAATGGAGATTACAGATTTTAAGTAATTTAATTTCATTCTAATTTTTATTGCTTATGAAATAACTGCTAAGGAGAACTGCCATGAACAGCCATGGACAGCAAGTCCCTGACCCCGGATCCACACTATCGGTGCAGCCGATGAGTGAACGGCTCGGTGCCGGGATCAACGGCGTCGATCTGTCGATGCCGCCGGACACTGATACATTTGCCGTCATCCTGCAGGCCCTTCACCGCTACGGCGTTATTTTTTTCCGAGACCAGAAGCTAACGCCAGATCAACTCGCCGCCTTCAGCCGCTGTTTCGGCGAACTCGACATCCACCACATGACTGAGCACGTGTTCCCGCATCTGCCGCAGGTGCGCGTGCTGTCAAACGTAAAAAAGGACGGCAAGTCTATCGGCATCACCAAGGGCGGCATGCACTGGCATTCTGATCTGTCGTATAAGCCGCAACCGGCGCTGGTGACACTGCTTTATGCCGTCGAATGCCCGCCGACTGGCGCCGACACCCAGTTCGCCGACATGTATGCGGCCTTTGCCAATCTGCCCGAGGCAAAGCGCAAAAAACTGCAGTCACTGCAAGCGGTGCATGATCGCAATTACCGCTATTCAGAGCTTTATCCCGGCCGCCCGCCGCTGACGCAGGAACAAGTAGCCAAGGTGCCGCCGGTCGAACATCCGCTGGTGCGCGTACATCCGGCCACCGGCCGCCCCGCACTGTTCTTAGCCAAGGACGTGGTTTCGCGCATCACCGGCTTGCCAGAAAATGAGTCGCGGGAACTGATCGACGAACTTGAATCCTTCGCCACGCGCCCGGAACAGGTTTACTCGCATAAATGGCAGCCCGGCGACGTGCTGATTTGGGACAACCGCTGCACGCTGCATCGCGCGACACCTTATGATCCGCAGTACCGGCGCACCTTGTACCGCACTCAGGTCAAGGGCGAGGCACCAGTGGCCATGACCGTTTGAAAACACAGCATGCCCCTCCGTCCGCACATCACGACCCCCGACGCATGGTCCGGACCTGCGATTCAGCAGGATCCGGCTTGGATCTGCTACCTCGACGACGTTGATATTGCCGAGATCAATGCCGCGCTGGCACTGGTGAAGCGCAGCAGTACGCGCATTCCATTCCCGTCCGGCGCCTTTCCGCTCCCGAGCCTGCAGGAGAAACTCGATGACATCCTCGACGAGATTGAAAACGGCCGAGGCTTCAAGCTGATCCGCGGCATTCCGCTTCAACATTACAGCGAGAAAGACTGCGAATTGATCTACTGGGGCATCACCAGTTATTTCGGTATTCCGGTGTCACAGAATGCGCGCGGCCACCTGCTCGGCCATGTACGCGACGAGGGGCGCGAGATTAGCGATCCGTACGCCCGCGCATATCAGACCAACCAGCGCATGGATTTCCACACCGACATGCTACCCATCGACGTGCTCGGGCTGTTCTGCCTGCGCAAAGCGAAATCCGGTGGCGCCAGCAAGCTCACCAGCGCACTGACCATTCACAACGTGCTGCGCGAAGAGCGCCCCGACCTGCTGGATGCGTTGTACGGGATGTTCCACCTGGACTGGCGCGGCGAGGAGCCTGCTGGTGAAAATCCCTGGTTCAGCATACCTATGTTAAGTGAATGCCGGGGCCGCATCACGGCGCGGATCTGCAGCCTGGTCTACTACGAATCCGCTGCCCGCTTTGGCGAACAATACCGGCTTACGCCGCTGCAACTCGAGGCGCTGGTCGCTGTTCAGGAGATCGCCAATCGTCCGGAATTGATGCTGACGATGGATTTCCAGGAGGGTGATATCCAACTGATCAACAACCACACCATGATGCATGCCCGCGAAGCTTACGAGGACTACCCGGAGCCGGAACGCCAGCGCCACCTGCTGCGCATGTGGGTAGCCGTGTCAGATGCCAAGCGCCGCCCGCTTGCAGATGCGCTTACCGACCGTTACCGCTGGGTTCAGCGCGGCGGAATTCCGGCAAAGACCCAAGGTGCGGCCTGAACCGCAAGCATTCGATATCCAGGAGTGAACATGGCCCAGCGCCAGCCCTTGATTCTGCCTTCTCGCAGCCCTCGCTGTTACCGCCACGCCTACGCTTGCATAACCTTATTCTGCGAAACCGATTCGCATCATTGTGCGGACACTACTGATCTTAAGTATTTCTTTTTAATATAATTAATTGGCCCTTCGTGCCAATAAAAGCAGTATCGCGTTGAAACGGGTTGTTCAAGACGCAGTCGATTAGTTACGCGGCCGCCAGTCCTGGGCCAGTTGATAGACTTCGCGGCGTTCCTTCGTTGACAGCCGGTCCTCGAGTTTGCTGCGATAACCCTTTTGATCTTCGGTGACGATTTTGCAGCTCGGATTTTTCGGGCACTGCACCGCGGACTTCTGTGCCACCAGCATCCACTTCAGGCCTTCGCGATTATCCAGCGAGGTGATTTTCGCTTCCGCACTTAACGCGGCAAGGTTGTACATCGAAGGCAGGAAGGCGCGTTCGGCGGCGCGCAGCAGAAGGTGTGGTTCATCGACGTTACCGAAGAGGCGAAACCGAAGGTGGCCTCGTCTTGGGAGCTGGATGTCAAAAGCGGCAACTACTGCAACCGTACCGGCCGTATCGGTGCACATTCGTCAAACGAGAGTTTTACGCCGATCTACTACCGGCGCATGCTGTTCATCGCGCATTTCAACGCCGGGGTGCGTGCGCTGGATATCCGTGATCCGTACAAGCCGAAGGAAATCGCTTATTTCGTGCCTGACAGCAACGGGCGTAAGGTCACCACAAACAATGTGGAAGTCGATGACCGCGGCTATATCTACATTGTTGACCGCCATGGTCTCGGCATGCATATCCTGCAACTGACGGGCGCTGCGCGGCAGGCGGCAAATTTCCGGGACTAAATTCCCAATGCGGACAGGTCGAGTGTCTTGCCCTTGAGCGGCGGGCACCAGAAATACGCGCCGGTCAGCGGACGGGTGAAGCGGAACAGGGCATCGGTAACACCGTCCTCCACACCGACCATGCGACGCAGCAGCGCTTCGAACGGATCGAATGTGGCGCCGAAGGCGGTGAATACCAGACCGCAGCGCGTTTCGTCTGCCCAGGGCATTGAGCGGCGCACGACAAAGGCTTCGGGGTCGAAACTTTCCTGCGCGGTGCGTTTGACGTGGGCGGACTCCGGCGCGTCGTCGATTTCCTCGTTGTCGGCAATCCGGCGGCCAAAGGTGTGGTCGCGATCCTTCGCCGGCATGGCTTCGAAACGGTGCATGTCATGGTCCCACTGCTGGACGGCGACAAAACTGGATCCGGCGATGCCCTTGCGTTTGGAGATGGCTGCAGCAACGGCCTTTTCCTTTTTGGGATTCTCGGTGCCGTCTTCGTAGCCGGTCAGGTCGAGTCCGGAACCGTATGCAAATGCGTCGATCACCTGCGCCGGTTTGAAGGCGGCAGCGAGCAGGTCATCCAGCGCGCGATGGCGGTTCACGATCTCGCCGCGATCATCGCCGCGCAGCCACAGCCACAGTGCCGCCGGTGTGGATGGAATGTCGATGCCGTAGCCGCTGAATTCCGGAAACGTGCGCAATTCGTCAATACCGCATTGCAGCGCCGACACCAGCGAGAATCCCAGGCCGACAACGGTTTTGTTGCCGTCGCTTTTCGCGCATAACGCAGCAAGCGCCTTGCGCGGATCGGCGCCGGGCAGCAGGTTGTAGGTGACGTAACGTGCAAGCGACGGTATGGGGGCAAGAATGCCGGGCTGTGAACTGGCCATTGCAACCTCGTTGGGTAAGAACACTTGTCCTGGATTATCACACCGAAGCGGCGTCAAGGTGTATCCCCGAAGCCTGTCATACACAGAGGTTTTGACCATCGCCACGGCTTCGCGCAAAATTGCGGCAACTCATCAAAGTTGCCGCACCCCATCAAGGCAATCACAACGCGGCCAGACCGTGGCCCACCTCAGGCAGGAGATTCCGTGTCGCGCATCATCCATCGCAGCCTTGGCCATGACTACCCGCGAGCTGTCGCCGGTGACGGTCCGTACCTGATCGACAATAACGGCAAACGATATATCGATGCTTCCAGCGGGGCGGCTGTTTCCTGCCTCGGCCACAGCGATCACGAAGTGGTTTCCGCAATCAAGGCGCAGCTCGACAAATTGCCCTATGCACACACGTCGTTTTTCACCACTGAACCCGCAGAAGCGCTGGCTGAAGATCTCGTCAAACATGCGCCAGCGGGACTCAATCATGTTTATTTCTGCTCGGGTGGTTCCGAGGCCGTTGAAGCGGCGATCAAGTTCGCACGCCAGTACGCTGTCGAATCGGGGCAGGGCGGCCGCGAAATCCTGATCGCCCGTCGTCAGAGTTACCACGGCAGCACGCTCGGCGCATTGGCTGCCGGCGGACGCGAATCCAATCGCCGCGGTTTTGAACCGCTGCTGGCGCCGGTGCGCCATGTTTCGCCCTGTTATGAATACCGCGATCGCAAAGATGATGAAACGCAGGAAGGTTATGCGCAGCGGCTTGCCGCGGAACTGGAAAATGAAATCCTCACGCTCGGATCGCAGCGCGTATTTGCTTTCATCGCCGAAACCGTATCAGGCGCAACGCTCGGTGCGACGACGCCGGTGCCGGAATACCTGCGGCTGGTGCGCGAAATCTGCGACCGTCACGGCATCCTGCTGATCCTTGATGAGGTGATGTGCGGCATGGGTCGCACCGGAACCCTTTGGGCCTGTGAACAGGAAGGCGTGATCCCCGATATCGCCTGCATCGCCAAGGGTCTGGGTGCCGGCTATCAGCCCATTGGGGCGACGCTGTGTTCCGACAAAGTCATTGATGCCGTGCGATCGGGCAGCGGCGCCTTCGCGCATTCACACACTTACATCGGTCACCCCACGGCCTGCGCCGGTGCACTCGCCGTGCAGCGCGCCGTGCGCGAACGCGGCCTGCTGGCGCAGGTGCGGTCGCGCGGCGCATATTTCGAGAAACAACTGCGCGCGCGTTTTGCCGACAATCCCCATGTGGGCGACATACGCGGGCGCGGCTTGTTCTGGGGCGTTGAACTGGTCGCCGATCGTGCCACCAAGGAGACTTTTGATCCGGCGCTGAAACTGCACGCCAGGCTCAAGGCTGCGGGGATGAAGGAAGGTTTGCTGTGTTATCCGATGGGCGGCGCGGCTGACGGCAAACGCGGTGACCATGTGCTGCTGGCGCCGCCATTCATTGTCAGCGAGGCCCATCTCGACGAGATTGTGGGCGCGCTCGACCGTGCCTTAAACATGGTGATCGCTGACGCGACTGCCAATTCCAACTAGGCGGTATCAGCGGTGCAGGGTCGGGGCGCCTGCATGGACGCAGGCGGTGCCGATGATCGGTATGTTTCATCAAGCGGGGCGCTTGCCGTTTCTGGACAATTGATCGTTGGTAATTCAGAATCTTTGCCTTGTCATTGGAGCGTGCACTGGGGAGACGGGATGAACAGAATCAAGACCTTTGGGTTGTCGAAATGGCTTGTGGCAGTGATTTTTCCGCTGTTGATCATGGCGGCGCCGGCGTGGGGACAGTCATCTTCCCATACGCCGGGATGGCAGTATTCGATCACGCCCTATCTGTGGCTGCCGACCATGGAAGGCAATCTGCGATATGGTCCGCCTACGGCCGGCACTGCAACACCAAACGTTAGCGTGGATGCCGATGCCCTGCTGGGCGCACTGGATTTTGCGATGATGTTTTCAGCAGATGCGCGCAAGGGGAAGTGGTCTGTTGTGACTGACCTGATCTATCTGGATCTCTCCAGTGATAAAAGTGGAGTCAGAAGCATCGACTTCAACCCCGGTGCCGGCCCTGTCAATATCTCCCACACCGGTCTCGATATCGGCACCACGACCAAGGTCAAAGGCACGGTGTGGAGCCTTGCTGGCGGATATGCGCTTGTCCAGGATTCGCATCACCAGCTTGATGTGATCGGCGGGTTCCGCTATTTCGATCTTGAAGCCACCACGCAATGGCGGGTGTCTGCAGTGGTCGCTGGCCCTGCCGGCAGTGCCAATTTTGTAACCGCCGGCAGCATCACGCAGGGCGAGCGTTTATGGGATGCCATCGTTGGATTGCGCGGTCGCTCCAGCGTCGGTTCGGGCAACTGGTTCATTCCCTATCATCTGGATGTGGGCGGCGGCGACTCCAAACTGACATGGCAGGCTGTCGGTGGCGTGGGTTATGCCTATAAATGGGGTGACGTGCGACTGGTCTATCGCCACCTCTCCTATGAGCAGAGCGGCAACAAGCTGGTGCAGGATCTGAGTTTCAGTGGTCCGACACTGGGCGCGAGGTTCCAGTTCTGATCGGTTGCCGGTCGCGCCGCGATTCAAACCGCGGTCATTGAATTACGGCGGGCCCGCGAAATTGTCGGGCCCGTTTTTTTGGGCAGGGCCGGCAGGGCATCAGGGTGATCTCGCTGATTTCTCAGACGGCAAACGCGGTGATCATGTGCTGATGACACCGCCGTTCATTGTCGGTAAGTCACAGCTCGACGAGATTGCCGACAAACTCGCGAAGTCGATCAATACCGCGATCGCGGGTTAGACCGCCAACCAGCCGGCTCTCCGGGTGCTGGTCAACGGCCGGACCGCTGCGACGGATTGCCAATACTGCTTCTGCTGGCCGGTGCGGATAACGGCGTTAACCGGATCAGCAGGTTGCCGTCATCAACCCTTGCTTCATGTCCGGTTTTAGCCGGGCTCAGGGCGACTACCCCAAGGGAACTTCTTTCGAAGCCAGCCGCCCGGCGGCCCGGAATGGGATGAAATATGCGCCCGCAACAAGCGCAGCTGATCACCGGAAAAGTGGTTTACCGGCGGAATCTCATCCCTGAATCAGCGTAATGCCCAGCGCAAGTGAAGACAGCACGATCGCAATCACGCTCAGCAATGTGGGGCGCCGGTAGCGGCCATCGGCGATGGCCGCGGCCTGTTCGAGCGCTTTCACCGTGACCTGCAACTGTTCCGCCAATTCGCGGATGTGTTTCGCGTTCTGTGATACGGCGGCCTGCAGTTCCGCGATCTGTTGCTGCTGCAACGAGGTCGGGTTTTCCGCGGCGTCAGCACGTTTTTTGGTGAATGCCGGGACGGCGACGGAGATGATGGTGCCGACATGCGGTAATACGGCCTTCAATGCGGGGATCAGCCAGGCAGGCATGGAGTAGCTCCGGGTCGGTTGAACATGGCATCAGCCCGGCGCGGCGCATATTGCAAAGCAACGCTCTGTCGCTTCGCCTGATGCGCCCCGCAGGAGTTGACGGTCAGTAGCGCAGTGTAAACGTCGCGCCGACGAAGGGCGCGGTATCGAAATCGACCTTACGCAGCGTGTTGCCTGCAGCATCTTCCACCCGCAGTTGGCCATTGGTGATCACGCCGGCATAAAGATTGAGCGCAGCCTGTTTGCCGAAATTGCGCGAGCCGCGCAGGAACACCGGCGCGCCGCGTTCTTCACCGATGCCGTTGGCCACCGCATTGGCCGTACTCAGGCGAAAGCGGGTGCTGCGCCACGCAGCGCCGAAGCCGACGTTCCAGTCGCTGTCGAGGCGGTAGTCGATCTCCAGTCCGGCGGGGCCGGTGGGCCCTGCAGGCAGCGGATTGACCAGCTTCCAGCGCTCCGCCAGTTTCCAGTCCACCAGCAGCATCGGGAACACGCTGGTTTTTTCGAGGCGGTCGAAGGCGCCGACACCGAAGCCGATGCGGTTGCCGTTGGCGTAGCGCTTGCTCGCGGTGAACAGGCTGCCCCAGGACAATGACTCGCCGGAATCCGCGCCGCGTTCACCGAACCAGTCCACTGACGGCGCGATGCCGACGCTCCAGCCGTCGTTCAGCGCCATGCTCAGCGGAACCGAGACCCCGTAGCGCTCGACACTGCCCCAGGGCGCGCGGCCGCCGAATGCGGCGGGGTTGGAGAAAGAGTAATCGCTGTAGTCATAGTTCAATGTGACACCGGCACGCCGACCCTTGCCGAAGTCGCCGGAAACGCCGCCGCGCAGCAGCAGATGGTCTGCGCTGTAGTCACCGCCGCCATTGAGGTCGGCTTTGCCCTGGTAAATCGGCGTGATCGACACAAACGGCGTCCACTGCGGTGTCTGGGCATGGGCTAGGCCGCTGCAGGCGAGGGCCATGGCTAACGAACCGTTACGGATCAGGGTGGTGCGAGGCATTGAGAAACTCCGGAGGCTTGATGCAGGTTTTATTTAAGGGGGGTGCGCGTGTCGTGCGCATGACTCTGGTTGGAGCATGCGAGTTACGGAAGGTTCCGTGGGTGAGACGTTCGGTTGAATGGTCGGCCGTGAGTCAGTTGTGGGGAGGCTGGCGGTTGCCACCCAAGGGGATTTTCTGCGGAGCGTGCTACTCGGCGGCTCGGAAGAGGTGGGGTGTGAAAGTTGAGCCTGGCCCCTTTAACTCACATTGCGCTTCGCTTAATGCGCCCTAAGAAGTTTACGTTTGCTCAAGTTCTTTTAATGTTTTGCCATCACTGTTTTTCCAAGCCGTAAGGCCATTTGCATGTCCGCCATGTATTACGGCTGCAGCTGCACTAGGACTTGAGAACTCTGCATCTCGCGAAAACAGAAGGTGGTCCGGTTTGGTAACCAGTATTCCATCTTCCTTTAGTCTTTGTCGCATATTGATCGGCCACGGGTACTTATGTGATGAAGGCCGCTCAGTTAGGACGGCTTGCGACCCAGCGATAACAACGATCCCATTTGGTGTCAGTTGCCCTGTAGCCTTCAGACCCTTTATCTCGCAGGTAAGCGTATCGTTTTTGGAGATATTTTCGGTGATTTGGACTGTAGGCACGAGAACTTCTACCCCTAATACCGGAAGCAATTGATGAATCTTTTCGAGAAATATTTCCATATCTTCTCGATCCGACTCAGGCAATCTTGCTCCGCTGCTTTGGGTATTCTTGACCTCGGCACGTCCGGCCTCTCTTGCCTGATCGATTAGTCGTCCTTCTAGGTATCGGATATGAGCTTTAGTAAGGTTCTCATCTTTGCTGGTAAAGAATGCTATTTGGTTCCAATAGTCTTTATCGAGATGACTTTTTATTCGGTCTCGAATTGATTCCGCTTCCCCGACATAGACCGCGCTTTTCCCATTCTCAGGGTCAATGCCAGTCAGAAAGTAGACCCCTGACTTCTGCGATTCTTCTCTCGCTAATACGCTATCAAACTCACTTCGAGGCCCAGCAACGGCCTTACCAGTCCAGTTCGAAATTTCTGCTGTCCTGAGACGCTTGGGGTCACCCTGTGACAGGAATATTTTGATGGTCGCGCTTGGCATACTTAATTTGCTCAATGAGGGATCGTCAAAGAAGCTTTACTTCGCGACCTCATGATTTGCCATCCGCTCCAGCGCCTTGACCATCGCCGAGTGGTCTGACTTCGCGCCGCCGTTGGCCGAGCATGAATTAAACAGTTCCTGTGCGGTTGCGGTGTTCGGCAGCGAGACGCCCATCGCTTTTGCGCCTTGCAGTGCGAGGTTCAGATCCTTCTGATGAAGTTCGATGCGGAAGCCCGGGTCGAAGGTGCGTTTGATCATGCGTTCGCCGTGGACTTCGAGGATGCGTGATGCGGCGAAGCCGCCCATCAGGGCTTGTCTTACTTTCGCGGGGTCAGCGCCTGCCTTGGAGGCGAAGACCAGCGCTTCACTGACGGCTTCGATGTTCAGGGCGACGATGATCTGGTTGCACACCTTGCAGGTTTGGCCGTCACCGTTGCCGCCGACGAGGGTGATGTTTTTGCCCATCAGTTCGAACAGCGGTTTCACCTTGTCGAATGCGGCTTGCGGGGCGCCGACCATGATCGTCAGTGCGGCGTTTTTTGCCCCCACTTCGCCGCCGGACACCGGTGCGTCGACGTAGTCGCATCCTAATTGATTGATTTTATTGGCGAATTGTTTGGTCTCGATGGGCGAGATCGAGCTCATGTCAACGACTGTTTTGCCTTTGCTGAGGCCTTCGGCGATGCCGTTGGCGCCGAACAGCACT
>CAZHFZ010000040.1:30593-32982 GCA_964531455.1 uncultured Bordetella sp.
GGCGGTGCCGCCGGCGTCGGTGAGTTCCTTCGGCACGCCGCTGCGGGAATTGAGGAACAGTGTGTGGCCGCCCTTGATCAGGTTGAGGGCCATGGGTTTGCCCATGATGCCGAGTCCGACGAAGCCGATGTTGCTCATTTGATTCTCCTCACGGTGATGCGATGGATGGGATTGTTATAAGGGGGGTTACAGGTACGGTTTGATCCAGCCGAGTCCGGCCTCAGTGGTGGTCGCGGGTTTGTATTCGCAGCCGATCCAGCCGCTGTAGCCGATGCGGTCGATCTGGCTGAACAGCCAGTGGTAGTTGATTTCGCCGCTGCCCGGTTCGTGGCGGCCGGGGTTGTCGGCGAGCTGCATGTGCGGAATCAGCGCGAGGTTCGCTTCGATGGTGCGGGCGAGGTCGCCCTCCATGATCTGCGCATGGTAGATGTCGTACTGGATGAACAGGTTGTCGGAGCCGACGGCCTTGATGATGTCGGCGGCCTGTTGGGTGTAGTTCAGGAAAAAGCCGGGAATGTCGCGGGTGTTGATCGGCTCGATCAGCAGCTTGATGCCGGCGTCCTTGAATTTCGGTGCGGCGTATTGCAGGTTGCGGATGAAGGTCTCGCGCGCGTCCAGCGGATCGATATGCGGCGGGCGGATGCCGGCAAGGCAGTTGACCTGTTTGCAGCCGAGCGCGGTGGCGTAGTCGATCGCGCGATCCACGCCTTCCTTGAATTCGGCGACACGCTGCGGATGGCAGCCGATGCCGCGTTCGCCCGCAGCCCAGTTGCCGGCAGGCATGTTGTGCAGCACCTGCACCAGTTTGTTTTGTTTCAGCGCATCAGCCAGTGCCTGCTTGTCGTAGTCGTACGGGAACAGGAACTCGACACCCTTGAAACCGGCTCTGGCGGCAGCGGCAAAACGTTCCATGAACGGCACTTCATTGAACAGCATGGTCAGGTTGGCGCAGAGTTTGGGCATGGGTTTTGGTGGTGGCTGGTGGGCGGTGGCGGGTTACTGGTAAAACCGGTGGAACAGTGTGGACGCAGAGGGGCTTTGCGCCGGGTCTGGCCATTATAATCATGGCCATGACAACGTCCGACAAACTCCCCATGGCGATACTGCTGGCTGCCGGCGCGGGTTCGCGCTTCGGCGGCGGCAAGCTGCTACATCCGCTGGAGGACGGCGCGGCGATTGCCGCGCATGCCGCGCGCAACCTGATCAGCGCCGGGCTTGATGTCACAGCGGTGATCCGTCCCGGTGATTTTCCGTTGCGTGAATTGCTGGAGCAGGAAGGCTGCACGGTCACCGTGTGCCCGGATGCGGCGCAGGGCATGGGTGTCAGCCTCGCGCATGGCGTGCGCATGACACATGATGCGGCGGGCTGGATTGTGGCCCTGGCCGACATGCCGCGCATCCGCCCCGAAACCATTGCCCGCGTGGTGCAGGTGCTGATGGCGGGCGCCGACATTGTGGCGCCGGCGTATCAGGGCGACCGCGGACACCCGGTCGCGTTCAGCCGCAAGTTTTTGCAGGAGTTGCAGTTAATGGGCGGCGACAGCGGCGCACGCGCCATTGTCCAGCGCAATCAGGCGATGGTGAAACTGGTGGATGGCGATGATCCCGGCGTGCTGCTCGACATCGACCGCCGCAGCGATTTGCTGCGCACAGCATGATTATTTAAGTATTTGATTTTAAAGGAAAAATAATGTCACGTTTTACCGGCACCGAAAACTACGTCGCCACCGACGATCTGATGATGGCGGTCAATGCGGCGCTGGCGCTGGAGCGCCCGCTGCTGATCAAGGGCGAGCCCGGCACCGGCAAAACCATGCTCGCGCTGGAAGTGGCGAAGGCGCTGGGCCGTCCGCTGTATGAGTGGCATGTGAAGTCAACGACCAAGGCGCAGAACGGCCTGTATGAATACGACGCGGTGTCGCGGCTGCGCGATTCGCAGTTGGGCGACGGGCGCGTCGCGGACATCGGCAACTACATCAAGCCCGGCGTGCTCTGGGAGGCCTTCGAGAGCGAGGCCCCGGCCGTCGTGCTGATCGACGAGATCGACAAGGCCGACATCGAATTCCCCAACGACCTGCTGCGCGAACTCGACCGCATGGAGTTTTATGTTTACGAGACCCAGCAACTGATCAAGGCCAAACACCGTCCGCTGGTGATCATCACCAGCAACAATGAAAAAGAATTGCCCGACGCCTTCCTGCGCCGCTGCTTTTTCCATTACATCCGCTTCCCCGATGCCGACACCATGGCGCAAATCGTCGAAGTGCATTTCCCCGGTATCAAGAAGCAGCTGCTGTCGCAGGCGCTGAACGCCTTTTTCGAAATCCGCGACGTGCCAGGCCTGAAGAAAAAACCGACAACGTCCGAATTGCTCGACTGGCTGAAGCTG
>CAZHFZ010000041.1:0-29169 GCA_964531455.1 uncultured Bordetella sp.
TGCCCGACTTTCTGCGACTCCGATGTATTGCCGCGACATGTCGATCTGCGGCCCTACGTGCTGTCCGGCAAAAGCGTAACCTTGGTGCCGGGCGGACTGACCCGTGTTGCGCTGCGTGAGGGATCACTGGTGGTGAACTCCTCCCAAGGCGGCGGTACCAAGGACACCTGGATACTGGAGGATCTCGGATGCTGAGCCGCCAAGCGAATACGCTGTACTGGATGTCGCGGCAGATCGAACGCGCAGAGAATACTGCGCGCCTGCTCGATGTCACCTACCGCATGTCATTGCTGCCCTACCGGATTACCGACAATGCGCAGGCCTGGGCCGAACCGTGGGCGCTGCCGTTGATCATCAACGGTCTCGCCAGCGACTATTACGCGAGGAATCCAGGCCCCCTGACCTCGGACAAGGTGCTTCGTTTCATGCTCGTCGACAGCGCCAACCCGTCGAGCATCTATTCGCTGATGCATGCGGCGCGTGAAAACGGCCGCAGCATGCGCGGGATTATCACCACAGAGATGTACGAAGACCTGAACGCCATGTGGCTCGAACTGCGCTCGCGCTCGGACGATGCGCTGAACAACGGCGGTCTCAACGAATACTTCGAGTGGATCAAGATCCAGTCGCACCAGTTCCGCGGCGTCACCTTCGGCACCATGCTGCGCGATGAGGCGTACCAGTTCATCCGCCTCGGCACCTTCATGGAACGCGCCGACAACACCGCACGTTTTCTGGACGTCAAATACCACACTCTTCTGCCCAGTGCCGCCGACGTGGGCGGGGCCGTCGACTACTACCAGTGGAGCGCCTTGCTTCGTTCGGTCAGCGCCCTGAGCTCCTTCAGGCGCATTTACCGGGACCAGATTACCCCGAGACGTGTCGCCGAATTGCTGATTCTGCGCGAGGACTTGCCGCGCTCACTCCATGCCTGCATGAATGAAATCTACGAAATTCTGCGTGGTCTGTGCCGCAACGATTCGATTGAACCCGAAAGACTGGCCGGCGAACTGCACGCACAATTCCACTACGGGCGCGTCGAAAAGATCATGAAAGACGGACTGCACGAGCATTTGATGGAATTTCTCGAAAAACTGCACCTGTTGCATGCCGAACTGAACAGCCACTTCCTTGTTCCCGCCGATATTGACCCTGCCGCCCGTGCGCCGGCACTCACGGAGGCGGATTGAAGAATACGTCTACAAATATCCGGGAAATGCAATCTTGTCAGTCAGTCCCGTGTAGCCTATGCTTCGCGACGACCTGACATCAGCAGAATCCCGCCATGACCTATTGTGTAGCAATAACACTCGACGCCGGCATGGTGTTCGCTTCGGACACCCGGACCAACGCCGGGGTCGACAACATCGCCAGCTTCCGCAAGATGTATTTATTCTCGAAAGATGGCGATCGCGTGATCGTCATGCTGACGGCCGGCAACCTGTCGATCACCCAGAGCGCCATCAAGCTGCTCGAAGAACACGTACGCCGGCAAAGCCAGACCCAGACCATCATGAATGTTGAGTCGATGTACGATGTTGCCGACCTTACGGGACAGGCCTTGCGGGACGTACGCAACCGCAACGCACCCTTTCTGCAGCAGAGCAACATCGATTCCAGCGCCTCATTCATCGTTGGTGGCCAGATCCGCGGAGAGCCGCAACGGCTGTTTCATGTCTACAGCGAAGGCAATTTCATCGAATCGACACCGGAAACCCTGTATTTCCAGATCGGCGAGAGCAAATACGGGAAACCGGTGATTGACCGTGTCGTTAAAAGCGACACCAGCCTTCTAGAAGCCACAAAATGCCTGCTCGTGTCCTTCGACTCCACAATGCGAAGCAATATATCGGTCGGCCTGCCGATCGACCTGCTGATTTACGAACGCGACAGCTTCAAGGTCAGCTACCGCCACCATATCGAAGAGAGTGACCCCTACTTCAACATGATTCACAAACAATGGGGCGCCGGCCTGCGCAAGGTGTTCAGCGAGCTTCCCAACCCGGAATGGAATGTCACTTCCCAGCCCTGATTACAGTACCGCTGCCGCGCGGGAGCCCGCGTGAGCATCCACGTCGGCCTCCATCACAAGACGCGTTATATCTATGATCGCCCGGTAGGGCTCTCTGCGCACGAGATACGCCTGCGCCCGGCACCGCACAGTCGCACACCAATCCTGTCCTATTCGCTGAACGTCAGTCCAGCCGAGCACTTCATCAACTGGCAGCAGGACGTTTTCGGCAACTACATCGCACGTTTCGTCTTTCCGGAAAAAACCAAAGAACTGGAAATCACCGTCGACCTCGTGGCCGACATGACGGTGATCAATCCGTTTGATTTTTTCATCGAAAGCCGTGCCGAGAAATTCCCGTTCACCTACGAATCCGCACTGGCCCGTGATCTCACGCCCTATCTGGCGATCGATGAAAACGGCCCACTGCTGATGGATTGGCTCACATCATTCCGCAAGTCATTGCCCGCGGACATCGCCACCATTGATTATCTGGTCGAAGTCAATCGGCAATTGCAGAACCACATCGGTTATCTGGTCCGTATGGAACCGGGTGTACAGACTTGCGAGCAGACCCTGCAGAATCGCAGCGGTTCATGCCGCGACAGCGGCTGGCTGCTGGTGCAGATCCTGCGCCATTGCGGTCTCGCTGCGCGCTTTGTCTCCGGATACCTGATTCAGCTCAAGGCCGACCAGAAAGCGCTGGACGGCCCGTCCGGGACCGACCGCGATTTCACCGATCTGCACGCCTGGGCTGAAGCCTATATCCCGGGTGCCGGCTGGATCGGACTCGACCCGACATCCGGACTGCTCGCAGGCGAGGGGCATATTCCCCTCGCCTGCACACCATCACCGGCCAGTGCCGCAGCGGTCAGCGGTGGCGTTGATCCCTGCGAAACCAACTTTGATTTCGGCATGACCATCACCCGCATCCATGAGGATCCGCGGGTAACGAAACCGTACGATGATGCACAGTGGCTTGCCGTTGATGCGCTTGGCCGCAAAATTGACACTGAACTCAAGTCCGGTGACGTGCGTCTGACCCAGGGCGGCGAACCGACCTTTGTTTCAATCGACGACATGGATGGCGCCGAGTGGAACACCTCAGCCCTGTCCGACAAAAAATGGGAACTGGCTGAACAACTCGCCTGGCGGCTGAAGGAACGCTTCGCCGCAGGCGGCCTGGTGTTCTACGGTCAGGGCAAATGGTATCCGGGTGAACCGCTGCCGCGCTGGGCGCTCGGTATCCAGTGGCGCAATGACGGCGAGAAGCTGTGGCGCGATCCGGCACTGATCGGCGCCGCGACCACAGCGGCCGATGCCAAATCTGGCGATGCGAAGCAATTCGCGGAAGCCCTCACCACTGCACTGAAACTGCCCGCGAAAAATCTGCTTTCAGCCTGGGAAGATCCGCTGACCCACCTGCCGCCCGAAAAGGCCAAACGCGCGCCCGGCGGCATCGCCGCGGGATTTGTGCTTTCGCTGGGAGCCGACAAGAAGGACAACAGTTGGACTCACTCCCTGTGGCCCTTGCCGGGGGATCAACTGATCCTGATCAACGGCGACTCGGCGCTTGGCTATCGGCTTCCTCTGAATGTGCTGCCGGAAAAAACGGCCGATGGCAAAAAACTGGTACGCACTGCGCTTTGTATCGAAGTGCGCGACGGGCGGCTTTATGTGTTCGTGCCGCCGTTCGAAACGGTCGAACCCTACTTTGCGTTGCTGACACTGATCGAAAATACGGCCGCCGCGCTGAAACTGCGTGTACGACTCGAAGGCTACGGCCCGCCGCATGACGCCCGCGTCACCATGCTCGGCGTCACTCCCGACCCCGGCGTCATTGAGGTCAACATTCATCCCGCAAAATCCTGGGATGAACTGGTGAGCAACACCACTGCGCTTTATGAAGAAGCGCGGCTGACGCGACTCGGCACCGAAAAATTCATGCTTGATGGCCGCCACACCGGTAGCGGCGGCGGCAATCACATCACGCTCGGCGGCAAATCGGCCGCGGACAGCCCTTTGCTGCGCCGCCCCGACCTGCTGCGCAGTTTGATCACCTACTGGCAGAACCATCCGTCGCTGTCGTATCTGTTCTCGGGCATGTTCATCGGCCCCACCAGCCAGGCGCCACGAGTCGATGAAGCGCGCGATGACAACCTTTACGAACTGGAAATCGCCTTCCAGCAGATGGCGCTGCTGCAGAAAAAACACGGCCTCGCCATTCCGCCGGAAATGACCGACCGTTTGTTGCGCAACTTCCTCGTTGACCTTACCGGCAACACGCACCGCGCCGAGTTCTGCATCGACAAGCTTTACACCATGGCCGGTGGTACAGGACGACTTGGTCTCCTCGAGTTCCGCGGTTTTGAAATGCCGCCGCACCCGCAGATGAGCCTCGTACAGATGCTGCTGCTGCGCGCGCTGGTCGCGTGGTTCTGGAAAACTCCCTACAACGAACAACTGGTACGCTGGGGCACGCAGTTGCATGACCGCTTTATGCTGCCGCATTACATCGCCGCCGATTTCCACGATGTGCTGGAAGACCTGCGCCGCGCCGGTTACGCATTTGATGACGCGTGGTTTGCGCCCTTCCATGAATTCCGTTTTCCGCGCTATGGCACCGTGGTTTACAACAGCATTGAACTCGAATTGCGCCAGGCGATTGAGCCGTGGCACGTGCTGGGCGAGGAAATCGGCCTCAATGCGACGGCGCGTTATGTCGACTCATCGGTCGAGCGCCTGCAGGTGCGCGCACGCGGCCTGACCGAATCACGCCACATCGTCGCCTGTAACGGCAGAGCGCTGCCGATGACGCCCACCGGCACGCCAGGGGAATTTGTTGCCGGGGTACGCTACTGCGCATGGAGTCCGCCGTCGGCACTGCATCCGACCATTCCAGTCCATGCACCCCTGGCCTTTGATGTGGTGGATACCTGGAGCAACCGTTCGATCGGTGGCTGCAAATACCATGTATCGCATCCCGGCGGCCGCAATTACGAAACCTTGCCGGTCAATGCCAACGAAGCCGAGGCACGGCGCATTGCGCGCTTCTGGGATCACGGTCACACACCGGGCCCGATGACGGTTCCGGCTGAGATACACAATCCGGCGTTTCCGCTGACGCTCGATCTGCGCTGGCAACCCGCGCTGACCGAAAAATCATAAGTATTTGTTTTTATTGAATTATTTGTAACTCAGGACGCTGTATTGCACAGTGCCCTGCTGGGCGCTAACCCACCCAGCGTCGGGCATTGCGGAATATGCGCAGCCACGGACCGTCCTTGCACCACTCTGCTGGATACCAGGAGTTCTGCACTGCACGGAATACCCGCTCCGGATGCGGCATCAGGATCGTGAAGCGGCCATCGGACGTGGTCAATCCGGTGATGCCTTGCGGTGATCCGTTGGGATTGAGCGGATAAATTTCAGTGGCGGCGCCACGATTGTCGACATAACGCAGCGCCACCAGCGGCTGCGCGGCTGCCAGCGCCGACGCATCGGCAAACTCGGCGTAACCTTCGCCATGCGCAACCACGACGGGAATGCGGCTGCCTGCCATCCCGCCGAAAAACAGCGACGGTGATTCCTGCACTTCCAGCGTGACGAAACGCGCCTCGAACTGTTCGGAACGGTTGCGCACGAAATGCGGCCAGCGTTCCGCACCGGGTATCAGTTCATGCAGGTTGCTCATCATCTGGCAGCCGTTGCAGACCCCCAGCGCAAAACTGTCCTCGCGCCCGAAAAACGCAGTGAACTCGTCCCGTGCGCGGGCATTGAACAAGATGGATTTGGCCCAGCCTTCACCGGCGCCAAGCACATCGCCGTAAGAGAACCCGCCGCAGGCAGCGAAGCCTTTGAAATCGACCAAGCTGACACGCCCGGCGATGATGTCGCTCATGTGCACATCAACCGCTGCGAATCCTGCACGATCAAACGCCGCCGCCATTTCAATCTGACCATTGACGCCCTGCTCGCGCAGGATCGCCATGCGCGGCTTCGCGCCTCGGCTGATGAACGGCGCTGCAATGTCTTCATCCGGGTTGAAGCTCAGCTTCGGCGTGATGCCAGGATCGCCGGCATCCAGCAACCGGTCATATTCCTGCTGTGCGCACTCCGGGTTGTCGCGCAGCTGCTGCATCCGGTACGTCGTTTCCGACCACGCGCGATGCAGATCAACACGGGATTCATCCAGAACCGTTTTACCGGCCATACGGATCACCAAACGATTGCCGTTACTGACACTACCGATAACGGCACTGTGTTTCGCAAGACCCGCGGCATCCAGTACATCGAGCACTTGGGCGCGGTCGGCCCGGCGGATCTGCACCAAGGCGCCCAGCTCTTCATTGAATAACCATGCAGCAGCATTGTCACCGCTCACCGTCACTTCGGCGCCGCACCTTGCAGCAAACAGCATTTCACACAGCGTTGTCAGAAGACCGCCATCTGAACGGTCATGGTAGGCCAACAGCAATCCATCGCGGTTCAACTGTTGAATCGCCGCAAAAAAGGCCTTTAATTCCGGGACTGCTACAACATCAGGCGTGGCATCGCCGGTCGCGTCATAAACCTGGGCCAGCGCTGAAGCACCGAGCCGGTTGCGTCCGCCACCCAGATCAATCAGCAAAAGGTCCGTGTCACCGCAGTCGGTTCGCAACTGCGGTGTCAGTGTGCGCCGTGCATCGTTAACGGGTGCAAACGCCGAAACGATCAGCGACAGCGGCGCCACCACCTCTTTGCGTGTCGAACCGTCATTCCATGTGGTCTTCATCGACAGACTGTCCTTGCCCACCGGAATGCTGATTCCCAACTGCGGACAAAGCTCCATCGCCACCGCACGCACCGTATCAAACAGCGCGGCATCTTCGCCGGCATGGCCTGCCGCGGCCATCCAGTTCGCCGAAAGTTTGATGTCGCCGATCTTGTCGATGGACGCAGCAGCAATATTCGTCAGCGCCTCACCCACTGCCATGCGTCCGGAAGCTTCCGGATTCAGCACGGCCAGCGGCGTACGCTCGCCCATCGCCATCGCTTCACCACAAGTCTCCGTATAACCCATCAGGGTCACCGCGACATCGGCCACCGGCACCTGCCACGGCCCGACCATCTGGTCACGCGCAGTCATGCCGCCTACCGTGCGGTCACCGATGCTGATCAGGAATGTCTTGTCGGCGACTGTGGGAAGCCGCAGCACACGATACAGCGCCTCACCGATATCAAGACCGCCCGCATCGAACACCTGACCCTCGCGCACCACGCGTTTGACGTCCCGCAGCATTTTCGGCGGCTTGCCCAGCAACACCGACATCTCCATGTCGACCGGATTGTTGTTGAACAACCGGTCATGCACCTGCAACTGACCATCCGCTGTGGCAGTGCCCACCACCGCAAACGGACAGCGCTCCCGTTCGCAAATCGCACGAAAACGCTCGAGGTCCTTCGGTACAATCGCCAGCACATAACGCTCCTGCGCTTCGTTGCACCAGATCTGCAATGGCGACATGCCCGGCTCTTCACTGGGCACTTCACGCAATTCGAAACGAGCCCCACGATGTGCCGTATGCGCCAGCTCCGGCAATGCGTTCGACAAGCCGCCCGCGCCAACATCGTGGATCGACAGAATCGGATTGTTGGCCATCAAGGCCCAGCAGCGGTCGATGACTTCCTGCGCACGCCGCTCGATTTCCGGGTTGCCGCGCTGCACCGAATCGAAATCCAGATTTTCCTGATTGGCGCCGGTATCCATGCTCGAAGCCGCACCGCCGCCCAGTCCGATCAGCATGCCGGGGCCGCCCAACTGGATCATCAGCGCGCCCTCAGGCAGTGCATTTTTCGACGTGTGCTGAGCTGCAATATTGCCCAGACCACCGGCGATCATGATCGGCTTGTGATAACCGCGGATTTCCTGCCCGACGCGCATTTCATAGCTGCGGAAATACCCGGCAAGATTGGGCCGGCCAAATTCGTTGTTGAACGAAGCGCCGCCGATCGGGCCGTCGAGCATGATCTGCAAGGCCGAAGCGATACGTCCAGGCTTGCCCACCGGATTGGCTTCCCACGGCTGTTCGCCGCCGGGTATGCACAGATTCGAAACCGAAAATCCGCTCAAGCCCGCTTTCGGTTTTGCGCCGCGCCCGGTGGCGCCCTCGTCGCGGATTTCCCCGCCGGCGCCGGTCGATGCGCCGGGAAACGGTGAAATCGCAGTCGGGTGGTTGTGCGTCTCGACCTTCATCAGGATATGCGTCAGTTCACGGCTGTAGCCGTAACCGCCGCCATCGCCCGGGTAGAAACGATCGATCTCCGCCCCCTCGATAACCGACGAGTTATCGGAATACGCGACCACCGTGCCCTGTGGATGTTTCTCGTGGGTCGTGCGGATCATGCCGAACAGCGACCGGTCTTGCTTGTCACCATCAACAATCCAGTCGGCATTGAAGATCTTGTGCCGGCAGTGCTCGGAATTGGCCTGCGCGAACATCATCAGTTCGACATCGGTCGGGTTGCGCCCGATGCGTTTGAAGTTGTCATGCAGGTAATCGATTTCATCGGGCGACAGCGCCAGGCCCATACCGGTATTGGCCGTGACCAGCGCATCACGCCCTCCCCCGAGCACATCAATGCTGGCCAGCGGTTTCGGATCTATGCCGCGGAACAATGCTTCTGCGGCATCCAGCGAATCGAGCACCGATTCGGTCATCCGGTCATGAAGATGCGGCAGCAGTTTCGTGCGTTGGTCAGCCGTCAACGGATTGCCATTGACCGTACACCACCAGGCGATGCCGCGTTCGATGCGGGCAACAGCCGGCAATCCACAATGTTTCGCAATATCCGTGGCCTTGGATGACCACGGCGAGATCGTGCCCAGCCGCGGTGTCACCAGCAGCAATGTGCCGTTCTGCGCAACCGGCGTGGTCGCTGGCCCGTAAGTCAGGACACGTTCGAGTTGCTGCTGACCGGATGCATCAAGAGGCTGCTGCAACTGAATGAAATGCCAGAACTCGGCGTTGATCTGCAGGCCAGGAACGTCCGCAGCCACAGCCTGTAGCAGTTTTTTCCGACGGAATGCCGAGAGGGCGTCGCGTCCTCGGAGCCTGAGGAATTGCGGCATGATTATCAGATGATTGGAAAGCGTGATTTTACCCGAAACCGGGGCCTGACCGCCGAGCGCCATGCGTTAAAATGGCCGACATGATGAATCTGCCGCACGCCGCACCAATCCTGCTGACAGCCGAACTGCGAAAAGTCGAACAGGCTGCATTAAAAGGCAGCAAACCCGCAGCACTGATGGCACGCGCCGGACTGGCCTCAGCGGAACTGGCGCGCACACTGGCTGGCGACAGCGGCAAACCGATCCTGATCATTGCAGGACCCGGCAACAACGGTGGCGACGCGCTGGTGGTCGCGCGACACCTCAAGGCCTGGTGGTACAAAGTCGTTGTCGTCTGCCCCGCCGGCCCCGGTAAGTTCAGTGGCGAAGCCGCTGGGGCGCTGAAAGACTGGCAAAACGCCGGCGGTACGCTGGCTGAAGCAATTCCCGTTGCACAGGACTGGGCCTTGATTGTCGACGGATTGTTCGGCATCGGCCTTCAGCGTGAACTAACCGGTGATTACGCTGGACTGGTCGAGTACATCAACAACCTCGATGCACCCGTGCTGGCACTGGATATCCCCAGCGGTCTCGAAGCAGACACCGGCCGCGTGCTCGGCTGCGCTGTGCAAGCCGACCACACCATTACCTTCATAGCACTCAAGCCCGGATTATTGACGCTGGATGGTCCCGACCACTGTGGCACCCTGCACGTTGTTGACTTGGGTCTCGCCGAAGCCGTCGCATCCGCACCGCATGGCGTGCTGATTACCAATGGCGTATTGCATAACCTGCTCCCTCAACGGCCTCGTAATTCACACAAAGGCACTTATGGCAGTGCCGGCATCATCGGCGGTGCATCGGGCATGACGGGTGCTGCATTGCTGGCCGGTCGGGCCGCGCTGAAATGTGGTGCGGGCCGCGTATACGCAGGGCTTCTCGCCGCGGATGCAGCATTGGTTGATCCCTTGCAGCCGGAACTGATGCTGCGCCCGGCTGACGGCGTGTTGCGCCTGGAGCAACTCTCAGCACTCGCAATCGGTCCCGGTCTCGGTGATGCACCGGATGCTGCGGAATACCTGGATTGGGCGCTGGAGCAGGACGCACCGCTGGTGCTGGATGCCGATGCACTGAATCTGGTTGCCGTCTTCAGCGCGATAAAAGATAAATTAAAACAAAGAGTTATAGCAACAATTCTGACGCCGCATCCGGCAGAAGCCGCGCGACTGCTCGGCAGCGATACGACTTCCGTCCAAAACAACCGCATCGCTGCCGCTTTGCAACTGGCACGCGAGTTCAACGCCGGTGTCGTGCTCAAGGGTTGCGGCAGCATCTGCGCTTGGCCCGATGGTCACTGGGCCATCAATACTTCCGGCAATCCCGGCATGGCCAGCGCCGGCATGGGTGATGTGCTGACCGGCATCATCGTCGCATTGCTGGCGCAAGGCGTTGATGAACGCCATGCGCTGACCGCTGCGGTCCACCTTCATGGCGCTGCGGCCGATCAACTCGTTCACGAAGGAATTGGCCCGATTGGACTGACTGCCGGTGAAGTGATTGATGCTGCTCGAAGGTTGCTGAACCGAAACTGAATTACGCAGTCAGCGTGCGCACGGCATAAATGCCCAGCAAAGTCATCGCCAGCGAGCCGATCAGGTGGCTGCCGATCAGCGCCATCGCCCATCCGTAACGCTCACCCTGCAGCAAAGTCACGGCTTCCAGTGAAAACGCCGAGAATGTCGTCAGGCTGCCGAGAAAACCCGTGACAAAAAACAAACGCCATTCCGGAGCCAGCGTCGCGTGCTGCAGCGAAAACTCCAGCGCTGCGCCGATCAGGAAGCCGCCAACGAGGTTGACGGTCAGCGTACCCATCGGCAGCGCCGGCACCAGATGATTCAGCGCGACCGACAGGCCCCACCGCGACCAGGCGCCGAGAACCGCGCCGATGCCGACGGCTAAAAATCCCGCTGCATTCACCGGATGCGTCTCAGCCCGTTACACCGATATTCCAGGGCACATACTCATGATCGCCCAGACCAAGCTGTTCACTCTTGGTTTTTTCGCCGGAAGCGATGCGCAGCATCAGGTCAAAAATCTGCTGCGCCTTGCCCGAAAGCGAAATGGTGCCATCGAGAATTTCGCCGCAGTTGATATCCATGTCTTCTTCGAGTCTGGTGAACATCGGCGTATTGGTGGCCAGTTTGATCGACGGTACCGGTTTGGCGCCGAACATCGAACCGCGACCAGTGGTGAACATGATCATGTTGGCGCCGCCGGCGATCTGACCGGTGGCCGATGTCGGATCAAAACCCGGCGTATCCATGAACACGAAGCCCCGCTCCGTCACCGGTTCGGCATAACGATAGACCGCATTCAACGGGCCGGTACCGCCCTTCATTGACGAACCCAGCGACTTCTCGAAAATATTGGCCAAGCCGCCGTGCTGGTTGCCAGGGCTGACCACGCCGTTGATCTGGGTGTCGCGACCAACGGTATACACATCTTTCCACCAGCGGATGCGTTCAATCAGTTTCTCGCCAACTTCACGATTCTTTGCCCGACGCGTCAGCGTGTGTTCAACACCGTAGATCTCGGGTGTTTCAGAAAGGATATGTGTGCCGCCATGACGGGCCAGCAAATCCATTGCTGCACCCAGCGCCGGATTCGCGGTAATCGATGAGAAGCCGTCGGAGCCGCCGCACTGCAGACCGATCATCAGATGACTGGCCGACACCTTCTGCCGCACCACTTTGTTCGCTGCGGGCAGCATTTCCTTCACCGCAGCAATGCCAGCTTCGATGGTCTTGCGGGTGCCGCCGGATTCCTGCATGACAAAGGTTTTCAGGCGATCACTGACGTCGAGACCTTCTTCCTTCATCAGCCCCTTGATCTGGTTGCGTTCACAGCCGAGACCGATGATCAACGCACCGGCAAGATTGGCATGCCGCGCATAACCCGCCATGGTCCGCCGCAGAAGATCCATCGGTTCACCGGTCATTTCCATACCGCAACCGGTACCGTGCGCAAACGCGCAAACGCCGTCGATATTCGGATATTCCGCCAGACGCTCCGGCGTGAAATATTCGGCGATCTTGTGCGCCACCGTCGCCGAACAGTTCACCGTGGCCAGCACGCCGAGATAATTGCGCGTTGCCACCTGGCCGTTGGCGCGGACGATGCCCATGAAACTCGCACGCTCCGCTTCCTGAAGCATCTGCTCCGGCTGGTAATCGCGGGCATAGGCGTAATCCCGGTCGAACTCGCGAAACTCGAGGTTATGCGAATGCACATAGGTGCCTGCAGGGATGTCGGCGGATGCAAAACCGATGGTTACCGCATATTTGAGTATGGGTTCACCCGTCTTGATCGCCCGTGCGGCAATCTTGTGCCCCGCCGGAACCTGGCTTTTGGCAGTCAGGCCGCCATCAAGCTTGGTACCGATGGCAATATCGCCCCGTGCGATCAGCACGTTGTCGTTTTCGTGCAGCCGGATGACCGGGCCCGAGGCCGGTTTGTCCTTGTTGATTTGTATAACGCCGTCGTCCATGACTTGTCCTCCTGATTTCCGATGGGCGCTATTCTAGACTGAGGAAGCGCTCATGTGGCTGCCCTCGCGTTTTCATTCCAGCCGTATGTTCGCCTGCTTGATCAGCCGCCCCCATTTTTCCTGTTCTGTCCGGAGATGGGCCGCGAAGTCCGCGGATCCGCCACCCACAGCCTCTGACCCGAGTACGGCCAGTTTTTCACGAACATCGGCAATTTGCATGACCTTGCTGAATTCGGCATGAAGCCGGGTAACGACTGCCTGAGGCGTAGACGCAGGAGCAACCATCCCGAACCATGAAGTGATTTCATAGCCGCGCAACGCGGATTCATCCAGCGTCGGTATTCCCGGCGCCGCCTGCGCCCGCTTCAAACCCGTCACGGCAAGCGCCCGCAACCGTCCATCCTTGACGTCGCCAAGAACGGCAGTGATGTTGTGAAACATGAAGTCAACCTGCCCACCCAGCAATTCAGTGCGGGCGTGACCACCGCCCTTGTAGGGCACGTGCACGGTCTTGACACCAGCCATCATGTTGAACAATTCACCCGCAAGATGGGTGGCATTGCCGTTGCCGGCTGATGCGTAGTTCAATTGGCCGGGTCGCACTTTTGCCAGTGTGATCAGTTCCTTTGCTGATTTAACCGGAACCGACGGATGAACCACCAGCATGTAATGCCCCGTCGTCAGCAAACTGATCGGAACAAAGTCGCGCACCATGTCATAACCGGATTTACCGCCAGGCACACTGCCGCTGATGGCATGAGCCGGTGTCGCCAGAAACAGGGTATAGCCATCCGGTGCGGAACGTGCAGCGAATGCGGCACCGAGATTGCCTCCGGCGCCGGCACGGTTATCGACAAAGACCTGCTGTCCCAGCGACTCCGCGAGTTTCGGCACCACCAGGCGCGCCACAATATCCACCCCGCTTCCCGGCGATGAAGCCACCACTACGCGCACAGCCTTGTTCGGATAGGCTTGCGCCGCCGCAACCTGAATGCCGCCGAAAGCTGTAACCAGAATGCCTGCCATTACTTTCGCAAAACAGAACATATACAAAATCCCCCATTGATTATTGTTTTGGTCTCGATTGTTTTGACCGGCTTTTCCGAATGGACGCGATTCACTATATCACCCGCAAAATCATCCAAGCCGGGAGCAGTTCGCGATATGACATGCATGTCCACATTGAATGAAATTGCAGTCAGCATTGCAGACGCATCAACCCGTTTATTGTCCCGCCACGAGTTCCGGGATTACACTGATCCGCACAGTTGTCGTCAGCCCAACACACCCCGCTCACCAACCTGCCGCTCACACTCATGAAAACCATCACCGATTATCCCCACCGCTGGACTGAAACCGAAGACTGCTGGATACCCATGCCCGACGGTGTAAAGCTCGCCGCAAAACTGTGGCTGCCTGAAAGTGCCGCAAGCAAACCGGTTCCGACCATCATCGAAGTGCTGCCATATCGCAAGCGCGACATCTACGCGCCGCGTGACGCCATGCATCACCGTTATTTCGCCGGCCACGGCTACGCCTGCATGCGCGTGGACATTCGCGGCTCCGGCGACTCGGACGGACATCAGGGTGTTTTTGCGATGAAGCAGGAGCAGGACGATACGCTGGAGGTGCTCAAGTGGATCGCCGCGCAACCGTGGAGCGACGGGCAGGTGGGCATGTTCGGTATTTCATGGGGCGGATTTCAGGCGATACAAACGGCTTACCGCGCTCCCAAGGAACTCAAGGCCATCGTGCCCTGCTCCTTCGCCCCGGACCGTTACACCTACAGCCAGGTGTTCCGCGGCGGTTCAGTACTGCTGCGTTCCATCCGCTGGTCGACCCAGATGTTCGGCTACAAGTCGCGCCCGCCCGATCCGCTGCTGGTCGGCAGCAAATGGCGCGCGCTGTGGCTGGAACGGCTGGAACACAATGCGCCGCAGATCATCTCGGCACTGCAGCACCAGAACTACAGCGATTACTGGCGCAGTCGCGCCATCGACTTCGACCGGATCAAGTGTCCGTTTTATGCCGTCAGCGGCTGGGCGGATACCTCCTACGTCGGTGCCGTTGGCGAAGCGCTGACCAAGCTGAAGGTGCCACGCAAAGGCCTGATCGGCCCCTGGGGGCATCGTTTCGCTCACCTCGGCGTACCCGGACCGGCCATTGGGTTCCTGCAGGAAACGCTGCGCTGGTTTGACCACTGGATGCGCGGCAAAGACAAGGGAATCATGAAGGAACCCATGCTCACGGCGTGGATGCCGCAGGCGGTGCCGGCGAAAAATTACTACCCCGAATCACCTGGCCGCTGGGTGGCGGAACCGGCGTGGCCATCGTCGCGCATCAAGACCAAAAAATGGTTCCTCAACGACGGCGGCAGGCTTGCGGAGCGTGCCGGCAAAACCGCAAAAATCGTCGCGCAGTCGCCACAGACCCTTGGACTTGACTGCGGTGAACTGATGCCCTGGTTCCAGCACGGCCCCAGCCCGGAGATGCCCGGCGACCAGCGCGCGGATGATGGCAAATCGATTTGCTTCGACAGTGCAGCACTGACCAAAACAGTGGAGATTCTCGGTACGCCGGTGGCCACGCTGACATTGTCCGTCGATCGCCCGACTGCGTTCATCTGCGTGCGGCTGTGTGATGTTGCCCCCGACGGCGCATCAACCCGCGTGACCTATGGCATCTTCAATCTGACTCACCTCAACGGTGCGGAGAAACCGGTCAAGCTGGTACCCGGTCGGCGTTATACCGTGCGTGTGCCATTGTCGGATTCGGGTTATTCGTTTGCCAAAGGCCATCGTGTCCGCGTCGCGGTATCGACGACCTACTGGCCCCTGATCTGGCCTTCGCCGGAACCGGTCACGCTGACGCTGCACGCTGCCAAAAGCACGCTGGAGTTGCCAGTGCGTCCGCCGCGCAAGGAAGACGCAAAGATAAAATTCAAACCGGTAGAAGCCGCGCCGCCGTTCAAACGCACGGCGCTGGTTCCCGGCGGGCGCAACCGTGTTGTGCACACCGACATGGGCAAAAATGAAACTGTTGTCGAGATTACCGATTCCAGCGGACGCGGACGTTATGACGACATCGACAACCTGATTGCTGAAGCACGTTCCACCGAGCGTTATCGTGTCATTGAAGGCGACCCCCTGTCCTGCACCGTAGCAGTCACCTGGACATGGCTGTTTGAGCGGGGCGACTGGAAAGTGCGCACTGAAATGCGTACGGAAGTTGCTTGTGACAAAGGCAATTTCATTGTCACCGCCAGCCTTGCGGCCTATGAAGGTGAACGACGGGTATTCGAACGTAATTTTGCCGAGCGCATCAAGCGCCATGGGAACTGATTCTTATGTCAATAAAATCAAATACTTACAAAGAATCCCTGAATCGCCTGCTGCTGCCGGTCGCGATAACCGTACTGGTTACCGCCGCGTTGCTGCACACGGTCAGCGCCCAGGCGCAGAACTATCCGCGCCGCCCCGTCACCATTGTGGTGCCTTTTCCGCCCGGCGCCGCCACCGACTCCTTCGCACGCGCAGCCGGCAAACGCATGGGCGAACTGTTGGGCCAGCAGTTCATTGTCGACAACAGATCCGGCGCTTCGGGCCGCATCGGCACCGACCATGTCGCACGCGCCGTTGCGGATGGTTATACCCTGCTGTGGGGCAGTTCCGGACCGCTGGTAATCAGCCCTGTCTGGGGAGAAGGAAAATCGCCGTTCGATCCGCTGCGTGATTTCGCACCGGTGAGTCTGTTCGCCAAGATTCCCTTCATCCTGGTGGTGCATCCCTCTGTGCCCGCAACCAATCTGAAGCAGCTGCTTTCCGTGGTCAAATCGCGCCCCGGCAAACTGACTTATGCGTCGTCCGGCATCGGCGGCACTTCACACCTTGCCGGTGAATTGTTCAAATCAATGGCCAAAGTTGATGTGCTGCATGTGCCATACAAGGGCACCTCCATCTTCGCCACCGAACTCATCGCCGGGCAGGTGGACATGGCGTTTGCAGGCCCCACAACCACGCTGCCCCACCTGCAATCCGGCCGCATGCGCGGTATCGCCATCACCAGCACGGCACGCTCGCCCCTCGTACCGGAAATCCCGACGCTGAACGAGGCTGGCGTGCCCGGTTATGAATTCACACAGTGGTATGCCCTGCTTGCGCCAGCCAAAACACCGGGCGATATCCTTGCAACACTGCATGGCACGCTGCTCAAATCCATGGACGATGCCGATGTAAAAAAACGGGTCAGCGTCGAAGGCGGCACCCTCACCCCCAATACGCCGGAACAGTTTTCAGCGTTTCTCAAGCTGGAACTCGACAAAAACGCAAAAATGATCCAGACCGCGGGTCTGAAGCGCGACTGACCTTCAGGCTACCGGACACGGGCGCGCTTCTGCCGCGCCCGTTATTTTTGGGTTTTGGCAAAGACGGTGATGAGCATTCGAATACTGTATATAATTACAGTATCATGAAGCCACTCCATACTGCCTCCCCCGCAATCCAGCCCAATCCGCACCATCCCCCCCTGGGTGTCCCGCTTGCCTTCACCCCGGCATCGAAGCGACTGCTGCTGCCCATAGGCGCCGGCAAAGCCGCAGCCGGCTTTCCCTCTCCCGCAACCGATCACATCGATCAGCGTCTGGATCTGAGCGAATACCTGGTGCTGCATCCGGAAGCCACTTTTTTCCTGCGGGTCAAAGGTGATTCCATGACCGGCGCGGGCATCCACCACGGTGATCTGCTGATCGTTGACCGCTCGCTGGAACCCGCTTCAGGCCGCGTCATCGTTGCCGCAATCAATGGTGAACTCACGGTCAAGCGCCTGCAGCGCAGTCGTGGCAAAGTCATATTGAAAGCGGAGAATCCCGCTTACCCGGACATCATCATCGGCGATGAACAGGAACTGCAGATCTGGGGAGTCGTGGCACACGTGGTGCACACCCCGTGAAATCCGCCATCGCGCTGGTCGACGGCAATAACTTCTATGTGTCCTGCGAGCGGGTATTCAACCCGGCGCTCGAAAACCGCCCTGTGGTCGTGCTGTCGAACAATGACGGCTGCGTGGTATCACGCAGTAACGAAGCAAAAGCCCTGGGTATCCGCATGGGTGTGCCGTTTTTTGAAATCCGCACACTGGTCAAAAGCCATGGCCTGGTCTGGCTCAGTTCCAATTACGCACTCTACGGCGACATCAGCGCACGCATGATGGCCCTGCTCGGCGAATTCGCGCCGCAACAGGAAATCTACTCAATCGACGAATGTTTTCTCGATTTCAGCGGCATGACTGACGATGCCTCATATTGCGGCCGGAAAATACGCCAGTGCATCCGGCAGTATCTCGGCATCACCACCTGCACCGGCATCGGCGCTTCAAAAACGCTCGCCAAACTCGCCAACCATGTCGCCAAGACCCGCCGTCACTATTGCGGCGTCTTCGACTGGGCCATGCTGTCGGAAGCCGAACAGACAGCGCTGATGAAAGAACTGGATGTAGGTGAAGTCTGGGGCGTGGGCCGCAAGCTTGTGCTGCACTTGCAGTCGATGGGCATACGCACGGTACTCGACCTGCAGCGCGCCAATGCTGCGCTGATCCGCAAGCGTTGCAGCGTGGTGCTGGAGCGTACTGTCACCGAACTCAACGGCGTATCCTGTCTCGGACTGGAAGACATTGCGCCGCGCAAGGCGCAAATCCTCTCCAGCCGGAGTTTCGGTCAGCCCGTCACGACACTGGACGAACTCCGTGAAGCGGTAATGAGTTACGTCATCCGTGCCGCAGAACGGCTGCGCGCACAGCAATCGACCTGCACCCAGGTCACCGTGTTCATGCACACCAACAAATTCCGCGCTGACGCGCCCCAGTACAACCCCGCCATGCTGGTACCGCTTTCCGTAGCCACCGACGACACCCGGCGACTCTGCGCTGCCGCCCGATTCGGTCTCGAGCGTATTTACCGCACGGGTTATCAATACAAAAAGGCCGGCGTCATGTTCACCGGGCTGCAGCCGGCTGCAAACACCCAAGCGGATCTGTTTTCCGGCTACGAGCGGCCCCGCTCCAGTCGCCTGATGGCGGCCATGGACAGCATCAACGCCATCTACGGCATGAACACCGCGACCTTTGCCGGCGCCGGCATCCGCCAGCCCTGGCGCATGCAGACAGCGCAGAAGTCGCCGCGTTACACCACGTCGTGGAATGAACTGGCGGTTGCGCACTAACAGCAGACAAACGCGGGTGGAACGTCAGTTCAACCCGCTCTCAACCGGCCCGCAACCATTCGGATCACCGGCGCCGTCCATGCTCTCATTTTATTTTTCTAGCGACGGTTCGCTGGCGCACCAACCTGCCAGAGATGGGTACGCCAGTACAGGGCAATTGCAAAGGTGAACAGCAAGCCGAATATGCAATAGGCGGTTGCCATCAAGCTGTAACCGAAATTCGCAATCAGCGGACCAGCCAGCAGCAGGCCCGGGAGATTGCCGTAAATCGCCATCATGCGAATACCCATGATGCGCCCGCGATAACGCTCATCGGAAGTACGCAGCAACAGCGTGCTGATCGGTATCAGCCCCATCGTCTGCATCATGCCGGCAATAAAAAGCAACGGTATGCCTTCCGCCGGGCTGCGCGTCTGCGCAAAAAGCAGCAGCACGCCCAGCCATGCCGCACCAAAGATCAGCATCGCGCGTGCCGGCGCAAAAGCGCCGCCGAATCGGCTCATGATGATCGATCCGATCAGTGAGCCACTGGCAGCCGACGCCACCATGGTGCCGAGTGTGGTCTGGCTGGCACCGTAAACCTCCTTGGCAACGTAGGGCATCAGCCCGGTAAACAGCGGGAACGCGGTGAGATTGAGCAAAAAGGCAAAAACCATGGTTGCGCGGAGATGTGGTGCGCGCCAGACATAGCTCATGCCTTCCTTAAGGTCCCGCCACGGCGTGGCCTGCTGCGCTGAGGCCGCATGACCAGCGCTGCGCACCTCGATCACCCGGGTGCTCAGTACCAGGCTGATGCCGTAGAAGACGACCACCACCACATAAGCCCAGGACATGCCCAGAACCGCAACCAGACCCGCACCTGTCAGCGCACCGGCGATGCGTGCCGAATCCTGCGTCGTGCGCTGGATGCTCATCGCAGGCATCAGATGCGCTGAAGGTACGGTTTCCCCAACCAAAGCGGTGCGCATGCCGATGTCCGAGGGTTTGACCAGCCCGAGGATCGCCGTCGTCACCAGCACCAGCGTCGGTGTGACTGCATCCATGAAGGCTGCGGTCATCAGCACGCATGCAAGGGTTGCATACAGGCCGCGCATCGCACAAAGCACAACACGGTGACCGATGCGATCCCCCATCACGCCGAACATCGGCGACAGCAGGGTGCCCACGTACTGCAGCGATGCGAAAATTGTCAGCATCAGCACCGAACGTGTCTCGACCAGCACATACCAGCCGAGAATGAGCATCTCCATTTCCATGGCCCATGACGCTGCAAGATCAGCAGGCCACTGAAAACGGAAAGCACGAACGCGGAACGGCGCCAGCGCCGAACTGCGGGGCGTGGTCATTGCATCAATCCAGCACCATCAGCCAGTCCACTGCGGTCACGCCCTGCGGTCCGGCAAGTACCGGATTGAGATCAAGTTCAGCGAGGCGCGGCCCCGCCGCTGCACCGAAACGCGATACCGCACTGACCATCCGCGCCAGCGCAGCCTTGTCCACCGGGGGCTTGCCACGTACGCCATCCAGCACCACCCGGCTCTTCAGTTCATCCAGCATGCGCAGCGCCTCGCTTTCGGTAACCGGCGCCGCACGGAAGGCAACATCCTTGAACACCTCGATCAACACCCCGCCCAGCCCCACCATGACCACGGGTCCGAATGTCGCATCGCGTTTCAAGCCGATCACCAGTTCAACATCGCCCTGCGCCATCGCCTGCACCAGCACACCGGCAATACGTGCATCGGATTTGTACTGTCTGGCATTGGCTACGAGCTGGCCGTAGGCCGCACGCACAGCCTCTGCATCCTTCAGATTGAGAGTGACGCCCTTGGCTTCGGTCTTGTGCAGGATGTCCGGGGACTCGATCTTGAGCGCGACCGGGTAACCCAGTGCCTGCGCAGCGGCAACAGCTTCGTCCGCACTCGTGGCCAGTTTCGCAGCCGCTGTATTTACGCCACAAGCGGTCAGCAGTGCCTGTCCTTCAAGACTGGACACCGGCCCGGCTGACACCGGCAGATTGAGCTTGGGCAATTGCAGCGCTGCACGCGCCGGTGCATCAGCGATCCAGTTGCGCCGTGCTTCCGCGTAGCGCACGATGGCCCCGACCGCATCGACTGCGGCCTCGGCACTGCGCAGCACCGGAATGCCGGCCGCACGCATTTTTTCACCAGCCGCATCCGGCATGCCCATCCAGCACACAATGAACGGCTTGGTGGTCTGCGCTTTGGCTTCGACGAAATTCTGCACGTTCATGTCAGCCTGCTTTTCCGAGAACGACAGCCAGGCAATCGCCACATCCACTTTCGGATCGGAGAGCAGTATTTTGATGCTCTCACGCATCAGATTCGGATCAACCAGACCCTGTGCAGTGATGTCCACCGGGTTGCCGGTCGACCCAAAAGCCGGCACCACTTTGCGCAGTGCGGTCGTGGTCTCTTCGCTGAGTGTTGCGACGTCGAGGCCGATTTCCTCGGCACGATCAGCCATCAGCGCACCAGCGCCGCCAGAGCGCGTGATGATGCCGATGCCGTTGCCGCCGGGCAATTGGCAGCTTGAAAATATCTCAACAAAATCAAGTAGTTGCTCATCGCTGCGAGCGCGAATAATGCCGCGCTGGCGGATCACGCCGTCAAACACTGCATCTTCGCCGGCGAGCGAACCGGTGTGCGACGCAATGGCCTTGGCACCGGCCCGTGTGCGCCCGACCTTGGTCAGAACCAGCGGCTTGCTCCGCTGCAACGCATCTTCTGCCACCTGAAACAATCCCGGTCCGTTTTTCAAGCCCTCAATGTATCCGGCACCGACCTTGATTTGCTTTTCAGCAATGATTGCGCTCATGACATCGACGAACTGGATATCGGTTTCATTACCGGTATTGACAAAGAATCCGAAATTCAGCCCCCGCTTGCGCGCCACGCCAGCAGTCGCAGTTCCCAAAGCACCGGACTGGGTCACAAAAGCTGCGGGCCCCTCTAGCGTCGGGCCCAGTGAAAACTGGCTGAAGGTTGCCATCACGTTTTCGAACACGTTGACCAGGCCCAGGCAGTTCGGGCCCAGCACGCGCACCCCACTGTCACGAATCGCCTGCTTCAGTTCGGCCTCGAGTCGCACTCCATCTCCACCGACCTCACTGAACCCGGAACTGAACACCACCGCAGCCTTGACCCCCTTGCGTCCGAGTTCCCGTAATGTATCCGGCACATGGCGCGCAGGCACGGCAACAACTGCAAGGTCAACCGTACCGGGAATGGAAGCAACATCCGGATAACACGGCCGGTCGAGCAATGTCTGATACTTGGGATTAACCGGCAGGATGCGGCCCGCGTATCCCTTGTCGACCAATGCCTTGAACGTACGGCCGTTGATCTTGTTGAAGTCATTCGAAGCGCCAATGACCGCAATGGATTGAGGATGCAGCAGCGCACGGATTGCTTCGTTCATTTTTTGGACTCTATAAAAATTAAGTCAGACGAAGATAACGGCTGGTTATTCGCGGGTCAAACCGGTCTCGTGATAAATTCGACAATACGGACTAAAAGTAAAAGCAAGTGCGCCTACAAAAAGTGAGGAGAGATCATGAATAACGTCCTTCGCTGCAGCGTTGCTGTTGCATTGCTCGTCTGCGCCACACTGGCCGCCGCCCAGACCGCGCAGACATACCCGTCGCGCTCCATCCGGATGGTCATCCATTTTCCGCCCGGCGGTCCCACCGACTTTGTCGGTCGCGCACTGGCGCAGAAACTCACGGAAGCCTGGAAGCAGCAGGTCGTTGTCGAGAACCGCCCGGGCGCCGGCGGCGTCATCGGCGTTGAAACCGTGCTGCGCGCCCCCGCCGACGGTTATACGCTGCTGTTCGGGACTTCCGGTTCGCTGGCGCTGGCGCCCGCATTGCAGAAACTGCCTTACAACGTGTTCACGGACCTCGCCCCCATCGTTCTGACCGTGGTCAATCCCCAGGTACTCGTCGTTCACCCATCTCTCCCGGTTCGTTCCGTTCAGGATCTGCTCAAACTTGCGAAGAGCAAGCCGGGCCAGATCAACTACGGTTCAGTCGGCCCGGGCAGCCCGCAACACATGGGCATGGAATTATTGAAATCGATGACAGGCACCAACTTGCTGCATGTGCCCTACAAAGGCACCGCGCCCGCGATGACGGATCTGATGTCCGGCCAGATCAGCGTGATGTTCAACAGCATCCCCACGGTGCTGGCACAGATGCAGGCCGGGCGCATGCGCGGCATCGCCGTAGGCAGCGCCAAACGCTCGCCCGCGATACCGGACATTCCGACCGTTGCAGAATCAGGGGTTAATGGCTTTCAGTACACCACTTGGTACGCGCTGATGGGACAGGCCGCCTTACCCAAGGACATCATTGCCAAAATCAATGCCGAATCGGTGAAAGCACTGTCAGAACCTGAAATGGCCAAGCGGTTGTCGAGTCAAGGCGCGGAGCCCGCCCCGGGCAGCCCAGAAGCGATGGGCAAATTCATGCGTGAGGAATACGACAACTGGGTCAAGGTGATCAAGACGGCGAACATCAAGCTCGACTGATGATTCCGGGGCTGAAGCGGCTGCCGCAGTGCGGCCGCTTCTAGCGCAACCCTGCCGCCTGGATGCGCTCCAGCAAGCCACGCGCCGCATCCTCGACCAGATCCTGCACCTCCTCAAATCCCTGCTGACCGCCGTAATAGGGATCCGGCACCTCTCGACGCCCTGCTCCGGGGGCAAAATCCAGAAACAGCTTCACGCGCGCCAGGTATGGTTTCGGGGACAATTTGCGCAATGCAGCAAGATTCGCTTCGTCCATTGCCAGCACATAATCAAAATCGGCAAAATCCTGCACCCTGACCTGGCGTGCACGCAGCAGGCTCAAGTCGTAGCCACGCTGCGCAGCAGCAGCCTGTGAGCGCGAATCCGGGGGTTCGCCAACATGGTAATCGTGAGTACCGGCAGAGTCGGATTCGATGCGCTCGGAAAGTCCTTCAGCGACAACCAGATGCTTGAAAACACCCTCCGCAGTTGGCGAACGGCAAATATTTCCCATACAGACAAATAAAACACGGATCACAATGCTCTCCCGGCACTTACCGCGGAATTAGCGACAAACTTCCGTTGTCAATTTAAGTATCATTAGCCCGCCAACGCCTCTTGAACAACCATTGCGACTAAAACCCGGTAATCGCCCTGTCATTTTACCCGCGCCAGCCAAAAAGCCCTTATTGAACATTCAGCATGGAACCAAAAAACAAGTTTGAGTTGCTGGAAAAAATCGCCTTTTCATTCCGGCCCAGCGCCCCGATTGACAGCCGAGCATTTTCCGGACGCGAATCACAAGTCACCGCCGTGTTGAACGCATGTGCACAGCGCGGCCAGCATGTTGTGATTTATGGCGAGCGCGGCGCAGGCAAAACTTCACTGGTCAATACGATATGCGAAATGCTTCGCGCCAAGTTTGTGATGCCGGAATGCGGAACCATCAACTGCGATCAAACAACTACTTTTGCCTCTTTATGGCGATCCATCCTCTCGGAGATTCCGCTCTCCAGAAACTCCCCGGTCAACAGAAGCGCCGGCAACGGTGATCGCACGCAAGGGACTTACGCACAACTTCTGCCGGATGAAGTAACCCCCCATTCCGTCAGGACGGCACTGCAAAACCGGGGGCGTTTTTTGTTCATTATTGATGAAGTCGACCGCATCAAGGACCCCACCACCACCACGCTGCTGGCTGACACCATAAAAACACTTTCAGACCATGCCACGGACGCCACGCTAGTTCTGGTGGGCGTTGCCGAATCCGTCGACGCCTTGCTCGCTGAACACGAGTCGATACAGCGCGCGCTCATCCAGGTGCATATGCCGAGAATGACGCCGATCGAAATTGACCGGCTTGTTGAAAGCGGCCTCGCCAATGTCGGCATGACGATTGATCCGGAAGCCAAAATCCTGATTCAAAAATTATCCCAAGGCCTTCCGCACTACGCCCATCTGCTTGGAATGCATTCGGCGATGGCAGCGGCCTCTAAAGACAGCCCGCACATAACCATCGAAAACACCCATCATGCCTTTCGAAAGGCGCTCAAGTACGCCCAGCAAAGCATCGCGGATGATTATGAACGGGCTACAACCAGTTCGGAGGAAACGCTTTTCCGCTGGGTTTTGCTTGCTTGCGCATTAACCGAAACCGACAAATATGGCTACTTCACTCCAGCCGATGTAGTAAAGCCGATGACCATGATCATGAAAAAAGAGTTCCCGGTGTCTCTTTTTTCCAAGCACTTGCATTCTTTTTGCGAGCCCAAGCACGGCATGGCATTGCAACGAACCGAAACCGCGCGCGGATACAAATACAAGTTCAGGAACGCCATCATGCAACCCTATGTCCTGATGAAAGGCATAGAAGCCAGAATCATCTAGTTTTGCGGGGCGAGGGTTGAGGACAATCGGTGTTTAATTACCCGGTTTCAGTGTCACGCCGCGTCGATGAACAAACGCTGTTTCAACACATGCAGTTCATCACGCAACTGCGCAGCCTTCTCGAATTCAAGGTTGCGCGCCGCATCAAGCATGTCCTTCTCGACCCGCTTGATTTCCCGGGTCATGTCCTTGGTGCCCATCGCATCGTAGCGGGCCTGATTCTGTGCCGCCTTCAGTTCAAGGCGCGCACCCTCCTGGTTGTAAACCCCGTCAATGATGTCCTTGATGCGTTTGACGACGCCCACCGGCGTGATGCCGTGCGCCAGGTTGTGCGCCACCTGTTTGGTGCGGCGGCGATCGGTTTCATCCATGGCCTTGCGCATTGAATCGGTAATGCGGTCCGCGTAAAGGATCGCCTTGCCATTGAGGTGGCGCGCTGCACGGCCGATGGTCTGGATCAGCGAGCGCTCCGAACGCAGGAAACCCTCCTTGTCGGCATCAAGGATGGCCACCAGGGATACTTCCGGCAAGTCCAGCCCCTCCCGCAGCAGGTTGATCCCCACCAGAACGTCGAACTCCCCCAACCGCAGGTCGCGAATGATCTCGACCCGCTCCACGGTATCAATATCGGAGTGCAGGTAACGCACCTTGATGCCGTGCTCGGCCAGATAATCGGTCAGGTCCTCGGACATGCGTTTGGTCAGCGTCGTCACCAGCACGCGCTCGCCAGCAGCAACCCGCAGATTGATTTCCGACAACAGATCATCGACCTGCGTCGTCGCCGGGCGTACTTCCAGTTGCGGATCGACCAGCCCTGTCGGGCGTACGACCTGTTCCACCACCTGCCCCTGGTGCGTACGCTCATACTCAGACGGTGTTGCCGACACAAACACCACACGGCGCATGAATTTCTCGAACTCATCAAAACGCAAAGGCCGGTTATCCAGCGCTGAAGGCAGACGAAAACCGTATCCGACCAGGTTTTCCTTGCGCGCCCGGTCACCTTTGTACATACCGCCCACCTGCGGGATGGTCACATGGCTTTCGTCAATGAACATCAAGGCATCAGGCGGAAGGTAATCGATCAATGTCGGCGGCGGCGCACCCGGGGGGCGCCCGGACAAGTGCCGTGAATAGTTTTCGATACCCTTGCAAAAGCCCATTTCGTTGAGCATTTCGAGATCAAACCGGGTGCGCTGCTCGATGCGCTGTGCCTCGACCAGCTTGTGTTCTTTGGTGAAGGTTTCGATGCGATCGCGCAATTCCACCTTGATCGCCTCGATCGCACGCAGCGTGGTCGCCCGCGGCGTCACGTAATGGCTCGACGGATAGACCGTGAAACGCGACACCCGCTGCAGGATGTGACCGGTCAAAGGATCGAAGATCTGAATGCTTTCGACCTCATCATCAAACAGTGACACCCGCACCGCCGTCTCGGAATTTTCTGCCGGAAAAATATCCAGCACGTCGCCGCGCACGCGAAATACCCCGCGCTTGAATTCAAATTCATTGCGGTCGTACTGCATCTCGGTCAGGCGCTTGATCGCATCGCGCTGCGGCAGCTTTTCGTTCTCGCGCAAATGCAGAATCATGCCGTGGTAGTCGGATGGATCGCCGATACCGTAAATGGCCGATACCGTAGCCACGATGATCACATCAGGCCGCTCCAGCATTGCCTTTGTTGCCGACAGGCGCATCTGCTCGATGTGCTCATTGATATTCGAATCTTTTTCAATGAACAGGTCTTTTGACGGCACATAGGCTTCGGGCTGGTAGTAATCGTAATACGACACGAAATACTCCACCGCATTCTCGGGATAAAACTCGCGCATCTCCGCATACAACTGCGCCGCCAGCGTCTTGTTCGGCGCCATGATCAGCGCCGGACGCCCCATGCGCCCGATGACATGCGCCATCGTATAAGTCTTGCCGGAGCCGGTCACGCCGAGCAGCGTCTGGAAAGACAAGCCGTCGCGAAGACCTTCAGTCAGCTTGTTGATGGCCTCAGGCTGGTCCCCGGCCGGCGCAAATGTCTGGTGCAGGCGGAACGGACTGTCGGGGAATGTGACGATTTCCATGGGAGGCAGGCGAAAAGAGTCGATGTTACCGGTTTAAACTTGCCAGAGCGATGCTGGCTTGGGCAGGTCCCGAGCTCGGGGTTAAGCTCAATTTGGGTGCAATGCAAAAACACAGCTAAAATGCGGCTTTTCCAGCCACTTTTAACCCAGAAACCCAATGACCAGCTCCATCCTCGAAAAAATTGAAATGGCGCCCAAGGATCCGATCCTGGGCGTGACCGAAGCCTTTGTTGCAGACCAGAACCCGAAAAAGGTCAATCTGGGCGTGGGCGTTTATACTGATGACAACGGCAAGGTGCCGGTGCTGCAGTGCGTGCGCACTGCCGAGAAAAAGCTGGGTGAGAACGCAACCCCGCGCAACTATCTGCCGATCGACGGCATCGCGGCTTATGACCGTGCCGTCCAGGAAACGCTGTTCGGCAAGGACACCCCTGCCGTTAAAGACGGCCGTATCGTCACCGTGCAGACGCTGGGCGGGACCGGCGGCCTCAAGGTCGGTGGCGACTTCCTCAAGCGCGTGAATCCGGGCGCGGAGATCTACATCAGCGATCCGAGCTGGGAAAACCACCGCGCGATTTTTGAGTATGCGGGTTATACGGTCAAAACCTACCCTTACTATGATTCAGCGACCAATGGCCTGAAGTTCGACGCCATGTTGGCCTGTTTTGAACAATTGCCGGCACGCGCAATCGTGCTGCTGCATGCCTGCTGCCATAACCCCACCGGCGTTGATCTGTCGCCCGCGCAATGGGACAAAGTCATCGACGTGGTCAAGCGCCGCGATCTGGTGCCCTTCCTCGATATCGCCTATCAGGGCTTCGCCGACGGGCTTGAAGAGGATGCCGCAACGATTCGCCGCTTTACTGCGGAATGCAATGCGGTATTTGTGTCGAGCTCGTTCTCGAAATCGCTGTCGCTGTATGGAGAACGCGTCGGTGCGCTGAGCATTGTCACCAGCAGCAAGGAAGAAGCCTCCCGCACGCTGAGCCAGCTGAAGCGCGTGATCCGCACCAACTACTCCAGCCCGCCCACCACCGGCGGCCAAGCCGTGGCCATGGTGCTGACGACACCGGAACTGCGCAAGCAGTGGGACGAAGAGCTGGGCCAGATGCGCGAACGCATTAAGGTCATGCGCAAGCTGCTGGTCGAGAAAATTCGCGAATTGCGTGCAGATTTTGATTTCAACTTCATCATCGAGCAGCGCGGCATGTTCTCCTACTCCGGGCTGACCAAGGAACAGGTAAAGCGACTGCGGGACGAGTATTCAATCTACGCCATCGACAGCGGGCGCATCTGTGTCGCGGCCTTGAATACGAAGAACATCGATTACGTCGCTCAGGCGATTGCCAAAGTACTGGTTTAATCACCCGCTGTAAGCGACTCGCAGCACATCAATAGCCGGCCTTCGTGCCGGCTATTTCTTTTTGGCGTCCTTGCTGTCGCCGCTGAACAGGCCGCTCGCCCAGTTGCCGACTTTCGCACCGACCGAGGCGCCTGCGGAAATGCCGGCACCTGCCATGGCACCGACTGCGGGCAACGCCATCGGGGAACCCAGCATGCCGCTGATATTCAAGGGCACCGACACACCGGCCTGACCGACCACGTTGACCCGGGCATTGACCCGACCGGACAAGGATTTATCCGGCGCAATGGTCAAATTGCCATCAGCCGCGAGTGACCCCGACGCCACCTTGAGTCCAGTGACCCGCTGCGTACCGCGATCCTGGGCGAAATGGCCGGACAGCGTATCGAAACGTGTCTCGCCACCGCCTCCCCGCCGAGATGGATTTACAGCGGCCTCCTGGATATCA
>CAZHFZ010000041.1:29179-31674 GCA_964531455.1 uncultured Bordetella sp.
TGCAGCACGCCGTTACGAATATCGAATGGCGTTTCGAGCTTCATCACATTGGCCAGTTGCTCGGGCTTTGGAGCGTTCGCCGAAAACACCGGCTTTGCGGTGAGTCGTCCGCTCAGTCGGGACTTTGGCGTGAACAACGGCACCAGGTCTCGCAATTCAACATCACTCACCGCGAAATTGCCCTTCAGTTGCAGCCCCTTCTGCCAGGCAAGCGCCATTTTTCCGGTAATGCTGCCGCCGTAGAGTTTGGCCTGGATGTTGCTGAAATCAACATCATTAGGTGTGGCTACACCGGTTACCTGCAGCGATTCAAACAGGATCGGCGGCCCGGCCGGCAAACGCCAGTCCCGAGCATTCACCTCGACGTTGAATTTATCGCCGGCCGGCGTCAGTGCCGCCTTGAATTTCCCGTCGCGCGCCGTGATGTCCGCACGCTTCGGCGTACCGTTGGCATCAATTGTCACCAGCGCATCGAAAGGACCGAAGCTCGTGCGCTGTAACTTCAAAGTGGTATTTTTTAAACTGATTGCCTGCACCAGTACTTTGAAGGTTGCAGGCTCTGCCTTGGGGTCGGGCTTCGCCCATTCCGGCATCATGTCCAGCGCGCGCTGCGTGATGACCAGCCCTTCGATGTCAATGCTGCGTATGACTTTTGTTGAAGTCAGCAAAGACAAGAGATCAGGCGTTACCGACACCTCGCCTATCGTCAAATCACTGGCCTTGCCAACCTCAATGCCTTCAACAGAGACATGCGGCAGTGGCAGACCGACCAGTCGCAACTTTTTGAAGGACACAGGTTCCTTCAGTTTCTCCGAAACCATTTTTTCCAACTGCGGACGGTAATCATCCAGCGACACCAGCAGCGGCACTGCAGCCAGCAGCGCGATCAGCACTGCAAAAGCCAGAATTAAGCGCTTAAACCACTTCATTTCCGTCGAATTCCTGCGTTGACCGGGTATCCATCCGCAGATAGAATACGCCCCTCGTTGCAACTGTAACAACCGGTTTTTCAAGCACTATTCCCCGATAGCTCAGTCGGTAGAGCGACGGACTGTTAATCCGCAGGTCCCTGGTTCGAGCCCAGGTCGGGGAGCCACCGAATTTGTTACAGATCTTGGACTTAGCCCTGCCACCCCGGCGGGGCTTTTGCATTTATTGAATCGCTATCGATCGTTCACAGATCGGTGAATGAGTTAAAGTTGATTCGCCCCCAGCTTTGCCACATCAACCCATTCCAAATGGCTGATTGAGCCCATCCATTTTTACCGTCGGTTAGATAAGCCAAATGGAATCTTCCGAAGAAACCATTGAAGCCCAGCCCCAAATTTCGCGGATAACCATGCCAAATAAACGCGCCAGTTGGATCGATAGCCTGAGCTGCACTGTCAACGAGAATTACGCAGTCACAGCGGACGCCAAACAGGAATTGTCACGAATCGACGAAATTCTTTACACGGCATGGAATCTTGGCGAGAACATACTGCTGGCTTGGACAGAGGAAGGCAACAAGCTGCTATTTCTGTCCATCAGACACTACCGACTAATTGAACCCCTGAGCGGTAATGAAGAAACCGGGGAAAGTAATGAAGCCAGCATCCTGATCAATTCTTTATTAGCCGGTTCGAAATTCATTCCGGCGCATGAATTCGCCATTCTGCGGAAAAAGTTCGGCAATGGCGTGCAGATTATTACCGCGGACATTAGTCCAAACCTACGAGTTCCAGCTGAATTCATCAGCATTCTGGTTACCCGCTACGGCGTTTCACTGGTTCATGAACGTGCAGTCATGCTCCTGGACATTGTGGGCTTTTCACTGCACTCACCACTTGAACAGGTCGCTATATTAAATAGCCTTAGCTATTCGGTTAACTCCGCATATCGACAGCTGATTTCAGTGGATGTTCAGATCAACTTCGCACGCTCTTCCACAGGAGATGGCTTTTATATCTGGAATCGAGCACGAACAATTGATGCCAATATCGCGCTTTATAAGCTCATGATGCTCATTCTTGCCGACAATGCTGTTGCCAGAAAAAAAGCAAAAAAATTCCCGGTGCCAAGACTTCGGGCGGCATTCCATGTTGGAGAGCATTACGAGTTCTACCAAGTCGAGGCCCTAAATCCAACGACATTCAGCTATATCGTCGGACAAGTGACCATAGAATTGTCGCGAATAATCGAGAACGCATTACCCGGACAGATACTGCTAGGTGACTTCAATATCGCCATGCAAGATAAAAAACTGGGGCAATCCGTCACTTATTCGACATTTAACTTTATCGAAAAAACCGCGGAAATGCTTGGACAACTCAGCGGGTTAGCTGTGTCAAATGACCATATATCAAAAATACGCTGCTATCTGACAGGCCAATCTGACGATCAAGGAACATTCAAGGTCGGTCGTTATTTAGTTCGAGATAAACACGGGATTTCCAGACCGGTTTACAACGCAAAAATTAATATCCACCTGA
Source organism: uncultured Bordetella sp. (assembly GCA_964531455.1). Classification (GTDB taxonomy): domain Bacteria; phylum Pseudomonadota; class Gammaproteobacteria; order Burkholderiales; family SG8-41. The sequence goes on from CAZHFZ010000041.1 coordinate 31,651, forward strand.
GTCAAGGACAGCCCATATTCCTGG
>CAZHFZ010000042.1:0-31421 GCA_964531455.1 uncultured Bordetella sp.
CCGGCCAGCTATGGTCTGTACGGCAAGCCGACGACGATCAACAACACCGAGACCTTTGCCGCGGTGCCGTGGATCATCAACAACGGCGGCGATGCGTTCCTCGCCCTCGGCAAGCCGAACAACGGCGGCACCAAGATCTTCTCGATCTCGGGCGACGTCGCACGTCCCGGCAATTATGAAATCAAGCTCGGCACGCCCTTCGCGAAGCTGCTCGAAATGGCGGGCGGCATGCGTGACGGCAAGAAACTGAAGGCGGTCATCCCCGGTGGTTCGTCAATGCCGGTGCTGCCGGCCGAGATCATGATGGCCACCGACATGGACTATGACTCCATCGCCAAGGCGGGCTCGATGCTCGGCTCCGGCGCGGTGATCGTGATGGACGAGACGCGCTGCATGGTGAAGTCGCTGCTGCGCCTGTCCTATTTTTATTACGAAGAGTCCTGCGGCCAGTGCACGCCGTGCCGCGAAGGCACCGGCTGGCTCTACCGCATGGTCGATCGTATCGAGCACGGCAAGGGCCGGCCCGAGGATCTCGACATGCTCGACAACGTGGCGCAGAACATCCAGGGCCGAACGATCTGTGCGCTGGGTGATGCCGCGGCAATGCCGGTGCGGGCTTTCCTTAAGCATTACCGCGACGAATTCCAATACCACATCGACCACAAGAAGTGCCTGGTCGCACCTTATATCTAGACTGACGCCATGCTCGAAATCGAACTCGACGGCAAGTTGATGGAAGTGCCTGAAGGCAGCACGATCATGGATGCTGCCAACAAGGCCGGCACCTATGTGCCGCACTTCTGCTATCACAAGAAGCTGTCGATTGCCGCGAATTGCCGCATGTGTCTGGTGCAGGTCGAGAAAGCGCCGAAGCCGTTGCCCGCCTGCGCGACGCCGGTGACCAACGGCATGAAGGTGTGGACGCATTCGGATGCTGCAGTGACCGCCCAGAAGGGCGTCATGGAATTCCTGCTGATCAATCATCCGCTTGATTGCCCGATCTGCGATCAGGGCGGCGAATGTCAGCTGCAGGATCTGGCGGTCGGCTATGGTGGCAGCGGGTCGCGCTACGCGGAAGACAAGCGCGTTGTCGCCAACAAGAATCTCGGTCCGCTGATCTCGACCGACATGACGCGTTGCATTCACTGCACGCGCTGTGTCCGTTTCGGCCAGGAAATTGCCGGCATCATGGAATTGGGCATGATCGGCCGCGGTGAGCATTCGGAAATCATCACTTTCGTCGGCAAAACCGTCGATTCGGAACTGTCGGGCAACGCCATTGACCTGTGTCCGGTCGGCGCGCTGACCTCGAAGCCCTTCCGCTACAGCGCCCGCACCTGGGAACTGACGCGTCGGCCCACTGTGAGCCCGCACTGCGGCCTCGGTTCCAACCTGACGGTGCAGGTCAAACAGAATCGCGTGATGCGCGCATTGCCGCGCGACAACGAAGCCGTCAACGAATGCTGGATTTCGGACAAGGATCGCTTCTCGTACGAGGCGCTCAATTCCGAAAAACGCCTGGCCAAGCCGATGCTCAAGCGCAACGGCGTATGGCAGGACGTGGAGTGGCCGGTGGCGCTGGAATTTGTCGCCGCCGAACTGAAACGCATCAAGGAGGCGCACGGCGCAGCCGCGATCGGCGCGCTTTCGACGCCGCATCAGACGCTCGAAGAAATGCACCTTCTGCAGAAGCTCGTGCGCGGTCTGGGTTCGGGCAATGTCGATTTCCGTCTGCGTCATGCCGACTTCAGTGCTGACGGCAAACGCGCCGGCGTGCCGTGGCTGGGTATTAGCATCACCGATTTTGCACAGTTGGATCGTGTGCTGGTGATCGGTTCGACGCTGCGCAAAGATCATCCCTTGCTGGCGCACCGCCTGCGTCAGGCGACGAAGAAGGGTGCTGAACTCAACCTCATCCACGCCGTCGATGACGATCTGCTGATGCGCGTCGCGAACAAGGCGATTGTTGCTCCGGCACTGCTGCCGCAGGCATTGGCGCAGGTGGTCAAGGCTGCTGCTGAACTGAAAAACGTGGCGATTCCCGAATCCGTGCGCGGCGCAGTCGCTGCGGTAACGGCTGACGATGCGGCGAAACGGATTGCTGCAAGCCTTGTTGGCGGGCAGAAGGCTGGCGTATTCATCGGCAATTTTGCCGAACAGCATGCCGCTGCCGGCGTATTGCATGCACTGACGCAGGCCCTGGCCGCGATTCTCGGCTGCCCGATGGGCGTGCTCGGTGCTGCTGCGAACAGCGTCGGCGGGTATGTCTCCGGCTGCGTGCCGACCGGCAAGGTTTCCGGCGCCAATGCACGGCAGATGATCGAAACGCCGCTGAAGGCCTATCTGCTGCTCGGTGTGGAACCTGAACTTGATATGCAAAATCCGCGGCAGGCAATTGCCGCGATGCGCGCGGCCGAACTGGTGGTGGCCTTGAGCCCCTTCCAGCACGGCGCATCCGAATACGCCAATGTCATGCTGCCGATCGCGCCGTTCACTGAAACGGCAGGCACGTATGTCAACACGGAAGGTCGCGTCCAGACTTTTGCCGGCGTGGTGAAGCCGCTGGGTGAAACGCGGCCGGCGTGGAAAGTGTTGCGTGTATTGGGCAATCTGCTCGGTCTCTCCGGCTTTGAGCATGACAGCGCTGAAGATGCGCAGCGCGAAGCTCTTCACGGAAAATCTGAAATATTCAATAAAAACAATGGTTTATCTGTAACTGTCAGCGCCTTGCCCAGCGCGGCGACTGGCATCGTGCGGATTGCCGAAACGGCAATCTACGGCGCCGATGCGCTTGCGCGCCGTGCGTCCAGCCTTCAGCAGACGCGTGATGCGCTGCCTCCGGTGGCGACGATGAACCGCTTGCTGGCTGACAAAGTGGGCCTGCGTGACGGTGATGCATTGCGTGTGGTGCAGGACGGCGGCGACGCCGTGGTGCAGTATGGCATAGACGACAAATTGCCCGCTGACTGTGTACGCCTGTCCGCGGCGCGCTGCGAAACCGCAACACTCGGCGCTGCCGATGCACCGTTGGTGCTTGAGCGCGTCGTCCAGGCGCAGAAAGCGAGCGCATGATGCTCGACTCGCTGCTCGCTTATCCGCAGGCGCTGCTCGGTCCGCTGTGGCCGGTGGTGTGGACACTGGTCAAGATCATGCTGATCGTGGCGCCGCTGATGCTTTGTGTGGCGTACCTGACATTGTGGGAACGCAAGTTGATCGGCTATATGCAGATCCGCAAGGGCCCGAACCGCGTGACCTTCTTCGGCATCCGCTGGCTCGGCGGCTGGGCACAGCCGATTGCCGATGGCCTCAAGCTGCTGGTCAAGGAAGTGATCATCCCGACGGGTTCGAACAAGTTCCTGTTCGTTCTCGCGCCGGTGATGGCGCTGGGTCCGGCGTTGGCGGCTTGGGCCGTGATCCCGTTTTCGCCGGAACTGGTCCTGTCGAATATTGATGCCGGTCTGCTGTATCTGATGGCGATGACCTCGCTGGGCGTGTACGGCATCATCATTGCCGGCTGGGCATCGAACTCCAAATACGCTTTCCTCGGCAGCCTGCGCTCCGCAGCACAGATCGTGTCGTATGAAATCGCCATGGGTTTCTCGCTGGTCGGTGTATTGATGGCTTCGCAAAGTCTGAACCTCTCTGCAATCGTCAAAGCGCAGCAGAGCGGGGCGGGCGTGTTCGGTTGGTTCTGGCTGCCGCTGTTCCCGCTGTTCATCACCTACCTGATCTCCGGCGTGGCCGAGACCAACCGCGCGCCGTTTGACGTCGCCGAGGGTGAATCGGAAATCGTTGGTTTCCACGTTGAATACTCAGGCATGACCTTCGCCGTGTTTTCGCTGGCGGAATACTCGGCAATGATCCTGATTTCGACGCTGACCGCGATCATGTTCCTCGGCGGCTGGCTGTCGCCGTTCCCGGCGTCGTGGGGTCTGCTTGGCACCGGCGGTTTCGGCTGGCTGTTTGCCAAAATCTTTTTTGTGGCATCGCTGTTCCTGTGGTTCCGTGCGACTTTCCCGCGTTATCGCTACGACCAGATCATGCGTCTGGGCTGGAAAGTGTTCATTCCGGTGACGCTGGTGTGGATCGTCGTGCTTGGCGCCTGGATGCAAACCCCGTTGTGGATATGGTGGAAATGATGATCCGGAGCATCGGCAAATTCTTTAACACCTTCCTGCTGTTCGAGCTGCTGAAGGGCATGGCCGTCACCGGTCGCTACCTGTTTGCGCGCAAGATCACCGTTGAGTATCCGGAAGAGAAAGCGCCGCAGAGCCCGCGTTTTCGCGGCCTCCATGCCCTTCGCCGTTATCCCAACGGTGAAGAGCGCTGCATCGCCTGCAAGCTGTGCGAAGCGGTGTGTCCGGCGCTGGCGATTACCATCGAGTCAGAACAGCGTGAAGACGGCACACGCCGCACCACGCGCTATGACATCGACCTGACCAAGTGCATTTTCTGCGGTTTCTGTGAGGAATCGTGTCCGGTGGATTCGATCGTCGAAACGCGGATCTATGAATATCACGGTGAAAAACGCGGCGACCTGATCTATACCAAGCCGATGCTGCTGGCGATCGGTGATGCTTACGAAGAACAGATCTCGCAGGATCGTGCGGCAGACGCCAAGTATCGATAAAGCCAAGACACAATGACTTTCCAAGAATTCATATTCTGGTTCTTTTCGGCGATCCTGATTTTCGCGGCGTTGCGCGTGATCACGGCGCGCAATCCGGTGCATGCCGCACTGTTTCTCGTGCTGGCGTTCTGCACGGCGGCAGGGCTGTGGATACAGCTTGAGGCGGAGTTCCTCGGCATCACGCTTGTGCTGGTCTATGTCGGCGCGGTGATGGTGCTGTTCCTGTTCGTGGTGATGATGCTCGACATCAATATTGAAAAACTGCGTCAGGGTTTCTGGAGTTACCTGCCGGTGGGTGCGGTGGTTGCACTGCTGCTGGTGGCCGAGATGGCGCTGGTGCTGACCGGACCGTGGTTCGGCCTTGAGGATGCGCCGCGTCCAGCCGCATCACCCGCGGGTTACAGCAATACCAAGGAATTGGGCCGTCTTCTGTATACCGATTATGTTTATCCGTTTGAACTGGCTGCGGTGATCCTGCTGGTGGCCATCGTTGCCGCCATTGCGCTGACCCTGCGCCGCCGCAAGCACGGCAAATACATTGATCCGGGTGAGCAGGTGCAGGTCAAACGCAACGACCGGCTGAAGATCATTTCAATGCCGGCCGAGAAAAAAGGGGAGTGACCATGATTTCACTGTCCCATTATCTGGTCCTCGGCGCGATCCTGTTCGCGATTTCGGTGATCGGCATTTTCCTCAACCGCAAGAACATCATCGTGCTGCTGATGGCAATCGAGCTGATGCTGCTTGCGGTGAACACGAATTTCATCGCGTTCTCCCATTTTCTCGGTGATACCGCCGGTCAGGTGTTCGTGTTCTTCATCCTTACCGTCGCTGCTGCCGAATCGGCAATCGGGTTGGCGATCCTGGTGGTGTTGTTCCGCAACCTGCGCACCATCAATGTCGAAGACCTCGATCAGTTGAAGGGCTGAGCCGCACATGACCGAGATGCAAAAACTCTATCTGCTCGTTCCGCTGGCGCCATTGTTCGGAGCGGTCATGGCCGGGCTATTCGGCTGGGCCATCGGCCGCCGCGCCTCGCATGTCATCACCATTCTGGGGATGGCGGTCTGTCTGGTGGCCTCGATAGTGGTCTATCAGGATGTGATGGCCGGCAACGTCTTCAACGGCCCGGTCTACACCTGGCTGACCTCCGGCAGCATCCGCTTTGAAATCGGTTTCCTGATCGATCCGCTGTCGGCGACGATGATGATTGTGGTGTCCTTCGTTTCGCTGATGGTGCACATCTACACCATCGGTTACATGGCCGAAGACCCCGGTTATCAGCGTTTCTTCAGCTATATCTCGCTGTTCACCTTCTCGATGCTGATGCTGGTGATGAGCAACAACTTCCTGCAGCTGTTCTTCGGCTGGGAAGCGGTGGGCCTTGTTTCCTACCTGTTGATCGGTTTCTGGTACAACCGTCCGACGGCGATCTACGCCAACATGAAGGCCTTCCTGGTCAACCGCGTCGGTGACTTCGGTTTCCTGCTGGGCATCGCGCTGGTGCTGATGTATTTCGGCACGCTGGATTACGCGGCGGTGTTTGCCGGCGCCGATCGCCTGTCAGGCAATACCATCGAATTGTTCCCGGGCGTGCCCTGGTCGCTGATGACGGTGATCTGCATCCTGCTGTTCATCGGCGCGATGGGCAAGTCAGCGCAGTTCCCGCTGCATGTCTGGCTGCCGGATTCGATGGAAGGCCCGACACCGATTTCTGCACTGATCCATGCCGCGACGATGGTGACAGCCGGCATATTCATGGTGGCGCGGATGTCGCCTCTGTTCGAGCTGTCGGAAACCGCGCTTTCTTTTGTGCTGGTGATTGGTGCAATCACTGCATTCTTCATGGCGCTGATTGCCACGGTGCAGTACGACATCAAGCGCGTAGTGGCGTATTCGACGCTGTCGCAGCTTGGTTATATGACCATGGCGCTGGGCGCCTCGGCCTACTCGGCGGCTATTTTCCACCTGTTCACGCATGCCTTCTTCAAGGCGGTTTTGTTCCTCGGTGCGGGTTCGGTGATCATCGCGATGCATCACCAGCAGGACATGCGCAAGATGGGTGGCCTCTCCAAATACATGCCCATCACCTACATGACGGTGTTGATCGGCGCGATAGCCAATGCCGGCCTGCCGCCGTTCGCCGGTTTCTTCTCGAAAGAAACGATTGTCGAGGCGCTGCATCACGCGACGGTGCCCGGCGCCGGTTTTGCCTATGCGCTGGCAGTGGCTGGCGTATTCATCGGCGGGTTCTACTCGTTCCGGCTGGTGTTTTACGCATTCCACGGCAAGGAACGTTTTGCGGATCCGCACCATCCCGACGTCAAGGCGGCGGACGCCGATGCGGCTGCTGCCGGCCAACATGACGATCATGGTCATGACGATCACCACGATGATCATGGCGACGCCCACAAACCACACGAGTCGCCTGCAGTGGTGTGGGTGCCGCTGGTGCTGCTGGCGATTCCGTCGGTCTGTGCCGGTTGGCTCATCGGCAGCTTCGTTTACGGCAACTATTTCGGCAGCGCGATCATGGTCAATCCCGCGCACACCGCAACGGCAACCATGGCGCAAAACTTCCACGGCGTCATCGGCATGATGACCCATGCATTGGCGACGCTGCCGTTCTGGCTGGCTGTCGCGGGTGCTGGCACAGCCTGGTTCCTCTACATCGTGCGACCTGAACTTCCGGCGAAGCTGCGCCGCCAGTGGGGTTTTGTGGTGACCATCCTGATGGATAAATACGGACTCGACCGCTTTAACGACTGGTTTTTTGCCGGCGGTTCACGTGCACTGGGCACGGGCCTGTGGAAGGTTGGAGACGTCGCGATCATCGACAACGTGATGGTGAACGGCTCGGCGCGCCTGGTCGGGTGGTTTGCCTCGGTGATCCGCCATGTGCAGTCGGGTTATATATACCACTACGCATTCGCGATGATCATCGGCATCCTGCTGCTGCTGACACTGGCTTATATCCGGTGAAACTGAAGAAAAAGACCTCATGATGCAGGGATTACCTTTACTGAGCCTCGCTATCTGGGCCCCGATTTTTGCCGGTGTCGCGGTGCTGCTGACCGGCGGCGACCGCAACTCACAGGCGGCGCGAGTTATCGCGCTGATCGGCGCTCTGATCGGTTTCGCAGTGACGATACCGCTATACACCGGATTCAACCCGCAGCAGGGCGGCTTTCAGTTTGTTGAAATGCGCGACTGGATTGACGTCTTAAACGCCAACTATCACCTCGGCATTGACGGTATTTCACTGCTGCTGATCCTGCTCAACAGCCTGACCACGGTGCTGGTGGTGGCCGCGGGATGGGATGTGATCCAGAGTCGCGTGTCACAGTACATGGCATCGTTCCTGTTCCTGTCAGGGCTGATGAACGGCGTATTTTCCTCGCTTGATGCATTGCTCTTCTATGTGTTCTTTGAGGCGACGCTGATTCCGATGTTCATCATCATCGGCGTCTGGGGCGGTCCCAACCGCGTCTATGCCGCAGTGAAGTTTTTTCTCTACACGCTGCTCGGTTCATTGCTCTCACTGGTTGCGCTGATCTACCTTTATTTTTCGGCGGGCGGCAGCTTCAGTCTGTTCGATTTTTACCAGGTGCAATTGCCGCTGGTTGTGCAACTATCTGTATTTGTTGCATTTTTCACGGCCTTTGCGGTCAAGGTGCCGATGTGGCCGGTCCACACCTGGCTGCCTGATGCGCACGTCGAAGCCCCCACCGGCGGCTCCGTGGTGCTGGCCGCAGTGATGCTGAAACTCGGCGGTTATGGTTTCCTGCGCTTGAGTCTGCCGATCGTACCCGATGCCAGCCATGTGCTCGCACCGGTGGTCATCGGGCTGTCGCTGATCGCTGTCGTCTATATCGGTCTGGTTGCGCTGGTGCAGACCGACATGAAAAAGCTGATTGCCTATTCCTCGATCTCGCACATGGGGTTCGTCACGCTGGGCGCCTTCCTGTTCAATGCGCAAGGCATGGAGGGCGCGATCATCCAGATGATTTCGCACGGTTTCATCTCCGCCGCGATGTTCCTGTGCGTTGGCGTGCTGTATGACCGCATGCATTCGCGGCTGATCGCCGATTACGGCGGTGTCGCCAACCGGATGCCGGTGTTTGCGGCGCTGTTCATGTTTTTCTCGATGGCCAATGCCGGCCTCCCGGGCACCAGCGGTTTCGTTGGCGAATTCCTGGTGATCATGGGTGCGATGCAGGTCAATTTCTGGTTTGCTTTTGCTGCGGCGATTACTTTGATTTTCGGCGCCGCTTACACGCTGTGGATGTACAAACGGGTGATTTTCGGTCCAGTCGCTAACGCACACGTTGGCGAATTGCAGGACATCAATGCCCGTGAATTCCTGGTGCTGGGTGTCCTCGCCGTGCTGGTGCTGGTGATGGGCGTCTGGCCGCAGCCTTTCGCCGATGTGCTGCACGTTTCTGTCAATGAACTGCTGGCGCACGTGTCCTTCAGCAAGCTGCCGGCGCAATAGAGCTGACTATGGAATACATCATGCCGCTGTGGCCCGCCTACCCCGAGCTGTTCCTGCTCGTGATGGCGTGCGTGATCCTGATCGTCGACCTGTTCGTCAGCGATGACAACCGCATCGTTACCTACGGTTTGACCCAGTTCACGCTGGCCGGTTGCGCCCTCCTGACCTTCTTCACCGGCAATCCGGAACCGGTTTATACCTTCAGCGGCATGTTTGTCGACGATCTGATGGCCGACGCCTTGAAGCTGCTGACCTGCGTGTCGGTGATCATGGTGCTGGTCTATGCCCGTGCCTACAATGCGGCACGCGGCCTGTTCCGCGGCGAGTTCTTCACCCTTGCGCTATTCGCCACGCTGGGCATGATGGTGATGATCTCGGAAAACCACCTGCTGACGCTGTATCTCGGCCTCGAGCTGCTGTCGCTGTCGCTGTATGCGATGGTTGCGCTGCAACGCGATTCGGTGCGTGCGACAGAGGCGGCGATGAAATACTTCGTGCTCGGTTCGCTGGCATCCGGCGTATTGCTCTATGGCATGTCGATGCTCTACGGCGCTACAGGCACTCTGGAAATTACCGAACTCGCACAACTTTCCACCGAAGGCGTACGCGCGCAACTGGTTCTGGTGTTCGGTCTGGTGTTCATTGTCGCCGGCCTCGGGTTCAAGCTCGGCGCGGTGCCGTTCCACATGTGGCTGCCCGACGTTTATCAAGGCGCACCGACGGCGGTAACGCTGTTCATCGCTTCAGCGCCGAAGTTTGCGGCTTTCGCCATTGTGATGCGCCTGCTGGCCCAAGGGCTGGGTGCGGAAATGCTGGTCGACGAATGGCGTCACATGCTGGCGGTGATGGCGATCCTGTCGCTGGTCATCGGCAACCTTACTGCGATCATGCAGACCAATTTGAAGCGCATGCTCGCCTTTTCGACGATCTCGCACATGGGGTTCCTGCTGCTTGGAGTCTTGTCGGGGACCATCGACGGTTATGGCGCTGGCATGTACTACGTAGTGGTATATGTGCTGATGACGCTGGGTGCTTTCGGCATCATCCTGCTGCTCACCCGCAGTGGTTTTGAGGCGGAAAACATTGACGACTACAAGGGTCTCAACCAGAGAAATCCCTGGTATGCCTTCCTGATGCTGTTGCTGATGTTTTCGATGGCCGGCGTTCCGCCGACAGTGGGCTTCTATGCCAAGCTCTCCGTGTTGCAGTCAGTAGTGCATATCGGTATGTGGTGGATTGCCGTTATTGCGGTGATCTTCTCGCTGATCGGTGCGTTCTACTACCTGCGCATCGTCAAGCTGATGTATTTCGATGAGCCGGTGGATGTCGCGCCATTAACCGCTTCGGGCGATGTCCGCGCACTGTTGTCGGTCAACGGCCTTGCCGTGCTGGTGCTGGGCATTGCGCCGCAACCGCTGCTGGTGCTCTGCATCGAAGCTGTCCGCGCTTCAATCTGATCATGGACTGGAGCGCTGCTGCGCTGCTGTTGCTGGCGCTGGTGCTTGCCAACCTGCCCTTCCTGACCGAGCGAATCCTGCTGGTGCGTCAGCCGCAAAACGGTCGCAAGACTGCAGGCTGGCGTCTGTTTGAACTCGTATTGCTCTATTGCATGGTTGGCGCAGCGGCATGGCTGATGGAAAGCCGTGCCGGTCAGGTGCACCCGCAGCGCTGGGAGTTTTTCGCTGTGACGGTTTGCCTGTTCCTGGTATTTGCCTATCCCGGCTTCGTCTACCGCTTTTTCTGGCGCAGGCCAGGTCTGTGATGTCCCGGCCATGAAGCCGTCGCAACCCGCTGATTTCACCGAAACCAGACTGTCTTCGGAAACGGTATTCGAAGGGCGACTGCTTCATGTGCGTAGAGACACCGTGCGTCTGCCTGACGGCGGCACTGCGACCCGCGAATACATCAAACATCCGGGCGCCGTTGTCATCCTGGCCCAGCCTGATGCAAACACCGTGTTGATGGAGCGACAGTTTCGTTATCCGGTGGGGCGCCATTTCATCGAACTGCCCGCCGGAAAAATTGATCCCGGCGAGGCGCCGTTAGCCACCGCGCAGCGTGAATTGCATGAAGAGTGCGGCTATCGGGCAGGGCAGTGGCAGCGCATTGCCACCTTGCATCCCTGCATATCCTATGCCGACGAATTCATCGAGCTGTTCCTGGCGAAGGATCTGACCCACATCGGCAATCAACTGGATGAGGGGGAGTTCCTTGAGGTCATGACTGTTCCGCTGGCCGAGGCCGTTTCATGGGTGCGGGACGGTGTGATTACAGACCCTAAAACGGCACTCGGCCTGCTTTGGGCGGAAAAAATCAGTCGCGGGGAATGGTAGATCCGGCGACGCCTTTCGGCGCCGCCGTGTGATCAGTGGCGGTTTGCCTTTTGGCGAGGTGCCGGAATTGCAGTGACTAGCGGGGCCGCCGCCTGGAAGTAACGGCCTTGCGCATAAAGTGCCCCGGCTTCTTTCAGCAGCTTTACCATCAGTTCTGTTTCGACGCCTTTGGCAATGACCTGCCGCTTCAGATCGCGGGCGAGGCCGTTGACGGCTTTGAGGAACCCCCGGCTTTCCTCGTTGTCGCTGAGATCCTGGGTGAAAGCGCCGCTGATTTTCAGGTAATCCACGTTGAAGCGTTTCAGGTAATAGAAAGAACTGAAACCGGTGCCGAAATCATCCAGTGCGGCGCGTGCGCCGAGGTCCCGCATCTGCTGGATGAATGCAGCGGTGGCGTCAATGTTTTCCATCGCCACCTTTTCGCTGATTTCGAAAATCAGGCGGTTCCCCGGAACATCGGATGTACGGATGATTTCGGCCATTTCGCGAACCCAGTTGGGATCAGCAATTGATGTCGCCGATACGTTGACAGCGTAACGCAACTGCGAGTTTGTACCCTGCTCGTGGATGTGGGTCAGCACGCGGGCGATGACCCGCAGGTCCAGCGCGGGTGCGAAACCCAATGATTCGGCGGTGCCCATGAACTGTTGCGGGTCCGCCCAATCGCCGTTCTCGTCACGGATGCGCAGGAAAATCTCGTGGTGGATAGGTGCGCCGGTGCGGATATCCACGGCTGACTGCATGTAAAGCGCGATTTCATCCTGCTCGATTGCTTCAGTGATCAGGCGTGACCAGTGCGTGCGCCGGTGGTTGGCGCGCAGCGCGTCGGAAGCAGGATTGAACAGCGCTACCCGGTTCCGGCCTTCGTCCTTGGCCTGATGGGTTGCCGCGTCAGTGGCTGCCAGCAGTGACGCCCAGTCGATGCCGTGGAACGGGTACATCGCAATGCCGATGGAGGCGGTGATGTTGGACACCACGCGGTTGCGGGCCATTTCCAGGCGGTAATTATGTACCGCGCCGAGTAATACCTCAGCGGTTGCCTGTGCGTCCTCCCTCAGTGCTTCCGGAAGATGCAGCACGAACTGGTCTTCGCCGACACGGAACAGGTCGCCGTTGCGGTTGCGCGCGACGCTGCGCAGCACTCCCGACAGGCCAAGAACCAGTTGTTCGCCGGCGCCATGGCCAAAGACCGCGTTGACGCGCTTGAAATGGTCCATGTCGACCATGATGATCGCGCCGACCTGGTTGCCGGTAAGGGCGATTTCGATCTGTCGTTGCAGCGCGTTGCGGTTGGGCAGGTCGGTCAGCGCATCATGCATGGCGACGTGTTCTGCACGGCGAATGGCGAGGTGCTGCTCGGTAACGTCGCGTGCTGTGCCGCGGATCCCCAGCATGGAGCCTGTTTCGTCGCGCGTGACCCGGGCATTGATGCCGATCCAGCGGTCTTCTCCGCGCGCGGTAGAGAGATGGGTGACGTGGTTCTGCACTTCGCCATTACGCCGCAATGTCGACAGGAAGCGGCGGTTCGGGACGTGCGAACCGTTGCTTTCAAAACTGAAAAAGCAGCGTCCGATCAGGTCGGGAGGTGCCAGCCCGAAGATGTCGTGAGCAGCGGCGTTGAGGTAGGTAAAACGGCCTTCAGCATCGGTTTGCCAGATCAGGTCGTGCGAAGTTTCAACAAGGTCGCGATAACGCCCCTCACTTTCGATCAGCAACTGGATGATTCGCCGCTTTTCCGCCAGTGTGCGCTTGACGCTGGCCAGTTCGCGCGAAGTTTTTTCGGCAAAACCGCCGCCATTGGCGTGCACCAGCCTGTCAACGACTTCCTTTGGATAACGACGATGGCCGCCTTCGGTGCGCAGCGCACTCAGGATTCCCTGTTCATCCCAGCGTCGCAGCTTTTGAGCGGAAATGCCCAGCAGCTGTGATGTTTGCTCTATCGTGTATGAGTGTTCAAGTTCGGACATGCATCTGACTTTCTTAAGCGCTTGCGAGGATAAGGCCGGTCGCTGCAGAGCAGTCTAGCAGAGCAGGAAAGACCGTGTTTTCTGTTGAATTCCGGGTTTTCAGTGGATGACAGCCGGTTCCTGGAGGCAGTTTTGCCGGGATACCAGCCGCTGCATCAGCTTGAGGTCACGGGGATTCAGTCGCAGTGCCGCATCCACCCAGACATCAACAATGTCTTCCAGTTCTTCATAGGTGATCTGGTGGACACGGCGGCGCACGGCGGCGAGGGCCGCAAGGCCGTTGCGTGAACGTGAACGCTGCTTGATCAGCGCGTTGACTGCGATTTCGCCTTCGCCATCCTCTGCCACCACATCAATGACGCCCAATTCGCGCATTTCCTCAGCCGTGTAGATCTTGCCTGACGATATGATGTCCTCTGCCTTGCGCTGGCCAACCTTGCGGTCCAGGAAGGAATAGGCACCCATGCCGGGGAAAAGATTGAACAGGATTTCCGGGAAACCGAAGCGCGAGCTTTTTTCGGCAACAATCACATCGCTGGACAATGCGGCTTCAAAGCCGCCGCCGAGGCACTCACCCTGAACCAGTGATACCGTGGTCAGCGGCAGGTCATGGCCGCGATAGTTGCGATAGAGCACGTCAATGCAGGCGCGGCCATAAGCGGCCAGCGCGTTACGGTCGCGTCGGTCGATTTTCTGGCGGAACAGGTCAAGGTCGCCGCCCAGTTGAAATACTCCGGGCATGCCAGAGGCGAGGATCACGTATTCAATCGGTTCGGTAGTATCACCGCAGTCGATCCGGCCTTCGCTGCTTGCGACAAAGCTGTAATAGCTGCGGATGTCGGCCAGCAGTCCTGCATTGAAGCAGGGGCGCGGTGCTGCAGTCCAGCGTGACCACAGCGCCCGTGTGTTACGGTCAAAATTTGCATTTAGCTGTGGCGAAAAGCGGAATTCCGTTCCGCTGCGGAAGTCGGGTTTGACAACGGCGTGGTGTACTTCGATGACGGCGGCCGGAACTTGCATTTCCATGATGATTTTCCCCTGCAATGGTTATATTGGTCGGTCGGTGGGTTTGTTGCGGTGTTTACGGCAGACATTAAAAGGTCGGGCTGTGGCGACAGGCAAATCTAACAAAATGGGAGGTTTTAATAAAAGTAAATAAAAACAGTTATTTAACCTGTGCAAAATGTTAGGTTTTGTGGTGTCAGGAGCCTTTATTGAGTAATTATTTGCTTTTGTGCAGGGGATTGAGAATGTGACGATTTGGATACGCATCAATAGCTGCCCAAGTCTCATATGTCTCATATGTTTGACTCTGCGCTGCAGAGCCGTTAAAAACAGTCGCTGATTTCGTCGCCGTCCAACAGCCAACGCTTATCATCCAAAAAGCCCAGTCAGTGCTGCGCGCTACACTCAAGGTATTGCTTGGTTTGTTGTTCCGTGTCCAAGTGACTGGGCACGCGAGCCAACTCGCCCGCGGCCGTCCGTTGGTGGTGGCCAACCATGATTCAATTCTGGATGCACTGCTGGTTGCGCTGTTTCTTCCAGGCAATCCATTGATTGTTTTGCCGCGTGTCCTGGCCGGGCACCGTCTGGGTCGATTGCTCCGGCGTTGTGCTGATTGTGCGGAACTGGGTGTCCATGGCGATTACACGGTGAAGGGTCTGGTCCGGGTTGTGCGTTCAGGACGACCCGTCGTGGTTTTTCCGCAGGACCGGATGACAACCACCGGAAGCACAATGAAGATTTATGGCGCGGCTGCGCTGATTGCCGCGCGTGCCGACGCTGATATCGTGCCGCTCTATATACAGGGCACACTGCATAGCCGTTGGGCGGCGACCAGCCGCCAGTGGCCGCGCCGAAGCTTTCCAAGAGTCACTTTGGCGGTTCAGCCGTCAACACGTTTGCAGCCACGCGCCGGTGCAGGTGGTGTGCGTCGTCGGCAGATTT
The DNA here is from genome assembly GCA_964531455.1 of uncultured Bordetella sp. Lineage (GTDB taxonomy): Bacteria > Pseudomonadota > Gammaproteobacteria > Burkholderiales > SG8-41. Next base: position 15,373 of record CAZHFZ010000042.1, read on the forward strand.
CCGACGATCTGCTGCGCATTCTGCAGCAGTCCATGGCTGATGCCGCGCCCCGTCGTGCGCTGTTCGATGCGCTGATTGATGCAGCTGACCTGCACGGACGCCGGACCCGCATCATCGAAGACCTGCGGCGCCAGGTAAACACCTATGGCGATCTGCTCAAGGGCAGTCTTGCTCTTGGCCGGCTCACGGCCCGGTTCACCGAACCGGGTGAACGGGTCGGCGTGTTGCTGCCCAACCTCGGTGCAACCGTTTGCCTGGTATTCGGACTGGCATCACGTGGTCGGGTCGCGGCGATGCTCAATTACTCCAGTGGTGTCGAGGCCCTGCGAGTGGCCTGTACGGCGGCCACATTGCGAACGGTCATCACATCGCGGGCTTTCATCCAGGCGGCGCATCTTGATCACCTGCTTGCAGCGCTGGAGGGTTGCCGCGTCGTCTATCTCGAAGACCTGCGCGAGACGCTGACTGTGGCCGACAAACTGTGGATTGTCAGGGCGCTGCTGCGGCCGCGCTCGGCGCTGCCGCAGCAGGATCCCGCATCTGCGGCCGTCGTATTGTTCACATCCGGTTCCGAGGCTCGACCCAAGGGCGTGGTGCTGACCCACGACACCATGCTTGGTGTGATGTCGCAATTGCGCGCAGTCATTGATTTCGGCCCGGATGACAAGTATCTCAATGCGTTGCCCATGTATCACACCTTTGGCCTGATTGCCTGCACGCTGATGCCGTTGCTGACGGGTACGCGGCTGTTCCTCTATACCAACCCCCTGCATTACAAGGTGATACCGGAGTACGCCTACACCCGGGACTGCACTTACATTTTCGGCACCAGCACCTTTCTCGGCAACTACGCGCGCCAGGCGCATCCTTACGATTTTTACCGCACGCGCTTCGTGATTTCCGGCGGCGAGAAACTCAACCCCGAGGTGTCAAAGCTCTGGTTCAGCAAATTCGGCCTGCGTGTGTATGAAGGTTACGGCGCAACCGAATGCGGCCCTGCGATGTCCCTGAATACGCCGCTGGCCTTCCGCACCGGCACGGTCGGCCGCTTCCTGTCCGGCATTGAGCATCGCATCGTTCCGGTGCCCGGCATTGAGGAGGGCGGAGTGTTGCATGTGCGCGGCCCCAACCTGATGCAGGGTTATATGTTTTCGGATGCGCCGGGGGTTCTGCAACTGCCGCGATCCGAACTTGGCGCCGGCTGGTATAACACCGGTGATGTGGTCAGTGTCGATGAAGAAGGTTTTGTCACCATCCACGGCCGGGTCAAACGTTTTGCCAAGATTGCCGGTGAAATGGTTTCGCTGGAACGTGTCGAGCATATTGCCTACCATGCCTCTCCCGACTTCAAGCATGCTGCGCTGGTGGAAATGACGCGCACAGGCGAGAGTACGGTGCTGCTGACTACGGATCCGAAGCTTGATCGCATAACGCTGCTGCATGCGGCGCGCCAGCTTAATACTCAGGAACTCGCGGTGGCGCGGCGCGTGTTGAAGGTTGACACGCTGCCGCTGCTTGGCTCCGGCAAGGTCGATTACGTCACGCTGAAACAAAACTCGGTGCCGGAATGATTCCGGCTCGGGTTGACCAGCCCGTAGTCATTGCCCAGTTCTCCGATCTGCATGTCACTGCGCCAGGACGGCGCAACGGTGACGGCATCAATACCGTGGCGGGCTTGGTTCGATGTATCGAGCATCTGGGGGCGCTGGACAGGGTTCCCGACCTGCTGGTGCTCAGCGGGGATCTGGTGGATGAGGGTTCCGTCCCCGAGTATCAGAACCTGTGCGGCATGCTGAGCCAGGTACGCATCCCCGTTTTTTTGATGCCCGGGAATCATGACCGGCGGACCCCGTTACGGTCTGTATTTGCCGATCACGATTATCTGGGGGCAGCGGGCCGCATGTTTTACCATCATGACGTGCGTGGATTGCGCCTGATCATGCTCGACAGCCTGATCGAGGGTCGTGAAGGCGGTGATCTTGATGACGCGCAGTTGCAGTGGCTTGATGCACTGTTGCATGCCGAACCCGCTCAACCGGTGCTGATATTCCTGCATCATCCGCCGGTGGTGACAGGATTTTCGCGAATGGACAGGATTTCACTGGCCGAAGACAGTGTGGCGCGTTTTTGTGAATTGATTTCAGGTCGGGAGCGGGTGCATGCGGTAATCTGCGGACATGTGCATCGCAGCGTACAGGCGATGTTCAGGGGAGTGCGGGTTTCTGTTTGTCCGAGCACGGCGTATCAGGCAAGGCTGCGACTGGGACGCGGTCGTTTCGAGGCGGCGCCGGATGAAGCGCCGGCATATCAACTGCATTACTGGGATGGCCATAATCTGGTTACCCACACGGTCACGGTCTGAATCGGGGAGATGACAGATGGCGGAAACACAGCAGGGCAAAGACAATAACGTCGCAACAACAATGGTCTGGGATATTCCGGTCCGCTTTTTTCACTGGTCGCTGGTACTGCTGATCGGCTTTTCCTGGCTGTCCGGTGAAATGGAGTGGATGGATTGGCATATGTATTCCGGTTATGCAGTCCTGACACTGGTTCTGTTTCGGGTTCTTTGGGGTTTTTTCGGTAGTACATATGCCCGGTTCGGTGATTTTCTTTATGGCCCCGGCGCGCTGATTGCCTATGTCAGAACGCTGCCCTCGCGCACGGCGGCAAAGTTCGCCGGCCACAACCCGCTGGGCGGCATCAGTGTCGTGCTGATCCTGCTCTGTGTCCTGGTGCAGACAGGGACCGGCCTGTTTTCCAATGACGACATCCTCACTGAAGGCCCGCTTTACAAACATGTGACCAAAGAACTCAGCGACTTGATGACCACCATTCACAAGTACAACTTCGATGTCATGCTTACACTGATCGGCGTACACGTTGCCGCGGTCATGTATTACCTGTTGTATAAATCGGAGAATCTGATCAAACCGATGTTCACCGGACGCAAACATCTTCCTGCGGGCGCAGCGCCTGCAAAGATGCGCAGCACGCTGCTTGCGCTTGTGTTGCTGGTTGTCTGCGCGGCAGGGGTCTGGGCGTTGATCAACAGTTGATGTTGCATGCAGCAGTAAAAAAGCCGCCTGAGGGCGGCTTTTTTACTGGATGCGGAAACAGCTGATTACTTGGTGCGGTAATTGTCGTGGCAGGCGGCGCAGGATTTGCCGAGGGCGGCAAACTGGCCGCGCACGGCTTCAACATCCTTGGCGGTCTTGGCGACCTGGACCATTTTGGCGGATTCAGCCTGGAAGTTATCCATGACTTTCTTGAAGCCTGCTGCATCCGACCAGATTTCCGGCTTGGCTCGGGTCTCAGCACCTTTGTCGGAACCGGCTGCGAAGCCTTCAGGGGCGACCATTGCCATGTTGGCAACCATCTCGGCGTTCTTCAGAAACACGGCCTGGTCAAACGGCATCTGGCCCTTCACCATGGCGCCCAGGGGACGCATATGCCATGCGGCAACGGTATAGACGCCTTTGCGGTATTTGATGACATCTTCCGGCTTCGCTTGTGCAGACGCGACGCCACTGGCAAGCAGTGTCGAGGTGCCGATGATGGCGGCAATCAGTACGTGCTTCATTGAACAGTCTCCCGTGGGTTGTTAATACGATTCAAAGACTTGGTGATTCAAAGACTTGCCGCAGGCAAACGCTTGCAGTCAGGGCTTTATTCCTTCTCGCGGCGCACTTTAGCAGTTCATGGTGCTGTCATGAGTGGGTGTTTTTTCGGCTGCCATTTCTTAAGTATTTGATTTAATAGAATATTAGAGATATCGCAGATTCTGATGCATTCAATCCCAGCCACTCTCGCTACGTTCGCGTTTGCGAGCGCCCAGTTGGCGTTTGTCATCGACGCGTCGCCGCTTGGCGGCTTTGGAGGGGCGAGTGGCGCGGCGCAGCTTGGGTGGCGTCGCCGCTTCGCGGATCAGTGTGGCCAGGCGTTCGCGTGCGTCTTCACGGTTGCGCGGCTGACTGCGAAAGCGCCGGGCTGCGATCACCAGAATACCGGCTGAGGACAAGCGTTTGCCGGCAATGGCGATCAGGCGTTCGCGCACCGCAGCAGGCAGGCTTTGGGAATTCGCGACATCAAAGCGCAACTCGACCGCGGTGGCGACCTTGTTGACGTTCTGGCCACCGGGTCCGGAGGCCAGGATGAAGCGTTCGGTCAGCTCCGATTCGTCGATGATTATGCTGCGCGTGACTCGCATATTCGATTAAGTATAAAGTAACGCGCCCGCGCGATCTGCGCAGCGCACGAGGAGCAATGACATGCCCAAGATCAATGCATTGGTTTTTTCCGCAGTACTGGTTGCCGCGCTGAGTTTGCCTGCCGTCGCGCATCATGGCTGGAGCGAATATGACAGCAGCAAGGAACTGAAGCTCACCGGCACCATTGCTGAATCGGGCTATGAACACCCGCATGGACACATCAAACTGGTGACGCCGGGCAAAACCTGGACCGCCGTGCTGGCGCCGCCGTCGCGGATGACCGCGCGCGGCTTGCCGCCAACCGACCTGAAAGCAGGCGGCACTGTCACCGTGGTCGGTTACCCCAATCGCAACAAGCCTGAAGAAATGCGTGCCGAGCGCATCATCGTCGGCAACAAGACTGTCGAGCTGCGTTAAACGCGGCAAGTCAAAAGCAAGCCACAGAGAGCGCAGATTGCACAAAGAAACGCAAAGGAAGCAGGTCTTGCGCAATGGGTGCGGTAGCTTGTGCTTGTTCTCCAGGATCCCTTTGATTTTTGTTCGGTCTGTGGCTGAAAGGTTTTGCAATTGACATCCGATCCCGGCGCGCCGCTCGCTGCGATCGAGCGCCTTCCGCTGGCAGTGGCCATGCGCCAGGAACTCTGGCTGTATCCCGCGGTCGAGATCGTGCATATTCTGGGTTTTGTCACCCTGGTCGGGTCGATCATCGTGTTTGACCTGCGCTTGCTCGGGATGACGCGGGGTCTGCCGGTACGCGCGCTGGCGCGTCACGTGCTGCCTTGGAGTTTTGGTGCGCTGCTGCTGATAGTGCCGTCAGGATTGCTGATGTTTATTGCCCATGCCGGGGATCTGATCGGTAATACTGCATTTATCGTAAAAATGTCATTGCTGCTTTGTGCGGGACTCAATGCGGCGTTGTTTCATGCCGGGGTTTTTCGCACGGCAGGCGAATGGGACAGCGGCGTGTCGGTCCCGGCGGCTGCAAAACTGCATGCGGCTCTCTCGTTGCTGATCTGGATCGGTGTTATCGCCTGCGGCCGACTGCTCGCTTATGTGTAAAGTGTGGAGCTTATGAATATTCGTATCGGTTACATCTTTGGCGCCGTCGTTTGTGCGGTCCTGCTCGGCTTCGGTCTCTATCTGCAGCATGTAGAAGGGCTTGAACCCTGCCCGCTGTGCGTATTCCAGCGTGTCGCGTTCATTGCGCTGGGACTGGTGTTTGTCATTGCCGCGGTGCATGGGCCGGCAAAAACCGGCGCCGTGGTCTATGCCGTATTCGGTGCGTTGTTTGCGGCCGCAGGTACCGGCATCGCTGCGCGCCATGTCTGGCTGCAGAATCTGCCCGCCGATCAGGTGCCGGCTTGCGGACCGGGGTTGTCGTACATGCTGGAGCGTTATCCGGTGACGCGACTGCTTGAAAAAGTATTATCCGGATCGGGGGAGTGTGCTGAAGCCGACTGGCATTTTCTCGGGCTGACGATTCCCGGCTGGTCGCTGCTGTGGTTTGTTGCGCTGGGGATACTGCTGGTGTGGCTGGCGTGGCGCTGCCCGCGCGCCGCGAAATACTAGGCGGGGATGTCCGGCGTCAGTTGCCGCTCGAGCAGTGCGATCTGATCCTTGACCATCAGCTTGCGTTTTTTCAGCCGCTGCAATTGCAACTGATCGATGACCGGCGTCTGCGTGAGCCGGAAGATCACGTCGTCAAGATCGCGATGCTCGAGCTTGAGCTCGGTGATGCGCGCTTCGATGGCGTCGGTCTCGTTGGCGTCAGGCATGAGTGGTGCAGACAGCGGTTGGGGGAGATGGAGTATAGGCCTGCAGGCCGTTAACGGCAAGGCAGGTTATTTATAACTAATTGTTTTTATTGATAAAATTATATGGCTCTGACGATACAGGTAAACGGTAAACCACGCGAAGTGCAGGCCGACGCGGAAACCCCGCTGCTCTATGCCCTGCGCAATGACCTCGGACTGATCGGATCGCGTTACGGCTGCGGCCTTGGCCAGTGCGGCGCCTGTACCGTGATCATTGACGGCAAACCGGTGCAGTCCTGCGACGTGCCCGTATCCGCGGTCGTCGGCAAACAGATCACCACGGTTGAAGCGCTCGGCTCTGATGCCGCCATGCATCCGCTCCAGCAGGCCTTCGTCGCCGAGCAGGCCGCGCAGTGCGGCTACTGCTCCAGCGGCATCCTGATGTCGGCGAAGGCGCTGCTCGACGTCAACAACAATCCGTCGGACGCCGAGATCCGCAAGGCGCTCGAAGGCAATCTCTGCCGCTGCGGCACGCACAGCCGCATCCTGCGCGCGATCAAACGCGCCGCCAAAGAACTCCGGGGAGAACAATAATGGCACAGGCCAATACCGCAGCCCCGGCACGCAAACTGCCGGGCAGCCTCGACACCAACCGCCGCCTTGACCGCTGGCTGAGCATCAATGCCGACGGCACTGTCACGCTGTATACCGGAAAGGTCGAAATCGGCCAGGGCATTCTCACTGCAGTAATGCAGATGACCGCCGAAGAACTCGATATCGATGTCTCGCGCATCCGCCTGAAAGCCGCGAGCACTGCGTTCAGTCCCGATGAAGGCATCACCTCGGGCAGTCGCTCGATCCAGGAAAGCGGACTCGCGCTGCGCCACGTTGCCGCTGAAACGCGCGACCTGCTGCTGACCCGCGCCGCACAGAAACTCGGAGTCACGCTGGAAAGCCTCACCGTGGCCGATGGCGTGGTCTCCGCGCGCGGCGGCGGTTCGGTGACGTACTGGGAACTCGCCACGCCGGACCTGCTGGCGCGCGAGGCGACTTTTGATGTCACCGCCAAGTTACCGCAGGAATATGGGGTTGTCGGCACTTCGCTGGAGCGCGTCGACATTCCGAACAAGGTGACGGGCAAACCGTCCTTCGTGCAGGACATGCAGCCACCGGGCATGCTGCACGGACGCATCAGCCGTCCGCCGGGACCGAAAGCGACGCTGAAGGCCATCGATCTCAAGGAAGTCGAGCAGATGCCTGGGGTGGTTGCGGTGGTGCGCGACGGTAATTTCCTCGGCGTGGTGGCACAGCGCGAAGAGCAGGCAATCCGTGCCGAGCGCCGCCTAGCGCGTATCGCGCAATGGACACACGGGCCTGAACTCCCGGCCAATGATCCGCGCCATCTGCTGACGTTGCAGGCGCAGGCCGAAAGCGAAGTCATCAACACCAAGGGGGACCCTTCAACCGCAGGCGCGAAGCAGTTCAGCGCTGAATACACCAAACCTTATCTCGCCCACGCTTCACTCGCACCGTCCTGCGCGCTGGCACAGTGGGGCAGCGGTGCTGACAGCGGCAAGGTGTGGATCTGGACACACAGCCAGGGAATCTATCCGCTGCGCGGCGACATGGCGCAGGTCCTTGGTTTACCGGAGCAGGACATCATCATTACCCACGCCGAAGGCGCCGGCTGTTACGGCCACAATGCTGCCGACGACGTCACGCTTGATGCCGTACTGCTGGCGCGCGCGGTGCCGGGCAAGCCGGTGCGCGTGCAGTGGATGCGCGAAGATGAGTTTGCCTGGGAGCCCTTCAGCTCGCCGATGGTGGTGAAGCTCAACGCTTCGCTCGACGCGCAGGGCAATATCGTCAACTGGGGCCATGAACTGTGGAGTCATGCGCACAGCACGCGGCCCGGCGGCAAAGGCGGCGTTAATCTGTTGGCGGCGTGGCATCTGGAAAAACCGCTGCCTGCGGCCAAGCCCGGCAATCCGCCGCTGCCGGGCGGCGGCAGCCATCGCAATGCGGTGCCTTTGTATGACTTCCCCAACCAGAAGGTCACCAACCACCTGATCCGCCAGTCCTCGCTTCGCACCTCTGCACTGCGCGCGCTGGGTGGCCATGCCAATGCCTATGCCATCGAATGTTTCATCGATGAACTGGCAGAAGCGGCGGGTGCTGACGCGGTGGAATTCCGCCTGCGCCATCTCAAGGATGCGCGCGCCAGGGCGGTCATCGAAAAAGTGGCGACGATGGCGCAGTGGAAACCCAAGGAGAAGGGCGACGGCGAATGTGGTCGCGGTATCGGTTTTGCGCGTTACAAAAATCTTGCTGCATACATCGCGGTGATAGCCGAAGTGCGTATTGCCGAAGACGTGCGCGTCACAAAAATGTGGGGTGCGGTTGACGTCGGCCAGGCGATCAATCCCGATGGTGTGATCAACCAGATCGAAGGCGGCATGATCCAGAGTGCCAGCTGGACGCTGAAGGAACGCGTCGATTTCGACAAGGTCGGCATCACCACGCGCAACTGGCTCGATTACCCGATCCTCAGCTTCGTTGAAGTGCCGGAGATTGAGGTTGCGCTGATCAATCGTCCTGAAGCGCCGCCCGTGGGTGCCGGTGAGGGCACACAAGGACCTGTTTCAGGGGCCATCGGCAATGCCATATACAATGCCATCGGCGCGCGGTTGCGCGACATGCCCTTCACCCGCGACCGCATTGTTGCGGCGCTGAGCACCTGACTTCGGGAGTTCCGGAATAATGCATGGAAAAACGATAGGCATTGCCGTAGTCGGTTCAGGACGGATCGGTACCTTGCGCGCCGTCATGGCATCCCGCCATCCGGCTGTTCATTTTCTGGCTGTTTCTGACCGTGACCCCGCGAAAGCTGAAAAACTGGCAGCGCAGTGCGGTGCCGCATGCTGGTCCGGAGACAATCTCGAAGTGATTTCCCGGCCTGAGGTCGGAGCGGTGGTTGTTTCCACGATTGAGCTTGAGCATGTAGGGCCGGTTGTCCAGGCGCTGGAGATGGGCAAAAAAGTTTTTGTCGAAAAACCGATTGCCCTGACGCTAAAGGACGCTGATCACCTGATCAACACGGCCCGCCTGCATGCGGACCGTGGGGCCAGTCTGCACGTGGGATTCAGCCGACGCTTCAAGAAGCGTTACATGATTGCAAGGGAACAACTCAGGCGCGGGCGTCTGGGGCAACTCACGGGTGCGGTGGTCAGGCTTTTCAATACCCGCTCCCAGGCCATGCAGACCCTTTCACGCTTGCCCGAGAACAGCCCGACTTCGGGTCTGACCTACTATATCGATCTGATGGGGTGGTTTTTCGAGAACAATCCCATTGTTGAAGTCATTGCCCGGGGCAAACGCGGCGTATTGCTGAATTCAGGTCACAATACAACGGATCTCGCCCATGCGATTCTGACTTGTGCTGACGGCGCCGTCATCGCAATGAGCGTCAGCTATGCCTTACCCAAGGGTTTTCCTGTACTTGGTCATGCGGCCCGGGTCGAATTGCTGGGCCCTGACGGCGTGATGCTGCTCGACGATGATCATACTGATCGCATGCTCTACAGCGATCATGGCGTCGGACATGTTTATATTCCCGGGCATGAAGTCAACATGGCTTTTCTCGGCAGCGGCACACCCGGAGACTGGGCCATGGACGAGTTCTGGGGGCCGGTGGCGACAGAGACCAGGGCGTGGATTGATCATGTGACTGCCGGAACACCTGCCCTGCATTCAACGCCATCGCAGGCGCGTCAGACCCTGGCGGTGACATTGGCGATGGAAGAGTCCCTGAGAACCGGATTACCGGTCAAAGTGGATTGTGCTGTGTAATTTTTTCAGAGGAGGTGAATGATGGTTTCTTGGAGCAGAGTAGCGCAGGTTTTAACGGTGTCGGCTTGTTGCGCAGTAGTGTCGATGCCCGGTTTTGTTGTTGCCGCGGAATGGAAGCCTGACCGGGTCGTGGAAGTCATTGTCGCGACAGGCGCAGGTGGCGGACAGGACAAATCTGCCCGTACGGTGCAGCGGATTCTGCAGGACAGCAAGATTCTTTCTGTTACTTCGACAGTACAGAACAAACCTGGTGGCGGCGGCCTGGTTGCCTGGAATTATCTCAATCAGAAAGGTGCTGACGGCCACTTCATGGCGATCGCTAATCCGACGCTGCTGACCAATCACATTACCGGTCGATCCAGCATCAACTACACCGATATGACCATGATCGCCAATCTTTTTACTGAATCAGTGGCGATCAGTGTGCGCGAGGATTCCCCGATCCGCTCGATCAAGGATCTTTCCGAGCGGTTACGCAAGGATGTTACCTCGGTCAGTTTTTCAGTTGGCAGCAGCCTGGGAAGTGCCAACCATATCGCGATGGCGCGTCTGGCGAGACTTTCGGGTGCTGATCCCAAAAAAATGCGTGCAGTTGTTTTTCAGGGGGGAGGGCAGGCCATGACTGCACTGTTGGGCGGACATATAGATCTGATGGCCTCCGCAGCCAACAATGTTGTTCCTCATTTGCAGGGAGGCAAACTCCGGGTCCTTGGCGTGACCTCCGAGAAACGCCTGGAGGGCTCCTTTGCCAACGTTCCGACGCTGCGTGAACAGGGATCCGATGTGGTGATCAGCAACGGCCGCATGATGGTGGGGCCCAAAGCCATGACGCCTCCGCAGACTGCTTATTGGGAGGCCGCTCTTGGAAGGATGGCTGCAACGCCGGAATGGAAGAAGGATATTGACGACAACGAATTCGAGCCCATGTTCCTGCCGAGCAAGGAGACCCAGGCCTATCTCAAGGCGCAGTATGCCGAGCTGAAAAAAGCGCTCGATGATCTGGGCATGACCGTCAAGTAAGGACGCCGATCTCCTTGAATACCTCTACACATCTGCGGACAGCTGTATTCGAGGAGGGGAAGCCGCAGTAAACGGCGCCTTGTACAAAAACCTCGACGATTTCGTCGGGTGTTGCGCCGTTATTGAGGGCACCCCTGATATGTCCGGGTAGCTCATCCATCCGGTCGGCAGCGCAGATGAAAGCCAGCGTGACCAGGCTGCGTTCCTTGAGTGTGAGCTGCGGCCTGGTCCAGATCTGTCCCCAGGAAAATCCGTTGACGAGTTCCTGTTGTTGCAAGGTGTATTTGTCAGTGCTGGTCTGGCGCTTGTTGACGTGTTGTTCACCCATGACTTTGCGGCGTATGGCGAGACCGGCCTCGATGTCTTTCGGTTCCATGTGTGCTCCGTGATTAAAATGCCGATTGGATAATTGTAAAATCCGGGTTCGAGTTTAGCGGAAGCCCCTGATTCTCCCAAGCGGGTTGTTTCCGGCTTCTGCGGCTGCAGAAGAAGCATAAGCAGGCGACAAGTAATTCTTAATGTTAAGTTGGCTTTGTCATGGAGCCGACCCTGGAGCAGAAAATGAAATGCCGGTTTGCGGATATCCTTTGCGCTGCGCTGTTGGCGGCCATTTCCATCAACGCCGCTGCAGCTTACCCCGAGCGGCCGATCCGCCTGATCGTGCCCTTCGCCCCCGGCGGCAATGTTGACCTGACTGCGCGGGCGATCACCCCGGGCATGGGTGAGCTTCTCGGCCGCAACCTGATCATCGACAACCGTGCCGGCGCCGGCGGCGCCGTCGGCACCGAAATCGTGGCGACTTCAGTGCCGGACGGCTACACGCTGTTGTTTTCATCAACAGGTTCGCTGACCATCGCCCCTGCTGTCTCTACCAAGCTGCGTTACGACCCGATCAAAGACTTTGAAACCATCAGCCTCGCGTCGAATGTGCCGGTAATCATGCTGGTGCCGCAGTCGTCACCGGCTAAAACGGTGAAGGAATTCATACCCTATGCCAAATCCCGCGGCGAACTGATCATGGGTTCGTCGGGCAATTTCGCCACTGGCCGGTTGGCGGGCGAACTGTTCCAGGGGATTACCGGCACGCGCTTCACGCACGTGCCGTACAAGGGCGGCAATCCCGCGATGCTGGACCTGATCGGCGGTCGTATCGACGTGATGTTCGATCAGATCTCCTCGGCCATCGGTCACGTCAAAGGCGGAAAGGTCCGCGCGCTGGCGGTGAACGCGATCAATCGTTCGACCGAACTTCCGGAGGTGCCGACCATGAAGGAAGCCGGTGTGGCCGGCGTCGAGGCAGGCACCTTTACCGCGATGCTGGCGCCGGCTAAAACGCCCAAGGCCATCGTCAATCGCCTTAATGAAGACATGAACAAGGTCATGCGCACGCCACAGGTGCAGCAGAACTTCGCCAAGTACAGCGCTGAAATGATCGGCACCACACCGGCGGCCAGTCAGGCTTTCATCAAGGCTGAAATCGAGAAGTGGCGCAAGGTGGTGAAAGCCGCCAACATCAAGGAAGAATAACCATGAAAGAAATACGATGAAAATACTGGTCATCCACGGTGCCGGCCTTGACATGCGCGGTAAGGTGCAGCTCGATGTCTTCGGCCCTATGACACTGCCGCAGTATGAGGAGCATATCCGCGGCTACGCCAAGGACCTCGGCATCGAAGTCTCGTTTTTCCATTCCAATATCGAAGGCGAGGTCGTCAACAAGCTCTACCAGGCCTTCGACAGTGATATCGCCGGCGTGGTGATGAACCCGGGCGGCTTCACCATGGTCACCGGCCCGCTGCGCGCGGCCGTGGCGCAGATGAAATTCCCGGTGATCGAAGTCCACCTGAGCAATCCAACGGCGCGGGGCACCACCTCGGTGATGCTGCCGGTGTGCAAGGCCTGCGTCTACGGTTTCGGTATTGAAAGCTACAAGTTCGCACTGACCGGCCTGAAATCGCTGATCAAGAAATAACCGGTTTCGTCCAATAAAAACGGCAGGGCATCATGCCCTGCCGTTTTTATTGTGATGCCAGTCTGTTAACGGATGGGGATATAAATGTTCGGCAGCATGATGTGAATGCCTGCCGCCGGCTGGGGCGCGTAATACACCGGCGCGGGGGTGTAGTAAGAGTGGTGGCGCACCACTTCCCGGTAAACCACGCGGGGCGGGGCATAGTGCGGGTGGTAATGCCGTACTTCCTTCCAGTGTTTGTACCCATGCCCATGTCCGTGACCCCGGCCGCGGTCATCACCGCGATCCGCCCAGGCGGGGGCTGCTGCCAGCATCACCGCCGCCAACACTGCACCTGTCATCAGTTTCATTCTGGTCTCCTTTATACGGCCACGGTTTCGTGTGCCGCTTGCCCCTGTGTTCGATGTTGTTATTCGTGGTCCTTTGCTGCTGACCACGGCCACAGACTAGGGGATTGTCCCGTGCCATGCTGTATCAATGTGTAAACAGATGTTGCGGTGGCGTTTCCACGGTTGATTTCTTGCCACTGTGTCGGCTTGCAGCGACAATCGTTGCGGGCGGTTGTTGCCGTCCGAAAACAAGGGCCGGATCAAGGCCCGGCAGATCGGGGAGAGCCATGAAGTTCGGTGATTACGTCAAGGTCAAATCGCTGCAGACCGCAGCGGGATTCCGTGAAAACCTGCAGCGTCTCGGGCTCGACATGCCCTGCGACGATGCTCTCGAAGCGGGGCCGGCGTCGCCGATGGCAGCGCCGCTGAAGTTTGATGGCATGACCATCGGCAACCGCTATACCGTGCATCCGATGGAAGGCTGGGATGCGCTGAACGACGGCCGTCCCTCGGACAACACAAGGCGGCGCTGGGAGCGCTTCGGATCATCCGGCGCCAAGCTGATCTGGGGCTGCGAAGCGATTGCGGTGCGCCCCGACGGCCGCGCCAATCCGAATCAACTCATGCTCAACGCCCACACCGAAGCCGAGATTGGCGCGATGCGCGAGTCACTGGTGGCTGCGCACCGCACGGCGATGGGTGATGACAAGGGCCTGGTCGTCGGCCTGCAACTGACGCACTCCGGCCGTTTTTGCAAACCAAACGATCATCACAAGATGGAGCCGATGATCCTCTACCGGCATCCGCTGCTCGACCGCCGGCAGAAACTCGGCCCCGACTATCCGCTGATCAGCGACGGCGAAATCCGCCGCCTGATTGATGATTACGTGGCTACAGCCAAACGTGCAGCGAAGCTCGGATTTGAATTTGTCGATGTGAAAGCCTGCCACGGCTACCTCGGTCACGAATTCCTTTCGGCGAAAACCCGCGACGGCGAATTCGGCGGCTCACTGGAAAACCGCACGCGTTTCCTGCGTGAAATCGTCGCCGGCATCAAGGCCGAAGCGCCGGGCATGAAATTCGGCATGCGCATCTCCGCCGCCGACCTGGTGCCGTTCCGTCCCGATCCTGCGCTGACCACGGCGGATGCGATGGGGCCGGGCGCGCCGGAGGATTTTGCGAACCTGCTGCCCTACCGATACGGCTTCGGGACGAAGGAATCCGATCCGCTGGCCTTCGACCTCAGTGAAACCAAAGCGGTGATCGGCATTGCCCGCGACTTCGGCATCCACTTGTTCAACATCACGCTGGGCAGCCCCTACTACAACCCGCACCTGACGCGTCCCGCGCTCTATCCGCCCTCCGATGGCTACCATCCGCCCGAAGATCCGCTGATCGGCGTAATGCGCCACCTCAACGTGGTGCGCGAACTGAAACAGGCTTTCCCGGGTGAGGTGTTTGTCGGCAGCGGTTACACCTATCTGCAGGAATTCCTGCCCAACGTCGCGCAGGCGGCGGTGCGCGCCGGCTGGACCGACAGTGTCGGTCTCGGCCGCATGATGCTGTCCTATCCTGATCTGCCCGCCGACGTGCTCGCCGGACGGCCGCTGCAGCGCAAGCGCCTGTGCCGCACCTTCAGCGACTGCACCACAGCGCCGCGTCACGGTGTGGTGTCAGGCTGTTATCCGCTGGATGCGCATTACAAGAAATCGCCGGAGATGGTGAAGGTGGCGGCGATCAAGAAGGCGGCGAATATTTCGTGAACTACTGTATGAGGTGCTGGCGCTTTGGGTCGGAATCCGCCCCCACCCCGTATGACCGCTATCGGCCAGTAGCGGTCTATGGAGCAGAGGATTGAAATTCTTGTGTCGGTAGTTCGATTCTGCTTCGGGCCACCAAATTCAAATAATGCCCTCCTTCGTGCGGGGCATTTTCTTTTGGGGGCTTGATAAGGTTAGGCGTCATTAGGCTCGGATATCCCCAACATCAGTTGTCCTTTAAAAGGGCGGTTGTGTGTAAGGGGGTATGTCATCCTTGTGCTGGACGATATCGTTTTAAGCGATATTCATTACTTCCATATTCTGCCAAAGTATTGCTATAGAATTCAAGAAACAAAGGCGCCTGCAAATTCATTTTGAAAAATATTACCAAAATCCATTTAAGCAATATTTATATTGCCTTTTTTATTGGGCTCTTTTCTTCCAATGCATTTGCCCAGATAAAAGATGATGCTATTAGCTCAGATGTTGTAGCGATTCCAGATCGCTTGACTAGCAAAATCCAGCTATCAGATTCTGAAAGGCAGTGGATTGATGCCAATCATAAAATTAGATTTTGGGTGAGCACTGAGGCGCCACCATATTTTTACAATAAAAAGCAGCCCACTGGCTTGGCCATAGATTACGCCAAGATTGTATGTACGGTATATAAGCTAAATTGCGAATTCAAAGATCAATTCTCTGGTTCCTTCTCTGAGGCAATCCCTCTTGTTGGTACAGCGAATGGCCCAGATGCTTTTATGACCGGAAGACTTTTACCGGAACGACTGAAATATGTGCTTTATACCAATCAATACCTTTTTTCTCCATGGGTAATTATTGCTAGGACAGATGGCGTACCTATTATTTCTCTTGGCGACCTGTCTGGAAAAAAAATTGTAGGCGTCAAAGGATTTGTCGTAAATAGTTTGGTGCGTAAAGAATTGTCTGATTTTGAGTTTATCGAAAAAAATACGCAACTAGAGGCCTTACAAACCATTGCATCGGGCATTGGCGATGCTTATGTTGGGGACTTAGTCAACGCTACTTTTATGATTGCTCAAAATGGCTTCTCGAATCTTAAAGTGGTGGCCCCTACAAACTTTCCCATTCAGGGTGAGTCTATGATGGTTAGAAAGGATTGGCCTGAGTTCGTC
>CAZHFZ010000043.1:0-2526 GCA_964531455.1 uncultured Bordetella sp.
GGGGTGATCATCAATGTCATCGGCGCTTCGGGTGAGCGGCCGCGTGCCGATTACATTGCCGGCAGCATGGCCAATGCGGCTTTGATCTCGATGTCGCGGGCGCTGGGCGCGGAAAGTCCTGCTTATGGCGTGCGGGTGGTCGGGCTCAACCCGGCGGCGACCGAGACCGAACGCCAGAAGGTGCGCTGGGAAGCGCGGGCGCAGAAAGAGCTCGGAAACGTCAATCGCTGGCATGAGTTGACCAAGGGCTATCCCTTTGGTCGACTGGCGACGGTGGACGAAATCGCCAGCACCATCGTGTTTCTCGCTTCGGGAAGGGCGTCTTACATCAGCGGCACGATCGTCACCGTCGACGGCGGACGGTCCTACCGCGATAAATAGTCGCAAATCGGCTGCGTTTTTAGCATACGAACCCCGGTTCCCGGGCAGAGACACGGACGATGGGTGTTGTGGGTCACATCGTGAACAACGCCTGATGCAGGCACTGTCGCTGGGTTAGAATTTCCGCCTTCGCCGCACTGGAGGGTCTTGCGGCGCTTTCCTTCAGGAGAATATTCGATGGGTCATACCATCGCCGAGAAAATTCTCGGCCATCACGCAGGCGGCAAGCCGGCCAAAGCCGGTGAGATTGTGGTCGCAGATGTTGATTTTGCAATGATTCATGATGCGCGTGCCGGCAATGCGCTGAAGATGATTGAAAAACTTGGTGCGAAGTCCCTGCCTCACGTCAAACGCGTGGCGCTGGTGCTGGACCATTATTCGCCTCCGCCCAACATGGAGGCTGCGAATACGCATGTCGCGATGCGCGCTTTTGCCGATAAACATGGTTCTCCGCTCTATGACGTCGGCGATGGCATCTGCCACCAGGTGTTACCCGAGGGGGGGCATCTGACCTGCGGCGACCTCGTTGTAGGCACCGACACCCATTCGACGACCTATGGTGCTTTCAATGCGTTTGGTACCGGTGTCGAAGGCACGGACGTGTCGGCGGTGATGATGACCGGCAAGCTGTGGTTCCGCGTACCGGAGACCATTCGCATCGAACTCAACGGGCCGCTGCAGCCGGGCGTCTGGGCCAAGGACGTCACGCTGACCATGCTCGGCAAGCTGGGTGCCGAAGGCGCCAATTACCGGGCGCTGGAGTATGTCGGAAGCGGAGTTTCAGCGATGGCCATCGATGACCGGATGACCTTGTCGAATCACGCGGCGGAGCTGGGCGCCAAGGCTTCGCTGCTCGAAGCGGATGAAAAGACTTTTGCCTGGCTGAAGGCGCATGGCGCGGCAGCACCCAAACCGGTCAAGGCCGATGCCGATGCCCATTACGCACAACGCATTGTCATCGACACGGCGACACTGGCGCCGCAGGTCGCGCGCCAGCACAACATCGATGACGTGGTTGCAGTGCCCGATGTGGCCGGCAAAAAAATCCAGGTCGCGCTGATCGGAACCTGCACCAACGGCCGCCTTGACGACATCCGCCAGGCGGCGGCGATCCTCAAGGGACGCAAGCTTGCAAAAGGCGTGCGCATGATTGTCACGCCGGCATCGCGGGCGATTTACCTGGCAGCAATGCGCGAAGGGCTGTTCGAAATCCTCACTGCTGCCGGTGCATCGGTGGAGGCTGCGGGTTGCGGCACCTGCGTCAACATTACCGGGCACTACATCGCCGGCGACGACCAGGTGGTGATCTCCAGTGCCAATCGTAATTTCAAGGGGCGGCTGGGGAATCCGAAATCGGAAATCTGGATCGGTTCAGCCGCAACTGTTGCAGCGTCAGCATTGACCGGGGTTGTCACCGATGCCCGCACCGTCGCCGGCGGCGATTGGCGCGCGGCGGCTTGAGTGTAGGACTGAAAAAAGGCTTTCACCGCCAAGACGCCAAGAGCGCCAAGAAGGGCATAACCGGCATAATCGGAATCGGAAATTGCTGATGGCTTATTTGTCTTTTGTTTTTAACTTGGCGTTCTTGGCGTCTTGGCGGTAAAAAAGGATTTCACAATGAACATCATCAAAGGCAGTGCGCGGATCATCGGCGATGAGGTCAGCACCGACATTCATTGCTCCAGCAAATACCTTCCGGGCAAGGATGCGGCCTATATCGCTACCGTTGCTTTCGATCAGGTCGCCCCGGGGTTTGCCAAGGCATTCATAAAGGGCGACATCATTGTCGCCGGCAAGAATTTCGGCATCAATTCGTCGCGCGAACAGGCGGTGCATGTGATGCACCGGATGGGTGTTACGGCAATCATCGCGCCGAGTTTTGGCCGCCAGTTTTACCGCAACGCGATCAACAACGGCATGCCGGTGATTGAATGCGATATCAGCGGTTTTGCTGCGGGTGATGCGCTGGAAGTGGATTTGGTCGGCGGACGCATCGCCGTACCGGCGAAGAATATTGTCCGTGCCGTACCGCCATTACCGCCTGCCGTGCGGGCACTGCTGGAAGCGGGCGGGTTGATTCCGTTCCTGCAAAAACATCCGGACTGGAACCTTGGGCGGGACGCTGCGTGAATCTGAAGATCGAAT
>CAZHFZ010000043.1:2626-10356 GCA_964531455.1 uncultured Bordetella sp.
ATGAAGCTCAAGCAGATCGCAGCATCGTTGATGCTGGCCGGTATTGCCGGACTGGCCCAGGCGCAGACCTATCCAAACAAGCAGATCACAATTTTGTGCTGGTCGGCTGCAGGTTCGCCGGTGGATATTTACGCGCGCACACTGGCCAAGCTGCTGATCCCGGAATTGGGGCAAAACGTGGTGGTGGAGAATCGCACTGGCGGTTCAGGCATCGTCATGGTCAATACTCTGGTGCGCGGTCCGGCGGACGGTTACACCATTGCGGCGAACACGCTGTCTCTGGCGACGCTGTTCAGTGAAAAAACCGCGCAGTTCAAAGTCGAGGACCTGCAGATGGTGGCGCGTTCGCAGATTGATCCTTACGGTTTGATCGTGCATACCTCGACGCCGTTCAAGACGTTGGAACAGTTCGTCGCTTTTGCCCGCAAGAAGCCGGAATACCTGAATGTCGGCGGACCGTTTGCGATCAGTTCGCACCGCGTGGCCTGGGAAGTGTTTTCCGACGTGGCCAAGTTCAAGACCGCCTGGGTTCCATATCCCGGCGGCGGGCCCGCGCTGACGGCGATTGCCGGTGGTCACATCGACGCTGCCGCGACCAACCCGGGCAACGTCAAGCCGATGATTGATGCGGGTAAAGTCAGGGTGCTGGCGGTGTCATCGGAAAAGCGGCTTGAGGACTTCCCGGATGTACCGACGTACAAGGAAAAAGGCTGGGATGTCGTGCGCTACCAGTGGCGCGGCATCATGGCCAAAACCGGCACGCCGAAGCCGATTGTTGATCGTCTGTCGTCAGCGATACAGAAGGCGCAGCAGACGCAGGAATGGAAAACCTACCTGACGCGCGTTTCCCAGCTCGACGGATTTCAGGGGCCGGATGCTTTCCGCACCCAGTTGGCGCAGGACATCAAGGAAACCGAGGCCGTGAAAAAGAAGCTTGGTTTGCTCGATACCCAGTAACACACCGGCCGCACCTCAATGCGTTGAAGTTAAGTGGCCTTTATCACCTTTAATCACTGAATCGGGAACAGGAAAGATCAGATGGCGAATTTGACGGTACGACAGCAATTGCGCAAGCGTTTGACCGAAGGCGGCATGATCGTGGCGCCCGGCATTTATGACGCTTACGGCGCTCGCATGGTGCAGCAGGCCGGATTCGAGGCGGTCTATATGACCGGCAACGGGGTATCGGCCTGTCTGCTCGGTCAACCTGATGTCGGCCTTGTTGATCTGACGCTTTTTGCGGCGCATGCGCATCGTGCTGCAGCCTGTGTGAATATTCCGCTGATCTGCGACGCAGACACCGGTTATGGCAACTCCGTGAACGTGTGGCACACAGTGCGCGAATTCGAAAGCGCGGGCGTTGCCGCGATCCATATCGAGGATCAGGTCGCGCCCAAGCGCTGCGGTCATCTGCCCGGTTCCCGGCCTGTAGTACCCATGGAGGAGCATGTCGGCAAGATTGAAGCAGCCGTTGCAGCACGCCGCGACCCCGACTTCATCATCATTGCCCGCACCGACGCGGCGGGAGGGCTTGGACTGGATGAGGCAATCCGCCGGGGGCAGGCCTATCGCAAGGCCGGCGCCGATGTGGTTTTTATCGAGTTGAAAAACAGCCCGACGATTCTGGATGACCTGAAGCGGGTGACTTCAGAGACCGATGCGCCGTGCCTGGTCAATATCGACGGTGGTGGCAAGCTGGGTGAGCTGACAGTGCCGGAAATCGAGCAGCTTGGTTTCCGCCTGGCCATATTCCCGGGGCTGGCGCGGAACGCAGCAGGATTTGCTATCAAGAATGCGCTGGGCACACTGAAGCGCGATGGCAATACTGCGGCAGTTCGGGATCGCATGCTGTCCTTGAAGGAGTACAACGAAGTGCTTGGGCTGGATGGCGTGGAGCAATGGGAAAAACGTTTTCTGTTAAACCGGCAATAAAATGCATGAATTTATAAGTAATTGTTTTTATTGATAATATAATCAATATCAGCAAAACCCACCGCATGAAGGACATTGGAAATGGCCGTAGCCCGTAACAAAAAAGCAGTCAAAAAATCTGTCAGCAAACCTGCCGGCAAGCCAGTCG
Organism: uncultured Bordetella sp.; assembly: GCA_964531455.1. GTDB lineage: Bacteria > Pseudomonadota > Gammaproteobacteria > Burkholderiales > SG8-41. The sequence continues at coordinate 4,707 of CAZHFZ010000043.1, forward strand.
CCAAAAAACCGGCATTCAGTAAACCGCTCGCCAAAAACGCCAGCGCAGCGAAAGCCGCAAAAAAATCATCCAATCCACTCGGGCTCGAGAAAAAGGTCCCGGGTCAATTCGACACGTTGCAGGAAATCGCACTCGCCGCGCATCGCAAGCTGCCGGCGCCGGTGTGGGATCACCTGATGGGCGGCGCGGATTCAGAAATGACTCTGCGCCGTAACCGTGCCGGACTTGATGCCTTGGCGCTGCGCCAGCGTGTGCTGGTGGACGTGCGCAACATCGACCTCAGCACCACGCTGCTTGGTCAGGAACTGGCTTTCCCGGTGTTTCCGGCGCCGGTCGGCGGTTTCCTGGGCAAGGTTCACAACGAAGGCGGTCCTGCCGTGGCGCGCGCTGCGGTGTCCCGCGGTACCACAGCCTTCATCGCCACCGCAGCCAAGCCCAGCCTTGAAGCGGCGCAGGAGTCCGTTAAACGTAAGCTGATTTTCCAGCTCTATGTGCGCGGTGACCGGACCTGGATCGAAGGCATCCTCGATCGTGTGCGCAAGGCCGAATACGGCGCGTTATGTGTCACGGTGGATCGCAATTTTTACGGCCGTCGCGAGCGCGACATTGTCAGTGGCCTGCCGGTCAAGGAGGGTTTTGGTGACCAGTCCTACCAGGCCAGCCTGAACTGGAAAGATCTGGTGTGGATGAAGGAGCGTGTCGGTCTGCCGCTGATTGCCAAGGGTATCGCTACCGCCGAGGATGCAGTGCTGGCAGTCGAGCACGGTGCTGATGTGGTTTATGTTTCCAACCACGGCGGAAGACAGCTCGATCACGCGCAGGGCAGCATTGAAGTGCTGGCCGAAGTGGTCAAGGCAGTCGCCGGTCGCGCCGAAGTGCTCGCCGATGGCGGCGTGCAGCGCGGTACCGATGTAGTGAAAATGCTTTGTCTGGGTGCGCGCGCAGTGGGCGTCGGCAAACTGCTGGGTCTGGCCTTGAGTGCAGGCGGCGAAGCCGGTGTGGCACGCATGCTGGAATTGATGGAGCTCGAAGTGCGTACGGCGATGGGACTGATGGGTGTGACCTCGATCAAGCAACTGGGTCCGCAATGGCTGCGTGAAGTGCCGATCCTGGGTACGCCGAGTTCGGTCAGCGCCTATCCTTTGCTCGAAGCAGCAGTTAAACGCAGCACCCGTTAACCTGCGACAGCGATTTACAGCATATACACTGGATCAGAGGAGAATCATGATGTTAAAGGCTGCAGGAGTGGTATTGGGCGCGCTGGCGCTTGTGACGGCGATACCGGTGCAGGCAGCGGATGTGTATCCGGTACGTGCGGTGCGCATGGTAGTGCCGTTTGCACCGGGCGGCGCTTCGGATCTGGTCGGGCGCCTGATGCAGCCCAAGCTGCAGCAGGAACTCGGCCAGCAGGTCCTGATCGACAACCGTGCTGGTGCATCCGGCAACATCGGCGTCGAGGTTGCGGCGAAGGCGCCGGCCGACGGCTATACCTTCCTGCTCGGCAACATCGGCACCATGGCGATCAACCCTAGCATTTATCCGAAATTCCCGGTGCGTCCGGTGCGCGATTTTGCTGCGGTAACGCAGGTCGTCGATGTGCCGGTGGGATTGGCTGCGCATCCGTCGGTGCCGGTTAAAAACATGCGTGAGTTCGTTGCTTTCGCCAAGCTTCAGAAAGGCAAGCTCAACTACGGTTCCGCCGGCGCCGGCAGCAATGGCCGTCTGGAGATGGAGCAATTCATGAAGCTGGCCGGAATCGATCTGGTGCACATCCCGTACAAAGGTGGCGCTGGCGCCGCGGCAACAGCGTTGTTGACCGGCGAGGTTGGCGTGGCCTTTGTCAGCATCGCCTCGGTGATGCCCCATGTGCGCAACGGCAAAATGAAAATCCTCGGGGTGTCGGCGGTCAAGCGGGTCAAGGCCTTGCCCGATGTGCCGACCATGCCGGAGCTGGGTTACAAGGACATGAAAACCGGATCGTGGCAGGGAGTGTATTTTCCGACGGGTACGCCGCGTGCAGTGATTGACCGGATGTTTGCCGCGGCCGTCAAAACCATGGCAGATCCCGAGGTGATCAAACGGGTCAATGACATCGGAGCGGAAGTTATCGTCAGCGGCTCGCCCGAAGAATTCACGACTTTCATGCGGGAGCAGAACGAGCGCTTCGTGCAGGTGGTCAAACAGATCGGCGACATTACCGAATAATCGAACAAGCTGCGCCAAACAGCATGCAGGCTGATAACAACTGAATACAAAACGGATCAAAAGGAGCGAGTCAAGTGTACAAACTGGGAATACTCGAAGGTGATGACATCGGGCTGGAAGTAGTGCCTGAGTGCGTCAAGGTGATGAAAGCCGCTGCCGCAAAAGCAGGACTGGCGATCGAGTGGCTGCCGCTGCCCATCGGTCGCAAGGGCCATGAGAGCCACGGCCACACGATGCCGCAGATTACCGTCGATACGCTTAAAACCGTCGATGGCTGGGTTCAGGGACCCATCGGCCACAATGCCTATCCGCGTCATGACAACACCTGGATCAATCCGCCGTTGCGCAAGAAGTTCGAGTTGTTCGCCAACGTCAAGCCGGTGAAGTCCTATCCCAACCTGCCGTCGCTGCACAAGAATGTCGATATCGTGTTCCTGCGCGAGACCACAGAAGGCATGCAATCAAGCAGCGTGGTGTTTGCCGGTGCCGGCGAATTCCAGCCCAATGACGAGATCGCCGTTGGCATGCGCGTGGTAACGCGCAAGGGCGCCAGCCGCGTCGCGCGCGAAGCCTTTGAGATCGCCCGCACGCGCAAGCGCAAGAAAGTCACGGCGCTGCACAAGGAGCCGGTTTACCGGTTGGTCTGCGGAATGTTCGCGCGTGAGTGCCGCGCGATGGCAAAGAACTATCCGGACGTGGAGTTTGAAGAAGTGCTGATCGACGGCTTCGCGATGAAGGCAGTGATGAAGCCGCAGCAGTACGACGTGGTGGTCACCACCAACCAGTTCGGCGACATCATGACGGATCTGGGGGCAGGGCTGGTCGGCGGTCTCGGCCTGGCGCCGGGGTTGGTGGTCGGCGAAAAGCAGGCGATGGCGCAGGCTACGCATGGCTCAGCACCGGACATTGCCGGCAAGAACATTGCGAATCCTTACGCCATGATCATGTCGGGCATGATGCTGTTCGAGTGGCTGGGCCGTACCCGTAACGATCCCAAAGCCACTGCGGCTGCAAAATTGATGGATGCTGCGGTGGACAAGGTCGTGGCCGAAGCGAAGAACCTGACTGGCGATCTGGGTGGCAAAGCCGGTACCAAAGAAATGGGTGATGCCATTGTGGCGGCGCTCTGATTGCTATTGATCTTTAATGGTATAAATGAAATATTTATCAATAAAATCAATAGTTTATATCGCTTTTTCGGCTGTGGTGACGGCGCCGGCTGCAGCCCAGCAACCTGCGCCGCCGAAAGCGGCGGCCGGGAAGCCGCAGCAGAAGCCGCCGTCAACGGTGATGAAAGGCAAACTGGAAAAACTGTCATGCAAGCTTGGGACGGAGGATCGTCACGCGCGCATTGCGGTTGAAGTGATTGGTGGCCGCACCAAAAGCATTGCCTATTATTCGAAGTGGAAACCGAGAACCTGCTCGGTGCATATCGTTCGGGACGACGCGTACAGCAAATGGGTAGACACCGGACACGTCACCATTGTGACGCTGAGTGAGGAGAAGGGGTCGTTCCTCATCGATCACGAGAAGCAGTTCGTGAAATTTTTGTTTCGCGATATTGACCGCGAACGGTTTTGCGGCATGCCCGGCAAGATTACGGGAAGCCTGACTGTTACGCGTGGAAAAGCGCAGTGTGAGCTCGACGGTGTGATGGATGCGCACGCGCTGGAGTCAGAGAGCGCAGAAGCGGCGAAGTAAACGCTTTTCCGGTTCAAGGGTTATGCGGCTCTCCCTGACAATGGATTGCAGCTGCGCTCTGGGGCTGCTCTGTGTTCCGCGTGCCTGCGACGCGGCACTATTGCTGATCTGTTTTGCATGGCATTGATGGTTCCTGTACGGCGATCACGGGCCTAAAATCCGCGGCTGTGCGCCAGTTCAGGCGGTGTAAATGTGCCTGGCGCAGTCAGCGGTTATTTACGGGAGGGCGACATGGGAACCGAAATCGAGCGCAAATTCCTGCTTCGTAATGAGTCGTGGCGTGCCGGGGCAACCGGCACTTTGTACCGGCAGGGTTACCTCAATAGCAGCAAGGAACGCACGGTTCGCGTCAGAACAGCGGATGACAAGGCCTTTCTGACCATCAAGGGCCTTAACGTTGGTACTACACGTGCTGAATACGAATACCCGATTCCCGTCGATGAATGTAATGCTATGCTCGACACGCTTGCGGAAAAACCGCTGATCGAAAAAAAACGTTACAGGATCAAGTGCGGTGAGCTGGTCTGGGAAATCGACGAATTTTTCGGTGACAACAAGGGACTGATCGTTGCAGAGGTTGAACTGCAAAGCGAAGACCAGCCGTTCGACAAACCATCATGGTTGGGGCAAGAGGTCAGCGGAGACCCGCGTTACTTCAACTCCAACCTGATCGGTCATCCATTCACGAAATGGTAGTCATGTCCGGGCCGGAAGGCAAAAGCCGCCATCCCTGTTCAGTTTCCAGCCGACACCAGTTTGAGGCCTAGGATTCCGGCAACAATCAAACCGATGCAGGCAATGCGGGCGACGGTTGCCGCTTCGTTAAACAGGATGATGCCGAGGATGGCGGTGCCAACGGCGCCGATGCCCGTCCATACCGCATAGCCGGTGCCAACCGGAATCGACTTCAGCGCCATGGCCAGCAGCCAGATGCTGCCGATCATCGCGGCAATGGTGATGACGCTGGGTGTGATGCGGCTGAAGCCTTCGGTGTATTTGAGGCCGATGGCCCAGACTATTTCAAGTAATCCTGCAGCCAGCAGCAATAACCAGGCGGTGGACATGAGGGCTCCTTTTACTTCGTAACGTTGCTACGGTATTTGTCGTAAAGCACGCCATCGGCAAACATCTGCTCAATTTCGCTTTCGGCCATGCCGAGTTCGCGCGCGGTTTCCGTGGAATGTTGTCCCAGCCAGGGTGCGGGCTGGCGGACGGCGGTGAGTTCGCCGCTGGATTTGACCGGGATGCCGATCGATTTCATGCGGCCGATTTTCGGGTGGTCATATTCGATGACCATATTGCGCGCCTTGATGTGTGCGTCCGAGAGGATCTGTTTGTAGGTGTAAACCGGTCCGCCGGGCACCTGCGCCGCGTCGAGTTTTTCGACCCAATGGGCGGTCGGCTGTGTGGCGAATACCTTTTCGATTTCGACTTCCAGCGCATCGATGTTTTTCAGGCGTGAGGGCAGATCGACAAAACGCGGATCGGTCAGCCATTCCGGTTTGTTACAGGTGATGTTGCAGAAGTTCGACCACAGCTTGTTGTTGTTGGCGCCGACAGTGACATAACCGTCCTTCGTCTTGTAGGCCTGATAGGGAGTGGAGCGGCGGTGCCGGGTGCCGGTGGCCAGCGGCTCCTCGCCGCCGCCGAAAAATGCGCCCGATTCCCAGTGCGTCCACGCAAGTCCGGCTTCGAGCAGCGAAGTTTCAAGGTACTGACCTTTGCCGTGGCGCAGCTTGCCGAT
>CAZHFZ010000043.1:10456-24785 GCA_964531455.1 uncultured Bordetella sp.
TTCTTGACGACGCCGGGACGGAAGTTCTCGGTGATGATGTCGGCCTTGGCGGCCAGTTTCATGAAGATCGCTTTGCCGCGTGGATCTTTCATGTTGATGCCTACGCTTTTTTTGTTGCGATTGAGCACTGCAAAACAGTATGACTCGCCGTTGACCTTGGGTTCGAAACGACGGGAGCCATCGCCATCCGGAAAGTTTTCAACCTTGATCACGGTGGCGCCCATGTCGCCCAGTACCATTGTGCAGTAAGGGCCTGCCATGACTGTGGTCAGGTCGAGAACGGTAATGCCTTCAAGGGGTAATGCCATGTCTGCTGCTCCGGTTTGGCGCTGACTGGTAGCAATTGCGCCGCATTTTGGTGAAATGAAATTGCATTTTATCGTGCAGTGGCGGAATGGAGGAATTGCGTGTTGCTACCGGAGTATCTTGTCACCATAATGAGCGGCCGCGAGTTCAAAAAACCATAGTTTCGAGGAGAAAATCATGGGCAAGTTCGCACAAACCGTTTTCTGCGCGCTGGCTGCGGCCTCGCCGCTCTGTGTGATGGCGCAGACCTACCCCGCAAAGCCGGTGCGGGTCATCATCGCATGGCCACCGGGCGGCGCCAATGACATCGCCGGGCGCATTGTTGCGCAGAAACTCACCGAAAACACCGGCCAGCAGTTTATTGTTGATAATCGTGGCGGCGCAGCCGGCATTGTCGGCTCCGATATTGTTGCGAAAAGTCCTGCCGATGGTTACACCATCCTTGTGCATTCAACCACGCATGTTTCTAACCCGCACCTCTACAGCAAGATTCCGTACGACACGATGAAGGATTTTGTCGGCATCTCTCCCATTGGCAAACAGGTCGGCATGCTTGTGGTGCATCCTTCACTGCCGGTGAAAACAATCAGGGAGTTCATTGACCTGGGCCGCAAGCAGCCCAACGCAATCACCTATGGATCCTCGGGCAGCGGCGCCTTCGTTCATCTCGCAATGGCAATGCTTAATTCCATGACCAACACCAAGATGGTGCATGTTCCATATAAAGGAGGTGGACCGGCTGCTGTCGCCATTTCCTCCGGAGAGGTGCAGGCAATGACGGCGACCGTCGGATCGGTGATTCCGCACATCAACTCAAAGCGCCTGCGGCCAGTTGCGGTCACTTCGGATGAGCGGGTGCCGCAGTTTCCGCAAGTGCCGACCATCGGCGAGACGGTCAAAGGCTACGAATTTACGGCCTGGATTGGCGCACTCGCACCCGCTAACACGCCGAAGCCCATTGTTGATCGCCTGAATGCGGAAATCCAGAAGGTGCTGAAGGACAAAAGCGTCGCCGAAAAGCTTAGTACGCAGACCCTGGATCCGATGTTCATGAGCGCGGAGCAGTTTGCTGTGCGCCTGAAATCCGATTACGACAAATACGCCAAGGTCATCAAGGATTCTGGCGCTAAACTGGATTGATTTTGTTGATGACCTCTGACAGGGTCATTTTTATGGGTTGTTGATATCAGTTGGATTCCACATAATCCGACAAAGTCCGGAAATTTAACGGACGAAATAAATGGAGGAGACGTTGATGAAAAAAACAGTATTGGCTTTTGCCGCGCTCGGCATTCTCGCTGCGCCGGCTGCGGTGATCGCGCAGGTGTATCCCGCAAAAACAGTGCGCGTGGTGATTCCCTGGCCTGCAGGCGGATCCAATGATGTTGTCGGCCGTATTGTCATGCAGAAACTGTCCGAGTCCCTGGGGCAGCAGTTTGTGGTTGACAATCGCGGCGGGGCGGCCGGCTCTATCGGCGCGGATGTGGTGGCAAAAGCGCCGCCCGACGGCTATACCATCATGGTGCATTCGACCACCCATGTCGGCAATGCGCACCTCTACGGCAAAAAACTGACTTATGACACGCTCAGGGATTTCACTGGCGTTGGCATGTTGTCGGCGCAACCCGGCGTGCTGACTGTGCATCCTTCACTGCCGGTGAAAACGCCGAAAGAATTCATTGCGCTGGCGAAATCCCGTCCTGGACAAATCAATTATTCGTCTTCGGGTAATGGCAGTGCGCCACACCTGCAGATGGCGCTGCTGATTTCGATGACCGGCATCAATATTACGCATGTGCCGTACAAGGGCGGTGCGCCACAGGTCACTGCGTTGCTGGCGGGTGAAACCCAGGCATCCTTTGCCACGGTGGGCACGGTGATCAATCATATCCGCAGCGGAAAGCTGCGTCCGCTGGGGCTGGGTTCGCCCAAACCCAGCAAGGCGCTGCCTAATGTACCGACGCTGACGGATGCGGGCGTGCCGGGCTATGACATGAGCCCGTGGATTGGCGTGTTTGTGCCCGCAGGCACCCCGAAGCCGATCATCGACAAGCTCAATGCCGAGATCAACAAGGCCCTTGTGCTGCCGGATGTAGTGAAGAGCCTGGAGAACCAGGCCCTTGATGCCGCGCCGAGCACGGTGGACCAGTTCAATACGGCGCTGAAGGTCGATTATGAAAAATACGGCAAGCTGATCAAGCTGACGGGCGCAAAAATTGAATAAGGCCAAAATCGAGTAAAGTCGGCCATTCCGGGCGACCGGATGAATTACAACCGGGAGCACGGCGTGCCATGGTGGTTGCGCCGGCTCCCGGTGTTTATTTTCAGGAGTCAATAAAGCATGGATCTTGGCATCAAGGGCGAAACTGCGCTGGTTGTCGGCGCGAGTGAAGGCATCGGTTATGAAAGCGCGAAAGGGCTGCTGGAAGAGGGTGTGAACGTGCTGATCTGTTCACGCAATGCGCAGAAACTCAAAGCCGCAGCGGCGCAGCTGGAGAAGTCCACCGGCCACGCGGTACGCTGGTTTGCCGCTGACGTGACGAAAAAGGAAGACGTGACGGGTCTGAAGACCTGGATCGCCAAGGAGGCGCCGACGCTGGATATTCTGGTTTCTGCCGTCGGCGGCAGTCAGCGTGCGTTGTTCGAGGAACTCGATGATGACGCGTGGTATGCCAACTACGAGTTCAATGTGATGGGCGCAGTCAGAACCATCCGTGCAGCGCTGGAGCCGCTGAAGCAGTCGAAAACCGGCGGTCGCATCGTCATCCTTGGCGCTGCAGGGCCGCGCATGCCCTATCCGCATCAACTGGTGTCCAACGTGCACAAGGCGGGCCTGATCGCCATGGTGAAAACCCTGGGTGTCGAATTCCGGCCGTTTAACATCCGCGTCAACTCGGTATCACCGGGACGGACCATGACCGGGTTGTGGACCACACGGATCGACAAGCTGTCAAAAGAGCGCGGCGAACCTGCAGAAAAAATCATCGACGAGTTTTCCCATGAAATTCCCATGGGCCGCTTCGGACGTCCTGAGGAAATTGCGCCGATGGTGGTTTTTCTGGTCTCGCACAAGACCAGTTATGTCACTTGCCAGTCCATTCTGGTGGATGGCGGCATTGCCCGCGGATTGATCTGATTCAAGTCGATTCGTCCGTATTATGGCGCGGGCTTTCCAAGGCCCGCGCGCGGTTGCCCCAGCCCTTTGTTTTGGGCATCATCTGCAGGCGCGTCGAACCCCAAAAAACAATAATTTAACAACCGGCGCGCTTTTTTGGAGGAGTAATGAAGCGCGTGAATCGTTTTTGCAGTGTGATTGTTGCCTGCGGCCTCGCAACCTTATTTGCGGATGTGTTCGCACAGGCGTTTCCAAATCGTCCGGTGCGTGTCGTGAACCCTGCTGCACCGGGGGGAAACAGTGACGTGTTTTTCCGCTTGCTGCAGCCCAAGATGACCGAAGTCCTCGGCCAGCAGCTGGTCATCGATTATCGGGTAGGCGCCGGCGGTACCATAGGCGGCGAAATGGTCGCCAAGAGCCAGCCTGACGGCTACACCACCGGCCTGATGGCAGCCAGCTTTGTCATCAATCCGGCCATGATCAAAAAAATGCCCTTCAATACGCTGAAGGACTTCACGCCCCTCGGCTTGATTGTTGACGTGCCTTCGGGGCTTGTTGTCCATCCGTCACTGCCGGTGCGCAACCTGAAGGAATTCATCAACCTCGCGAAGAAACGGCCCGGCGAGCTGTTCTATTCGACCTCGGGGCGCGGCACCGTGGGACATCTTTCCGGCGAACTTCTGAACAGCATGGCGGGAACGAAGCTGGTGCATGTGCCGTACAAGGGCGCGGGACCGGCGGTGATCGATCTGGTTGCGGGCCAGGTGCAACTGCAGTTCGCCAGCATGCCGCTGCTGACTGGCTACATTTCCGCAGGCCGGCTGCGCCTTATCGCCCAAACCGGTGCCAAACGGTCCGAATTTGCCCAGGACATTCCGACCATGGAAGAAGCCGGGCTGCCGGGCTTTGTGGTACGCAGCGGCTTCAGTTTTGTCGGTCCCGCTGGCCTCCCCAGGCCGGTTGCCGATAAAATGAATCTCGCGATGGTGACTGCGGTCAAAGATGCCGAAAACCGCAAGACCCTGATCAAGCTGGGTGCTGATCCCATTGGCAGCTCGATCGAGGAGCATGACGCATTCATCAAGTCGGAAATTGCTAAATGGATCAAGATGGCTCGTGAAGCCGGCATTGACCCCCAGTAACCCCAACCAAGGACGCCACTTCTCATGTATGACTTGCAACTGACGGCCGAGCAGATCGAATTTCGCGATGCCGTGCGCGATTTTGTAACCCAGGAAGTCCAACCGGCAGCAATTGATCCCAAACGGCTGGAGCCCTTCGAAAAACCGCTGATGACCGGATTCCTCGACCAGCTTTCACAGATGGGGCTGCGTGGTCTGGCATTGCCGGAGGCAGCAGGTGGCGCAGGTGCCGATCTGGTGACCTGTTGCGTACTGCTGGAAGAAATTGCCGCAGGCGACGTTGATCTGGCGATGGTGCTGGGTGAAACCGCTTTGCTGGCGCGCGCCGTGCACGAAGCGATGAACGATAGCCAGCGCAAACGCTGGTGGCCGAAGTTTGAGGCCGGTGAGCGTTTTCATCTGTCGCTGATTGCGCGGGATGATGATGCCGAACTGGGCTGGAGCTATCACCATGCAGTTCCGGCTGATGCCGATGTCATCGGAGCCCCTGAAGTGGTGGCCGAGCGCGACGGCAAGGGCTGGACGCTGAATGGTCTGGCGCCTTTTGTGGCTAATGCGCCGGTGGCGGGCCTGTTCATTGTTCAGGCGAAGATTGCCGACGGTCCCGGAACCGTGTCGGTGCTGATCGGCAGCGATGCCAAAGGCCTTTCAATCGATGACGATCTGCCGGCTTTTGGCGGCGGCGGAGAGCGCGCGCGCTGGCACCATGGCGCGATGGCCGCAGTGACGCTGAAGGGATGCAAGGTGGGTGAAGAGGACGTGCTGACGGCTGAAGCCGCGCATCGCATGCTGCAAAACCTCATTGCACGCCGTTCGATACAGACCGCGGCTGTGAACGTTGGCGTGGCGCGTGCGGCGTATGAAGCTGCTGTCGATTACGCCAAGATGCGCTGGCAGGGCGGCGCTTATATCGTTCAGCATCAGGCCATTGGCATGAAACTCGCCGATGTGGCCATACAGCTTGAAGCAGCTCGGGCACTGACGTTGAAGGCGGCGTGGATCACCGATCATCCCGAGGCTGTGAGTGACCGCAGCGTCAACGATCTGCCGTGGCATGTGGTGGCGCGCACGTTTACCGCGCATTCGCTGCATCGTGCGACACTTGAAGCGACGGAGTGTTTTGGCGCCATGGGCGTGATGCGCGACATGCCGCTGCAAAAATACGTGCATGACACACTGGTGCTGCAGCATTCGGCGGACTGCGATCTTGCCGCACCCCTGGTGGTGGCCGAAACTGTTGCCGGTTATTCGCGCTGAATAGTGACTGCTTAATTTAACTATTTGATTAATTTAATAAATTCTGAGGGTTCATTATGGATTTTTCACTGAATGAAGAGCAGCGCCACTGGCAATCGGAAGCCCGACGTTTCTCCGACGAGGAAATCCGGCCACTGTCGCTGGCGCGCGATCAGATCGCTGATCCCAAGGCCACCTTTGATTGGGAAATCATCAAGAGAGGTTCGCAACTGGGTTTCCGCACGCTGGCCGTGCCCAAGGAGTGGGGTGGCCATGAAGCTGATTTCGTCACCCAGACGCTGGTGATGATCGAACTGGCGCGCGGCGACAGCTCGGTATCCAAGACTTTCAGCCAGTGCTGGAAATGGAGTCACCTGGTGGCCGCGTCCTGCACCAAGGAGCAGAAGGAGCGTTTCCTCAAGCCCTTCATGGAAGATGACAGCTACCTGCTGGGCAAGGGCGGCACGGAGGCCAATGCCGGCTCCGACAACCGCATGCCGCCGGAGAACGATCCCAAGGCCGGCTGGAAACTGCGCGCCGAGCGTGATGGCGATGACTGGATTCTCAACGGCAGCAAGATGTTCATCGCCAACGGCAGCGTGGCCAAGCTGTTTTTCGTCGATGCACGGACCAATCCTGATGTTGGCATCCGTCAAGGCACGACGATGTTCATCATCCCGAAGGACACCCCGGGATTCCGCATCGGCAAGGTGTTCAACAAGCGCGGCTGGCGTTTTTACCAGAACGGCGAACTGATATTCGAAAACTGCCGCGTCCCCAACTCGAGCGTGATGGGCGAGGTCAACGGCGGCGTCAAGGCGCGCGCCAATGACAAATCCGAATTCGGCGATATCGAACTCGCGGCCAATGCGCTGGGCATCTGCGAAGACGCCGTCGGCATGGCGATGCATTTCGCCAAGAACTACAAACGCGCCGGCAAACTCGTCATCGACCACCAACTGGTGCAGTTGAAGCTCAATGAGATGTACATGCTGACTGAAGCGCTGCGTTCATTCGTGCTGCGCGCCGCTTGGGAACGCGACCGCAAGCTGCCGGACATCGGCAACAACGTGCTGGTGATGAACTACTCGCAGGAAGTGGTGCAGCGCGTGACCAAGGCCAATATGGAAATCCACGGCCCCGAAGGCTGCATGATGCACGCGCGCGTCGACAAGCTGGTGCGCGATGCGCTGGTGTGGACCCATCTGGCCGGCGACACCGTGCAGCGCGTGAAGGTCGTCAAGCGGCTGCCGGACATGCCGCTGCCGATGTAAGCGGTTTGCAGCCGTCAGCGAAGAGGCGCCGCAGGGCGCCTCTTTCCGTTTTTTAAGGCAGTTTTGCGGCGGTGCCCCCGGCCATCGCGTTGCGGCGGGCGTTATCATTCCCGAACGGTTCATGAAATCGGGTGTAGTTTCGGGATTGTCCATGGAAGGCGGGAAAATTGAATAAGACAGCAACGGAAAGCAACGACCTCGTTGTTGTCCGCATTGATCAGCGGGGAGATGCAGGGCACATCGCCCATGTGACGATCAACAATCCGGCAAAACGCAACGCACTGGGCATGGCGGGTAAACGGGCCATCGCCAATGCCTTCTCCAGCCTGTCCCAGGACGAAAAGCTGCGCGCCGTCGTGCTGACCGGAGCGGGTGAAAAGTCATTTATCGCCGGGGCTGACCTGGCGGAAATGAAGGATTTAAGCGTCGAGGAGGCCGAGGAGGAACATACGCTCACGCATTACGCCTGTGACGCGATACGCCGCTGCCCCGTCCCCGTCATTGCGCGTGTGAACGGGTATTGTTTTGGTGCGGGAATGGAGCTTGCCGCGTCATGTGACATGCGGGCTTCCGCGGATCACGCGAAATTCGGCATGCCCGAGGTGCGTGTCGGCCTGCCGTCAGGCATGGAGGCGGCACTCCTGCCGTCGCTGGTGGGATGGGGGCGTGCGGCTGAACTCGTTCTGACGGGCGATATCTTCGAGGCCAAAGACATGCACCAGTCCGGATTTGTGCAAAAACTCGTCCCCGCTGCCGAGCTGGATGCTGCGGTGGAGAAGTGGATCCAGTCAATATTGATCAGCGGTCCGCGGGCAGTGCGATTGCAGAAGTCGTTATTGCGGGATTGGGAGCGCATGTCATTGACCGACAGCATTCGTCGCGGCATCGAGATGTGTGTCGAGGCCCGCCGCAGCGATGAACCATCCAGACTCATGGCGGCATTTCTGGCGCGCAAGAAGAACTAGCCTGATCGAAGCGGCAGATGAATTCCGAGACCAACAATGAAGAGAGAGCGGCAGTGACGAATCAGCAAGGTCCCCTGCACGGTATTACGGTTCTTGATCTGGGGCAGATCTATAACGGCCCTTATGCAACATTTCTGATGGCGATGGCCGGCGCCCGCATCATCAAAATAGAGCCGCTTGAAGGCGAGTCGATGCGTCAGCGCACCCTCATCGGAGGGGCGGCACTGCCGTTTGCCATGCTGAATTCAAACAAGCAGGCAGTCACCCTGAATCTGAAGACCAAGCGGGGACGCGAGATTCTGCTGGATATGGCGCGTCGTGCCGACGTGTTACTCGAGAATTTTCTGCCCGGAAAGATCGATAAACTGGGTATCGGTTATGAGGTTCTGAGCAAGGTCAATCCCAGGATCATCATGGCCTCAGGCTCCGGCTATGGCAGTACCGGACCCTATAAGGAATACCCGGCGATGGATATTTCGATTCAGGCCATGTCGGGGGTGATGAGTGTTACGGGCTTCCCGGACGGGCCGCCGACAAAAATAGGCCCGGCACTGTGCGACTTTTCCGCTGGTGTCCATCTCTACGGAGCGGTGGTGACTGCTTTATACGAGCAGGAAAAAACCGGGCATGGCCAGAAGGTTGAAGTGGCGATGCTGGACGCCATCTATTTTTCGCTGGCCTCCAGTCTGGGCCTGTACTTTGCCTCCGGAAATTATGGCGGGCCGGTCAATTTCGAGCAGAGAACGGGCAACACGCATAGCGGAAGGGCGTCGGCACCTTACAGTGTTTACAAGGTGAAAGACGGATACATTGCCATTCTATGTACCAATAACAAGCACTGGATCTCGCTGACGAAAGTAATGGGCCGGGAGGATCTGGCGTCCGATCCCAGATTCGATACGGCCAAGAAACGCGCCACACTCGGTGAGGAAGTCGACCGGATTGTTGGCGAGTATGCGGCGCGCTACAAGCGCGATGAGTTGTTTGCCATCCTTTCACCGCATCACATTCCCTGTGCGCCTGTGCGTGATCTCGCGGAAATTACCAATGACCGGCACCTGCATGAACGGGGCATGCTGGAGTGGATGGAGCACCCCAAATATGGCCGGATCGCGGCTGCACGCAGCCCGCTGCGCTTCGAGAAGCAGACACTCACGAAACTCAAGCCCAGCGCGGAACTGGGCGCGAACAATGACGAGGTTTATGGCGAGTGGCTTGGATTGTCCAAGGAAGAACTGGCGGTCCTGAAGGCGGAGAAGGTGATCTAGGCGTGATCCGGGTCGTTGCCGCTGCTGTGCGGCGGCAGCCTTTGTTTGTGCCAATCAGATAACGGACACCCGTTTCTGTTTCAGGGCTTCGTCGTGCGTCACGGTCGGTGCGACCAGCTGATACAGTGCCCGCCGCGTATTACTGAATAGCGAGCGCATTTTTTCAGTCCATGGGGTCTTTCGCGCCTGCAACGCGGCAGGGCTTTCCCAGACATCGGGGTCGGTCATTTCATAGGCGGTCAGGTAACGCGGGCCGTCGGTTGTTCCGCCGAGGATGCCGGTCGATGCGAAGCGCCGCTCCCGCAACACGCCGGGGATGTCGACGCAGCGCGGCAGATGTTCCTTGTCATACCACTCGTTGTATTCATCAATGATGTGGTCCGGGATGTCGGTGTGCACGATATACATCCACGGCGCATCCGGCGACGGCACGCTGCCGACCTCGCACATCAGCTGGAAATTCATGCGTTCGCGCCGGTCGCCATAGAGCTTGCGCATGCGCAGCGACCACGGCGTCGGATTGGCGACGATGTACTGAAAGTCTTTCGCGGCCTCTACCGTCTGGTCAGCGGTTTCATACCAGGCGAGGTAGCGGATGTCGGCTGCGTCGCTGTTCCATTTCCGGCAGAGGTAGCGTCGCGTGCGCACAAACCCTGGCAGCGCCGTCAACTGCGGCACATGCTCCAGCGTGTACCAGTCGTTGAATTCCGCGTCGTGTTCAGTTTCAACATTGAGGCGGACCGTGATCAGTCCGCCGGCCGGCCCGGTCATGCCGGCACTTCCAGGTCGACCAGCGGGCCGTACTGCTGGCCGCCGAACACGTCGCCGTCATTGATGTCGCCGGAGATTACCGGGCGCGGGATGGTGATCTTGATCGCCGAGGCTGCGTCGTAATTGATGATGGCGACGACTTCGGGCTTCAGGCGATAGGTTTTGGCGAACCAGTCGGCGTTGATCAGCTTCACATCGCGCACTTTTTCATAGGTCGCGTGATCCTTGAAAATGATGTCGAAGGTCAATTCGAACGGACCCGAGTTCTTGCTGCGGATCAGCTTGGTGACTTGCCAGAGTTTGGTGGCCATGGTCAGAGGCTCTCGTAGTTGAGGCGGAACATCTCCAGCGGCGAGTCCGGTTCAACAACATGGTTCATGTTGAAGCGGTAGCTGGCACCCTTGTCGATTTCCGCGGGCGAGTAGGGGAAGGCCACCGAGGTGATCAGTCCGGTCCACTCCGGTACGGGATAGTGCACGGCGATGTGGCTCAACGATTTTGCCAGCGCATTTGCCAGCTTCTGCGTCGGCGCGGTGATCTGGAACAGCAGGCCGACTTCATGGCCGATGCTCATGTCCGGCTCCAGCACGCCCATTGCGGCATTGCGGCCGAACTGGCGGATATCCAGCCGGTACTGGCTGTCGATCGAGTCGCCCATCACCGCACGGATGCGGTCCTTCGCGGCATTGACCAGATTCTCCAGCCAGTGGTCGAACTGGCGCAGGATGATCGGATCGCGCACCGAGCCCAGCACAATGCTCTGGTAGCCGGCGAGTTCCGCACCTTCGAGTTTGATGGTGTAACGCTCGGCGTGTTTGAAGGTGCTGCCGGAAACTTTGACGGCACGGTCGGAAATGGCTTCGTAACGCGCGTTGACGGTGTTGAGGATCCCGGAGGGTTCGACCAGCTCGTAGGGCGTCGAGTTTTCATACAGATTGTGCGAGGCGACGCTGGTGGGGTCGCAACGGTAGTCCGGATTCGGCGGCTCGATGATGAAATGATCATCGGTGACGATGGCGAAGTTGCAGTCCGGGTATTTGCGCAGCACCACGCTGGCAGCCCCGCACTCCATGATCTTGGCCATGTGCCAGACCGTCGCCGGATTGAAGCCTTTCATGACCGGCATCGCCGAGAAGATCGAGGTGTCACTGGAGCGGCCGGCGATGACTACATCGGCGCCGTTCTGCAGCGCTTCGATATAAGGTTCCGCGCCGCACATGCCGACAATGTGGCTGCTGCGGTCAATGACACCTTCGTCGAACACCGGCGCATTGGCCAGCGGCTTGATGCGGCCTTCCTTCAGGCGGCGCTTGAGGTAGGCGCGGTCCTGTTCGGAGTAAATGGTTGCCAGTTTGAAATTGAGTTTTTCTTCGCGCGCGATCTCGCGGACGATGCCGGCGAGGCGATCAACCTGCGCATTGGTGCCGGCAGTCATCGCCGAACCGACAAGCACGGGGATTTTTGCTGCGCGCGCAGCCAGGATCATCAGCCGGATGTCGCGTTTGCAGGCGGCGTCGGAGAACTGCGGTTCGCCGGAACCGAGGTGGTGAGGGCCGGGATCGGTGGAGCCCGCGTCGGACCCGATGAAATCGGGCTTCAGCGTCATCGCCCGTTTCAGGGTTTCCTCGCGGAAGCCCGAACCGAGAATGCCGGTGGCGGAGAGGATGCGGATTTCTTTCATGCGAGTACTTTCGAGTCGGCGACTGCAGGGCCGCGCACCGTGGTGCGATAGAGCAGGCGCGGCAGCGGGTCATAGTCAAAGGTTGCCTTGTGCTGCAAGGCGATGTTGTCCCACATCAGCAGGTCGCCCGGCTTCCAGCTGTGGGTATAGACAAAATCCGGGCTGGTGATGTGGTCGTAGAGTTCGCGCAGCAGCTTGTCGCCTTCTTCCTGCGGCATGTCATACATATGTGAGGTGTGGCCTTCACTGACAAAAAGTCCCTTGCGGCCGGTGACCGGATGCGTGCGCACCACGGGTGTCGCCATGTCAGGCACGCTGGCCAATTGTTCCGGCGTCGGCGCATGTTCCTGCACGGTGCGGATGCCGAGGCGGATGTCTTCCTGCTGGGCGGCGTAATTCTTGATGCGGTAATCGCGATAGCTGTGGATATTCTTCAGGCTTGCCAGCTTTTGTTTCATCGCATCCGGCAGTGCTTTGTAAGCCGCAGTGCTGCTGGCAAAACGCGTATCGCCCAGCGGTTTACCGTCCTTGACCGGAATCTCGACCGCATAAAGCGCGGAGAGCAGGCTCGGCTGTGTTTTATAGGACAGGTCGCTGTGCCAGAAGCGGCCGGCATCCATCGCGCCGATGGCATTCCCTTTGTCGTCGGTCTTGTTCGACAGAATGAAGATTTCCGGGTGGTCAGCCAGGCGCGCTTCCTTGCGCACATGGTGTTCCAGTGCACCGAAGCGCTGGGTGAAGGCGATCTGCTGTTCCGGCGTCAGTTTCTGGCCGGGGAACACCACGACTTCGTTGTCGAAAAAGGCCTTGCTGACCTGGTCGAAGGTATTGTCGTCCAAGGGTTTGGACAGGTCGACGCCGGTAATGCTGGCGCCAATATGCTTGCCGAGCTTGGTAACCGTGATCATGTAGGGTCCCGAATGGAAGGATTTGCCGGGGCATGGTAGCAGTGCCATAAGGGCGGATAAAGCAACATTCCATGTTGCGGATGGAGCATCGGCAAGGGTTGCCCCGCGGCCCTGCTAGAATGCCGTTTTTGCCCACCCACTGAGGGAGTTGCATCAACATGAAGCTCTACGGTTCACCCACATCACCTTACGTGCGCAAGGCGCGCGTGCTGATCCATGAAAAGAATATGCCGGTTGAGTTTGTCATCGAGGATCCGTGGACTGACGACAGCCCGATCATCATCAAGAACCCGCTGTCGAAAATTCCGGTGCTGGAGATCGGCCCCGAGAGCTATATGTTTGAATCCAACCTCGTTGTGCATTATCTGGACCACAGCGACGGCAAGTCACTGACGCCGCGTGATCCTGCCGGCTACTGGCAATCGCAGTGGTGGCAGGCCCTCGGTAACGGCATCATCGATGCCGGCATCACCCGCGCCTTCGAGAACCGCCGTCCGGAAGACAAGCAGATGCCGGAGAAAAAGGAACGCGAAGAGAAGCGCATTGACCGCGCCATTGACCTCGCCGAAAAAACCATCAAGGAAGGCAGCGAATTCCTGCTTGGCAACCGTTTCGGTCTCGCCGATGTCGTGATGGGCGTGGCGATCCAGTACACCGATTTCCGCTACCCGAATGACTGGCGCAGCCGCGCCCCGAAGCTGGCGAAATGGGCTGCCGGCATTACCGCGCGTCCGTCATTTGAAGAAACGCTGCCGCCGGGGTTTGTGAAACCTGAAGGCGCCTGAACCACTGCGCTGCAGAACATAAAAGGACGCCGCAGCGTCCTTTTTGTTTTTTGAGGTGCAACCGTCGTGCTAATGCTGGCTCAACGGCAGCCTGAACCAGCCGACAATCCCGGCAGCGATCAGCGCCCATGCCACCCAGAACATCGAACGCCAGGGGCCGCCGCCGTGGCGGATGATTTCGAAGTCTTTCACGTAGATGGTTTCGCAGGCGCCGTTGCCGGTGTCACTGCGCACAGTACTGGTGCCGCGTTTGAAGGGCTGACCGTTGTGATTGTGCGAATATTCAGCGAGATAGCCGCTGAAGCGAATCTGGTCGCCGATGCGCACTGAGCGCAGCCGCTTTGCGACAAAGGGATCGTCGGTCAACACATGATTGTTGGACAGGCCGGCCATATCGAAAGCCTGGAACGATTCCTGATCGGGCGCCTGGAAGTAACAGACGAACTGTCCGCTGGAGTAACTCATCTTCCGGTAAGCGCCGCTGGCGGCATTGCGGCCCCAGATCACGCAGAAATCGACCACGTTGAGCTTGTCGTTCCATTCGCGATGAATGTAGTTCCACCAGGTGCTGGTGTCGTGCATGCTGACCACCAGGCCGTGCAGTTCGTAGCGGTAGAGCGGCTGGACGGTATAGGTCACGCCGCTTACGGTTGTGTTGAATGCCTGCTCGCGGACTTCGACCTGCTCCGGTTCCTGCTGCAGGATGTCGAGCAGGCGGTCAGGGGCGGGCAGTTCGTGACGCAGCCACATTGCGGCAAGGAGCAGGCCGAATCCGGCGGCGAGCAGGGATTTGACGAGTATCTGCAACCAGCTCAGCGCAGCACGAAGGGGTTGGGCACTTCGGTTGCGGTGGAAATCCACACGCTCTTGGTCTGCAG
>CAZHFZ010000043.1:24885-30298 GCA_964531455.1 uncultured Bordetella sp.
ATCACCGACAGCACCGGGCCGAAGACTTCTTCCTGCGCGATACGCATCGAATTGTTCACGCCGGTGAAGATCGTCGGTTCGACAAACCAGCCGTTGCCGCATTCCGGGCGTGCGGCCTTGGCGCCGCCAAGCACCGCTTTGGCGCCTTCGCCTTTGGCGATGTCGATGTAATCGAGGATTTTTTTGAACTGCGGCGGATTGGTGACCGGGCCGACCTGGGTATCCATGCTCATCGGGTCGCCCATTTTTGCGGTCTTCGCCAGCGCCACCAGCTTGTCGACGAACTGATCATGGATCGACTGCTGCACCAGCAGGCGCGAACCGGCGATGCAGGTCTGGCCGGTGGCGGCGAAGATGCCGGAGATCACGCCTTTGACGGCGTTGTCGATGTGCGCATCGTCGAACACGATGTTCGGCGACTTGCCGCCGAGTTCCATGCTGACGCGTTTGAGCCCCTTGGCTGCGGCTTCATAGATGCGTTGGCCGGTGGCGTCGGAGCCGGTGAAGGCGACCTTGGCGACTTTCGGGTGTTCGACCAGCGGCGTGCCGACTTCGGCGCCGAAGCCGGTCACCACATTGACCACGCCCGGCGGGAAACCGGCCTGTTCGATGAGCTTCATGAACTCCAGCGCTGACGCCGAGGTGTACTCCGAGGGTTTGATCACCACCGTGTTGCCGGCGGCGAGGGCGGGTGCCAGTTTCCATGCCAGAAGCAGCAGCGGTGAGTTCCAGGGAATGATCATCGCGATCACGCCCATCGGCTCATAACGCGTGTAGTTGAAGGTGTCGGGTTTGTCGATCGGAATCACCGAACCTTCGATCTTGTCGGCGAGCCCGCCGAAATAGTAGTACCACTGCGCCATGTATGCGGTCTGCGCGCTCATTTCGGCATACAGCTTGCCGTTGTCGCGCACTTCGGTTTCGGCGAGCGTTTTTGAATGTTCAGTGATCAGGTCGCCGAGCTTGCGCAGCAGTGCGCCGCGTTTGGTCGCATTGCATTTGGGCCATTCACCGCTGGTCAGTGCCTTGTGTGCGGCTTCCACAGCGCGTGCCGCATCGGCGGCGCCGCCGCGCGGAATCGAGGCCCAGGGTTTGCCGGTGAACGGGTTATCGCTGGGGAAATGTTCGCCGCCGGCGGCTTCGACCCATTCGCCACCGATGAACATTTTGTATTTCTGGATGGATTCGGAGACTGTATTCATGACCGATAGCTTTATTGTTCCAATAATCAGTTCCCTCTCCCCGCAGTCTTGCGGGGAGAGGGCTAGGGTGAGGGGCTGCCCAAAGTGTCAAATATCGCCTGCATCACATCATCCGTCCGTAGCAACACATCATCATCCCAAAACCGTAACACCCGATACCCGGATTGCTCCAGAAACGCCGTGCGCTGCGCATCGTAATCCTGTTGTTGCTGATGCTGGCTGCCATCAAGCTCAATAATAAGTTTTTCATTTATGCAAATAAAATCAATAACATAGGGTCCTATTGGGTGCTGGCGGCGGAATTTTGCGCCTTTCAGATTCCGCCTGCGCAGTTGCTGCCAGATTTTGCGTTCGGCATCAGTTTCGGATTTTCGGAGTTTGCGGGCGAATGTTTTGCCGCGTTGCGTATTGCCTTTCATGGGTTGCCCCTCACCCCAACCCTCTCCCCGTAAGACTACGGGGAGAGGGGGCTTGATTTTGTTCCCTCTCCCCATCTCTTGATGAGGAGACAAGGGCACACTTGAAGCAAAGCAGGGCTAGTGTGAGGGGCAACCAGAAGCCTGTCATTCCACCGCTTTTGAACCCAACAAAGCCGTCCGAAACCGATACTTGATCGCCGTGCCATCCCGTAGCGGCAGGCGCATCGGTGCGGGCTCGGCGGACACCTTGATGTCGGCGAACACGGGTCCGGTTTTACTGTGGAATTCCGGCAGCCAGCGCTGCAGGACAGTCATGCTGTCGATCGTGTTTGTTGATTTGAATCCTGCGGCTTTCGCGATCCCGGCAAGATCGACGCCACGGGCGGTGTGGGCGCGCTGCATGCCGGTTTCGCCGTAGTGGCCGTTGTCGATCACGGCAATTGAAAGATTCTTCGGTGCTTCGCAGGCAATGGTGGCGAGTGAGCCCAGGCCCATCAGCATTTCACCGTCACCGGTGATGACCAGCACGCGGCGCTTGGGTTGCGCGAGTGCCAGGCCCAGGCCCGCCATCGCCGCGCCGCCCATCGCGCCCCAAAGATAGAAGTTGAGATCATTGTCGCCGGCGGCAAAGGCGTCATACGTTGGTGAACCAAGACCGGTGACGACCAACGCATCACCGCGGTCGGCAAGCAGCGCGGCGACGACTTTGCGGCGGTCGAGTCCTGCAGGTTTTTTGCTGGCCATGATTATTTATTCCAATTTTTGAATCCGATGACGCGCTGCTGAATCAGCACCGCGACCGGACGTTGGGTGTTGAAGGCCAGTGCGGCGGAGGCGTGGACGGTTTCCCTGATGTCCTCGGCGCGATCAACCGAATGCACAATGACACCGGCATTTTCCAGGGCAGTGGCGGTGCTGCCGCCCATCGGCACCTGCCAGGGATTGAATTCCCCCCAGACGCCGCGCATGGTGACGATCATCAACAACGGCAGGCGGCATTCTTCAAACATGGACAGCATGTTGATGCAATTGCCGACGCCGCTGGACTGCATCAGCAGAACGCCTTTGGCGCCGCCCATCCACGAGCCGGCGAGCATGGCTACGCCTTCTTCTTCGGTGGTCAGCGACACCGTGCGCATGGATTTTTCAGCCTGGCAACGGTTGATCAGCTTGGCATGTCCCGCATCCGGCACATAGGCCACCTGGGAAATGCCCGCATCCTTGAATACATCAAAAATCTGGTCCGGCCACACTGTGGCGCGGGTCTGCTGGTCGGTTTGCACACGCGCTCCTTTATTCGGGAACGGGCAGTTTAGACGCTTTGCCGCGGCTGTCCAATCCGCCGACCTGCCGGGAGCCTTCGTTTATAATGAAGCTCTTAATTTCAACCGAAATCAAAGCCATGTTGTCCATTCCTGATCAGAACGATTACGCCGACCTTCGTGAGGGCGTACGCGCCGTGTGCAACCAGTTCGACAGCGCCTACTGGCAGCAGGTCGATGATGTGCGCGGATATCCCGATGCCTTTGTCACCGCGCTGACCGAAGCCGGCTGGCTGTCGGCATTGATCCCGGAAGAGTTCGGCGGCTCGGGCCTCAGCCTGACCGAAGCCTCGATCATCATGGAAGAAATCAACCGCAGCGGCGGCAACTCCGGAGCCTGCCACGGCCAGATGTACAACATGGGCACCTTGCTGCGCCATGGCTCGGCCGAGCAGAAGAGCAAATACCTGCCGAAGATCGCCACCGGTGAGCTGCGGCTGCAGTCGATGGGCGTCACCGAACCGACCGCCGGCACCGACACCACCAAGATTAAGACCGTTGCCGTGAAAAAAGGCGACAAGTACGTCGTCAACGGCCAGAAAGTGTGGATCTCGCGCATCCAGCACTCGGAACTGATGATCCTGCTCGCACGCACCACGCCGCTTGATCAGGTCAAGAAAAAATCCGAAGGCATGTCGATTTTCATCGTCGACCTGCGTGAAGCCATCGGCAACGGCCTTGAAGTCAAACCGATCCGCAACATGGTGAACCACGAAACCAATCAACTGTTCATCGACAATCTCGAAATCCCCGTCGAGAACCTGATTGGTGAAGAAGGGCGTGGCTTCAAATACATCCTCGACGGCCTCAACGCCGAGCGCATCCTGATTGCCGCCGAGTGCATCGGTGACGGTTACTGGTTTGTTGATCGCGCGAGCAAATATGCCAATGACCGTGTCGTGTTCGACCGGCCCATCGGCCAGAACCAGGGCGTGCAGTTCCCGATTGCGCGCAGCTACGTCAATGTCGAAGCCGCCAACCTGATGCGTTACAAGGCGGCAGCATTGTTCGATGCCAAACAACCCTGCGGTGCCGAAGCCAATATGGCCAAGCTGCTCGCCGCCGATGCGTCATGGGAAGCGGCCAACGCCTGCCTGCAGACCCACGGCGGTTTCGGCTTCGCCGCAGAATACGACGTCGAGCGCAAGTTCCGAGAGACGCGGCTGTATCAGGTCGCGCCGATCTCGACCAACCTGATCCTGTCCTATGTCGGCGAGCATATCCTGGGTATGCCGCGGTCGTTCTGATGGCTGCGCTGCCGCTAGCGGGAATCACCGTCGTTGCGCTGGAGCAAGCCGTCGCCGCACCGTTCTGCTCGCGCCAATTAGCTGACTTAGGCGCGCGGGTGATCAAGATCGAACGGCCCAAGGTCGGTGACTTTGCGCGCGACTATGATCAGACGGTCATGGGGCAGTCGGCTTATTTCGTCTGGCTCAACCGCTCCAAGGAAAGCCTGACGCTGGATGTCAAACATCCCGAGGCGAAAAACATTCTCGCCAAACTGATCGCCGAAGCCGATGTGTTCATCCAGAACCTCGCGCCGGGCGCGGCGAAGCGTCTCGGTTTGGGCGCGGCCGAATTGCGCGCGAAACATCCGAAGCTGATCGTCTGTGATGTGTCGGGTTACGGCACGACCGGGCCTTATTCGAAAAAGAAAGCCTATGACCTGCTGGTGCAGGGCGAGGCGGGCGTGTTGTCGTTGACCGGCACGCCGGAGTCCCCGGCGAAGGTCGGTATTTCGATTACCGATATCGGCACCGGGCTGCATGCCTATTCCGCGATTCTCGCGGCGCTGTACACCCGGGAACGTACCGGCGAGGGTGCGCACATCGATCTCACCATGTTCGAAACCATGGCGGAGTGGATGGGGCATCCGCTGTATTACACGCATTACTCCGGCAAGGCGCCGCGGCGCAGTGGCCCGGATCACGCGACCATCGTGCCCTACGGGCGTTTCCGCACAAAGGATGGCGATGTGCTGTTCGGCATCCAAAATGAACGCGAGTGGGCGAATTTCTGTGACAAGGTGCTGGGCCGGGCTGATCTTGCGAAGGACCCCCGTTACGACAACAACACCAAACGCACTGCGGCACGGGCCGAAGTGGTTGCGCTGATCGAGAGCACTTTTGCGCCGTGGACCAGCGACGAAGTGGTGGCGAAGCTGGATGCGGCGGACATTGCCAATTCACGGCTGAATACGCCGGACCAGGTCTGGGATCATCCGCAGTTGCAGGCGCGGAATCGTTGGCGTGAGGTGGAGACCCCCGCCGGGGTGATTCCGGCCTTGCTGCCGGCGGCGACTTTTGAAGGTTTCGAGGCGCGGATGGATCCGGTGCCGGCGGTGGGGGCGCACACGGATTTGATTCTGGGTGAATTGGGGTATTCTGCGGCGCAGGTTGCCGAGCTGAAAAAAACGAGTGCGGTTTAGGTTTTGGAACCCTCTCCCCATCTTTTGATGGGGAGAGGGCAG
>CAZHFZ010000044.1:0-29069 GCA_964531455.1 uncultured Bordetella sp.
CCGCCCTTCAATGATCGCGCGGCGCAAACCGTCGAGCACCTGCAACCGCAAGGGAGCTGCAAGTTTTTGAACATTTTCGATTTTTAGATTATTCATGATGTTGCATCGCTTGCCGGTTGACCCCTACCGTAATACCGTAATACGATATTACGAGCTGATGCTGCCGGCAAGCCCTTGTTTTGCCCGGGCCGGATCACAGATTTCTCAGTTTTTGCCATCAATTTCAGCCATCCATCATTCAAATTCAGTGAGGAGCACGCATCCATGAGCACCCCCGTCAAAGTCGGTATCGTCGGCCTCGGCCGCTGGGCCAAAGTCCTGACCCGCGCCGCCAAGCAGTCGAGCAAGGTCCAGATCGTTGCCGGCTACAGCCGCTCGCAGGAAAAACGTGATGCCTTCGCCAAGGAAATGGGCGTGCCCGCAGTACCCGACATGCAGGCCATGCTGTCCAACCCGGAAATCAAGGGCGTGATCCTGACGGTGCCGAACGAACAGCATTTGCCGATGGCTGAAATCGTCGCCAAGGGCGGCAAACATGTTTACACCGAAAAGCCGATCTCGCAGACGCTGGAAGACGGACTGAAAATCGAAGCACTGCAGAAGCAGTATGGCATCACCGTCACCGTCGGCCACAGCGCACGCCTGATGGCGGGCATCCGCATCATCAAGGAAAAAATCGATGCCGGCGAACTCGGCCGCGTCGCTTTCATGGAAGCCAATTTCTCGAATGAACGCGCCCTTGAACTGACGCCGCAGACCTGGCGCTGGTACAAGGACCGCGCCCCCGGCGGCCCGCTGTCGCAACTGGCGATTCACCAGTTCGACGTGCTGCACATGCTCGGCGGTGAAGTGCAGGAAGTGTCGTCGATGGCCTCCAAGCTGTCGCCGGTCGGCGCCGAAGTCGACGACCAGTCGATGACGCTGGTGCGTTTCAAGGACGGCAAGATCGGTTACGTCGGCTCCTGCTGGACCTCACCCGGCATTTTCTCGGTGCGCGTATTCGGTTCCAAAGGCCTGATGCATTACGAAATCGACTTCGGCACCTGGGACACCCCGCACCTGCTGCACGATAACTCCGTGCTCTACATCCAGCGCGGCAAGGATGGTTGGGCCAAACGTGAAGACATCAAACTGCCGGAGTCCGACATGTTCCGCGCCGAACTCGAAGCCTTTGCCGGCAGCTGCCTGTCCGGCAAGACCAATGAACTGACCGCGCACAACGGCAACGTTGCCGTGGCAATGACCAATGCCGCGTTGAAGTCGATCGACCGCAAGGGCCAGTGCGTCAGTATCGAAGAAGTAATGAACGACGCCCGCGCCAAGAACGACGCCAAACGCGCAGCGTAACCCGGAGACGAAGATGTCAAAGCTCGCCACCCGTTACTTCATCGATCTCACCCAGCCCGAGATCGCCGCGCAGTTCAAAAAGAACCCGCTGGTGATCCTGCCGGCGGGCAGCGTCGAACAGCACGGGCCGCACCTGCCCACCGGCACCGACATTTACGCCGCCAACGTCATCGGCCATGCCGTGGCCGAACGCATGGACGGTCTGGTACTGCCGGGCGGACCGCTGGGCGTGACGCCCATGCACATGCCATTCGAAGGCACGATCACGCTGTCGCCGGACACCTACCAGCGCGTCGTCACCGAAACCTGTGCCTCCACCGCGCAGCACGGTGCCAAACGCCTGCTGATCCTCAACTGGCACGAAGGCAATATTCCTTCGCTGGCGATTGCCTCCGAAAAACTGCATCGCGAAGTCGGCATGAGCGTGATCGTTGTGCAGGCCTGTTACGTCGCTGCAGAACTCTATGGCCACGACTGCGGCGGCCTGACCCACGGCGGTGAAATCGAAGCACTGGCAGTGCTGGCTTACCAGCCTAACCTGGTGCACCTCGACCGTATCGACAACGTCAATTCATCCGACCACAGCCACGGCCGCAAATGGGATCGCCTGCGCCGCACCCGCAGCTATCAACCGGTGCTGCGCGATATCAAGACCATCGCTGCGACGGGCTGGTACGGCGCACCGGAACATGCCACTGCAGCGAAGGGCGTCAAAATGCTCAACGATATCGCCGACGCCATCGCCAAGGAATGCGGCGAGATCTTCACGCTGCTCGACGAGGCGCAAGGCAGCACGGCCGAGATCAAGCATTTGAAAATCGCAGGCTGAACATCATGGCCAAGGTATTGACTCTGGCCGAAGCCAAAAGCATGGGCCTGCCGGGCCGCAAATCGCTGGAAATCGTTTCCGGCGAGAAAGGCTCGCAGGCAGTCACCCTGCGTCTGGTGGAAATCCCACCGGTCAAACCGGGCGAAAGCCCGCGAGGCCGGCATTTCCATCAGGGTTTCGAAGAATGCATTTTTGTGATGTCCGGTGAAGGCTGCACCGAAGCCGACAGCGGCAACTACCCGCTGAAGGCCGGCGATACCATCCTGATCCCGTCCGGTGAAAAACACGCTACGCGCAATACCGGCAGCGATCCGCTGGTGCTGCTGTGTTTCTTTCCGGTGTCCGACATCGCGAAACTCACGCAGGAAACTGCAGCCCCTAAACCCTAGCCACAGAGATCACAGAGGACACAGAGAACTGCAGGAAATGCCCCGAATGACGGGGTTTTCTCTGTGAGCTCTGTGCCCTCTGTGGCAAAAAAAGGTTTTAAGTCATGTCCATCGACGTCCTCTGCCTCCGCCCTGAAGCCGATTTCACCCGTGTCGGCGTCACCCCGCCGAACAACATCAACATCGCCTACCGCAAGCCCGATGATGCAGATGTGCCGGCATTGATGAAGGAAGCCCGCGCAGTCGTCATGCCTGCTGTCGGCCCCAAGCTGCCCGCAGCCCTGTTCGAAGGCACGTCACTGAAAGTGGTGCAGATCACCGGCGCCGGCGTCGACCGCCTTGATGAAGCTGCGCTCAAGAAACTTGGCATCCCCGTCGCCAACGTCCCCGGCGGCAGTAATTCCGCGCTGGCGGAATACACCACCAGTTGCGCGTCAGTGCTGCTGCGCCGCTTCTCCTGGGCTGATGCTGAAATCAAGAAAGGCAATTATGTCGCCTTCCGCAACCGCATGATGGCTGACAACCTCGCCGGCATCGACGGTGCCACCGTCGGCGTTGTCGGCATGGGCGTGATTGGCATGGCAGTTGCGCAAGCCTTCCATCGCATCGGCTGCAACATCGTTTATTTCGATCCCGCACTGAAAGACAAGTCCAAGGCGGACGCGATGAAGGCCTGCGGCATGGCGCTCGATGAACTGCTAAAGACGGCCGATGTCGTGACACTGCATGTGCCGCTGATGCCGGCGACAACCAACCTGATCGGCGAAAAACAGCTGGCGATGATGAAACCCGAAGCCGTTCTGATCAACGGCGCACGCGGCGGTGTGGTTGATGAAGCCGCCTTGGCGCAGGCACTGAAGGCAAATCGCATTGCCGGTGCCGCAGTCGACGTTTACAGCATCGAACCCGCCACACCGGACAACCCGCTGCTGAAACTTGAGGGAGAAGCCGCTTCCCGGCTGCTGCTGACGCCGCACGTGGCCGGTGTCACCCGTCAGTCGGCGGCCTTCCTGTTCAAGGTCTCCTGGGAAAACGTCCAGCATGTGCTGAGCGGCGGGACGGTCGCACACCGCGTCTACTAAAATAGGGGCAAGACGGCGCACAGCGTCGCCGCATCAGGAGGAGTCCCATTGAAAGCCAGCAAAAAACTCGGCATCGCCGTCATCGGCGCCGGCCGCATCGGCACGCTTCGTGCGCGCCTGTCTGCAAAACACCCTTCCGTCGAATTTCTCGCGATATCCGATCTGGATCCGGCACGCGCCGCGGCACTCGCCAAAACCACCGGCGCCGATGTCCATTCAGCCAACAACTTTGAAATGATCGAACACCCGGAAGTCACTGCGGTGTTCGTCTCCACCCCCGAGGGGGAACACGCAGCACCGATCAAGCGTGCGCTCGAACTCGGCAAGCCGGTACTGGTGGAAAAGCCGATTGCGCTGTCACTGAACGATGCCGAGGACATCCTCGCCACACTGAAAGCCACCAAGGGTGAATTACGCATCGGCTACAGCCGCCGCTACAAGGAGTGTTACCTTCGCGCCAAGGAACAGATGATCCAGGGCAGGCTCGGCCGCGTGACCGGCGGTCTGGCTAGGGTCTACAACTCGCGCGCGCAGGCTTTCTCCATCCTCAAGCGGGATCCGCATGCAACCCCGGTGCTGGATGTGCTGACTTATTACGTGGATCTGATGTGCTGGTTCCTTGAAGGCAATACGCCGGTGGAAATCGTCGCTCGTGGACAGCACGGGATTTTCAAGGAAGCCGGTTACGGCGCGCACGACGTGACCTGGGCCATCGTCACCTTCGCCGACGGGGCCGTGGTGAACTTCGGTGTCAGTTATGCGCTGCCCGCCAAATACCCGACGCTGGGCCAGTCCGACCGCGTCGAACTGCTCGGCACCGACGGCACGATGATCATCGATGATGACCACATGGATCACATCCTGTATTCGGACAAGGGCATCCCGCACGCCTATGTGCCGGACCACGCAGTGAACATGGCCTTCCTCGGCAGCAATACCGCCGGAGACTGGGCTGTAGGTGATTTCTGGGGGCCGCTGGGCAATGAAACCCGCGCCTGGCTCGACCATTTGGCCACCGGCAGTCCCACGGTGCACACCACGCCGGAGCAGGCAATGATCAACCTGCAGACAACGATCGCCATCGAGCGCTCGGCGCGATCCGGACAGCCCGTCCGGCTACCGCTAGAAACCTGAAACATACGCAGCAGCGCAATCGCCTGGAGGGGGCTATGCAAAAACAAATACTTATCGCTTGCAGCATCGCCATCGCTGCAGCATCCGCAACTCACGCACAGGATTTTCCGAATCGCCCGGTACGGATGATTTCGCCCAATCCGCCCAGCGGCGCCAACGACACCATCGGTCGCATCGTCGCCCTAAAAATTGGTGAAGCATTGGGCCAGCCCATGGTCATCGACAACCGTGGCGGCGCCGGCGGTACGCTGGGCGCGGAGATTGCCGCCAAGGCCAATCCCGATGGTTACACCCTGCTCGCTGCTTCCGTATCGACGCACTCTTTCTCGCCGGCGCTGAAGGACAAGCTCAACTACGATCCGGTCAAAGACTTCGCCCCAATTACGCTGTTTGCGATTTCGCAGAACCTGCTGGTCGCCAACCCGTCATTGCGTGTCAACACAGTCTCGGAACTGGTCGCCCTGGCCAAAGCCAAACCGCGCGCACTGAATTACGCTTCAGGCGGCACCGGCTCCACCAGTCACTATGCCATTGCCTTGTTCGTGCACCGCGCAGGCATCGCCAAAGAAACCATACACATCCCTTATAAAGGCGGCGCACCTTCCGTTGCTGCAACGATGGCCGGGGAAACCCAGTTTTATTTCGGGCCTATGGCCAGCATGACTTCACAAGTGCAGGCGGGAAAACTGAAAGCCATTGCGGTCGGCGGCATCAAACGTTCCCCAACACTCCCGGATGTCCCGACGGTCGCCGAGGCCGGCGTGCCGACGTATCAGTCATTTGGCTGGTTTGGTTTGATGGCTCCTGCCAAAACACCCAAGCCCATCCTGCAGAAGCTGCACAAGGCGACGGTCAGCGCAATGGGCTCTGCTGACATTGCACAGAAATTCATGCAGCTTGGTGTCGATCCCGTGACCAATACGCCGGAAGAATTCGGCAAATTTGTGGCCGACCAGTTGGTGCGTTACAAATCCGCGGTCAAGGAACTCGGCATACAGGCTGATTGATCACCCGCTGAATCATCCCGGCGGCCAGTGCAGCGGCCGCCCGGCGAGGATGTGCAGGTGCAGGTGAAAAACCGTCTGCCCTGCGCCAGCCCCGTTGTTCACCACCAGGCGAAAGGCATCGCCAACACCCAGCTGGCGTGCAATCTTGCCAGCGGTGAGCAGCAAATGCCCCATCAGCGCATGATCACTTTCGCCCGCATCTGCGAGTCTGGGAATTTCCTTTTTCGGGATCAGCAGCACATGGGTAGGCGCCTGCGGATTGACATCCCGGAACGCAAGGCACTGCTCGTCCTCGTAGACAATATCTGCCGCTATTTCCCGGCGGATAATTTTTCCAAATATCGTGCTCATGCTTCGCTCCTGGCTTGTCAAACACCCTTCAGATTCGATCGGGCCCAATCAACAATGTTTTCAAGAATACTATCCGTCCCATGTGCGAATGCACGCACGGCGCCCTTGGCATCCGCACCAGCAGATTCGTTCATACTGAAAGTACGCTGTGCAATGAGTGCACGACTGGCCAGATTGACCAGCGAGACCCTGAGCCTGATCGATACCTTGCTGCTGTCCGCATTTTCAAAACTCTGGCTGAAATCCTCAATATCCACCTGCAGCGCATAATCCGCACGCGCCCCGTCGCGGCCATTCACCACCGGCCCGACTGCAGCGAATCGGGTGCGCATGCGCTGAGTCAGCAATGCAGAGGGGGAATCCACCCAGCGGCTTTGCGCATAAACCTGAGGGCGAGCCGAATCAAGATAGGTGAGTCGATAAACAATTCCCGTGCTGTCCAGCCACGCTGGCGCTGAAGCCTCTGGCACCAGCAGTGTCACGCGCGAAGGAGAACCCGCCGTTGCGGCAACGGCCTGCGGCCCGAGGTCATAACTGATGACGGCGTCGCGGGCCGGCGGTCCGATCGCACAACCATTGAACAGCACGATCAGCGACAACACCGCACTCCAAACCACGGCTCGGGCTATTCCGGCAAAGTTTGTGAACATCATGGGTTGCTCCCGCGTTGCGTAGTAAAGCCCGGTTCCCCGGGTCCGGGCTGTGGGCGCTCGCGCCCGAATACCAGAGCCGCCGGCTGATCATTCAGATCGGTCAACAGCTTGTCCAGATTGCGCGAATTGCGCGTCATCTCATCCAGCAGGACGTTGATCCGGGGCAGAGACTCCGTGACCACGGCACCCGAGACAGCCTGCGCTGAACCACCCGCCTGCTCCGCGCTTTTGGCGACGCGCTCCAGGGTGCCGGTGTGCTGCTTCAATTCGCGCGACAGGGTGGTCAGTTCAACAAACATCGTGTCGGCAGTTCCCAGCGCCTTGCGCGCGTCTTCAGTCAGCGCAGGCATATTGCCTGCCGCGGGCCCCAGGGCACTCGCGAGTTTGCCGGCGTGGATTGCAGCCGATTCAAGGCTGGCCAGCGTACGCACGAGCTGCGCCTGATTCTTTTCCCCCAACAACATGTTCAGCCGTTGCACCACCTGCGCAACCTCGACCAACAAATCCTTGCCGGATCCGGCCAGATCGTCGAATAACGACTGACGCACCGGAATACGCGCGCTTTTTTCATCGGATCCAGCCATCAGTTCCGGCTTTTTTCCGTCATCATCCAGCATCACATAAGCAAGACCTGTAACCCCCTGCGAACCCAGTTGCGCGACTGTGCCCCGAGTGATCGGCGTCCCGGCACGAACGCTGATGCGCAAAAGAATGATGCGTGTATCTTCGGGATCAAAGGCAATGCTCTCCACCTTGCCCACCTCGACGCCGCGCAAACGCACCGGCGCCTGTGCGTTGAGGCCGGACACGGCATGTTTGGATTCAAGCACATAGTATTCACTCTCATGTGTTTCTCCCGACAGCCACATCGCCACAACAATCACAGCAGCCCCCAGCAGCAGCGTGAACAGCCCTGCGGCGAGCGCGTAGGCCTTGTTTTCCATGCTATTCCCCTTGTCCCTTGTTGTCCTGCA
Source organism: uncultured Bordetella sp. (assembly GCA_964531455.1). Classification (GTDB taxonomy): domain Bacteria; phylum Pseudomonadota; class Gammaproteobacteria; order Burkholderiales; family SG8-41. The sequence goes on from CAZHFZ010000044.1 coordinate 7,767, forward strand.
GTTCCGGGAGGCGTGGCACCGGCCTCTGGGCATTGATGTCTGCCGCAAGATCCTTAACCGCCTCGAGCGCACGCTTTCCCCGTTCCCCCTGGAAAAAATTGCCGATGAATTTGTGCGAGTAACCGGCAATTTCCCTGACGCTACCAACCGCAATTACGTGCTGGTCACACAGTACCGCTACACGGTCTGACAGTGACACCAGCGTATCCAGATCATGCGTCACCATCACCACCGTCAGCCCCAGTTCACGTCGCAGTTCTGCGATCAGCGTCACAAAACTTTCGCTGCGGTCGGGGTCCAGCCCCGCCGTGGGCTCATCAAGGAAAAGCAGTTCCGGCTCCAGTGACAGCGCGCGAGCGAGCGCGATGCGTTTGATCATGCCTCCGGACAATTCCGACGGCATCTTGGTCGCATGATGCCGTTCGATCCCCACCATATCGAGCTTCAACAACACCAGGTCACGGACCAGATCTTCATCGAGCACTTTCATCTCGCGTAGCGGTAACGCGATGTTGTCGAAAACCGTCAGTGCGGAGAACAATGCCCCCTGCTGGAACAGCATGCCCCAGCGACTTCGCAATCTGCGCAATTCTTCAGTATCACCGCCGTGCAGGCGATGACCGAAAACCAGCACCTCGCCGCGCGCGGGTTTCTCCAGCCCCAGCATCTGTCTCAGCAGCGTCGTTTTTCCGCTGCCTGACCCGCCAACCAGTGACAGCACCTCGCCACGGTGCACACAGAGATTCAGATCACGGTGCACCACCTGCGCACCGAACTGGGTCCACAGGTTCCTGATTTCGATGATGGATTCCGCCGCCATCAAAACACCCCGACGCTGGAAAACATCACCGCGAATACAGCATCGACAATAATGACGATGGTGATGGCAGTCACCACCGAACTGGTGGTGCCCTGCCCGAGACTTTCCGTGTTGGCCTCGATACGCAAGCCGAAGTGACAGGCAACAAGAGCAATCAGCAAACCGAAGACTACCCCTTTGCCCAGCCCCAGCCACAGATTGGCCAAGGGCACCGCTTCGGGCAGGGCCGACAGAAAAAATTGATAATCCAGTCCCAAATGAACTTGAGCCGCCATCATCCCGCCAAATAGCGCAACAGCATCGGTCCACAGAATGATCAGCGGCATCGCGATTGCAAGCGCGATCATTTTCGGCAGGATCAGCCGTATGGTATGCGGGATTCCCATGACTTGCATCGCATCCAGTTCCTCGGTCACGCGCATGACACCCAGTTGCGCAGTCATCGCCGAACCAGAGCGCCCGGCAATCAGGATGGCCGCAAGAACGGGCCCCAGCTCACGGATGATGGATACACCAAGCAGATTGATGATGAAGATTTCGGCGCCATATGTACGCAACTGTTCTCCGGTCAGATACGACAGCACGACTCCGACGAGAAAACCGACCAATGCAGTGATGCCGAGCGCCTGTGCGCCGATATGGTAGATGTTGGCGGAGATCTCACGCCACGGAATGCGCTGGGGCCGCCGCAACAGTTGAATCGCATCAATCACAACGTTTCCGAGCAGCAGCACGGCGTCCGTTAGATGGCTGGCGAGAGAAAGAATGCCGCCACCGAGATAAGCGATGGATGCGTGCCAGTCGAAAGACGACACATGCGCAGGCTCCTGCTTCGGGGTCGCTTCCAGCCTTGCAAAGATCGGTTCGTGTTCCGGCAGCAAAATCAGGCGGCTGGCCCGTTGTCGCCCCCAACTACGCCAAAGAATCAGCGCACCGGCATGATCCATTGCGGTGACTGCTCGCAAATCCCAGCTCGCGTCCGTCGCACAGCCCTGCAGGCGTTCGACCAAATGGTTAACCACCGGAGCCAAAGAACGCAGATTCCAGGCTCCCGCCACCTCCACCAATGGTTTCCCATCGGGACTGGTCGAAATGCGGATCGTCGGAACAGTTCCCGGCTGGAGAGCAGCTTCTGACATTCGTTTTGTTAGTGCTCGCCAACCTTCTGATCGGGAGAGCGTTTCCCAGTATTACCCCCTGATTGGGAAACAAATTTCGTGGTTTTGATGCTATTCGTAAGTGCCTGCCAAGTCAAAGTTAAGCCAAATTAAGGCTGGAATTGGTGCGGCGCAATAAATATTTACTCCAAACCCTTGACTTGCCGATGTACGCCCTTATAATTTGAATTGTGCAGCGCAATATATTTATAGATTCACCGCGCTACAGGATTCGCATTAACCAGTATCTAACTGTTTTTAAAGGAGAATAACCATGTATCAGACTCCCGAACAACTTATTGCAATGAACAAAGCCAACCTCGATGTTGCGATGCGCTTCGCTGGCGTGGCGATCGAAGGTGCTGAGCGCCTGATGGACCTGCAACTGAAAGCCGCGAAAACCGCGTTTTCAGACAGCTTCGAAGGCGCAAAAGCACTGGCCGCCGTCAAGGATTTCCAGCAATTCGCCGCACTGAAAGACAACCTCGCGCAACCGTCGCTGGAAAAAGCCACCGCCTACGCGAAAAGCCTCTACGACGTAGCAACCGGTACGCAAGCTGAATTCGGCAAACTGGTCGAAGCTCAAGTCTCCGTGTTCAACAAAGAACTGGTGACCGGCCTCGACAAACTGGTGAAAACCGCCCCGGCAGGCTCTGAAGTCGGTGTTGCCGCAGTGAAGTCGGCCATTGCCGCCGTCAACTCGGCCTACGACAATCTGTCGAAAGTCGCCAAGCAGTTCGCGCAAGCCACGCAGTCGAACATGGAAGCCGCTGCTTCCCAAGCGACCACCGCGGTGAAAAAGGCCAGCAAGAAGGCCGCTTAAGCTTCAGCATCAACGTATCAACAAAAAGCCCCCGGGATATCTCCGGGGGCTTTTTTATTCAGCAGCGCCTGCGTGAAGTCAGGCCTGGAACGGCGTCCACGGAAAACCCAGTGCGCTGACACCGTCCTTGAGCATCGCAATTGCGGGTGCCACCTGCGCTGCTTCACCGCGCACGCCGAGTTCGATATAACGCTCGGGCGTCACCCGCGGCAGGCTGAACACTTTGAGTTCCGGATAGGCGCGCAGACATTCGTTCATCAGATCGATCAACTGGCTCTCACCCGCTTCACGAACAATGATCGCCGACTCCACCGCACGCACCGCGCCGATGGCGGCGTAACGCTGATCGATCACCCATTCCATCATCGGCCAGGACATCTCGGGAAAGCCCGGCAAAAAATGGTGATTGCGGAAGGTGAATCCCGGGATGCGGTTGTACGGGTTCGGAATGATCGAAGCACCTTCGGGAAACTCGCCCATCATCAAGCGCTGCGGCGTAACACCCTTGGGGTCATCAGCAAAACGTCCACGAATCTCGACTTCTGCCTCAGGATGCAGTTTCAGCGCAACGCCGGCTGCTGCTGCCGCGCATTGCCGGGTATGGTCATCCGGCGTCGCACCGATGCCGCCGAAGCTGAACACCACGTCATCACCCGCAAGCGTGCGGCGGAAGGTCGATACGATCAGATCCGGCTCATCGCCCAGATACTGTGCCCACGACAGATCGAATCCCCGCGCCGCGAGCAGCGCAATGGCCTTGGCCATGTGTTTGTCCTGGCGTTTGCCGGAGAGGATTTCATCCCCGATGATGATGGCACCGAATTTCATGTTCTGACCTGCTCCGTTTACTTCATTTCGTTTACACGCGCGAACACCACGCCGCAAAAACCGGCGTCGGCATTCACGCCAAGCGGTTAATCAGCTGTGAATATAACTTTCAAGCTGCTGTATGGTCATCTGCTGGTCGGCGATTACTTCCTTCACCAGATCACCGATCGACAGCATGCCGATGACCTTGCCGGCCTCGAGCACCGGAAGATGACGGATGCGTTTATTCGACATCACCGCCATGCATTCGTCGACTTTCTGCGCAGGTCCGACGCAAACCACCTTTTCGGACATGATTTCGCGTACTGCGAGATCATGTGATGACTTGCCGAAGAGGATGACCTTGCGCGCATAATCGCGTTCCGACAGGATGCCGCGCAGTTTGCCGTCGCTCATCACCAGCAGGGCACCGACATTTTTTTCGGCCATTAATTTCAGCGCATCGTAGACACTGCTGTCCGGAGTCACCGACCACACGCTGCTGCCCTTGCCCTGCAACAACTGGCTGACTGTTTTCATGACCCCCTCCTCCGGGAGACGCCGGATGGAACCGGCAGGAAATCAGTCTAGCGAATTTTCGGGCCGGCGCGAAGCGACCACATCACGGTCATTTCCCGCTGATGGCGTCGGCCTTTTGCAGCAGGTTCTGTGCCATGCGAATGTTGGCAAGGTCGACCAGGCGGCCGTCGACCTGCACCGCACCCTTGCCCTCGCGGGCGGCCTGCGCCATGGCGTCGACGATGCGTCGGGCTTTGGCGACTTCATCGGCCGAAGGACTGAACACCGCGTTCGCCGCTTCAATTTGCGTCGGATGGATGGCCCATTTGCCCTCATAACCCAGCGCCGCCACCCGGCGCGCCGCCGAGAGATAGCCTTCAGGGTCCTTGAAATCGCCGTAAGGTCCGTCGATCGGCCGCAGCCCGTAGGCACGGCAAGCCACGAGAATGCGCACCTGCGCGGCGTGCCAAGGGTCCGTCTGATGGTATTCCCGCTTGCCCTGTGCATCGCGATCCGACAGCACGCCGTATTCGGGATGCAGACCGCCGATGATGGTCGTGCGCGCCCGCGTCGAAGCTGCAAAATCACCGGAACCGAAGGCCAGCGCCTCCAGCCTGCGGCTGGATTGCGCAATGGCTTCGACATTGGCCAGCCCCAGCGCGGTTTCAATCAGCGCTTCAAAACCGATGCGCTTGGTCCGTGCCTGTGCCGTCTCGATCTGCGTCACCAGCATGTCCAGCGCGTAGAGATCCGCAGGCACACCGACTTTCGGCACGACCAGCATGTCGAGGCGCGGGCAGTTCTCAACGAGATCAACCACATCGCGATACATGTAATGGGTATCGAGGCCGTTGATGCGCACCGCCATGACCTTTTTACCCCAGTCCACGTCGTTCAGCGCGGCAATGACATTCTTGCGCGCCTGTGGTTTGTCGTCGGGCGCAACCGCGTCTTCGAGATCCAGAAAGATCACGTCCGCGGCCGATTTCGCAGCTTTCTCAAACAGCGCCGGATTGACGCCGGGGACCGCGAGTTCTGAACGGGTCAACCGCGGCGTTGCAGGTTCTGGCTGGGTAAAGCTCATGTCATTTCTCCAGTTTGGGTGTGGTGCCGGACATCATTTCCAGCACGGTGATCAGTGCGCCCAGGTCATCACGACCACGGCCCTGCCCCATCAATGCATTGATCTGCTGCATCACCAGCGCGCCGCCGGGTGTCGCCAGTCCCGCTTCATGCGCCAGCCCAAGGATGATGCCCAGATCCTTGTGGTACAAACGCGTGTCGATACCGTTTTCAAAATTACGCTCGACCATGCGTTTACCGAACAGATCCATGACACGGCTCGCCGCGACGCCGCCCATCAGCACTTCACGCACCTTGCCCGGATCAGCGCCCAGTCGCGCCGCCAGATGCAGCGATTCAGCGACTCCCTGCGTGGCCACCAGCAGCGCCAGCTGATTACACGCCTTGGTCACCTGCCCGGCTCCGATGTCGCCGACACGGGTAATGGTTTTGCCCATGCAGGCAAACAGCGGCTTGATCCGTTCAAAGACATCGGGCTTGCCGCCGACCATGATCGACAGCGTCGCCTGCTCGGCGCCGGTCGGACCACCGGACACCGGTGCATCAAGCATCTCAACGCCTTGTGCCGCGAGTTGCTGCGCAACCGCGCGTGCAACCGCCGGCGAAATGGTTTCCATGTCGACCAGCACGAGTCCGGCTTTTGCGCCATGGATGATGCCGTTGGCACCAAGCGCGACCTGCTCGAAATCGCTGGAAGCCGTGACCATCGTGAACACCACTTCTGACGATGCCGCCAGCGCGGCCGGCGTGTCATGACGCGTGGCGCCGATGGCCACCAGCGGCTGCGCGCTTTCCGCGCGACGCGCCCAAACACCCAGTTGATGACCGCCCTTGTGCAGATGCTGCGCCATATGGCGCCCCATAGCGCCCAATCCGATAAATCCGACTTTCAATTCCAGTCTCCTGGTGTGACTTGAGTATTAAGCTTTGGCTATCCAGCCGAAGGCCATGATCAGCGGCAGTGTCAGCCAGAACAGTATGGTACTCCAGCCGATCAGCAAGGCTGCAGCGCCCGAATCCAGTTTGAAACGATCCGCCAGCAGCAAGGCCGTCATCATCGCCGGCGTCGTGCCTTCGACCACTGCGGCGAACTGCGCTTCACCCATGGGTGAATAAATCAGCGGCGCGATCAGCCAGACGATGAAGGGCGTCAGCAGCAGCTTGATGCCGACCACGGACAGAATCTCGCCGCGCGGCACCAGATTGCGCCAGGGGATGGTCATGCCGAGCACGAACAGGATTACCGGGATCGTCGCCTGTCCGATGAAGCGCGTAGCGGCAACCAGCGGTTCATAGGTCAGCCCCAACTGCTGACAGGTGAAGCCCGAGAGAAAAGCCCAGATCGGCGGCATGGTGAGCACCACACCGATGACCGAAGGCCTCGCCGCATCATCGTGAGAACCGAGCCGGGTGGCGATCCACACACCCAGCGTCCACACCAGCGGCATCGTCATCAGCATGTCGTTGAACACCGCGTAACGGATCGCCTCGGCGCCGAAGAAAAACACCAGCACCGGCGCACCGATATTGAAGGTATTGCCGAACATGCCACCGAGCATCAGCGCGGCGCGGGTACGGTCGCTGAGACCGGGCCACAACGGCAATCGGTACAACATCAGGTAGAGAAAACCACCCGAGATCAGCGATGCGAGGCCGACCAGCAAAGGCACCGAAAGCAAATCGCGGCTGATCGGCGTGCTCGATGCGACCGCAAACAGGATGCAGGGATAAAACAGATACATCACCAGCCGGTTCAGGCTGCTGCGCATCTGCTCGACATCGGTATCGGGAAAAAAACGCGTCCACAGCGCGCCGGCGCAGACCAGCAGCGACAGCGGCAACATGACCTGCACCATCAGGTCGACGAGTTGGGTGGCGTAATTCATCAGAGGGAAGGATCAAACAGCGGCACAACAGCCACCGCCGAAGCATTATAAATTATTCAATAAAAACAAATACTTGTTTTTATCTTCTCAGCGGCGCGCTTCGGGATTGATCAGATTCGGCGGCACCTGTCCCTGCAAGGCCGCCACCAGATTCTGCGCCGCCAGCATCGCCATCGCCTTGCGCGTGGCTTCGGTGGAGCTGCCGACATGCGGCGCCAGTACGACGTTGTCGAGTTTGAGAAATTCCGGATGCAGTTTCGGCTCGTTCTCGTAGACGTCGAGACCCGCAGCACGGATGCCGCCTTTTTTGAGCGCATCGATCAGCGCCGCGTCATCAACCACGCCGCCGCGCGTCGAATTGATCAGGATCGCCGACGATTTCATTTTCGCCAGCTGCGCGGCGCCAATCAGATGATGGGTCTGCGGCGAATACGGCACCTGCAGCACGATGAAATCGGATTGCGCCAGCAGTTCGTCAAATGACACGTAAGCCGCATTGCATTTGCGCTCCAGCTCCGGCGCGATGCGGTTGCGGTTGTGATAAACCACCTTCATATCAAAACCGAAGGCACGGCGCGCGATGGCCTGGCCGATGCGGCCCATGCCGACGATGCCCAGCGTCGCGTGATGCACGTCAACACCCAGCCACTGCTTCAGCTGCCACCCGGTCCATTCACCATTGCGGATGCGGCGCTCGACTTCGGTAATCCTGCGTGCCGTGCCCAACATCAAGGTCCAGGCCAGATCCGCAGTGCTGTCATCAAGAACGCCCGGGGTATTCGTCACCATCACGCCGCTTACCGTGCAGGCCGAGACATCGATGTTGTTGTAACCGACGGCAATATTGGCGACCGCCTTCAGCTTTGGCGCGGCAGCCAGCAGCCCGGCATCGACCTTGTCGGTCAGCGCGCACATCAAACCATCGCAGCCAGTCAGCGCCCTGCCCAGCGCCCCGGCCGCATAAGGCTCATCACGCTGGTTGTCGATCACCTCGCAATGCTGCCGGAGGTAATTCAGGGTTTCATCAAAGACTTCGCGGGTAACCAGCACCCGGGGTTTATTTGCACTCATGATTTCGGATTGTCAGTCTTGTAAGTGGATCAGCGCACGGCATCACAAAGCCACCGGGCAGCACGCAACAATTGCGCATCGCAGAAGCGCGGCGCGACCAATTGCACCCCGAGGGGCAGGCCGTTCGTGCCGCGCAAAAGCGGCAAAGTGATCGACGGCATTCCGCAGAAGGTCCAAAGCGTACAAAAAGCCGGGTCCCCGGTCGAGTCCAGTCCGCGCGGTGCAGTGCCCGGAACAGCCGGCGTCATGATCACATCGCAATTTTCATATAACGACTCGAATGCCTTATTGACTGTGGCGATGCGCTCGAGTGCGTGCTGGTAGTCGATCGCGGAGATCGCCCGTCCGCGCTCAATCTGGCTGCGCAGCGATTCCGACAAACGGTCGCTGCCTAGTTTCCATTCAGCGTCATAGTTGGCCGCGATCTCGGCTTCCATGACGGTACGCTGCCACTCCCATACATTGGCAGCGATTTCCGGCATTTCCACGTCGATAACTGTTCCACCAAGACGACTTGTCAGGCCGGCCAGCGCTTCACGAGCATCAAATGCGGTGCGGTTCCAGATCGAGGTTTTGACAAATGCGATGCGCGGCAGCCGCGGCAGCGCGGCGCCTGCACTTTCAAACCAGCACGGCAATGCCGCCGCATCGCACAGCTTTTCGGCCAGCAGTGCAGCGTCTTCCGGCGCGCGTGCGAACACCCCGATCTGATCCAGCGCCGGGGATTGGCGCAGAACGCCCGCCCGATCGATCAGGCCATACGATGGCTTGAAGCCGACCACACCGCAAAACGCCGCAGGCCGGATCACCGAACCGTTGGTTTGTGTGCCAACAGCGAGCGGCACCATACCGGCAGCAACAGCGGCTGCCGATCCGCTCGATGATCCGCCTGGCGTATGCTCAGGATCATGCGGATTACGGGTTTTGCCCGGGAAATAGGTCGCCAGTTCGGTAGTAACGGTCTTGCCCATGATAATTGCACCGGCCGCACGCAGTCGCGCGACGACTGCCGCATCCCTGGCCGGACGCCGTCCGGCATGCAGGGCCGTGCCATTCTCGGTCGGCATGTCGGCAGTATCGATGATGTCTTTGATACCCACCGGCACACCGTGTAGCGGACCCAGTGGCGCACCGGAGGCCTGGCGCCGGTCAGCGGCAAGGGCCTGCTGCAGCACCAACTCGGGATCAAGAAAAGTCCAGGCCAGCACCTTGTCTTCGACCTGCGCAATCCGGCTCAGACAACTGCGCACGACAGCCTCAGCGCTGAATGCGCCGCTGCGTATGCCGTTTATCAGGGCAATGGCGCCAAGGGCGTGCAATTCGCCCCCAACCGATGCGATCAGTTCAGGGGCCACGTAGCACCAGGCTTATTTGTAGAGTGTCTGCGGCAACCACAAACCAATTCCGGGGAAAATGTAGAGCAGCGCCAACGCAATGATCTGGATCACCATGAAGGGCATCATCCCCATGAAGATCTGGTTCAGCGTGACGTGTTTCGGCGCCACCCCTTTCAGATAAAACGCCGCCATCGCCACTGGTGGCGACAGGAATGCCGTCTGCAGGTTCAACGCCACCAGAAGACCGAAGAACAGCGGATCAATACCGAACTTGGGCAGCAGCGGGATGAAGATCGGCATGAAGATCACGATGATCTCGGTCCATTCCAGCGGCCAGCCGAGGATGAAAATGATGAACTGCGACAACAGCAGGAACTGCAGCGGCGTCAGTCCGAGGGACAATACCCACTTCTCGATGATTTCCTGGCCACCAAGAAGTGCAAATGCCGCCGAAAAAATGGCCGAGCCCACAAACAGCCAGCACACCATCGCACTGGTTTTGGCGGTCAGGAACGAAGACTCCTTCAGAATGGTGCCCAACTCGCCCAAGGTCGTGCCGACGGCTGCAAAACCGGGGTTGCCGCGATAATGCGCAACAAAGCGGTAAGAGGCTGCAAGCAAAAACCCGCCGAACGCACCGACGGCAGCAGCCTCTGTCGGGGTCGCGAGGCCCATGACGATTGAACCCAGCACCGCAAGGATCAAAACCGCCAGCGGAAAAAAAGACCCCAGCAGCATCTTGAAGATTTCCAGGCGCTGCCAAGTCATCAACATGTAAATCAGCAGCATAAATGCGGTGCCTATGCCGAACATGACCCATAACCAGTTGGGAACCGGCAACCTTTCGACCACGGGCAACGTTTCTGTCGCAGGCGGCGCAACAACAACCGGCTGCGCCTCGACCGCCGGCGCTGTTGCTGTCGTCGCCGGTTTTTCTGCAACGTTCTCGGCGGGAGGCTCCTGCAATCCCGTGCTTTCTGCAGATTTTTCCGGCGCGCCTTCGACAGGCGGTTCTGCCAGACCGGTGCTGTCACCGCCGCCGCCAACCAAACCGGTTTCTTCCTTGACGTCAGCCGCGACATCGCCTCCGGCCTGGATCAGCCCGGCAGTGCTGTCGACTTTGGCTGGTGTCGTCGCTGAGTTGTATGCAAAAAGCAGAATGGAACTGATCAACAGCGCAGGCAACAGGGTAATAAGAAACTGGCCCAGCACCGTGCGCGACGCAACACCCGGCGCACCAGCCAACGCACGCGCCAGCCCCAGCAATGCATTTTTACCGCTTCCCGACAGTGACTGCGCAAAAGGCGGCAGTTCGACATGACGTTCTTTCTCGGGGAGCGCCGGCATCCACTCGGGCTTGATCAACGCCACGATAATGACGTAGCCGACATACAAACTCGCCAGCATGATGCCGGGGAAAAATGCACCGGCATACAACTGCACAACAGAAACACCAGCGGTCGCCCCATAAACGATCAGCAGCACCGATGGCGGAATCAGGATGCCCAGGCAACCACCGGCCGTAATGGCGCCAGCGGCAATCTTGGTGTTGTAACCCGCGCGCAACATGGCCGGCATCGCCAATAACCCCATCAACGTCACCACAGCGCCGACAATGCCGGTGGCCGTGGCAAAAATGGCGCAGGTGATGATGGTCGCCACTGCCAGTGACCCCGGCACGCGGGCCATCGACAGATGCAGGCTTTTGAACAGCTTCTCGATCAGCGCCGCGCGTTCAACCAGATAACCCATGAACACGAAGAGGGGCACTGCGATCAGCACATCATTGGACATCACACCATAAGCCCTCTGCACCATCAGGTCCAATACCTGCCGCACCGCAAGATCGGGATTAATGCCGCGGTAAAAAAACCACGAGAAAGCCACACCCATGCCCATCAGCGTGAACGCTGTCGGGAAACCAAGCATGATTGCCACCACCACCAACCCCAGCATCAACAGACCCAGACTGCCGTTGGTCAAATTGGTCCAGGGCGTCAGGATAATTACCGGCAACACGATCAACGCCATGATGGTGAAGCCGAACCACAGTTCTTTGCGGATTTTCACTTGGCGCCCCCCGGGGCGGCAGAAGCCGCTGCATCGACATCCTCTGCATGGACCATCTCTTTCAGCTTGTCGACATCGACTTCCTCGACATCCTCTTCGCGCGAAGGCCAGTAACCCTGACGGATGCAAACGATGCAGCGTACGATTTCGACAACACCCTGCGCCAACAGGAACAGGCCGGCCAGCGGTATGACCGTTTTAAACGGGTACACAGGCGGTCCGTCCGCAGTGATATTGGAATGCTCGTTGATCGCCCAGGATTCGGCAGCGTAGAAATAACCGGCGTAAGTCAGCGCGACAACGCCGGGAATGAAAAACAGGAAATAAAGGATCAGATCCAGAGTCGCCTGCGTACGCGGCTCAAAAAATCCGTAAAGCACGTCGCCTCGAACATGACCATTCTTCGACAGCGTGTAAGCACCCGACATCATGAACAGAGTACCGTAAAGCATGATCATCCCGTCAAAAGCCCAGGCATTGGGCGAGTCCAGTACATAACGGGAAAATACCTCCCATGAAATCAGCAGCGTCAGCGCGACAATCAGCCATGAAAAAGTATGGCCGACGAAAGTGCTGACCTTGTCGATGAAGAGCAGGAGTTTTTGCATGGTTCGGCGCTCGGTATCTGTTGTTACAGCTGGTTACCCTTGAACTCCAGGGCAGTCATCCTAAAAAAAACACCATCCGGGCCGGCCGGATGGTGTTTGACTGGCATGAAACACTATCGGATCAGGACTTCTTCGCCGGCGCTGCCTTCTTGGCGAAATAATGGTTGTAAGCCATACGGCGGTTGACATTGGTATCCAGATCCCAGCGCACTGCGCGCTCGGCGAACTTCTTCTGCGAGTCTTCGATTTCGCGGAACAGCGCATTGTCCTTGCGCTTCGCCACGGCGTCGTCGTACCCATTGAGTTGCGCCTGCAGAACGGCATCCGGTGTTTTGTAGAACTTGACGCCCTGCTTTTGCTGCATCTCGATGTAATCCTGGGAGTAGCGGTGTACCGCTTTCCAGGACATGTCGGACGACGCGGCTTCGACGGCATTTTCGATGATCGATTTCATCCTCGCGGGAAGCGCATCGAACTTGCCCTTGTTGAACATGATCTCGAACTGCTCGGCGTTCTGATGGAAGCTTTGCAGCATGCAGACCTTGGACACGTCGGGGAATCCCAGCAGACGGTCCGAGGAAGCGTTGTTGAATTCTGCCGCGTCGAGCAGGCCACGGTCCATCGCCGGCACGATCTCGCCACCGGGCAGCGCGTTGACTGCTGCACCCATCGCGGTGAACACGTCAATGGAGATACCTACGGTGCGGAACTTCAGGCCTTTCATGTCCTGCACTTTGGTGATCGGCTTTTTGAACCAGCCCAGCGGCTGGGTCGGCATCGGGCCATAAGGGAAGGACACCACATTGGCGCCGATCGAGGCATACAGCTTGGCCAGCAATTCCTTGCCGCCACCGTACTTGTGCCAGGCCAGCATCATGTTGGCGTCCATGCCGAATGCCGGCCCTGAACCCCACAGCGCCAGAGCGTTCTGTTTACCGTAGTGGTAAACCAGCACACCGTGGCCGCCGTCAAGCGTGCCCTTGGAAACGGCATCGAGCAACTGGAACGCAGGAACCACGGCGCCGGCGGGCAGCACTTCAATCTTGAGATCGCCACCGGTCATGTCATTGACCTTCTTGGCAAAGTCGAGGGCGTATTCGTGGAAGATATCCTTGGCCGGCCACGTGCTCTGCCACCGCATCGTGATCGGGCCGGCCTGCGCCTTGGAGATCATCGGGAATCCGGCAACCGCGGCACCTGCGGCGACCGAAGCGCCAGTCAGGAATTTGCGGCGGGTCGGGCTTGCTTCAGCAGCCTTTTTATCCTGTTTCTTAACCATATACTCCTCCAGATTACAGTGACAGCACGGGACCGCAACGGGCGGAGGCCAGCGAGTTTTTTATTTAAAACTTCTGCGCGAGCCCATCACGACATTTCGGAAAAACAGCGACTTGCACCCTTGTTATTTGAACCGGCTAAAACCTTTTAGGGCGTCAGGCATCCTAGCGCCGGGCACCCCCAAAATCAAGCGCGCATCCTCTTAACAATCGAAAACTTACAGAATTCTGACGCCGCTTTACTGCCTGATGAAATCAGTCAGCCAACGGTCTGCCTCCGCCAGCAGATGCCGCCCCTCGCCTCCGGTAAATCAGACCGTGGCGCACCAGCCATTTCTCACCCTCCACCGCGACCAGCACCACCGCCGCACAAGCCAGGCACAGACCCAGTTCCAGCACCGACAACGGCGCGGTATCAAAAATGCTGTTCAACGCCGGCACATAAATCAGCAGCAACTGCAAAGCGACTGTCAAACCCACCGCAATGGCCAAGGGCTGGTTCGAGAATATGCCGATCGTCAACAGCGACTCGCGATCCGAGCGGATCACCATGACATGGGCAAGCTGGGTAAAAGTCAGCGCTGTGAACACCATGGTCTGCCATTGACCATCACCGTGGCTGATACCCCAGTATTGCAGTCCCAGCACCAGGAAGCTCATCAGTGTGCCGACGCACAGAATATGCTGCCACATGCCGAGAGCAAACATGGTCTCGGTCGGCGGATACGGCGGACGCTGCATGATGCCGCGCTCCGCCGGCTCCGCAGTCAGCGCCAGGCCCGGAAGTCCGTCCGTCACCAGATTCACCCACAGGATGTGCAGGGGCAGCAGCGGCAGGGGCATTCCGAACAAAGGCGCCAGGGAAATCAGCAGCACCTCGGCCAGATTGGTGGTCAGCACATATTTGATGAAACGGCGGATGTTGTCGTAAATGCGCCGGCCGCCGCGCACTGCCGCAACAATGGTGGCGAAATTGTCATCGAGCAGCACCATGTCCGCAGCCTCGCGCGCAACATCCGTGCCGCCGCGTCCCATCGCCACACCGATATCGGCGCGTTTCAGCGCCGGTGCATCGTTGACACCGTCACCGGTCATCGCAACGTACTGGCCGCGGGCCTGCAGCGCCTCCACCACACGGATTTTCTGCACGGGATCGACCCGGGCATAGACCCGGGTGCCGAGCACCCTGGCGGCGAGCGCCTCGTCATCCAGCGTCCCCAGTTCGCGACCGGTAATCACCGCATCATCTTCGCCGGCAATGCCGAGACGGCGGGCAATCGCCCGTGCAGTCGCCGGATGGTCTCCGGTAATCATCACCGGGGTAATGCCCGCGCTGAGGCAGGTGGCGACGGCCGCAGCAGCTTCCGCACGCGGCGGATCCATCAGCCCGACCAGCCCGATGAACAACAATCCGCTTTCTGCAGCCTCTGCATCGTTCAGGTCCGGGATGGCCTCCCAGCGGCGACAGGCCAGCGCCAGCACCCGCAATCCATCGGCGGCCATCGCCGCGGCGGCAGCCTCGAGTTCTGCAAGCCGCAGGGGTTTCGCACCGTCGGCAGTCAAGGCCTCGGTGCAGCGCGGCAATACCGCCTCGGGTGCGCCCTTGGTATAGGCCATCACGCCGTCTGTGCCGGCATGGAAGGTCGTCATGCGCATGCGCACGGAATCAAAAGGCAGTTCGGCCCGACGCGGCGTGGCCAGCTCCATGGTCTCCCGCGAAAAACCGGCACGCTGCGCGGCAACATGAAGCGCAACCTCGGTCGGATCACCGGCTGCGCCGCCGTCGGCATCACCCGTTGCATCATTGCACAGCGCCATCGCCGCAAAGAGATGTTCGGCCGCGGCTCCGCCCAGCTGTTCAGGCGCCAGCAAGCTGCCCTCGACCAGACAGGTTTCGACACGCATCCGGTTTTCGGTCAGCGTGCCGGTCTTGTCGGAACAGATATAGGTGATTGAACCCAGCGTCTCGACGCTCGGCAGCCGCCGCATCAGGGCCTTTTGCTCGACCATGCGATAGGCGCCCAGCGCCAGCGCGATGGTGACTACGGCAGGCAATGCTTCAGGTATTGCCGCAACCGCGAGACTGACCGCGGTGAGCAGCATCAGCACCGGCGGTTCGCCGCGCAGCAGACCGGCGACAAAAATCACCGCGCAAACCAGGAGCACAAAAATGGCCAGCCTCTTGCCGAAAACCGCCAGCCGCTTCTGCAGCGGCGTCTTGGCATCCTCACCTGCCGCGAGCAAGGCTGCGATATGCCCGAGTTCGGTCGCCATGCCGGTGGCCACCACAAGCCCCATGCCACGCCCGTAGGTGATGATCGTGCCCTTGTAGGCCATGTTGCGGCGGTCTCCGAGCGCGGCATCAGCCTCCGCAAGCATCGCCGCGTCCTTGTCCACCGGCACCGACTCTCCGGTCAGTGCTGCTTCCTCCACGCGCATGCGTGCCGTTTCAAGCAGGCGCAGATCCGCCGGCACCATATTGCCGGCCTCCAGCAGCACGAGATCGCCGGGCACCAGTTCTCCGGCCGCAACCACGGCACGATGTCCGTCACGCATCACCGTTGCAGACGGCGCCGCGATGCGTTGCAGCGCGGCCATCGCCTTTTCAGCGCGATACTCCTGCGTAAAACCGATGATGGCGTTGAGCAGCAGGATGGCGACAATCGCCAGCGTATCCGCCATGTCGCCGACCACGCCCGACAGCACGGCCGCACCCATCAGCACCAGAATCATGAAGTCGGCAAACTGGGCCGCGAGAATTTGCAGCGGCCCGCGATGACGCCCCTGTTGCAGCAGATTGGGGCCGTATTGAAGCAGACGCCGCGCGGATTCCGCTGCGGCAAGACCCTGCCGGGTATCGCCGCCCAGTGCGGAAACAGCGGACGATGCGCTTTCGCCATGCCAGTGCCGTGGCGATTCGGGCACAGCCTTGTTCATGGAATCAGGTTCGCGGCTCATGCGTCCATGCTATGCGCCGCGACGGCGCGCAGTTTGATTCAGATCAAAACCGCAGACGTCTAGGGAATCAGCATTACATGCACACGGTAAGGCCCATGAGCGCCCAGCGTTACCGTCTGCTCGATATCGGCTGTTCGTGATGGTCCGGAGATGAAATTGACGGCCCGCGGCATGCTGCCGATTTCGCGCCTCAGCAAGTCCCATGCGTCTTCCATGCCAGCCAGGATACGGCTGCGCGACACTACGGCAATATGGGTTTCAGGCAACAGACTCGCTGTAGCCGGCGTATCCCGCCCTGAACACATCATCAGCGTTCCGGTTTCGGCCACTGCGCAGAAAGCGCCGGTAATGCCAACCAGATCGCCGTCACGCGCAGGACGCGCCTCGATCCGAAGCCCCTGCGAGTCCCAGTCGAGCGCCGCAAATTCCGGCCAGCACACTGCGGCAAGCGGCAGTTTTCCTGCATTCAGATAACGTGCAATCGCCGCGGGCAGTTCCTGAGGAGTTGCCACCTCGTCGATCGTGGTCGCAAGACCAAGCGCACGATCACGAAACCGCGCCACCAGATCGGCATCAACCTGCGGACGCGGGCTCTGCGGATGTTCGGCAATGTATTGCGCAACCAGCGACCTTTCGGAATCGCGCGGCGACACCGCTTTACCCTGACGGGTGCGGATGCGTGCAAAGATGTTGGCGCGCGCGGACATCGGATTCAGCCCAGTGTCGGCATGTTGAAGCCGGTGGGCAAAGCCTTGTCATCGGGCCAGCGCGTGGTAACCACCTTGCCACGGGTGTAAAAGCGCACACCCTCGGGACCATGCACATGCTGATCGCCGAACAGCGAATTGCGCCAACCGCCGAATGAATAAAACGCGACGGGCACAGGAATCGGCACATTGATGCCGACCATGCCGACTTCAATCTCGCGCTCGAAACGCCGGGCCGCACCGCCGGAACGCGTAAACACCGCCGTGCCGTTGGCAAAGGGATTGGCATTGATCATCGCAATCGCATCATCCAGAGACTTCACCCGCAGCACCACCAGCACCGGTCCGAAAATTTCATCACGATAGATGCTCATGTCGGTACTTACCTGGTCAAACAGGGTGGCGCCGATGAAAAAACCATCCTCATGGCCGGGCACCTTGTGGCCGCGCCCGTCCAGCACCAGCTTCGCACCGGCGGCAACCCCCTGATCGACATAACCCGAAATCTTGTCTCGATGCACCCGGCTGATTACCGGCCCCATATCGGTGCCCTTGTCGTGACCGGAACCGATTTTCAGTTTTTCAGCGGCGCCCTTGAGCTTGGCGACAAGAGCATCGGCTACTTCTTCCACAGCCACCACGGCGGAAATCGCCATGCAGCGTTCGCCGGCTGAACCGTAAGCGGCGCCAATCAGCGCATCCGCCGCAAAATCAAGATCGGCATCGGCCAGCACCACCGCGTGGTTTTTTGCGCCGCCCAGCGCCTGCACGCGTTTGCCTTCCTGCGCACAGGTCTCATAAATATATTTGGCGATCGGCGTTGAACCGACAAACGATACCGCCTTGACGTCGGGATGGCGCAACAGCGAATCCACCGCTTCCTTGTCGCCATGCACCACGTTGAGCACACCGTCGGGCAAACCGGCTTCACGCAGCAGCTCCGCCATGCGAATTGATGCCGAAGGCACTTTTTCAGAAGGCTTCAATACGAAGGTATTGCCGCTGGCAATAGCCACCGGGAACATCCACAACGGCACCATCACCGGAAAATTGAATGGCGTGATACCCGTACACACGCCCAGCGGTTGACGCAGTGAATGGGTATCAACGCCGCTGCCTACATCAGGGCTGTGCTCGCCCTTGAGCAATTGCGGTATGCCTGTCACAAACTCGACCACCTCGATACCCCGCTGCACTGACCCCATGGCATCCGGCAGCGTCTTGCCATGTTCATCAGTAACCAGACGCGCCAGTTCCTCCTGGTGCGCCACCAGCAGCTCGCGGAATTTCATCAGGATGCGCGCGCGGCGTAGCGGCGGCGTGTCACGCCATGCCGGAAACGCGCGTTTTGCCGAGGCTACTGCCGTTTCGATATCGTGATGATTGGCCAGCGGCACCCGGCGTGTCACCTTGCCAGTTGCCGGATTGGTGACATCGGCAGTACGCGTCGAAGTTGCAGCTACTGCCTTGCCGTCTATCCACAGCGGGACCGTGGTGGTGGCGTGGTTGTCATGCGGTTTGTTCATTTAAATCTCCAATACCTTAAAACTTTATTTGCTACAGAGAACAAAGAGAAAACCATACAAAACAAGGGGATACGAGGGGGCTTTTGAATTTCTCTGTGAACTCTGTGCCCTCTGTGCCTTCTGTGGCTACGCTTTTGATCTTGCTTCTCTACGCTTTTGAATTAGCTTCCTTGTACATCTCCCGGAACGTCCGCCCTTGCGGCGCCGGCAAATCGCGCCGATCCGTCCAGCCTCCGGCAAAAGGCAGGCTGCGTATCATGCCGCGCTTATCCGCGGCCGATTTCAGCAAGCGCGCCTGAACGCGCATCGCCGCCGCATACAGCGCGGGGTGCTGTGCCAGCCAGCCCCACAGCCGCAGCACCGTAACTTCATACCAGGGCTTCAGTCCCTGCTCGAACTGGCGCTCGCGCAGCTTGCGCAGCAACTCCGGCAGCGGAATCTTCACCGGGCAGGCAACATGGCATTGCCCGCACAGCGTCGCCGCGTTGGGCAGGTCACGGGCATTTTCGAGGCCGACATAAGTCGGCGTCAGTATCGAACCCATCGGCCCGGGATATACCCAGCCGTAAGCATGGCCGCCAACACTCTGATACACCGGGCAATGATTCATGCACGCGCCACAACGGATGCAACGCAGCATCTCCTGCATATCGCCGCCGATCAGTTTGGTGCGACCGGCGTCGACGAGTATCACGTGAAAATGTTCAGGACCATCGCTGTCGCCCTCGCGGCGCGGACCGGTCGTCACCGAGATGTAATTGGTAATGCTCTGCCCGGTGCCGTGCCGCGGCAGCAAGCGCAGCAGCGTGGTCACGTCCTCCAGTGTTGGCACAACCTTCTCGATTCCGGTGATCGCGACATGCACCCGTGGCAATGTTGTCACCAGCCGCCCGTTACCCTCGTTGGTGACGATCAGTGACGAGCCGGTTTCGGCAATGATGAAATTCGCACCCGACACACCCATGTCCGCTGACAGGAAATGCGGTCGCAACTTTTCACGCGCCTCGCGGCACAACGAAGGGATGTCGGTCAGCCGCGGCGCATTATGTTTCTCGGCAAACAGGTCCGACACTTCATCACGCGTCTTGTGCACCACCGGCGCGACGATATGCGATGGCGGTTCCTGCGCCAGCTGCAGAATATATTCACCGAGGTCCGTTTCGACGACCTCAAGACCGGCGCCGATCAGCGCATCGTTGAGCCCGCATTCCTCGGTGACCATCGATTTTGATTTGATGATCTTGCGCACGCCGTGCTGCGCAGCAATTTCGCGGACGATGCGGTTGACGTCATCATGCGTCTCGGCCCAGTGCACCACCGTGCCGCGCGCAGTGGCATTGCGCTCGAAGGTATCCAGGTAGACGTCCAGATTGGCCAGCGCCCGGTCGCGAATCTCCGCGGCGGCATCGCGGATCTCCGGGAAATTGTCGAGTTCGGTGATCCGGTCTGCCCGGCCTTTGACGAAATTGCCCTGCAGCTTCTTCAAAGCCGACTGCAGCTTGACGTCGGCCAGCTTTTCGCCGACGCGCGCCTTGAAGTGCATGGAGGTGACTTGCATGGGCCGTAGTATATCGTCCCGACAACCCCGCCCGCCGCAGTACAGCCACGCCGGACGCGATGGTCCGGGGTGCGGACTTTGTCAGGACAATACTTCGTCGCCGTTGTTGCGCAGCACCCGCCGGGCAAAATAGTGGAATGTCGCGCCGATATAGCTTGGCTTCAGCCGGTAATCGTGCGCCTCCCTCGCCGCCTCGGGTTTTAGCGGCTTGATCTCCCCGACAGCGCGCGCCGCCAGCTGCATTCGTGCGGTACGCTCGAAAAATAACCCCAGGACTGCGGTTTCCTCCATTGTCGAGCAGGCGCAAAGCTGGCCGTGGTGTGCCAGCAAAATCGCACGCTTGTCGCCCAGCGCGTTGAGAATCAGCTCTCCCTCCTCGTCCCCGATCGGCGGCCCCGGCCATTCGGCGAGGTAGGCGCAGTCTTCGTAGAACATCGAAGTGTCCATATGCGAAACCTTCAGTGGTTCACCAATGATCGACAGCGCCGAACAGGCCGGCGGATGGGTGTGGATGATGGCGTTGACGTTGGGCCGATGCCGATAGATCCACAGATGGAAACGATTCGACGGGTTGACCATTCCGCCGCCTTCGAGGATGTTGAGGTCATCATCGACCAGTACGATGTTGCTGGCGCAGGCCTCGTCAAAACCGAGCCCGAAGCTGAGCATCCAATAGGTACCGGGCTTTTCACCCCGGGCGGTGATCTGCCCGGCCAGCGCCGATTCGTGCCCGTCCGCCCACAGCATGCGGCAAGACAGCGCCATTTTCTGGCGGATGTTCCACTCGGGGCGCAGCAGGTGTTTGCCCATCTGTTCGGTGGTCTTGGCGTGATATTCCTCTTTGCTTCTGACAATGGCCATACTCTCCTCCGGGGTTGATCGATATATGCATCAGTCGATGCGAGCGCCGGCTTCCTTGGCCGTGCGGCTCCACTTCGCCATTTCCTTGCGGATGTAGTCGTCAAGCTCGTTCGGCGTGCTGCCCACGATTTCCGTTCCCAATTCCTGGAATTTTTTCCTCACGTCCGCCTGCCTGAGTATCTTGACGATCTCGGTATTGAGCCTTGCCACGATGGCCGGCGAAGTTCCCGCCGGC
>CAZHFZ010000045.1:0-13699 GCA_964531455.1 uncultured Bordetella sp.
CGTTATGCGGCCCGCAGCCGAAACAGTGGTTGTCGGGGATCAGGTCCTGAAACGCGGGTTCGGTCATCAGCGTTCTCCCCGAGGCTGCGGTCTAAGCCGCCGCCGGCTCCTGCAGCGGAACCGTCGTTGAATCGTAGCCGTACACCCATGACGGATCCGTCTTGCCCTTGAGCCAGGTGTTGGCGCTGGAGCCGGCCTGGATCGCAGAGGCGCGCGGCTTACGGATCGCTTCATACAATTTGAATGCGGCACCGAGCCCGTCCACTTCAACACCGGTCAGCACGCGCGACAGGATCGCCGCGTCTTCCAGCGCGGATGCGGCACCCTGCGCCATGTACGGCGTCATCGGATGGCAGGCATCACCGAGCAGCGCAACGCGCCCTTCCGACCAGCGCGGCAGCGGCTCGCGTTCGAACAGCGCCCATTTGTAAACCTCGGGGCAGGCCTGCAGGATGGCCTGCACTTCCGGATGAAAACCCGCATACGCGACGCGCAGTTCCTCAAGATCGCCCTTGGCCGACCATGATTCCGGCGTCATCCACTCCGCCTTCTCCGGCACCGACGTCACAAAATACAGTTCATCGCGGTTGCGCGTGACGAAGTACACCACCATATGCCGGTCCGGCCCCCACCACTTGGTGCGCACCGGCGCCATCGTTACACCCTTGATGCGCGACGCGGGGAAGGTCGTGCGGTAGGCCACCTTGCCGGTGAAGCGTGGTTTCTCCGGTCCGAGCATCTGTTCGCGGATCAGGGAATGCACGCCGTCGGCGCCGATCACCGCATCGGCCTTGATCATCACGCCGTTGGTGAAATGCAGATCGACGCAGCTCGCCTTCTGATCAAAAAATTTCAGTTTCATGTTCAGGTGCACGTTGTCTTTCGGCACCAGCGGCGCCAACGCGGCGTGCAGGTCGGCGCGGTGCAGGAACAGGTACGGCGCACCGAATTCCCTGGCCACCGATTCACCCAGCGGCAGCTCGCTGCTCGGCTCGCCGCTGTCCCAGGCGCGGCTCAGCGCGTAATCCGCCTGGAAGGCCTTGTTCACCAGCTGCTCTTCAACACCCAGCAGGCGCAGCACCTTCATCGCATTGGGCGCCATCTGGATGCCGGCGCCGACGCGCGCGAACTGCGCCGCCTGTTCAAACACATGCACTTCATGACCGGCGCGGCGCAACAGCGTCGCTGCCGCGAGGCCGCCGATACCGGCGCCGACGATGGCTATAGAGAGCGGTTTCATAAAATAGTCAATATAAACAAGTATTTATAGCGATGTAATTTTCGCTTCGGTAACGACTTTGCGCCACTTTGGCATCTCACGCCGGATGTGCTCGGCAAATCCTTCCGGCGTGGTCGGCGTCAGATCCACTGTATTAAAACGATCACGCATCGTTTTCGACTGCAGCGCCTTGCCGATCTCCTGCGACAGCCGGCTGACAATCGGCTGCGGCGTACCGGCCGGCGCCAGCAGGCCGAACCAGATCGTGGCTTCATAACCGTTCACGCCCGCTTCGGAAAGCGTCGGCAGTTCAGGAGCCTGCGGCGACCGTTTGGCGCTGGTCACCCCCAGCACCTTCACGCGGCCTGCGCGCGCTTCGGCGAGACCGGCCGCACCCAGCATCATGTCCACATGCCCGGCCATCACATCGACCATCGCCGGACCCGCGCCTTTGTACGGCACATGCAGCAGGTCAACACCACCCAGCAGTTTCAGCAGTTCACCCGCGAGATGATTCGACGAACCCGCACCGCCCGACGCAAAACTCAGCTTGCCCGGCTGGCGCTTCGCCAGCGCGATCAGCTCTTTCACATTCTTTGCCGGCACCGAGGGATGCACGACCAGGAACAGCGGCGTCGTCACGCACAGCGACACCGGCGCGAAATCCTTGACCGGGTCATAGGGCAGATCCTTGGTCACCGCCGGATTGATCGCGAGGCTGGTCACACTGCCGTACACCATCGTGTATCCATCCGGCAGCGACCTCGCCGCCGCCTGCATGCCGATGGCCTGCGATGCGCCGGGCCGGTTGTCGACGAGGAACTGCTGGCCCATGGATTCCGACAGCGCGGCGGCAATCGCGCGCGGCACCAGATCGCCGAGGCCGCCGGGG
This sequence comes from uncultured Bordetella sp., assembly GCA_964531455.1. GTDB lineage: Bacteria > Pseudomonadota > Gammaproteobacteria > Burkholderiales > SG8-41. Next base: position 2,112 of record CAZHFZ010000045.1, read on the forward strand.
GAATAGGGAGAGATGATGCGGACGGGTTTGTTAGGGTAGGTTTGGGCCTGGGCTGTAGGCACGGTAAAGAGCGATGTAGCAAGCAGGCAAACCAAGGTGCAACGAATCATCAAACTCCTCTTGGATTCTTTAGTCACATTTATGACCCCGAGTGTACGACGAGCTCCGGATTTTAAATCCGAAATGGCCTCTGCTCTTGCACGACACAATCCGGAACCTGACGTCGATGATTCCGCTTTTTACCCTATGCTTAATCTTTATACCGGTAAATCGTTAAGCAGGAGCCATAGCAACCATGCCCGTCCGCAGCAAAAAGAAAAAACCCACCCGCCGCATCAAAGTCGACCCCGCCCAGCTCAAAAGCGCCAGCGAAATATTCCATTTCGGCCCGTCCACGCTGATCGGCGTCGAGCCGCTGGTGATCAGCGCGCGCAAGGTCACCGCCCAGCTGGTGGTGAAGCCCCATCACATGAACCGCAACCACCGCGTCGGCGGCGGCATCCTGATGGCGATGGCGGATGTGATGGGTGCGGCCGGTGCCGTGGTGAACCGCCCGCCCAATCACAGCGGCGGTACCATTGAATCCAAAACCAATTTTTTCGGCGCGGCCGTCGGGCCGGTGCTGAAGGCGACCAGCGTGCCGCTGCATATCGGGCGCACCACCTCGGTCTGGGAAACCACGATCAAGGGCGGCGACGGCAAGGTTGCGGCCATCGTCACCCAGACGCAGATCATGCTGCCGCGGCCGGTGCCGCCAGCCGCAAAGTAACAATTACGCCTTAGCCATCTGCAGCGGCCAGGGCACGAGCGGCAGGTCCTTGCGCCCGGGTATTTGTGTGCGCGCGACGTTCATGATCAGCGCCAGGCCGCTGTAATAACCGACCACGCCCATCAGGTCCATCAGGCTTTCTTCGCCGAACTGCGCGATGCCGCGCGCATAGGTGGCGTCGCACACGCCGTGCCGCGCCAGCAGTTCACTGACAAAGTCATAGGTCACCGTTTCATCCTGCGCCATGTTGTCCGGGCGGCGGCCTTCGGCAATCGCGGTGATGATGTGATCGGCGAGGCCTTCGGCGCGCGCATGTTTTTCATGGGCCTGCCATTCGAACTGTGACGTCCAGTGCCGTGCGGTGATCAGCGCGGCCATTTCATTGATGCGCAGCTCCAGCTTGCACTCGAAACGGATGTAGGCGCCGAGCTGCTGCATCGGCGTGGTCAGCCCGGGGCTGCGCAGGATGCAGTTGTAGGGCCCTTTGACCGCGCCGCGCGGCCCGGCGCAGATCGCATCCGCGGCCTGCTGCTGTGCCGGCGTGCGCTGCGCTTCGGGGATCGGCGGCATGCGCTCGGGCATCAGGGTGTAGTGCAGCGGCAATTTTTGTTCTGGTGATGACATGGTGCTCTCCTCGGTCAGTGGCGGCTTGGGCTGTGCCCTTCCGCTGCCTGACCGTAATGTGAACATACGATTGTCAGGGTGGGGCCTGCCGCCTATGCTAGCTTCAAAAGAACAATATAAAAGCACAAACCAGCGCTTCGTCACACCGGCCACATTCAGGAGGAGTCCATGTGCAATTCCCGCTTCAGTGTCTGTCTTCGCCCTTTCGGCATTTTCGCTTCTATGGTTCTGCTGTTGGCCGGACCGCTGGCCACAGCGGTGCATGCACAGAACGAACAAAAACGCCCGATCCGCCTGCTGGTACCTTCAGCGCCCGGCGGCCCTTCTGATTTTGCGGCGCGGCTGATTTCCAACCGCTTCGGCGAGGCGCTGGGCCAGACGGTCATCGTCGACAACCGGCAGAGCGTGAACGGCATCATCGCTTCCGAAATTGCCGCGCGGGCGGTGCCCGACGGCAACACACTGCTGATCGGCAATATCGGCACCATGGTGATGAACACGGGCCTTTACAAGAAACTGCCCTATGACCCGGAACGCGATTTCCTGCCGATCTCGCAACTGGTCTCGGCAGGCACGGCGCTGGTGGCCAACCCCAAATTTCCGGCAAACAATTTCCGCGAGTTTGTCGCCGCTGCGAAAAAGCAGCCCGGCAGCATCCACATTGCCGTAGCCGGGGCCAATGGTGCGGTCGCAACCGAAGTGCTGAAATACATGGCGGGCATCACGCTTAACAACATCCCGTACAAGGGCAGTGCGCCGTCGGAAGTCGCGGTGCTGTCCAACGAAGTCTCGGTGGCGCTGCTGTCGATTCCCGCAGTCACGCCGCATGTGCGCCAGAACCGCATGAAGATTTACGGCGTCACCACCGCCAAACGTTCACAGCTGCTGCCGGAAGTGCCGACGATCCAGGAACAGGGGCTGGCCGGTTATGAGTTCGGCAACTGGCACGGCCTGCTCGCACCCAAGGGCACGCCGGCTGCGCTGATCCAGAAGTTTCACCGCGAGGCGGTCAAAGTCCTCTCCAGCAAGGATCTTGTGGATATCGCGCTGGCGCGGGGCAACGAGGTCATCGCCAACGGCCCGGAGGAATTCAAGGCGAACCTGGCGCGCGACATACCGCACTTCCGCAAGATCATGGCCAATGCGGGGATCGTTGCGCAATAAATGCTGCGGCAGCGCTGCTGCGGACCCCGATTCATTCAGGGCTCGCACGTCAGCGCAAACCCCAGGCCCGGTAGCCATCATTTCAATCATTCGAAAATCATGAAACCACTCCCTGTAGCACCTTTCGTCAGTCATGCCGGCATCGTTGCCCAGACCATGGATGCAGACGGCGCCGTCAGCGTCGTGGAATTGGAGCCGCACCACCTGAACCGCCTGGACTCCGCGCACGGCGGGCTGATCGCGACCTTGCTCGACAACGCGATGGTGAACGCCGCCCGCGCGGTCTCAGGCCCGGATGCACGCCTCGCGACCATCGAGATGAAGATCAATTTCATGCGCGCCGGGAAAGGGTCGCTCCGCTGTACCGCCCGCTGCCGTCATTCGACCGCAAAGCTCGCGTTCTGCGACGCCGATGTGCACGACGCATCGGGCAAGCTGGTCGCCACGGCGAGCAGCACGCTGCAGTACATGGTGGGGAGCGGACGCAAGTCCTGATCCGATTGCCGGCTGAATGCGCAGCATTCGCCCGCGCTGTCCCGCGCTTGTTTCCCGCCTTATTTCCCGCCTTATTTCCCGCTTGTTTCCCCGCTTGTTTCCCGCTTATTCCCCGCTGAAAAAATACGCCTGATCCTCGCTCGTCTTCGGCGACGACCGGCTGGCTGCTTGGCTTGTTTATGATTATGACCAGGCGCAGCCTTGTGGCCCGCATATTCACTGACGGGGTGTCGCCAAGTAATTGATTTTATTCATTATTTATTCACATTCCCGGTTGATTTCTATATGAATTTAAAGTTATAATTCTTTCAATAAAAATTCCTCCGGGGTCGTCATGAAAACCGTTCCCGCTGCAAACCCCGCCGTCGAACGCCGCCGCGTGTTGACCGGCGCCACGCTGAAAGCCGCTGAACTGCTCGATATCCGCCAGGCCGTGCTGGCCCGGCTGCTGGGCATCAGCGCGCCGCAGGTCAGCCGCATGGCCAAGGGCAGTTACCTGCTCGATGAAAACCGCAAGGAGTGGGAACTGGCTGCGCTGTTTGTGCGGCTCTACCGCGCGCTGGATTCGATCACCGTGAACAGCCTCGACGAGGCCCGCGCCTGGCTCAACAGCCGCAACCACGGCCTCAATGGTGAAAAGCCGGTGGCGCTGATCACCTCCGCCATGGGACTGGTGCGCGTGGTTGATTACCTCGATGCCGCCCGCGCCCGCCTTTAAGACCGAGGCCCTGCGCGTCCGCCTGTGGCGCGCCGTCGAAGCGCAGCACAAAGTGTCGACCATGCGCCTGGTCGACAACAGCCTTGCAGATCAGGCCATCCTTGAAGACATCCTCGAAGCCAGCAAGCCGCCGGTGCCGGAAGAAGCCCGCGACAAACACTGGCTGATTTTTACGCCCTTCCGTTATACGCCGCCCCGCCCCGGCAGCCGCTTTCGTGCGCCGCAGGATCCCGGCGTGTTCTATGGCGCGCTGGAACAGCGCACGGCCTGCGCGGAAATCGGTTACTGGCGCTGGCGTTTCGTGCAGGACAGTGAAGGCCTCGATCAACTCGAAGCCAAGCCGATGAGCCTGTTCGCCGCCGACATCAGAACCCGCTGCGCGATCAACCTGCGCAAGCCGCCGCTGTCGCGCAAGCGCAAGGCCTGGACCGATCCCGACAGTTACATCGAGACACAGGCACTGGCGCGCAACGCGCGCGAGCAATCCATTGATGCCATCGTTTATGAGTCGGTTCGCGATCCGCAGCACGGCAATGCGGTCGCGGTGCTGACTCCGAAGCCGCTGCACGGCCCGGTCGGCCATGCCGAGAACTGGTTTCTGACGGTGACCAGGGACCGGGCCATCTGGCAGCGGGCGCTGGGCGAAGGGTTTGAATTCGGTTTTCAGTCTGCCGCGTGACGGCTTCCGGCGCTTCTCTTCCGGGGCAAACCAGAATTATTTAAATCAACGGGATGCCGTTATCGGGCGCGGCGATGAGGAATTGAATGCCGCCGTCAGCGTTTCCTGCAGGCGCGCCACCGCTTCCGCTGCACCTTCAAAACGCACAACGCCGGTTTGCATCGCTTCGGTCATTGTCAGCCGCCGCTCCACCAGTGCCTGCAGCGCCGGTTCGCCGGTGATCAGGACGACGTCACTGGCTGCAGGCGCCGCGACATGCGGCTCCATCGCAAAACCGCTGCCCTGCTTGCGATAACGCGTCCACAAACCCGGCTCCACCAGCAGCACTGCAAAATCCGGCGCACCGCTTGCCGATTGGCCTGCCCAGCGGCCGAAGTCTTCCAGCCAGCGCGTGCTGCGCATCAGGCTCATCAGCGGCGGTGCCGTGGGCGCTGCTTTCAATTGATTGCGGTCGAGCGCCGTACGCAGCGCAATCGCCACATCAATCGAGCCCGGATAAATCGCAGAAAATGAATCACCGATCAGGCCGTGATAACCACAGGCGCCGGCCGGCGCGGCAGCGAGTGCCCAGATCAGGCACGGTGCTGCCGCGAGACGGCGCGGACTGAACGGTTTGCGCAGCATTACGGCGTGACGATGTTGAACCAGAACGGGAAGCTGTCCATCAGGCCCATGAACTCGGTGAAGGCTTCGCGCTTGCCGTCGATCTTGAGGTCGCCCTTGGTGATGGCGGCTTCGAGCGTGGTTTCCTTCAACTGAATGGCGTCGAGCGTGGCTTTGGTCATGGTCAGCTTGACGTCGGGTTTGGCCAGCGGTTTGCCGTGGTTGAGCACGGCGTTTTCTACAGCAAGGCCGTACTGTTTTTTCAGATCGGTAAAGTCGATGTTCATGCTGATCTTCTTGCCGGCAGCTTTGGGGCCGTTCAGACGGACGGCGAGGTAGTCAAACAGCATTTCCGGCGACATCGCCTTGATGGTGTCCGGGCTCGCGGTGTTGATGCCGCCGGCCTTGGGCACGCCGTTGCGCAACTCAAACGCACCTTGCAGGTACACCGAACGCCACGGACCGGATTCAGCCTGATAACCCAGTTGCTCATAGGTATCGGCAAGCAGGTTTTTCGCATCTGCATTGCCGGGGTTGGCGAACACCACATGTTTCATGGCTTCGGCGACCCAGCGATATTCACCCTTGTCGAAATCGACGCGGGCTTTTTTAATGACCTCGGCTTCCCCGCCCATGTATTCAACGTATTTCTTCGCAGCAGGCTCCGGCGGCAGATTGTCGAGGCTGGATGGGTTGCCGTCATACCAGCCCATATAGCGCTGATAGACCGCACGCGAGTTGTGGCGCAGCGTGCCGTAGTAACCGCGGTTGGCCCAGGTCTGGCCCAGTTCCGGCGGCAACTGGATCATTTCTGCGATTTCCGCGCCGTTGTAACCCTTGTTCATCAGGTTGACCGACTGGTCGTGCACGTATTTATAAAGGTCGCGCTGCTTTTTCCAGTAATCGACGACCTTGGTATTTTCCCAGACCGGCCAGTGGTGGCTCTGGAACTTGACCTGGACGTTCTTGCCGTAAAGGTCGATGGTTTCGTTCAGGTAGCCGGCCCACTTCAGCGCATCACGCACCTGCGCGCCGCGCAGCGTGAGGATGTTGTGCATGGTGTTGGTGGAGTTCTCCGCCATCCACATCGCCTTCAAATCCGGGAAGTACGTGTTCATCTCCGCCGGCGCCTCAGTACCCGGCGTCATCTGGAACACCATCTTCACGCCATCGACGACCATTTCCTGACCGGTCTTTTTGATGATGTCGGTCGGCAGGATCAGCGTTGCCGTGCCCATCGACGTGGTCTGGCCCAGTCCGCCATTGACGCCACCCAGCGGGCTGCGCGGCAGCATCGCGCCGTACATGTAAATGGCGCGGCGGCTCATCACATTGCCGGCAATGACGTTTTCGCTGACTGCGTGTTCGGTAAAGTGCTCCGGGGCGATGATTTTGACCTTCTTCGCCTTGACGTCTTTTTCATCGACGATGCCGCGCACACCGCCGTAGTGGTCAACGTGAGAGTGGCTGTAAACAACGGCAACGACCGGCTTTTTACCGAGATGCTTCGTCACAAGGTCGTAGGCCGCTTTGGCGGTTTCGGTGGAGATCAGCGGATCGAATACGATCCAGCCTGTTTTGCCTTGCACAAAGCTGATGTTCGACAGGTCATAACCACGCACCTGGTAAATCCCGTCCGACACCTTGAACAGACCGTATTGCATGTTCAACTGGGCATTGCGCCACAGGCTCGGATTCACGGTGTCGGGCGCAGGCTTGTCGAGGCTGATGTACTTTTTGTAGGCCTCAAGATCCCAGACCACATCGCCTTTGGCGTTCTTGATGGTCAGCACATCGGGCTTGCCTATGAACCCGCGCTGGGCATTGGCGAAATCTTCCTTGTCATTGAATGGCAGCGCCTTCAGCACGGCCTCGTTGGCGGCCCTGGTTGCCGCGGTGGCGGGCTTGGACGGCGTCGGTGCCGATTGGGCTACCGCGAGACCGGACAGCGACATGCCGATCAGCAACACAGATAGACCAGTAACTCTTGTTTTCATCGTTGAATCCTTTCGATGCTTTTGTTGAATAACTCGTGTTTTAAAGTTTTGTATTGTCAGAATCTGGTTCAGCTCTGTGCTCTGTGTTCACTTCGGAAAGAGCAATGTGACAGTCGCGCGAAGGCCCCATCCACTCGGGCCGCTGGCAGGCGCATCCGCCCAATAACGCGCGCCTACACCGAACTGCACCAGTTGATTGCCCACTTTTGTCAGTTGGGCAACCGACATGTTGATCGGCACCGACCATTGCTCAGACTTCCAATCGTAGGTCGACTCGGTATTCAAACTGAAAGAAAGTGCGGACTTGGTGGTGTAGCTGAGAAACGGCTGGAGAAACGTCGAACTGATGTCGGCGCGATTGCTGTCACCGCCAACTGACCAGACATGATTGCCGAGCGCCCCAATGGTCCATGGACCGCTCTGCTTCAGCGCGACACCGGTGGGCCCGAGCCCCCATTTCTCGGCGCCAAGTCGGGAATCGCTCGCAGTTGGCAGCAGGAATACGGGACCCGCGCCCCAAATCAGTCCACCGGAGGTCGGCTTTTTGGGCGAAAAGAACACGCTTTGCAGGATATCGCCCATCCCGGACTGGTTTCCGGACGGGCCAGCAATGTTGTTCTGATCGACGATGGGCAGGATCGTCCGGGAGATTACATTCCAGTCGTCGTTGAGCGAAAGCGGAATCACCGGCTGAACGTTGATGAAGGATTTGTGACCGTTGGCTGTGCCGATATCCTTATCCTAGTTGTACTGGATCGGAACGCTGATCAGGCTCGCGACAGGATTGGAGAGTTTCTTGGCAAGTTCCTCGGCATCCTGCGCAAGCGCCTGGTACGAAATGCCGGCAAGCGCCAGAGTCAAAATACTCGCCATTACCCGGGAATTTGGGGCATTCATGACCAGGTTTTTTCCTATATCTGTATAGGGTAATTCAGTGTCGGCAGTATATTCGTTGTGCTCGCAATGAATCAATGACAGTCATAGGTAGCAAGTCAGTGGCCGATCGCGATAGCGCAGAGCGGCGGCCAAGGTGATCTAAGTCCGTCTGAACATGGCACGGATAACTGACGCGCGAAAAAAATGCCCCGGGTTGAGATGCAAACGCGTCGCTCTTTGATATGAGTCGAACGGACGATTTTCTCATCCAGCGCCTGCCCCTGTTTTTGTTCACCCTTCTTCAGTAAACGCGCTGCCGTCGCGCAGGAATCCTTCGATCTCTTCTGCGCGGTAACCGATTTCCGCCAGCACTTCTTTGGTGTGCTGACCCTTGGCGGGCGCAGCCCGTTCCGCGCTGAAGAATTCACCGTTGTAACGAATCGGCGAACCCAGCGCCTGCGCGACATTCGGCAAGCCGATGTCGAGCAACGGCAGGCAGGCTTTCAGCGCGGGATCGGCCAGCACATCAGCCACGGTGTTGATCGGGCCGCAGAGGATGTCGGCGGCGCGCAGTTTTTCCAGCCAGAATTCCGCCGGCTGCGATTCGAAAAGCGGGATGATCAGTGCATGCAGTTCGGCGCGATGTGCGACGCGCGCGGCATTGGTCGCGAAACGCGCATCATTCGCCAGTTGTTCCAGCCCGGCTGCCACGCAGAATTTCTGCCAGTGTGAATCACGCAGCACGGCAACGGTGATGTAACGCCCGCCGGCGACCTTGAATGCACCCGCCGGCGCGAGAAGGCTGTTCTGGTTGCCCTGGCGCGGCGGCACGCGGCCTGATGCGAGGTATTCGGTGAAACCACCGCACATCAGCGATGCCGCCGCCGCCATCAGGCTGACGTCAATGTTGGCGCCGCCCTGGCCGGTGAGGCGACCGTACAGCGCGAGCAGTACTGATTGCACCGCGGAGTTCGCTGCGGTCATGTCGATCAGCGGGAAACCGACGCGCAACGGCGCGCCATCGGGTTCGCCGACCACGCTCATCACGCCGCTGATCGCCTGCAGGATGGTGTCGCTGGCGGGCAACTGCGCATAGGCACCGTCCTGGCCGAAGCCGGAGATGGTGCAGTAGATGATGTCGGGATTCAGCGCCTTGCAGCGCGCGTAATCAAAACCCAGTTTCGCCATCACCCCGGCGCGGTAATTCGAGATGACTACGTCGGCCTTGCTGACCAGGCGTTCGACGATGCGGCGGCCATCGGCGCTGCCGAGATCAATGCCGATGTCGCGCTTGTTGCGGTTGAGTGCAATGAACTGCGGATTGCCGAAGCGCCCGGGCTCGCCCTTGCCGGCGTTGCGCTGCCAGTCGCCGTCCTGGCGTTCGATCTTGATGACCTGCGCGCCCATGTCGCCGAGCAGCGTGGCGGCATAGGGCCCGGCCACACCTTCAGTCATGTCGACGACTTTGACGTCGCGCAGGATCGGGTTTTTCATTTCCGGATCAGGACGGGCGATCAGCCTTTACACCGGGGTCTTCACCGGCTTGCCGCTGAGGTGCAGCATGATGTTTTCGATCTGCAGGCCGCCCATCGCTGTGCGGGTTTCATTGGTAGCGCTGGCCATATGCGGCAGCAGTACCGCGTTGTCGAGTTCGAAAAAGGCCGGATCGACATTGGGTTCGTCGTAATAGACATCCAGCCCGGCGCCGGCGATTTTTTTGTCCTGCAGATATTTCAGCAGCACCGGCTGATCCACCACCGACCCGCGCGCGACGTTCACAAAATATCCCTGCGGACCCAATGCGTCGAGCACAGCGGCATTCACAATGCCTTTGGTTTCCGGGCCGCCGGGCGTAATCGCGACCAGCACATCGCAATTTTTTGCCAGCGTAACTACGTCCGAGTCATAGGCGTAGGGCACGTCCTTCCTGTTGCGGTTGTGGTAGCGCACATTCATCTTGAAGGCTTGCGCGCGCACGGCGATTTCTTCGCCGATGCGACCGAGGCCGAGGATGCCCAGTGTCTTGCCGCCGAGCGATGTGGTGAACTGGTAGGTGCCCTGGGTTTTCCAAAGGCCTGCACGCAGGTATTTGTCGGCCTGCGGGAATTTGCGCATGGTGTTGAGCACCAGTGCGATGGCGCAGTCGGCGACGCAGTCATTGAGCACATTTGCGGTATTGGTGACGATGATGCCGCGCTGTTTGGCCGCATCGAGGTCGATCTGGTCCACGCCGACGCCGAAGTTGGAAATGATTTCGAGTTTGGGCAGCGCATCCATCAGCGCGGCATCGACTTTGCTGTGGCCGGTGTGCGCCAGCGCGCGGATTTTCGGTGCGGCGGCTTTGAGTGCAGCAGCGCGGTCGGGCTGTTCCCACAGCTTGATCAGCTCGAACTCCTGCTCCATGCGTTTCTGGGTGCCGGCGTGGCCTTTGGCGGTGAGGATGACGTCATGTTTCATAAGTGCTCTCTTCAGGAAGCGTTATTAATTCAATCGGGTGAGGTTTCGCCGGAACCTGCAGCAGCGCGGTTGAGGCGGTCGCGGATGGCGATCCACTCGGCGTCTTCAGGCGGCTGTTCAACCAGTATCGCGTCGCAGCCGGCGTGGTCCAGCGCGCGCAGGTTGGCATACAGGTCATGGGCATAACCCGCAGCATCCGCGGGCGCAGCGATCCACACCATGTTGTCGATCAGCGGACGCAACGAGGTGCGCGCCAGCGCGGCGACGCGTTTGCCCTGGCGCGTGAGGCTGCGTGCGAGTTCGGCGACGAGGTCGGCTTCCATCAGCATCAGCGGCGTCTGCGGTGCGTAGTGTTTGTCGAGCATGCCGGGCGCGCGCGGCCCGCGGCTCGCGGGTGCACCGAGCAATGAGCCCAGCGCGGTTTCGATCTGCTGCGGTGTGATCCAGCCCGGGCGCAGCAAGGCCGGGACCTCGCGCGAGCAATCGACAATCGTTGATTCAATGCCGACATCGGCTGCGCCGCCATCGAGTACGCAGGCCACGGCGTCGCCGAATTCTTCGTGCACATGCGCTGCGGTGGTCGCCGAGACGCGACCGAAACGATTGGCCGAGGGCGCGGCGATGCCGCCGCCGAAAGCATGCAGCAGCGCCTGCGCCACCGGATGCGAGGGCACGCGGATGGCCACCGTGTCCTGACCGCCGGTAACGGCATCGGGCACATGCGGATTGCGCTTCAGCACCAGCGTCAGCGGACCCGGCCAGAAATGCTGCGCGAGCGTGTGCGCCGCCGGTGGAATGTCGCGCGCCCAGTTGCGCAGCTGCAGCGCGTCGGCGATGTGCACGATTAAGGGATGATCAGTGGGCCGGCCCTTGGCGGCGAACACCTTGCGAACTGCATCGGCATTCGATGCATCTGCGCCCAAGCCGTACACCGTCTCTGTCGGAAATGCGACGAGTTCGCCGGCTTTGAGTACGGCGGCGGCGTGGGCGATTTCGGTGGCGGAAACGGTCATGCTTAAAGTTTGTCGAAGAGTGATACAAATATAAATAAAAACAAATACTTATAGAAAATTCAAAAGCAGCCACAGAGGGCACAGAGAGCACAGAGAAAACCAGGACGACAAACACCGCTAACGAGTCGCGCAACACCTGAAGAGCATTGGGTTTCGCTCTCCTCTGTGTTCTCTGTGCCCTCTGTGGCTAAAG
>CAZHFZ010000045.1:13709-26993 GCA_964531455.1 uncultured Bordetella sp.
TAAAGCTTCTCGCTTTTACTTTTAAACCGCCATTGCCAGCGGCTTGAACTGCTTGCTCAGCTTCAATCCCTGCGACTGGTAGTTCGAGCCGATGGTCACGCCGTAGATGCTTTCCGGTTCGCCGAGCAGGCGTTCGTAGATCAGGCGGCCGACATCCTGTCCATGTTCGATCATGAACGGAACATCATGCGAGCGCACTTCAAGCACGGCGCGCGCGCCTTTGAGGTTGTTCGCGCCATAACCGAAACCCGGATCAAAAAAGCCGGCGTAGTGAATGCGGAACTCACCGACTGACGGATCGTACGGGACCATCGATGCGGCGAAGCTGTTGGGGATGCGCACTTTTTCGCGCGACACCAGGATGTAGAAATCATCCGGGTTCAGCACCAGCGAACGATCGGCATTGCGCTGGATCGGTTCCCAGAAATCGAGCGGATCGTAGTAATTGATCTTCGACAGGTCGATCAAAGGCGCGTGGTGTTTGGCGCGATAACCGATGATGCCGTTGCTGGAATCACCTTCCAGATCAACCGACACCCAAAGACCGTTTTTGATCATCGCCGGCTGCGGGCCGTCGGTATCGGAATAGACCAGCTGCAGCGTCTGGTCGAGTTCGGTGAGCTTGGCGTCGGACGGTGGCGGATTGCCGCGCATGAAACGGATCTGGTTAAGCCGCGTGCCCTGCTGCGCCAGCACGCTGAAGGTATGCGGCATGATTTCCACATACAGCTTGCCCTTGTAACCGGCAGCGACACCTTCGAACTCCACACCGGCGTCGGTGATCAGCCGCGTGAAAATATCGAGACGGCCGGTGGAGCTTTTCGGATTCGCGGCACCGGCGATGTCGGCGGGCAGCTTCAGTTCTTCCATCAGCTCGGCGATGTAGACGCAACCCTTTTCCAGCACGGTCTGTTTGGTCAGGTCGATCTTGTGCATCTGCAGGCGGTCGATCTTCGCCTGCACTGTCGATGATTTGCCCGGCAGGAAACTTGCGCGCACGCGCCACGCGACCGCGCCGAGGCGAAGATCAAGACTTGCCGGCTGGATCTGCGACGGATCAACGCCGCCTTCGGCACTGATGCGGCCGCCTTCGATCAGCTTGGCAATGTCGCGGTCGGGCAGGATGCCCGTGGTTACTGCGTTCGTCGCGTCGGCGCGCGCACCATCCGTAAACAGCTTGCCGGCTTCAGCATTCATCTCAATTGCCTCTCAGTTTCCGAGAAGCATGGTCTGGGCCTCGCGGTACTTCTCCGAGGTTTTTTTCAACACGTCGGCCGGCAGGCGCGGCGCTGGTGCAGTCTTGTTCCAGGGCTGGGTTTCCAGCCAGTCACGCACGAACTGCTTGTCGAAACTGGGCGGGCTGATGCCGGTGCGGTATTCGGCGGCGGGCCAGAAACGCGAGGAGTCGGGCGTCAGTGCTTCATCAATCAGCACGATATTGCCGTTGGCGTCTTCGCCGAATTCGAATTTGGTGTCGGCGATGATGATGCCGCGCGTGGCGGCGAACACAGCCGCTTCGTTGTAGAGCCGGATCGACACTTCCTTCACCTGCGCCGCATGTTTGGCACCGACAGTCGCCACCGCTTCTTCATAAGTGATGTTTTCATCGTGCTGGCCGGAAGGCGCTTTCGATGCCGGCGTGAAAATCGGCTGCGCCAGTTTCTCGGCCTGTTTCAGTCCGGCGGGCAGCTTGATGCCACAGACCGAACCGGTTTTCTGATAATCGCTCCAGCCGGAACCAATGATGTAGCCGCGCACCACGGCTTCAACCATCAACGGTTTGTATTTGTGTACGACCATCGCGCGGCCGGCGATCTGCGCACGTTCTTCCGGAGCGACCACGGTTGCAGGGTCGATGCCGGTCAGGTGATTGGGGATGATGTGCTTGAGTTTATCGAACCAGAAGTAGGACAGTTCGGTGAGCACGCGGCCTTTGCCGGGAATCGGATCATCAAGGATGACGTCGAAGGCGGACAGCCGGTCGCTCTGCACCACCAGCAGCTTGTCGTCACCGACGGCATAGATGTCACGCACCTTGCCGCGATGCAGGAAGGGCAGGCTCTTCAGATCAGTTTTGTACAGCGGGGCGTCGCTCATCGGGGTTCCGGTTCGGAGATCAGTCTTGCCAGTCGGGATATAACGCGGCGCGCGTTATCAGTGCTTTTTGCAGCGCGGCTTCGACGCTGTGATCGAGCACGGTGTAATGGCCCATCTTGCGGCCGTCGCGCGCTTCATGTTTGCCATAGAGGTGGAGCTTGGCGTCGGGCAGATTCAGTACGCGATCCCATTGCGGCGTACCCTGCTGCCAGGCGTCACCGAGCAGATTGACCATCACCACCGGCGACATCAGTTTGGTGTCGCCCAGCGGCAGGCCACACAGCGTGCGCACCTGCTGTTCATACTGCGAGGTCATGCAGGCATCGATGGTGTAGTGGCCGCTGTTGTGCGGACGCGGCGCCATTTCATTGACCAGCAATTCGCCGGATTCGGTGACAAAAAATTCCACGGCGAGCACGCCGCAGTAATTCAATTTGTCGGCAATGCGCAGCGCCCACTCTTCACCCTGCTTCGCCAGCTCAGGCGCGACGCGCGCGGGGACGATGCTGATATCGAGAATGCCGTTGCGATGGCGGTTCTCCGATACCGGAAAGCTGCGGCCGATGCCGTCGGCCCCGCGGGCCACCACCGCAGAGATTTCGCATTTGAGTGCAATGCGTTGTTCAAGCACGCAGGAATCGTTACCCAGCTCCTTGAAAGCCTTGCGTGTTTCTTCGGCATTGGCGACACGAATCTGGCCTTTGCCGTCGTAACCAAAACGGGCACGCTTGAGAATGCCGGGGAACAGTGATGGTGAAGCCTGTGCAGCATCGGAATCACATTCGATGACGGCATACGGCGCAACGCCCAGGTTGCAGGAGCGGAAGAATGCTTTTTCGCGGATGCGGTCCTGGGCGACGGCCACGGCATCGCCGGCGGGACGCACCGTGCAATGGCTGGCCAGCCAGCGCAGGCTTTCGGCCGGAACGTTTTCGAATTCGGTGGTGACCGCCACGCAGCTATCGGCGAGCTGCTGCAGCGCTTCGCGGTCCTGATAGGCGGCTTTGAGATGCACATCGGCCACCGCACCCGCGGGACTCAGCGGATCGGGATCGAGCACGGTGACGCGGTAACCCATGCTGTGTGCGGCCAGCGTGAACATGCGGCCGAGCTGGCCGCCGCCGAGCATGCCGAGCATGGCGTCAGGAAAAATCATGACCAAAAGTCCAAGGTCATGACAAAAAGACCAAGGCAGCCACAGAGGTCACAGAGAGCACAGAGAAAATCCTGGTTGGATTCGGACCTGTGGCAAGCCGCATTGTCTGGTGAGGAACACGCAAGGAGATTTTCCGGAAAACCCTCTGTGATCTCTGTGGCTAAAAGGTTTTAGGCCATTCATTTTTTCACCGGCAGTTTCATCGCGCGCACCGAAGCCGTCTGCTTTTTGCGGAAGGCGGCGAGTTTTTTCGCGAGCTTGGCATCATTGCGCGCCAGCGTCGCGACGGCGAACAGTCCGGCGTTGGCCGCGCCGGCTTCACCGACGGCGAAGGTGGCGACAGGAATGCCTTTGGGCATCTGCACGATGGAAAGCAGTGAATCGAGGCCCTGCAATGCGCGCGAGGTGACGGGCACACCGAGCACGGGAACAATGGTTTTTGCGGCGAGCATGCCCGGCAGATGGGCCGAGCCTCCGGCGCCGGCGATGATGCATTGCAGTCCGCGCGCTTCGGCCTCTTCGGCATAGCGGTAAAGCAGATCGGGGGTGCGGTGTGCGGACACCACTTTGGCTTCGCAGGGCACGCCGAACTGCTGCACCATATTGACGGCATGCTGCATCACATCCCAGTCGCTCTGACTGCCCATGACGATGCCGACCAGCGGTTTTTTCACTGCGGACCCCTTCATTCAAAGCGATATTTTACAGTACGGACACAGGGCAACGTACGCGCTGAAGGACTGCTAGAATCTGCCCGCTCAACAATGCGCTGCGACGTCCCTGTCAGCAGTCGTTTACCTGTCTGCACCGGCCATCCCGCGGAATCCTGCCGCGATGGCTCCACCCGAGGAGAAACGCCCGATGATCAAACTTACGCAATGTGCGAGCATCATCACCTGCGCACTGGCTCTGACCGCCGGCAGCGCAAGCGCAGCCTTTCCCGACAAACCGATCCGTATGGTGGTCATTTCCGCGCCCGGCGGCACCACCGACATCATGTCACGGCTGCTCGCGCAAGCGATGGGCGAAAGCCTGGGCCAGCAGGTGGTCATCGACAACCGTCCCGGTGGCGGCGGCCTGATCTCTGCGGAAATTGTCGCTGGCGCTGTACCTGACGGTCACACTGTTCTGTATACACACACCAGCTTTTCGGTGATGCCCAGCCTGCACAAGAAGCTGCCTTACGACACGGTGAAAAGCTTCGAACGCGTAAGCCTGTTCGCGCTGTTTCCCGGTGTGCTGCTGGTCAACAACAACCTCCCCGTGAAAAGCGTGCCGGAGCTGATCGCCTATGCCAAGGCGCGGCCGGGCAAGGTCAATTACGCGGCCGGCACCACCGGCGCCACCGCCCACCTTTCGGGCGAGCTGCTGAGGTCAATGGCCAAGATCGACATCGTGCATGTGCCGTACAAGGGTACGGGCGCGCAACTCACCTCAGTGGTCAGCGGCGAAACGCAGTTCACCTTTGCTTCGGTGCCGGCAGCATTGCCCTTTGTCAAAACCGGTCGCGCGCGCGCCATTGCCGTCGGTTCGGCCAAACGCTCGATCGCCCTGCCCGATCTGCCCACGGTCGCCGAAACGGGCCTGCCCGGTTTCGATGTCAGTGCCTGGAACGGGTTGATGGTGCCGCGCGGCACCCCTGCCGCGGTCATCGACCGCCTCGGTCAGGAAATGAAACGCGTGACGACGCTGGCCGACGTCAAGGACCGCGCCAATGCTCAAGGCGCGGAACTGGCGTGGACCACGCCGCAGGAATTCACGACCTACCTGAACGGGCAGATCGCCAAGTGGGGCAAGCTGGTGCGCGAATCGGGTTTGCACAATAACTAAATTACCAATTACCAATAACTTGTAAATAATTGTTTTTAAAGGGTATTTATGGAATATGAGATCGGCATGCGTCCCGGCGATCAACTCGCCGGCAAAGTCGCACTGGTAACCGGTGGCGCGCGCAATATCGGCCGCGCCATTTCTCGTGCGCTCGCCGCAGGCGGCGCGTCGGTGATGATCAACGCCAACACCTCGCGCGAAGCCGGTGAGGAAACCGTCGCGATGATCCAGAAGGCCGGCGGCAAGGCCGCGCTGTGCATGGGTGACATCACCGATCCGCAAGCGGTCAAACATCTGGTCGATGAAACCATCAAGCAGTTCGGCCGCATCGACATGGTGGTCTGCAACGCGGCGATCCGCGCCGAAACGCCGTTCGAGAAAATTTCATTTGAAGAATGGAAGCGCGTGATCTCGACGGTACTCGACGGCGCTTTCCTCGCTTCGCAGGCGGCGCTGCCGCACCTGATCAAGTCCGGCGGCGGTACGCTGATTTTCACCGGCGGCATGACCGGCCACAAAGGTGCGCTGCACCGTTCACACGTGGTTGCGGCCAAAGGCGGCCTCGCGGCAATGACCAAGGCGGTGGCCCATGACCTCGCTGAATACAACATCACGGTGAACTGCGTAGTGCCGGGTCCGATCGACACCGTGCGCGGACTGCCCGGCGCACCAGAGCGCCCCGATCACCGCAAGACACTGCCGCTGATCGGCCGTCGCGGCCAGCCCCAGGAAATCGCAGCAATGGTACGCATGTTGTGCGGACCCGACGCGCGTTACATCACAGGTCAATCCATCCACGTCAACGGCGGAGTACTGATGCCATGAGCAAAAAATCGAAAAGCAATCCCAAAACAACCGTGTCTCCGCTGATGAAGACACTGGCCACCTATATGGCCAACGCAGCGAAAAAGCCGCTGCCGAAACACGTTGCTGAAAAAACCAAACACCACGTGCTCGACACCATCGCCGCGATGGTCTCCGGTTCACGCCTGCTGCCGGGCACCAAGGCGATTGCCTATGCAAAAACCCTCGGCGGCGCGCCGCAGTCGCTGGTGATCGGCTCGAAGATCATCACCAATGCCGAACAGGCTGCACACATCAACGGCATGCTTGCACACGCCGACGAGACCGATGATTCCCACGCGGCATCGCTGTCGCACCCCGGTTGCGCGATTGTGCCGGCGGCGCTGGCGATGGGCGAACGCGAAAAATCCAACGGCACGCAATTGCTGCGTGCCGTCGCACTCGGTTATGACCTGTGCGCACGACTCAATCTGTCACTGCACCCCTATGATTTCCGTCAGGCCGGCCACTCAACGCACAGTTTCGGCCCGGGCTTCGGTGCCGCTGCGGCCGCCTCGCTGCTCGCCGGACTGGATTACAACGGCATGCGCCATGCGCTGTCGTACACCGCGCAGCAGTGTTCGGGGATTTCGTGCTGGATGCGCGATGAAGAACACATCGAAAAAGCCTTCGACTTCGGCGGCATGCCGGCGCGCAACGGCACCGCTGCCGCTTCGATGGTGGCTTCGGGCTTCACCGCGGTGGAAGACGTGTTCTCGGGCGAGCGTAACTTCTACGTCGCTTACGACGAGACCCGGCGCATCGGCCTCAAGCCGCAGCCGCAGCGCCTGATCAAGGATCTCGGCAAGGTCTACGAGATCATGAACACCAATATCAAGCGCTGGTCGGTCGGTTCGCCGATCCAGGCACCGCTCGATGGTTTGCTGGAACTGATCCGCGAGCACGGCGTTAAAGCTGCCGATGTCGAGAAGCTGGTGATCCGTGTGGCGCACCAGGCTGCCAACACCACCGACAACCGCAACATGCCCGACATCTGCATGCAACATCTGTGCGCGGTGATGCTGATCGACGGCATCGTCACCTTCAAGTCCTCGCACGACGAGAAACGCATGAACGACAAGAAGGTACTCGACCTGCGCAAACGCATCACCCTGCTCGGAGACGATGCGCTGACCGCAGCGCTGCCGTCACGCCAGGGCATCCTCGAACTGAAACTGAAAGGCGGCAAAACCCTGCACAAACACGTCAAGGCGGTGCTCGGCACGGCACAAAACCCGATGACGCGCGCGCAGGTCGACGAGAAGTGTTACCACCTGATGGCGCCGATCCTCGGTGCGTCGCGCTCGCGCAAGCTCTGCGATGCGGTGTGGAACATCGAAAAGGTCGGCAACATCACCAAGCTGCGCAATCTGCTGACCACCTGATCCGCTGGAGATCGACATCATGGCGTGGACATTCGAGCTGTTGAAAAAGCCGGACGGGCTGCCGATTACCGAAGGCCCGGTGTGGGATGGCGAATACATCTATTTCACACACATCCACGCCAACACGATTTTCCGCTGCGATCCGAAAACCAACGCCATCACGCCGTGGCGCACCGGGCTGGACCGTGTAAACGGCCTGGCCTTTGATGCCGAGGGCCGGCTGTTCGGCTGCTGTCAGGGCGGCCGCAGCGTGATGCGCTTTGATCCCGACGGCAAAAACGTGGTGATCGCCGACAAGTTCGAAGGCAAGCGCCTGAACACCCCGAACGACCTTGCGATTGATCGCAAGGGCCGTATCTGGTTCACCAATCCGTGGAACGACGGCAACGTCGACAAGACGGAAAAGCAGGAACTGGAAGACCGCTCGGTCTACCGGCTTGATCCGCAAAAGGACGGTACGTATTCAATCACCCGCGTGGTGTTCGATACGACGCAGCCCAACGGTATTCTGGTGTCGCAGGATCAGAACACGCTGTATGTCGCGGAAAGCAGTTTCACCGCGGGCATCGCGCGCGAGTTGCGCGCCTATCCGATCCGCGATGACGGTAGCCTCGGCTCATACAAGACGCTGTTCACCTGGGGTGAGGACTATCGCGACATCCATCGCGGCATCGACGGCATGACGCTCGACATTGACGGCAATATCGTCGCCACCGCAGGATGGGAAGTAGCCGGCTCAGGCCCGATGATTTATGTGTTTTCACCGACAGGCCGCGTACTCGAAACACATCCGGTGCCGGCAATCCGTCCGACCAACTGCTGCTTTGGCGGTCCGGATATGACGACGCTGTTTGTGACCACCACGCAGGGCCATTTTTTCCGCGTGGAGACCAACCGCACCGGCTGGGCGATTTATCCCTGATCCCGGACCCTTTAAAACCGTGCAAGCGGTTTCATGGTCTGTACATTTCTCCATGATGCGGATTCTGTCTGCTGTACTGACTCACAGTGCGCCGGGCGGTAAAATCGGGGTTTCCCCAACCTGCGATTTCAGATCATGGATTTTCACTTTACCCCCGAACAGGAACAGTTCCGCGACGCCGTGCGCGGTTTTGCCGACCGCCATTTGCGTGACGGCGCGCTGAAGCGCGCGCACCAGGAAGAACACCCTTGGGATGTCGCCAAGCAGATGGCCGAACAGGGCCTGATGGGCATCACGATGAAGGAAGAAGACGGCGGCCAGGGCGGCTCGCTGATGGATGCCATCATCGCCATCGAAACCATCGCCTCGGTCTGCCCGCGCAGCGCAGACGTGATTCAGGCCGGCAACTTCGGCCCGGTGCGTGTGCTCGCCGAATACGGTACCAAAGATCAGAAAAAGCGTTACCTCGACAAGATTCTCGCCGGTGAATCGGTCATTACCGTCGGCATGACCGAACCGGAAGCCGGTTCTGCAGTCACCGACCTGAAAACCTCGGCCACGCCCGATGGTGAGGGCTACCGCATCAACGGCGTGAAAGTATTCCAGACCCATGCGTCTTACGCCGATGTGATGCTGACCTATGTACGTTTCGGCCCTGGCGTCGGCGGTATCGGCTCCGTGCTGATTCCGCGCGATGCTGAAGGCTTCAAGCAGGGCGCGCCGTCGAAGTTCCTCAACGGTGAAGAGTGGGTGCAGACCTATCTCGACAACGTCTACGTCGGCCCCGAGAACGTGATGCTGAAGGAAGGCGGTTTCAAGAAACAGATCGCAGGATTCAACGTCGAACGCATCGGCAATACCGCGCGTTCGCTGGCCTTCGGTCGCTACGCCTACAACATCGCCCGCGAATGGGCGCTGCAGCGCAAACAGTTCGGACGTCTCCTCTGCGAATTCCAGGGACTGCAGTGGAAATTCGCCGACATGAAAATGAAGCTCGATGCGGGCCAGCTGCTGCTTTACCGGGCTGCGGTGAACGCCGACAACGGCATCCCCTCGGCCGACGACACCGCCATCGCCAAGGCCTTCTGCAACCAGGCCGGCTTCGACATCTGCAATGAAGCCATGCAGATCATGGGCGGCATGGGTTACACCGATGAATCGCTGGTGGAGTACTGCTTCCGCAAGTGCCGCGGCTGGATGATTGCCGGCGGCTCGATCGAGATTCTGAAGAACCGCATTGCCGAAGGCATTTTCGAACGTTCGTTCTCGCAACGTCCGCCGAAAAGCTAAAACCCTTAAAACCTTTCAGCCACAGAGGTCACAGAAAGCACAGAGAACGGCAAAAGCAGGAAAGCATGAACAGCGTTCGGGCTTTTCGGGTTTTCTCTGTGTCCTCTGTGTCCTCTGTGTCCTCTGTGGCTAAAGTCTTTGACCTTGACCTTCATGTCGACCAACAAACTCTATCAAGCCGTATTTGATCCCCGCTCCATCGCGCTGATCGGCGCATCGAGCGATGAAAAGAAAAACACTTCACGCCCGCAGCGCTACCTCAGGCGTCACGGCTACAAGGGCACGCTGATTCCGGTGAATCCGGCACGCGCGGAGATTTTCGGCGACAAGGCCTATCCCGACGTCACTTCAATTCCGGGTGAAGTCGACCACGCTTTTGTGATGGTGCCAGCCAAAGCCGTGCCGGAAGCGGTGAGGCAGTGCGTCGCGAAAAAAATCCCCGTGGTTACGGTGTACAGCGACGGCTTCGCTGAAACCGGTGCTGAAGGCCGCGAGAAACAACTGGAACTGAACGAGATCATTCGCGGCAGCAACACGCGGCTGGTCGGCCCCAACTGTATCGGCCTGATGAGCACGCAGACGCATCTGGCACTGTCGGTGAATGCCGTGCTGGAGAAGCTTGAAATCACGCCGGGCGGACTGGCGATTGTTTCGCAGTCGGGCAGCATGATGGGGGGCCTGATGTCGCGCGGCCTCGGCCGCGGCGTCGGCTTCTCGAAACTGATTTCGGTCGGCAATGAAGCCGACCTCGGCGTCGGTGAACTGGCCGGTCTGCTGGTTGATGATCCGCATACCGACGCGATCCTGCTGTTCATGGAAACCATCCGCGACGCCAAACACCTCGCGAATGCCGCGCGCCGCGCTTACGACGCCAACAAACCGGTCATCGTTTACAAGCTCGGTCGCTCCGAAGTGGGACAGGATCTGGCTGCATCCCATACCGGCGCAATGGCCGGTACTGATGAAGCGGTCGACGCCTTCTTCAAAGCCCATGCCATGCTGCGTGTGGACACGCTCGAAGCGCTGTTCGAACTGCCTGCGCTGGTCAAAGGTCGCAAACCCAACAAAAAACACCGTGTCGCGTCCATGACCACGACCGGCGGTGGCGCCGCCTGTGTGGTTGACCGCATCGGCACTTACGGCGTTGATGTCGTCGGCCCGACCGATGCACTGGTCGCCAAACTGGCGCAACAGAACATCACCATCAACAAGTCGCGCATCACCGACCTGACGCTGGCCGGCGCGAAAAAGGAAATCTACGGCGGCGTGCTCAATGCACTGCTGCAGTCCGACCATTGCGATCTGGTGCTTGCCGTGGCCGGCAGCTCGGCGCAGTTCCAGCCGCAGATCGCCGTCGAACCAATGGTCGAGGCCGACCGCGGCGACAAGGCGCTGGCCGTATTCCTCGCGCCGCATGCCGAAGCCTCATTAAAGCTGCTGGCCAGAGCCGGGGTGGCCGGTTTCCGTACGCCGGAATCCTGCGCCGATTCGATTCGCGCCTGGAAACAATGGGTGCCGCCGCTGGCCATTCCGGCGGCCGATGCCAAGCGCACGGGCGCAGCGGATGTGTTACTGAAAGCCGCGCCGGGCAAACAACTGAATGAACAGCAGGCCTGCCGCGTATTCGGTGCTCTGGGTGTGCCGCAGGCGCAGACCGCGGTAATGGCCGACGCCAATGCCAAGGTCGACATCGGTTATCCGGTGGTCGCCAAAATCCTCTCACCCGACATCGCACACAAGACCGATGCCGGCGGCGTGGTGCTGAACATTGCCGATGCCGCAGCGCTGAAACAGGCGGCAACGGATATCTTTACCCGCGTCAAAGCCAAACATCCGCAAGCCAAACTGAACGGCATTCTGGTTCAGCGCATGGAGCGCGGCCTTGCCGAAGTCATCGTCGGTTACAAACGCGATCCGCAGGTCGGCCCGCTGGTGGTGATCGGCGTCGGCGGCGTCCTCGCCGAGATCTACAAGGATTTCGCGATGCGTCTGGCGCCGGTCACGCCGGAAACCGCACTGCAGATGATCGAGGAAGTCAAAGGCCTGGCGGTGATCCGCGGCTATCGCGGCATGACCCAAGGTGACTGCAAGGCACTGGCCGAAGCAGTGGCTGCGTTCTCGCAACTGGCCGCCTTCGATGACATCGCCGAAGCTGAAATCAATCCGCTGATCGTCCGCAAAGAAGGCGAAGGCGTGGTGGCCGTAGACGGACTGATCGTCCGCCAATAAAAGCATTAACCGGCCGGTTCGCCTGCGACCCGGCGGAGGAGCGTCACACGTGGCACAAAGTCTGGGCAACAAGCTGGATACTGGGGACCGTTTCCCCGATCTTGATCTGCCGCTGGTCAGCGGCGGCACGCAGCGCATTTCTGCACTGGCCGCCGGCCGGTGGAGCGTGGTGCTGCTGTACCGCGGCGACTGGTGAAGATACTGCCGTCAGCAGTTGGCTGACTATCAGACATGGCTCCCCGATCTGAAACAGCTCGGCATCGCGGTCATCGCGGCTTCGGTCGATACGCCGGAAGCGGCGCAGCAATCCGTGAGCACGAACAAACTCGCGTTTGCGGTGGCCCACAGCCTGGATTATCAGGACATCAGCCGCCGCACTGGCGCATTCATCGAGCATGAGCGCAAAATCCTGCAAGCCACGGGATTCCTGCTCAAACCCGACCTGACCGTACATGTCGCCACTTATTCCACCGGACCCATCGGCCGTCTCACGCCCAATGACGTGAGTTCAGTCGTACGACTTAACCTTGCCAAAACAACAGCACCCCAAGGAGAAAAAACATGTTGATGGAACAACTCGCTGACTACGCGATCCGCGAACAGACTTCAAAACTGCCGCCTCAGGTGATGCACCATGCCAAACGCGCAGTGATCGACTGGTACGCGGCGTTGCTGCCGGGCAGTGTCGTCAATCCGGCGGTGCTGATGGAAGAAGCGTTTGCCGAAGACCTGGATCGTGGTCGCGCACGACTCGCCACCGGCCGTCGCGCCACGCTGCGCGCCGCAGCGCTGATCAATGGCGCGGCTTCCCACTCGGTGGAGTTCGATGACATCTATCGCGATGCCGGTTACCACCCGGGCAGCCCGACGATTTCCGCAGCGCTGGCCGCGGCACAGGCTTCCGGTGCTTCGGGTGAGCGTTTCCTGCGCGGCGTGATCGTCGGCTACGAAATCTCCACACGCATCGGCGAAGCGGTGATGCCCTCGCATTACAAGTACTGGCATACCACCGGCACCGTCGGCTCATTCGGTGCGGCGGCGGCGGCAGCTACTGTGCTCGGCGCGAACAAGGAACAATTCATGCACGCGATGGCCACGGTCGGCAGTTTTGCTTCCGGCCTGCAACAAGCCTTCCGTTCGCAGGCCATGACCAAGCCGCTGCACGGCGGCCACGCTGCGGACGCGGGCTGCTGGGCAGCGATGGCGGCAATGAAGGGCCTCACCGGCGCGCTCGACATGCTCGAAGGCGAAGTCGGATTCGGCAATGCAATGAGCGTGAATCCGGACTGGAGCAAGGCGACCAAGGGTCTGGGCGTTGATTACCACATCAATCACATGACCTTCAAAAACCACGGCTGCTGCGGTCACACCTTCCCATCGATCGACGGCGCACTGCACTTGCAGCAGCAGCACGGTTTCACGCACAAGGACGTGAAACACATCAAGCTGCACACCTACAAGGCCGGCCTCAACATCATCGACAACAACAATCCCGAAGGTGAATACCAGGCCAAGTTCAGCATCCAGTACAC
>CAZHFZ010000046.1:0-26538 GCA_964531455.1 uncultured Bordetella sp.
TGTGCCACATGCCGGCCCGCGCCGGCAAGGGCGCTCATGCCATGGCCGCTGCAGCCGCCGATCAGGAACTTCACTGAGCTGCGGATCATGACCACCATCCGCCGTTCACTGTGCGCCCTGCTGTTGATCGCTGCTCCTGCGCTGGCAACGGCAGGCGGGCGTTTGCCGGACGAGGCCGTCGGCAAGGTCGAAGGTATTTACCGGGAAGTGGCGCCGGATGTGTACCGCCTCGCCACGGATCACGATGTGAAGCAGGGCACAAAATTGTGGGCCGATATCCGCTTCAGCAAGGCTGCGACAGGCAAGGCGCGTTCGGCATTTGTACGCGTCTCTGCCGATGCGGCAACGCGCCCGGAACAGGGCGACCTGGTGCAGGTCAGGCTGGCGCAACCGCTGCACACTTTTGCTTATGCATTGGGGCCGATGACCGATCGCGATACTTTACTCGCCCTGCAGGCCAAATTTTTTACCGAGGCCGCGGTTAACTACGACCGCGAGCCTGGGCAGACCGCGCGCTTTCGCTGACTTGCGCAACACCGGGGGCAAGCTGTCTCCAGCCCCCCGGTCTGCAGAACAACGCGGAGAAGTCCCCTCTTATCCGCCCGCTGTTTCCGAAGTGCCCCCCGTATTCTCGCCTCTGTCGGTAACCGGTGCTCAAGAAATCCCCGGGATAGCCGAAAACAATAGGGTTGCGCCGTAACCGGCGGAGAAGCTTACACATGGAAAAAATCGGGATGGTGTCGTGCCTGTAATCGTCGGCTATCTTGTAGTGATGGGTTCGGTTTTCGGTGGCTTTGCGCTGGCGGGCGGCCACCTTGCCGCATTGTTTCAGCCACTCGAGTTGCTGATGATCGGCGGCGCGGCAGTGGGCGCTTTCATCGTCAGCAATTCGTCCAAGGTGCTCAAGGCCACGCTGAAGGCACTGCCTTCCGTGCTCAAAGGCTCCAAATACAGCAAACAGCGCTACCTCGGTCTGATGGCCATGCTGTTTGCGGTGCTGGTGAAAATTCGCAAGGAGGGCATGGTGTCGATCGAGAAGGATGTCGACAAACCTGAAGAAAGCCCGCTGTTCGGCCAGTACCCGGAACTGCTGCATGACCATCATCTGATGGAGTTCATCACCGACTATCTGCGTCTGATGGTCAGCGGCAATCTAAATCCGCATGAAATCGAAGCGCTGATGGACAGTGAAATGGAAACCCATCACCACGAGGGCCTGATACCGCCGACGGCAATCCAGAAAGTCGGTGATGGATTACCGGCATTCGGCATCGTCGCTGCAGTGATGGGCGTTGTGCACACCATGGGTTCGGTCGGTCAGCCGCCAGCAGTGCTCGGCACAATGATCGCCCATGCGCTGGTTGGCACCTTCCTCGGCATTCTGCTCGCCTATGGCTTTGTCAGCCCGCTGGCCAGCCTGCTGGAGCAGAAGCTGGCTGAATCGAGCAAGGAATTTGAATGCGTGAAAGTCACGCTGATGGCCAGCCTCAACGGCTACGCGCCGCAGCTGGCAGTGGAATTCGGCCGCAAGGTGTTGTTTTCGACAGAGCGTCCGGGGTTTGCCGAGCTCGAACAGCACGTTCGCCAGGCCAAGTCGAAATAAGGACCAGCCATGGCCGCCAAAGACACCAAACAACCGATCATCATCAAGAAGATCAAGAAGGGCCACCACGGGCATCACGGCGGCGCCTGGAAGATCGCCTATGCCGACTTCGTCACGGCGATGATGGCCTTCTTCCTGCTGATGTGGCTGCTTGGATCAACCGCCAAGGGTGACCTCAAAGGCATTTCCGAATATTTCCAGACGCCGCTGGAGGTTGCACTAATGGGGGGCGACGGTTCCGGAGATGCGACTTCAATCATCAAAGGTGGTGGCACCGATCTTACAAAGAGCGCAGGTCAGGTCAGGCGAGGTGACTTGCCACCTGACCGGAAGGCCATGATCAAGGAGGCGAAGGCCGAGCTTGATCGCGAAGATCGCGCCCAATTGGAAAAGCTTAAAGCACGTGTCGAATCGGTGCTGGATGCCAATTCGAGGCTGAAAGCATTCCGCAACCAGATCCGGCTTGACATTACCAGCGAAGGTCTACGCATCCAGATTGTTGATGAGCAAAACCGACCAATGTTCGACTCGGGCAGCGCGAGGTTGAAGGACTATACCCGTGATCTGCTCCGCGAAATTGGCGTCGTTCTCAATGGGGTGGACAATAAATTGTCGCTGGCGGGGCATACAGATGCCGCACCCTACGCCGGCGGCGAAAAGGGGTACAGCAACTGGGAGCTGTCGGTCGATCGCGCCAATGCATCACGCCGCGAGTTGGTGGCTGCGGGCATTGACGAGGGAAAGATCGTGCGTGTGGTCGGGCTGGCCTCATCAATAGTGTTCGTAAAAGACAATCCGCTGGCTCCCGGTAACCGTCGCATCAGCATCGTGGTCCTCAACCGGCATACGGAAGAGGTCCTGACGACCGATGGCCGTACGCTCGTAGTGAACAGCGCAGAAGACGTTGCAGGTGTCGATCCAAAAAAATAGCCATCATCAATGAAAGTGTTATGTGGCTTGCGGGAGATGTTATGGAAAAAATAAGGTTTCTGGTGGTTGATGATTTCGCCACAATGCGGCGTATCGTGCGCAATCTGTTGAAGGAAATCGGTTACACCAATTCCGATGAGGCGGAGGACGGCGTAGATGCGCTAAACAAGTTACGCAACTCGAAGTATGACTTTGTTGTCACCGACATCAACATGCCCAACATGAACGGCTTTGATCTGCTGCGTAATATTCGCGATGATGAGCAACTGAAACTGTTGCCGGTGCTGATGGTGACTGCCGAGGCCAAGAAGGAAGACATCATCGCTGCTGCCCAGGCCGGCGCCAGCGGCTATATCGTCAAGCCCTTTACCAAGGCGACGCTTGAGGGGAAGCTGACCAAGATGGTGCAGAAGCTGCGCGCCCAGGAACTTCAGTGAATACCCATCAGCCAGTGTCTGGCGCCATGGTCGGGGAGGGGCCTGTGCTCGAGCCGGCGGCCTCCTCCAGCGAAGTATTGCGCCGTGTCGGGGAATTGACGCGCCAGCTTCACAATGCGCTGGAGGCGCTGGGTTATCACAATGACGTCAAGCTTGCCGTCTGCTCCCTGCCCGATGCCCGAGCGCGGCTTGATTATGTGGCGGATTTGACCGGGAGGGCTGCGGAGCGAGTGCTGGACGCTGCCGAAAACGGCCGCTCGATCCAGGAAGAACTGGAAGTTCAGGCGAGGGCATTGAGCGGTTCGTGGTCTGCCGCAGGATGCACTCCTGATGCGGAACTGCTGGAAGACACCCGGAAATTCATGATCACGGTGTGCCAGAGTGCAACCGATACCAACAGCCAGTTCACCGAAATCATGATGGCTCAGGAGTTTCACGACCTGACCGGCCAGACCATCCACCGCATCATCAATCTGGCGAGTAATCTCGAGATTCAGCTGGTTAAACTGCTGATCGACGCGATGCCGCCCGAAAAGCGCGCGATCACTGAAGTCCACGGCATGGCTGGCGGGCCGGTGATTCCAGGCATGGCTGACAGCGATGTGGTCACTGACCAGGCTCAGGTGGATGAGCTGCTGGAAAGCCTGGGATTCTGAGCGCTGCTTGCTAAGATGCATGCTCCCGGCGCCAGTGTCCTGGCCGCGGCAAAGACGGTGACTCTCGTATCGCCCCGGACTGACCTCATGGCGACCAGGACGTGAAATCGGCGGCGGGGTCTCCGGTCTGCGGCTCGATTGCCGTTTTTGAGGCATCGCAAGAAAGCTTTTCAGGCTGAAATCTGCGGGCGCCGCCACCTTGGCACTGCATCGGCTGCCGTCTGCGCTGAAGGTGTGCCGCAGGGGTATGCCGGGTTGGTGCTCCATGGGCTAGGCCCGTACATCCGCTCCCCCGATGCTCGGCGCAGCTGAGCCAACGCAATGCTGTTCCGGGTTATTACCGGCTACCCGGTGGCCAGACTCTGCGCGACACCGCGCGCGACGCAGACGAGTGCCTGTTTAACGCCGAGAGCCACGGCCGAAACCGGGGCTGATCCTGTGAACTGCTGGTCGCAGGCCGTGCACTGAACCGGAATACGCGAACGGTACGCGTGGCCGAGTTGTGCTATCCCGACCCGGGTATCTGGGGGGGGTCAAAACCCTGAATACCGGTGGAAAACTCCGCGTTCTCGTTAGCTGCCCGACCCTCTCCATCTTCAATAATGTTGCCGTTAACAGAGGACGGCAATGGCCGAAGACCAGGATCAGGAACGCACACTACCCGCTACCGAAAGGCGCCTTGAACGCGCCCGGGAAGAGGGACAGGCTGCCCGCTCACCGGAGCTGGTGGCGGCAGCCGGGCTGCTGGCCGCCTGTATTGCGTGGTGGCTGGGTGGCGCGGACTGGATCGCCGGGTTTGAAAACCTGATGCGTGCCGGCCTGAAGGTCAGCCATGCCGAAAGCCTGGATTCCAGCGCGTTGCTGCGCCGTCTGGGCACCTTGTCCGACGCCGCCCTTCTGACCGTTGCGCCGCTCGCCGGTATCGCCGCCGTGGCCGCAATCGGAGGCTCAATGGCGGTCGGCGGCTGGATTTTCAGCTGGGATGCCGTCGCGCCCAAATTGAGTCGCATGAGCCCGCTGGCGGCTGTTCAACGAATTTTCTCCATGCAGGGTCTGGGTGAACTGACCAAGATGGTTGCGAAAGCGACTTTTCTGGGCGCTGCCGGTGCATGGGCGGTGTGGCAATACCGCGATACCGCTGCCGGTCTCGCCGCGATGGACCTGTCGGCAGCTCTGGCCGTGCTGGGGCGCATGCTGCTTGCTGCATTCGGCAGCCTGGTATTGGCGATGTTGCTGATCGCGGCACTGGATGTGCCCTTCCAGCTCTGGCGCTTTCACAAAGGTCTGCGCATGACGTTTGAGGAAATCAAACGCGAAGCACGCGAGTCCGACGGTGATCCGCAGGTCAAGGGCCGCATCCGCGCCCAGCAGCGTGAAATGGCACGGCGCCGGATGATGTCTGAAGTGCCGAAGGCTGACGTCATTGTGACCAATCCTACCCATTACGCCGTGGCGCTGTCCTACCGCGACGGCGAAATGCGTGCGCCGCAGATCGTCGCCAAGGGTGCCGATGAAGTGGCGAAAAAAATTCGCGAACTCGGTGCTGCTCATCAGGTACCGCTGCTTGAAGCGCCGCCGCTGGCGCGCGCGCTGTTCAAACACGCCGAAGTCGGCGATGAAGTCCCGGCTGCGCTTTATGGTGCTGTCGCGGAAGTGCTGGCCTGGGTGTTCCAGTTACGGCGGCAGATACCGGGATCCGGGCGGGTGCAGGCCCCCCGTGACATTTCCGTGCCGCCCGGTCTTGATCCTGCGGAGAATCTGAAATGAACGCGCTTGCCCTGCGTTTCGGCATCAACGGCACCAGTCTGCAGCCGCTGATGGTCCCCGTCGTCATCGTGATGATCCTCGCGATGATGATCCTGCCGCTGCCGGTGTTCGTGCTCGACATGCTGTTTACCTTCAACATCGCAGTGTCGATGCTGGTGCTGCTGGTGACGGTGAACACCGTAAAGCCGCTGGATTTTTCATCGTTTCCGTCGGTATTGCTGCTGACCACGCTGATGCGGCTGTCGCTGAACGTGGCTTCAACCCGCGTTGTGCTGATGCACGGCCACACCGGCACCGATGCGGCCGGCAAGGTCATCGAAGCGTTCGGCCATTTTGTCGTTGGCGGCAATTTTGCGGTCGGCCTGGTGGTGTTCATGGTGCTGGTGGTGATCAATTTTGTGGTGATTACAAAGGGTGCCGGGCGCATTGCCGAAGTCAGTGCGCGTTTCACACTCGACGCGATGCCCGGCAAACAGATGGCGATCGACGCCGACCTCAATGCCGGACTGATCGGCGAGGCCGAGGCGCGCAAACGCCGTGCCGAAGTGGCGCAGGAAGCCGAGTTCTACGGTTCGATGGACGGTGCGTCCAAATTTGTGCGCGGCGACGCTGTCGCGGGCATCCTGATCCTGGTGGTCAATATCGTCGGCGGTCTCGCCATTGGCGTTCTGCAGCATGATCTGCCGTTTGCCCAGGCCGCGCGCAACTATGTGCTGCTGGCGATCGGCGACGGTCTGGTGGCGCAGGTGCCGGCACTGATCATTTCTACGGCAGCGGCGCTGATCGTGACGCGTGTCGGCAGCGAGAAAAATGTTGGCGCCCAGGTGTCGGGCCAGTTGTTTTCGACACCGAGCGCACTGATGCTGACCGCCGGCGTACTGGTTCTGATGGGCATCATCCCCGGCATGCCGCATATCCCGTTCCTGCTGCTCGGAGCCGGCTGCGGTTCGCTTGGCTGGTGGCTGCGCGAACGTGCGCGTAACGTCAAGGAAGAGCCGGCTGCGACGCCGACCGTCAGTCCGGAAAACGAAGAAGCGTCGTGGGATGATCTGGTGCCGGTCGATGTGCTCGCGCTGGAGGTCGGTTACCGGGTGATTCCGCTGGTCGATAAACGCCAGGACGGTGAACTGCTGCGCCGGATCAAGGCCATCCGCAAGAAATTCGCCCGCGAAGCCGGCTTCCTGCCGCCCGCCATTCACATCCGCGACAACCTCGACCTGCGGCCCAACGGCTATCGCGTACTGCTCAAGGGTGTTGTCGTCGGCGTGGGCGAAACCATTCACGGCATGTATCTCGCGATCAATCCCGGCCAGGCCAAGCTGGCGCTGCCCGGTTCGCAAACCAAAGACCCGGCATTCGGTCTGCCCGCGGTATGGATCGAATCCGGCATGCGCGAACAGGCGCAACTTGGCGGTCATACCGTTGTCGATGCCGGCACCGTGGTCGCCACCCACGTCAACCAGATCATGCAGACCCAGGCCGCTTCGCTGCTCGGCCGCCAGGAAGTGCAGAGTCTGCTGGAGCATTTCGGCAAACAGGCCGGCAAACTGGTCGAGGATCTGGTGCCCAAGCTTATCCCGCTGGCGACACTGCAGAAAGTGCTGCAGAGCCTGCTCGAAGAAGGTGTGGCTATCCGCGACATGCGCACGATCATGGAAGCGCTGGCCGAATATGCATCCCGTACCCAGGACGCGACCGAACTCACTGCACGCGTGCGTACTGCGCTTGGTGCAGCCATCGTCCAGGAGATTGCCGGTTCTGCGGCGGAACTGCCCGTGTTCGCACTGGATCCCGAACTTGAAAAACTGTTGCAGCAGTCGGTCAGCGGCGGCGCATTTGCGCTGGAACCCGGCCTTGCCGATACGCTTCAACGCGAAGTGGTCAACGCCGCGCGTCGCCAGGAGAGCCTGGGCACGATGCCCGTGCTGCTGGCCGGCGAAAGCCTGCGAGCGCCGCTGTCCCGGCTTTTACGCCGCAGCATGCCGCAATTGCGGGTGCTGTCGCCCTCTGAAATTCCCGATAACCGCAACTTCCGCATCACAGCCATAGTTGGAGCTCAATCATGAAACCGCAGCGATTCACCGGGGCCTCCGCGCGCGTAGTAATTAATCAGGTTCGTGCTGCATTGGGTCCGGAGGCAGTAATTCTGTCCAACCGCAAGATCGGCGATGAGACTGAAATTCTTGCGGTGTCCCCGCAGGCCATTGACGCGCTGACGCGCGCTGTCCAAACCGAGGCTGTCGCCCTGAAGCCGCAGGCTGCACCGGCGCTGCCCTTGCGGGAACTCCTGCAACGTGCCGAGAAGAGCACCGCGCCGGCACCCGTCCCGCGCCCGGCCGCCCAGCGGGCTCCGGTGGCGCCGAAACCGGCAGTTGCCGCTGCTCCGGTTGCAACCACGCCAGCGCACACTGGGGACAAGACGCTGCTCGCCGAACTGCGTTCGATGAAGGGCC
The DNA here is from genome assembly GCA_964531455.1 of uncultured Bordetella sp. Taxonomy (GTDB): domain Bacteria; phylum Pseudomonadota; class Gammaproteobacteria; order Burkholderiales; family SG8-41. The sequence continues at coordinate 7,847 of CAZHFZ010000046.1, forward strand.
TTCTGGCCGACCAGCTGTCGAGCATTGCGCTCAGCGAAACCATGCGCCGCAGTCCGCTGCGCAGCCGCATGCTGCGTACGCTGCTCGGCGCCGGCTTCAGCCCGGCGCTGGCGCGAGGCATTGTCGGTCATCTGCCGGACGATTTCTCTTCAAGCGCCTCGCAACGCTGGCTGATTGATGTGGTGAGCCGCAATATTCCCCGGGTCGCAGATCCCGAAATGACCGATGTCGGCGGCGTATACGCCCTGGTTGGTCCGACCGGTGTCGGGAAGACCACCACGGTGGCGAAACTGGCGGCGCGCTATGTGATGAAGCACGGCACCTCAGGGATCGGCCTGATTACCACCGATGACTATCGCGTCGGCGCCCACGATCAGCTGCGAGTCTATGCGCGCCTGCTCGGCGTACCGATTTATGTGGCGCAGAACGCGCAGGACCTGAGGCAGGGGCTCGACGCGATGGCCGGTAAACATCTGGTGCTGATTGATACCACCGGCATGAGCCAGCGCGACAGTCGCATTGCTGCCCAGCACGAACTACTGATCAGCGCCGGTACGCAGCGTCTGCTTGTGCTGAACGCTACTGCGCAGGCGGAAACGCTGGAGGATGTCGCGCAGGCCTACTCCACTCATGGTGGCCGCACGCTGCCGCTGGCCGGCGCGATCATAACCAAGACCGACGAAGCGGCGCGGACGGGCTGCGCCCTGGACGTGGTTATACGCCGCCGTCTCCCGCTGCACTACACCACTGCCGGTCAGCGAGTACCCGAAGATATCGAGCGTGTAAATCCGGACAAGCTAGCGCTCGACGCGCTTAAAAACGGCGCTGCGAGCACCACCAGCACGGTGTTTTCGCTTAATGCCGATGAATCCGGCCTTGTGCTCTCCGTGCCAGTGTCCGAAGCTGGGGCCCGTGCATGAACAGGATGGACCAAGCAGCTGGCCTGCGCCGGTTCCAGGTGCAATCACAGGGCACGCGCATCCTTTCGGTGTTCGGGCCACGAGAGCGTGTTACCGCGATCGTCAACCTCGCCGCAGCAGCGGCGATGGATGGATTGCGTGTGCTGATTCTCGACGCTTCGCGCGGCGAAGTCGCCCCAGCCTTCGGGTTGGCTGCGCGTTACGAAATGATCCATGTCATCGAAGGCGAAAAGTCTCTGAGCGAAGCCGCTCTTGTCGCGCCTTGTGGGGCGCGGGTTCTGCCTGCGGCACGCGGCATGCAGATGCTCGCCACTTTCGGTGGTGCCGGGATCGACCTGTTCGAGGATATCGCGCGTGCGGCTGCGCCGGTCGATCTAATACTGGTCAATGCCGAGCCAGGACCGGCGGCGACCATGCTGCAGCTCCCCGGCCGCAATGACGCTTTGCTGGTCGGCATTCCGGGCGACGATGCCCTGAGCAGCACGCTGAGCCGCATCAAGGTACTGAAAGCCGGTCACGGATTCAATCGCTTCCGCCTTATGACCCTGGATTCGGGTGCTGTGGCTCTGGCCGAAAAAACGGCGGTGATCGAACCGCTGGCACGGGAGCTTTACGGCGCTCAGGTATTCGCCGGGGCTGCGATCCCGCGCGACCCGCAGCTGCGTCACGCCCAGCGCGCCTGCCGCACGATTTTTGATATTGATGACCAGGGTCCCGCCGCCCGCGCCTATGCGTATGCGGCGTCGGCTCTGCAGCAGTGGCAGCTTGCGCACATCAATCCCCTGGCGCCACACCGCGCGCATCCTGCAGTGCTGTAAAGGATTTTTATGTACACCGACACCGGAAAGCTCGATCGAGAGCATTACATTGAACAGTTTTCACCGATGGTGAAACGCATCGCACATCATCTGATATCGCGGCTGCCCGCCAGCGTGCAACTGACCGACCTGATCCAGGCCGGGCTGATAGGCCTGATGGGTGCAGTCAGTCGTTATGAAGAAACGCAGGGCGTCCAGTTCGAGGCTTACGCTGCGCAACGCGTGCGCGGTGCGATGCTCGACGAGTTGCGCGAGCACGACTGGTTTCCGCGCAGCGTGCGCAAGACGCAGCGCGGCATAGACCAGGCGCTGGCGCGCGCCGAGCAGGCACTGCAGCGCACGCCTACCGAAACCGAGGTGGCGGAGGAATTGGGGGTATCCCTCGAGGAATATCAGACCATGCTGGCGGAGGTGCACGGCTGCCAGCTGGTGCACTTCGATGATTTCGAGGAAGGAGACGACGATTCGGCCTTTCTTGACCGCAATGGTCCTGCGGACAACGCTGACCCGCTGGCCCGGCTCACCGATGCGCGGTTCAAAAAGGCGCTTTCGGCAGCGATCGAAAATCTTCCGGAGCGGGAAAAGCTTCTGATGGGCCTGTACTATGAGCAGGAGCTCAATTTCAAGGAAATTGCGGCAGTGCTCGGCGTGACCGAATCCCGGGTTTGCCAGTTGCATACCCAGGCGGTTTCGCGGTTGCGTGGCAAACTCAAGCAATGGCATAAATAATAAAAAAGTTTCACTTAAAATCCGTATAAAGAAAGAAGAAAGGCAAGCGATGAAAATTGCACAAACCCTGCTCAACCCGGCCACTGATGACATTGCGGCGCAACTGTCGCCGCTGCAAAGCGTAGGGCCTGATCTGGTGCTGGTTTTCGGCGACGTCGCATTTTTCAGGGACGCTGCAAAAGTCGGTCTGCTCAAGGCAGCCTTTCCCGGTGCGGTCTGCGCCGGTTGTTCGACAGCCGGAGAAATTTCTGCTGAAGGGGTGACAGACGGCCGCATTACCGTTACGGCGATTCATTTCGAAAAAGCCCGCCTTTTTACAGCGATGACAACTCTGACCGACATGGCGGACTCTCATGCCGCTGGCGAGCGGCTGGGCAAGACTCTTGCCGGTCAGCCGGATCTGAAGGCCGTGCTGGTTTACGGCCCGGGCGTGGATATCAACGGCAGCGCCGTGGTGCAAGGGCTCAGTGATACGTTGGGTGTGCGTGCGCCGATTACCGGCGGGCTTGCCGGGGATGGCGGCGCATTTCGCGAAACCTGGACTCTGGGGCCCGATGGCGCGAAAAGCCGCGGCATTGTCGCCATTGCTTTCAGCGGCGCAGCGCTGCGCTTTGCCCATGGATCCTTCGGCGGCTGGGAGCCCTTCGGTCCCATGCGCAAGGTGACTCGCAGCAAGGATAATGTGCTGTTTGAACTGGACGGGGAACCGGCGCTGGAAGTTTACAAGCGTTACCTCGGGCAGTACGCCAAAGACCTCCCGGCCTCGGGGCTCCTGTTTCCTTTTTTGATGGCTGGTGAAGAACGTGATCCCACGGGCCTGATCCGTACCATTCTTGCAGTCGATGAACAAAACGGCAGTGTGACGCTGGCCGGGGACATTGATCCAAAAGGTTATCTCAAACTGATGCATTCCAATACCGACCAGTTGGTCTGCGGCGCCGAGGCTGCGGCAGAGGCGGCCCACAAGATGGCAGAGGATGATGGTCGGGGCCTGGTGCTGCTGGTCAGTTGTGTCGGTCGCAAGCTGGTCATGGGCGAGCGGGTCGATGAGGAAATTGAAGCAGTTGCCGATGTCTTCGGCGGCAAGGCGGCAGTGACGGGTTTTTATTCCTATGGCGAGATCAGTCCGTTCGCTGCCGGAGGCGATTGCCGGTTGCATAATCAGACCATGACCGTGACCTATATCAACGAAGCCTGACCGGATCATGCATCGTTCGCTGCTGCGGCAGCTCAAAAAGACGACCGGCGTTGAAAGCGAAGCGGATCTTGCCGCGCTGATTGACGCATTGCGTCCCATAGTCGAGGCGTCAGATGCGCCGCCGGCCGCGGCGCGCCTGATCAACGGGCTTCAGGAGGTGCTTGGCCGGATTAATTCCTCCTATGAACAGTTCGACCGTGATCTGGAATTGCGCAGCCGCAGCCTGGAACTCAGTTCCGATGAGTTGAGCCAGGCCAATGACCGCCTGCGCACGGACATCGCCAGCCGCGAGCGTGTGCTCGAATCACTGCGGGATGCTGCGAGCGGCCTGTCCGCCGGATTGGGCAATGCGGATGGTGCTGTCGGGCAGGACGTCGAATCGCTGGCGCGCGGGATTGTCGAACTGGTCCATGAACGTGAATCGGGACGACGCGAGCTCGACAATCAGAAGTTCGCACTCGACCAACATGCCGTGGTCAGTATTACGGATACCCGTGGCTATATCGTTTATGCGAATGACCACTTCTGCGAACTCAGCGGTTATAACCGCGACGAGCTGATCGGGCAGAATCACCGCATCGTCAATTCAGGCCTGCATGAGCCCGGATTTTTCAAGGAGATGTGGGAAACGATACTGCAGGGCAGGGTCTGGCATGGCGAATTGCGCAACCGGCGCAAGGACGGCACATTCTACTGGGTGGTGACGACCATCGTGCCCTTCCTCGATGACAGCGGCAAACCCCAGCAGTTTATTGCGATCCGTACCGATGTCACGGCGCAAAAGGAACTCGAAGAACGCATTGTAGCGAGCGAGCGGCGTTACCGCACCGTTGTCGAGAGCCTGCGCGAAGGCATCTTCCGCGCCTCGACCGGACGGTGCTGGACCTACCTGAATCCCGCATGGCGCGAAATCACCGGTCATGACACGGCTGCGTCCCTCGGGCAATCGGCGCTGACGTTTGTGCATGAGGATGATCACGGCGCGGCGGCGCGGCTGTTCGATCCCGCCAATGCCGGCCCGGGAGATGAACAGGAGTTGCGCCTGCGTACGGCGGACGGCGGGTACCGCTGGGTGCGCTTGTTTGTGCGCGCCGAGGCCGACGAGCACGGTCACTCCACCGGATTCTTCGGCACCATCAATGACGTTACCGAACGTCGCCTTGCGCTTGAGCAGGTGCAGGAGCAGTTGCACCGGACCCGGGAACTGATCGAAGCCATTCCGGTGCCGGTCTACCTGAAGGATGTCGAGGGCCGCTATATTTCCTTCAACAAGGCTTTTGAGACGTTTTTCGGCGTTGACCGCAATGCGCTGCTGGGGAAAAAGGTCAGTGATCTGTTCGCGAGTCGTGATGACGTTGAATTTCACATGACCCGCGATGCCGAGCTGCTGTCGAGCGGCGGCAACCAGACCTATGACGCCAACGTCATTGACGGAGAAGGCCACACCCGCTACACCATCTACCGCAAGGCCGTGCTGACCCGCCAGGACGGCGCGATCACCGGACTGCTCGGGACCATTATTGACATTTCCGATCGCAAGGAAAGCGAGCGCGCGCTGATTCAAGCCAAGCTGGCGGCGGAATCGGCCAGCCGGGCGAAGAGTGAATTCCTGGCCAACATGAGCCACGAGATCCGCACCCCCCTCAACGGCATCATCGGAATGACCGACCTGGTTCTTGATTCCGAGCTGGGCGCCGAGCAACTCGAACACCTGCAGATCGTGAAAGCCTCGGCGGATTCGCTGCTGACGATCATCAATGATGTGCTGGATTTTTCGAAGATCGAGGCCGGCAAGCTGCTGATCGAAAGTATCCCTTTCGACGTCGCAAAAGCTGTTTCCGAAACCTTGAAAACGCTGGCGCTGCGTGCCCACCAGAAGGGCCTGGAACTGCTGAGCGACCTGCCTGCAGATTTGCCGCGCAGCCTGAGCGGGGACCCGGGACGGCTGCGCCAGATACTGGTGAACCTGATCGGCAATGCGATCAAGTTCACCGAGCAGGGCGAAGTCGAAGTCGCGCTGAGCGTGACCGAGCGCACTGTGAACGCCGTCGTGCTGGAATTCAGCGTGCGTGATACCGGCATCGGCGTGTCCACTGGCAAGCAGCAGGAAATCTTCCAGGCTTTTTCGCAGGGAGACACATCGACCACGCGCCGTTTTGGCGGCACCGGCCTCGGCCTGTCGATCTGCAACCGGCTGGTGCAACTGATGGGCGGCAAGATCTGGGTGGAGAGTGATCCCGGCCGGGGCAGCACGTTCAGGTTCACGCTCCCGCTGCAAATCAGTAACGAGGACAATGCAGTGCAGGACGCGGTCGGGCTTGCAGGGCGCCGCATCCTGATCGTCGATGACAACGAGGTCAATCGCCGGGTGTTGTGCGGCATGCTCGAAAAGCAGGGCGTTGTGGCCCTTGCAGTGGCTGACGGGGCATCTGCAATCCGCCTGTTCGACAGCGGCAAATCTGCCGATTGCGTGATTCTTGACGCGCAGATGCCCGATCTTGACGGTTTTGCGCTCGCCGAGCGCTTGCTTGCGATGCCGGCCTGCCGCGGCATTCCGCTACTGATGCTGTCATCGGGCACTATGCGCGGAGACGCGCAGCGTTGCCGTGAACTGGGTTTGGCAGGTTATCTGTCCAAGCCGGTTGCCGCCGATGAGCTGTTCGCTGCCCTGCAACGGGTGTTGCATGCTGCCGGACAGGCGTCTGCCGGGACTGCGCCGGCCGCACTGGTGACGCGGCATACATTGCGTGAGAGCGGTCAGGGCCTGCACGTGCTGGTGGTCGAGGACCACCCGGTCAACCAGAAGCTGATCGTCAGCCTGCTGCAGCGCTCGGGACATACGGTGGATGTCTCGTCGGATGGCGAGGAGGGCATGGCCCGGCTGTTCGCCGGCTGTTATGACGTGGTGCTGATGGATGTGCAGATGCCGGTGATGGACGGCCTTGAGGCTACCCGGCAGATCCGCCTCCGCGAGTCGGCCGAGCAGCGGCCGCATGCACGGATTGTGGCGATGACGGCAAATGCCATGCAGGGAGACCGTGAGGCCTGCCTCGCAGCCGGGATGGATGATTACCTGGTCAAGCCGATCAAGGCGCCGGAGCTACTGGCCTACTTGGCCAAGTTTCAAAAGTAAGTGCCTGCCAATATAAATATTATTATAATCAATAAGTTATAATCCATTGATTATGGGTTAGATCGTGTGGCTATGGGAGCTTACGCGGTCAGATTTCAAGCTGGACGAGGCACGGGGCAGCGCCTGATCAACCGTTGGTGCGGATACTCAGTCCATCGGAACCGTAAACCGTGGCCAGTGCACTGTTGTTACGCAGAGCCTGAAGCCGTGCTTCACATTGCACGCGCTGGGCGGCCAGCAGACGGGCATTGATATCGTTGAGATTTTGCGCGGCAATCGTCAAATTGCGGACATCCGACAGCGCTTGCTGGTCAGCTGCGCTTTTGCCAGAGACGCGCTTGTCGCGCAGCACATCCAGATCCTGGATTAGCGTCAGTTTTTCGGAGATCAGGCCCTGCAGTGTTTCCGTATCGAGTTCGATCAGCGCCTCATGTTCGCGTTCAAGCAATACGATGAAAAGTGAGAGTGCTTCACGCTCGAGAGCGCAGGGTGCCGAGCTAGGCCGCATGTTGATTACCGGATCAACCACGTGGGTGCTGGAGCAATTGGCGAACGCTGTTGATCAGACCATCGGCTACGGCGTCAGCGTTGACCTTGTAATCACCCGAACGGATCGCGTCTTTCATTTTTTCGACCCGGGCGCTGTCGAAACTCGGCTCCGCGGAAAGGCGGGCCTCGAGTTCGTGCATCTGTGTGGAAAGATCCGACAGGCTGACGGCTTCCGCGCCTTGAGATGCCGAGGCATCGCCCGATTTGCGAACACCACCGGGGGTGCCGCCTGAAACCTGTCCGATGTCCAGGGGATTGCTGTTGCCGTTTATTTTCATGTTTCACTCCAAGTGCTTAGCTGATTTATGCGGGGGCTGCCCGATTCCGGATGCGGCCTTGCCTACCTGTAGTTCGGCCCTGCTGCCGGAAACTTGAGCCTTATAGCCGCAATTCCACGGTACCGTCGGCATGGGCTGTACCGGAAAGCATTCGGCCGGTTTCAGACTGGATGCGTACCGTTTGTCCGGCGGTGGCGGCGTTGAGGGCGCGGCCCTGCGTCGAAATCCGGAATCCGCGGCCTGCCGCCACCACTTTGACCTGATCACCGGCGGTGACGACCTGCCGGGCCTTGACCATATCGCCGCGCAAGACCTGACCGGCGGCCAGCGGGCGCGCGATGACCGCGTCGCCGATCTGTGCGGCATCCGTCAACACCCCCCGGGGTTCCCGAGTCAGTTCGATTTCCCGCACGGCATAACTGTCGGGAGTCAGGGCTTCGCCGGCGGCGAGGGCGCGGGTTGTCAAGAGTGCGTTACCGAAAACCTTGATTTCCACCGGCAGCAGCATGCTCCAGCCGACTGCACCCGGCACCGCATCGCGGCACCTGACGCCCAAGGTGGTGCGGCCCCACAGGCGGCTGCCGGCGGGCAGAAACGGCTCCAGTAACGTGCAGGGCGCGGGCTGGGCACGCGGATCCGGCGCGCCGACCCTGACCTCGACCCGTCCGGGGAGGCCGGCCGTTTCGGCATTGAGAAACAGTTCGACGGCACCGGTGGATGTCCGTGCATCCGCGGCTGCCGCCGGTGCTGCAATGGAGGCGAGCGTCAGCGCCAGACTGGCCAGCAAGGTGCGCAGTGAAATCATTGTTATCCGCATGATGGGGGCTCCTGCCCTGTTTATCTGATGGCACGCAGAATAGACCCCCTCGCGCGAGGCCGTGGCCGGAAATAAAGGGGAAAAACCCGTCTTGTTCGCGGCTTAAGGCGCGGACCGGCTGCGGATAATCCTGCTCCATAAAGCGTTTAAAGGAGCAGCCTTTCATGATCGACCGATACCAGCAGGCGTTCAACTTCCAGGGCGAAGCGCTGAAGCTGCGGGCTCAGCGCCAGCAGGTTCTGGCTGCGAACATCGCCAATGCCGATACGCCGGGCTACAAGGCGGTCGATTTCGATTTCGCACGCGCGCTGACCGACGCCACGCGGTCCCGGGCCGGCGGCAGATCTCCCGCAGCGGGTGCGCTCGCCATCGGCTCCGCCGCGCCGCAGCCGGTAGCCCGCCAGGGTGTGCAGGCGGCTGCTGACGGCAACACCGTCAACATGGATATGGAGCGCACGCAGTTTCTCGATAACGCTGTGCGATATGAAGCAACGCTCCAATTTCTTAACGGCAGGATTCGCACACTCTTGAGTGCGATCCAGGGGCAGTAGTCATGTCACTGATCAGAATGATGGACATCGCGGGCTCCGCGATCAACGCGCAGAGCCAGCGCCTGAACGCCGTCGCCAGCAATCTCGCCAATGCCGATTCGGCTGCGCGTCCCGGCGAACAGGCCTATCGCGCAAGGCAGGTCGTGTTCCAGTCGGCGCCGGTCGCCGGCGGAGTTGCGCAGGGTGTGCGCGTTTCGGAAACGTCCGAGAGCACCGCTCCGGCGCGCCGCCAGTACGACCCCAAGCATCCGCTGGCCGACGCCGAAGGCTACGTCAGCCTGTCCAACGTCAATGTCGTCGAGGAGATGGTCAACATGATCTCCGCGTCGCGTTCGTACCAGAACAACATCGAAACCATGAATACCGCGAAATCGCTGCTGCTGAAAACCCTGCAGCTCGGTTCGTAATTTCCACGAAAGCGAAAACCAGCCATGGCCACCAACATCAATGCCGTAACTTCCGCGACCGCCGCCAGCGCGACCGCCGTTTCCAAAACCACTGACGACGGGCAGGACCGTTTTCTCAAGCTGCTGATCTCGCAGATGAAGAACCAGGACCCGCTTAATCCCATGGACAACGCGCAGGTGACTTCACAGATGGCGCAGATCAGCACGGTCAGCGGCATCGACAAGCTCAACACCAGCATCGTCAGCATGATGAGCCAGTTCGCCGGCATGGAAGCGGTGCAGGGTGCATCGTTGGCCGGCCGCAACGTGCTGGTTGCCGGCAGCGCACTGACCCTGGCCGGCGGCGCGGCTGCGGGCGGTTTCGAACTACCCGCCGCAGTGGACCGCGCCGAAATCACGGTTTACGACAGCAAGGGCCAGGCCGTTCATACCGCACAGCTCGGCGCTGCCGCAGCCGGGGTGCACCGCTTTGAATGGGATGGCATGACCGATGCCGGCCAGAAGGCCGCGGACGGCCAGTACAGCTTCAAGGTCAAGACCACGACTTCGGGCACTGAAGCCACCGCGCAGGGCCTGACCCTCGGTACCGTGAACGGCGTGTCGCGCGGCGCCGCGGGCCTTGAACTCGACCTCGGAACGCTCGGTACCCGGGCGCTTGCCGACATCAAACGTATTCAGTAATTCGACGCCCAAGCAGACCATCGAAAGGATTCAAGATGAGTTTCACCAAAAGCCTGAATGCACTCAACGCCGCTGCACGCAACCTCGAGATTATCGGCAACAACGTCGCCAACGCCAACACGGTTGGTTATAAGGCCGGGCAGTTATATTTTTCGGAAGTATTGGCGAACTCGCGGCAGGGTAACGGTGTTTCAGCCAATGGCGCTGGCGCCGCTGAAGTAAAAGTTCTGCCGCAATTCGCCCAGGGCAATATCGAAATCACCGGCAACCAGCTTGACCTTGCGATCAACGGCAAGGGCATGTTCGTGGTCAAGGACGCGGGGCAGAGTTATTACACCCGTGCGGGCCAGTTCGTTCTCGATGAAGAAGGCTATGTGTCCACGCCCTCGGGTGGGCGCCTTCAGGGATTTGCGGTGGCAGATGACGGATCTGTCGCAACCGCCATGACTAATGATCTGCAGATTGGTACCGCAGGCGTTCCGCCCAACGCAACGAGCGAGGCGGCGATGAAAATCAATCTCGATTCGCGAAAGACCTTGGCTGATCCGGCCGCGTTTCGGATGGGTGACTCATCAACGTATCAGCATGCCACCTCAATGCCGGTGTTCGACAGCCTCGGCAAGAAACATGTGCTGGGGCTTTATTTCGTGAAATCCGCAGAGTCGACATGGAATGTGTTTGCGTCCTCAGACGGCGTGTCGGTCGGAACCGGTCCGATCGGTCAAATGGCCTTCCAGTCTAACGGGCAGATTGATACAGCCGCGAGCCCTCAGCCATTCACGATCAGCGTTCCGGTAGCCGGCGCCAATAACGTGAGCATGACCCTTGATTTCTCCGAAAGCACTTCCCTGGGCCGTGACTTCAGTATCAACGGTACTTCCAACGACGGGAAATCGGCAGGCCAGCTGACCAGCTATAGCGTGGATTCCGACGGGTTCATAGTCGGCCGCTATACCAACGGCACCAATAAAAAACTTGGCCAGGTTGCACTGGCATTGTTTAACAACCCGCAGGGCTTGTCCGCGCTTGGTGCCAGGGGCTTCTCGGCGACGGTCGAATCCGGCAATCCGGAGCTGGTTGGTCCAGACAACTCGCTTGCCGGAGCCATCCAGTCGGGGGCCCTCGAAAAATCGAATGTTGATCTGACCAGCGAACTGGTGCGCATGATCGAAGCGCAGCGTGTTTATCAGGCGAATGCACAGGCGATCAAGACGCAAAACGAACTGATGCAATCCGCGGAAAACATTCGCTGATCATTTTTCAGGGCGGTCATAAACGCAATGGATAGACTCATATTTACCGCGATGTCTGGCGCAAAGCAGGTCGTGCAGCGGCAGGAGATCATCGCGCAGAATCTCGCGAACGCCTCGACGTCGGGCTACCGTGCGGCAACGTTCGCCGCACGTGCCGTACCGGTCGGTGGCGCCGGTACGACGCGGGCTTTTGCCCAGGAAGGCACCATGGGCGCCGACCTCACAGCGGGGTTGCTGCAGCGTACCGGGCGCGAGCTCGACGTCGCTGTCGAAGGCAATGCCTGGCTCGCGGTGCAGGGCAGCGACGGGCGCGAAGCGTATACGCGCGCGGGCGCCCTGCAGGTGGACCAGAGCGGCCTGCTCCGGGCGCCGGGCGGCTTTGTGGTTATGGGTGATGGCGGTCCGATCGAGATTCCGCAGGATACCCAGGTGTCCATCGCGCGTGACGGCACGGTATCGGCCACGCCCAACACCGGCTCCAAGAATGCCGTAGTGACGGTCGGCCGGATCAAGCTGGCGACGCTGAACCCGAAAGAGGTTGTGCGCGGCGACGACGGTCTGTTCCGCGCCGCCGACGGCAATCCCGTTGCCGCGGATGAACGCGCAAGATTGGTGTCCGGCACGCTCGAGGGTTCGAACGTCAACACTGTTGAAGCCATGGTCGGCATGATCAGCGCGGCCCGCCAGTTTGAAATGCAGATGCGGATGATCACCACCGCCGACACTAACGCCCGCAGCGCAGCTCAGCTGCTTTCGCTGGGCAACTAAGGGCTCAGGCCCGCAACCGAATTATTGATTGAGGAATCAACATGATCCGCTCACTTTGGATTGCCAAAACCGGTCTCGATGCCCAGCAAACGCAGCTCGACATCACTTCAAACAATCTGGCGAATGTCAGCACCACCGGCTTCAAGCGTTCGCGCGCAGTCTTTGAAGACCTGTTGTACCAGACCCTGCGCCAACCCGGCGCCAAGTCGTCGCAGCAGACCGACATACCCGAAGGCCTGCAGATCGGTACTGGCGTGCGACCGATATCGTCGGTCCGCGTGCATACCCAGGGCAACCTGCAACAGACCGGCAACCAGTTTGATGTCGCCATCAACGGTCAGGGTTTCCTGCAGGTGCAAATGCCTGACGGCACCAATGCGTTTACCCGCGATGGCTCACTGCACATGGATGCGCAGGGGCAACTGGTGACCTCCAACGGCTTTCCGATTTCGCCCGCGGTCACGCTGCCGGCGAATGCGCAGTCGGTGACGATCGCCCAGGACGGCACGATTTCGGTGACGCTGCAGGGGTCGGCGATTCCCCAGCAAGTCGGTTCATTGCAACTGGCGAACTTCATGAACTCCGCCGGCCTGCAGTCGATTGGCCAGAACCTGTATGTCGAAACCGCGGCCAGCGGCACGCCCAGCACCGGCACTCCGGGCACCAACGGTCTCGGCCTGCTGAGCCAGGGTTATGTCGAGACCTCAAACGTCAATGTGGTCGAGGAACTCGTCAACATGATCCAGACCCAGCGTGCTTACGAAATCAATTCCAAGGCAATTACCACTTCGGACCAGATCCTGCAGCGGCTGACACAACTGTAATGTCGGCAGATCGCGGAGAAACTTTAATGGAAAAAATGCTCATCATTGCCGCCGTGGCGCTTCTTTCCGGCTGCGCAAACAGCGTCAAGATTGCCGAGCCGACCACCGTGCGCCCGGCAACCCAGCAGACTGCGGTCGAACCCACCGGCGGTATTTTCAATACCGCCAGCTACCGGCCGATGTTCGAAGACCGTCGCGCGCGTTTTGTCGGCGACACCATTGTGATCGCCATCAATGAGAAGACCAGCGCCTCGAACAAGACCTCGAACAACAACAGCCGCACCGCCAGCACCTCATTCGGCATTTCCGCGTTCGGCACAACCCCGGCGGCCACCCTGGCCAAAGGCAACCTCGGCGCAAACGGTACAAGCAAGGCCGAAGACAAGGACGAAGCCAAGAACGACAACGCGTTCTCCGGCACCATTGTCGCGACCGTAACCGAGGTGTTGCCCAACGGCAACCTGCTCGTATCTGGTGAGAAGCAGATCGGTGTCAACGGTGATGTCGACACGCTGCGTTTCTCCGGTGTGGTCAATCCGGCAACCATCCAGTACGGCAATGTGGTCAGTTCAACCCAGGTTGCCGATGCCCGCATCGAAGCGATTTCCCGTGCCGCTGTCGACGGGGCCCGGGTGGCCGGTTTTCTCGCCCGCTTTTTCCTTAACTTCATTCCCTTCCGGTAATCCCCATGGACATCAATTCCCGCCAATTCGTCATCCGTGTGGTACTGCCGCTATTTCTTGCCGCAGGATTCACGGCAGGTCAGCCGGCAAACGCCGAGCGCATCAAGGACATCGCCAGCATCCAGGGCGTACGCCAGAACCAGCTGGTCGGTTACGGCCTGGTCGTCGGACTCGACGGCAGCGGCGACCAGACGACACAAACCCCGTTCACCATTCAAAGCATGGGCAACATGCTGACGCAGCTCGGCATCACGATTCCGGCGGGAACCAATCCTCAGCTGAAAAATGTTGCCGCGGTGATGGTCACCACTTCGCTGCCGCCTTTTGCCAAGCCGGGTCAATCGATGGATGTAACGGTTTCCTCAATCGGAAACTCCAAAAGTCTGCGCGGGGGCACTTTACTGCTGACTCCGCTCAAGGGTGTCGACGGGCAGGTTTATGCGATGGCACAGGGCAACCTGGTCATCAGTGGTGCCGGCGCGTCGGCCAATGGTGCCAAGGTCCAGGTCAACCAGCTGAACGCCGGGCGCGTGCCCAACGGCGCGACCGTCGAGCGCGCGGTGGCCTCGCCCTTCGTGCTGGGTGAGAAAGTCGTGTTCGAACTCAACACCACTGACTTCAGCCGTGCGCAACAGTTGTCGGAGTCGATCAACAACCGGTTTGGTGCCGGAACCGCCAATCCGGTCGACGGCCGCGTGATTGAAGTTCAGGCGCCGGCATCCCCGGCTGAACGTGTTGCCTTTGTGTCAGAAGTTGAAAACCTCCAAGTCGGCGCGGTAAGCGGTGCCGCCAAGGTGGTCATCAATGCCCGGACTGGTTCGGTGGTGATGAACCGCGCGGTCAAACTCGAACCGTTCGCCGTTGCGCACGGCAGCCTGTCGATTGTCGTCAGTACCGATACCACGGTCAGCCAACCCAATGCCCTGGCTGGCGGACAGACTGCAGAGATCAAGAAATCTGAAATCCAGATTCGCCAGGAACCGGGTGCGCTGATGATGCTTCCGGGGGGCGCCGATCTTTCCGAAGTGGTCAAAGCCCTGAGCGTGCTGGGTGCCAATCCGCAGGATCTGCTGGCCATTCTTCAGGCGATGAAGGCCGCGGGGGCATTGCGCGCCGAACTGGAGATCATCTGAGCATGGACGCAGTCAAATCAGCAGGCCTTGCAGTTGATGCCAAGGCGCTGGAATCGCTGAAGCACCAGGCCAAGGCCTCGCCACAGCAGGCAACGCGTCAGGCAGCGCAGCAGTTTGAAGCCATGTTCATGAACATGCTGCTGAAAAGCATGCGTGAAGCGCTGCCCAACAGCGATCCGCTGGCTTCCAGCGCGGGCAAGACCTTCACCGGCATGCTGGATTCGGAACTGGCCCAGAAAATGGCCGCCGGCAAGGGCCTGGGTCTCGCCGACGTAATGGTGCGCCAGCTTGAGCGTAAACCGGCTGCAACGCCGTCCGCGGCATCATCATCAACACTGAAACCGCTGCAGCAGTTTGTCGCACCGGCGCCGACTCCGGCTGCATCAGGACCGGTTGCCCCCACGAATACGACGCAGAGCCAGAAGGATTTTGTGTCGCGCATGCTGGCGCCGGCCCGCGCTGCTGCAAAAGAATCCGGCATTCCCGAGCATTTCATGCTCGGACAGGCGGCGCTGGAATCCGGCTGGGGTCGCCGCGAGATCCGCAGCGCCGATGGCACGACCTCGCACAACCTGTTCGGCATCAAGGCCGGCCGAAACTGGACCGGGCCGACTGTGGAGACCTTGACCACGGAATTCGTCAACGGCACGCCGCGCAAAGTGGTCGAGAAGTTCCGCGCCTACGCCTCTTATGCCGATTCATTCCGCGATTACGCCAAACTGATCGGCAACACGCCGCGTTATGCCGAGGCCGCCCGTTCCGGAGGCGACGCCAATGTATTTGCCAACCGCGTCCAGGCTGCCGGGTATGCGACTGATCCCAATTACGCCGGAAAACTGGCCCGGGTGATCCAGCAGGCTCGTCAGATTCAAACAACCGTCTAAATCCGGCCATTAAAGTTTCCCGAAAAGCGTCCGATATAGACGTCATAGGAATAAAAGGCCCAAACGATGTCTAATTCACTTACCCAGCTTGCGCTGAGTGGCATTACCGCTTCCCAAGTGGGTTTGAATACCACCGGGCAGAATATTGCAAATGCGCAGACCCCCGGATTCAGCCGACAGTCCGTGATCCAGAGCGCGGCGGAACCGACATTCTCCGGTTCCGGCTACATCGGCACCGGCGTCAATATCGAGGGCATCCGGCGCTCCTACAGTGTGCTACTTGCCGCCCACGCCAATAGTGCGTCTTCCGAGGCGTCACGTGCGGCGTCTTACGCAGATGGCCTTAACCAGATCAACAACATTATCGGCAATGCTGATCGGAGCGCAAGCGTTGCGCTGTCTTCGTTCTTTTCAGCCGTGCAGCAGGTGACGACCAGTCCTGCCGATGCGGCTTCTCGCCAGTCGATGCTGGCCAGTGCGCAGACGCTGGCGCAACGTTTCCGTGATCTTGACGGCAGCCTGATTGAGCAGCGAAACCAAGTCAACGACCGGGTTGCAGTTACCCTTGAAAACATCAACAGTCTGGCGCGGCAAATTGGCTCGCTGAACAGTCGTATTGCCGGCGAAACGGCTGGCGGCCGCATGCCGAATGACCTGCTGGATCAGCGCGAAGTGGCGTTGAATTCGCTGAGCAAGCTGATACGTACGAACGCCACGACCCAGCCCGACGGTACGGTCAGTGTTTACCTTGGCAGCGGTGTGGCGCTGGTCAGTGGTGGAATGATCCAGCCACTTGCGCTTGCGACAAACCAGATTGATCTGACAGCGCCTGCCGTCGGCACCAAGTCAGGCAGCGGCGCGGTACCTCTTCCTGACTCCGGTGACCTTGGCGGTGAAATCGGCGGATTGATTGCACTGCGAGATGATGCGCTGACTGCAGCGGAAGCCGGATTGGGCCGGCTGGCGCGCGTAATAGCAGAGACCGTCAATGCACGGCATCGGCTTGGCCAGGACCTGCAGGGTAATGCAGGCGGCGATTTTTTCTCCGTTGCTGAACCGGTTGCCGCAGCCTCGGCGGCCAACCAGGGAAACGGCAGCGTCAGAGTGATCGTGGATGATGCTTCCCAACTGGCGGCTACTGATTACAGGGTGAGCGCTACCGCAGACGGTTACTCGGTGACCCGTCTGGGAGACGGTACGCAGGAGTTGTTCACGACTCAGCCGTTCAGCATTGACGGATTGCACATAGAACTCAATGGCGCACCCGTCACTGGTGACAGTTTCATGATCAACGCCGCCCGCGGTGCGGCTGGTTCGCTGCAAGTTGTTTTGCGCAATTCAGCGGCTATTGCGGCGGGTTCCGCCGTAAGCGTTAGTGCAGCGACCCAAAATTTGGGTGACGCGGTGGCGTCTATTACCGTGAATGCCGCAGATGGAAATCTCCGCCAGCCGGCAACGATCGTGTTCTCCTCGCAGGCCGAGTTGACGGTGACTTCCGGATCGGCTTCCACAACCATGCCGTATACCCCTGGAATGGCCATTTCGGCGAACGGCTGGAGTGTCACGCTGCAGGGAACCCCGAAGGCTGGAGATGTCTTCACCGTTGCTCCCGCGGTTGGGGCTACCGGTGACAACCGCAACTTGCTGGCACTTGCCGCACTGGCGGGTCGCGACCTTGTAGGAGGGGCATCGTATACCGGTGCCTATGGCCAGCTCGTCGCGGATTTCAGCGTACGCGGCCGCGAATCCGAAGCCGCACGAAAGGCAAGCGCAAGTTTCGCCACTGCGGCCATCAACGCCCGTGACGAGGTTGGCGGCGTCAATCTCGAAGAAGAGGCGATGAACTTGCTGCGCTACCAGCAGTCGTATCAGGCTGCGGGCAAGTTGTTGTCCATTGCCAATACCTTATTTGAAACCATTATTTCAATTTATCGCTGAGGAATTTCTGGCCATGCGCGTCAGCACTACGTCTATCTACGGCAACGCTGCATCTTCAATCGCCAACCGGCAGGCAGAGCTCGCCAAAACCGGCGAGCAGATGTCCAGCGGGTTGCGAATCACAACGTCGGCGGATGATCCGATCGGCGCGGCACGTCTTGTCGAACTCGACAGCGCGAAGGCGAGAAATGACCAGCTGTCATCGGGTGAAACTGCCGCGCGTAATGCGTTATCGCAGGCTGAATCGGTGCTTGCCCTAACTGGTGACACGTATTCCGATATTCGTGTGTTGCTGATCCAGGCCGGCAATGATGCATTGTCCGACAATGACCGCAAGAGCATAGCCGCCGAACTCTCTGCGCGACGCGATACGCTGCTCGGTTTGGCGAATAGTCGGGATGCCGAAGGCCGGTATCTGTTTGCTGGCCATCGTGAATCGCAGACCCCGTTTGTCAACGGTGCTGCGGGCATCGAATATCAGGGCGATGACGGCCGGCGAGACGTGCAAGTCGGGCTTTCGCGGATGATGACCGTAACCACCAATGGCGCCGATCTGTTTGCGCGGGTACGTTCCGGGAACGGCGTTTTCGACGCGACTGCCGCCTTCGGCAACGGCGGTACAGGCACGATCAGTGTCGGCACGGTTGCGAATGCCTCGGCGCTTGATGGCCGGCGTTATCAGTTGGTATTTCATGTTGATGCCGGTAATACGACTTATGACGTTCTAGATGGTGATGGCAATGTGGTTTCCGCCGCCCAGTCATACAAGCCCGGGGGCGACATCACCCTGGCCGGAATGCAGGTCAAGGTGAACGGTGCCCCCGCAGAGGGCGACGTCTTTGATCTGGCGCCTGCCGCCATCCGCACCGTATTTCAGGGATTGGACGAGACCATCGCGCTGCTGAGGGCGCCGGTTTCAAGCGACGTTGCGCGCCAGCAGCTTAAAGCCGGTCTTGCATCGGGGTTGTCGCAGATCGAACAGGCTTCCGAGCGTGCCTTGCTGTCCCGCGCGGACGCAGGCTCGGCACTCAAGGAGCTCGACACGCTAAACGTTGCGAATTCCGCGCGTGATGAACAGTTGCAGAAGCAGATCTCGGATTTGCGCGATCTGGATTACGTATCCGCGTC
>CAZHFZ010000047.1:0-25984 GCA_964531455.1 uncultured Bordetella sp.
GATGCGCATCTTCACCGGCAGCATACCGTGGTCCCGCGACAGCCAGATCTCGGTTGCGTTGTCGCCGGGGGCAAGCTGTTTGACCAGATGAATTACGGAAAGCCGGCCCAGCGCTGTGTCCAGCGTGCTGTCGGCACCGACGGCATAACGATACTGATCAAGCTTGCGGCCATTGGTCATTGCAAACTTGAGGTCGCGCAACTGTTCCGCAGCAAGAAACATGAATTGATACATCACCGACAGGCGATCCTGCGTACCAGGCGGCAGCGTAACCGATTCGACGCGGCCGTCGTGGGTCAGTGTCAGCGTATTTGAGGGCCAGTCGAAATCCGCACGTGCGCGCCGGGCATCGCTGTTGCCCCTGGTTGCTTCGAAAGCCCGCGGGCGCAGACCGGTGCGATCAACTTCGCCGCTGCTGGTCACCCGCGCCGGCCGGCGTTGCACCAGGGCGAGAACGCCGGTGGCGTGTGTTTCGCTGGTGATCTGATAACGTTTGTCGCGAATTTCAAAAGCATCCTGCATCACGCCGACAGGTGTGCCGTTCATCGATACATCGTACTGGGCTCGCAAGGATTGCGGTGCAGCGCATGCTGCATTCGCATTCATCAGCGCAAATGCAAGCCCGATCGTGATGATGAGGCGTCTAAACATCAGGGGGTGGTGACAGCAGTGCACCGCTGCCATTACGGGCATCGGCAATGCTGACGCGGCCATCGGCCGTTACGGCAACACGGTCCTCGCACAGCCAGCGCACGGCCTGCGGGTAGATGCGGTGTTCTTCGTTCAGAACCCGAGCAGCAAGTTTGTCTTCGTTGTCATCAGCCAGAACCGGCACTGCGGCCTGGATGATGATCGGGCCGTGATCGAGTTGTGGCGTCACAAAGTGCACTGTGCAGCCGTGCACGCGCACGCCGGCATCCAGAGCCTGACGGTGGGTGTGCAACCCGGGAAAAGCCGGCAGCAGGGAAGGGTGGATGTTGACCAGTCGGCCGCGGTAGCGGTTGACGAAGTCTTCGGTCAGCACACGCATGAAACCTGCCAGCACGACGATATCCGGTTGATGGGCGTCAATTGCTGCGGCCAGTGCGGCGTCGAATTCCGCGCGTTGTTTGTATGCACGGTGATCGACAACGGCGGTGGTAATCCCATGAGCTGCGGCCGTGGCAAGACCCTTGGCGGAAGGATCGTTGCTGATCACCGCACAGATTTTTGCCGGCAGCTTCGCCGAGAGCAGGGAAGCCATGTTGCTGCCACGCCCGGAAATCAGTATCGCGATGCGCTTCAGGATGCTGTTTCCTTTAAAGACAGATTGTCAGGACAACCAACTACACCACGATGGTCTGCGCTTCACCACGCTTGCGGCGGCGAATCTCGCCGATATGCCAGACTTTTTCACCGGCTTTCGCGAGCATGGCCTGCGCACGTTTCGCGTCTTTTTCCGCGACAACCAGAACCATGCCGATGCCGCAATTGAATACACGGTGCATTTCACTGTCGGCGACGTTGCCGCGTTCCTGCAGCCAGCGGAACAGCGGCGGCAACGGCCATGCGTCGCTGCGGATTTCCGCAGTCAGCCCGTCGGTGAGCACGCGCGGGATGTTGTCCACCAGTCCGCCGCCGGTGATGTGTGCCAGTCCTTTGACCGGGATTTTCTTCATCAGTTGCAGTACCGGTTTCACGTAAATGCGCGTCGGCGCCAGGATTGCATCTTTCAACGCGCGGCCGCCGATTTTCGCCGACAGCTTGACGCCCGGCTGGGCAAGGATGCGGCGGACCAGGGAATAGCCATTGGAGTGCACGCCGTTGCTGGCGAGGCCGAGCACAACATCGCCGGGTTTGATGCTGCGGCCGTTGATGATTTTTTTCTTTTCGACAACGCCGACAGCAAAACCGGCGAGGTCATATTCGCCCGCCGGATACATGCCGGGCATTTCCGCGGTTTCGCCGCCGATCAGCGCGCAGCCGGCCATTTCACAACCGGCGGCAATGCCTTTGACCACGTCTGCAGCCGAGGCGACGTCGAGTTTGCCGCAGGCGTAGTAGTCGAGGAAAAACAGCGGCTCCGCGCCCAGCGTCAGAATGTCATTGACGCTCATCGCGACGAGGTCGATGCCGATGGTGTCGTGGCGCTTCCAATGGAACGCCAGCTTGAGTTTGGTACCGACGCCGTCGGTTCCCGACACCAGAACCGGCTCACGATAACCGCGCGGCACTTCGAACAGTGCGCCGAAGCCACCGATACCGGCCATCACGCCGGGGCGCATTGTGCGTTTGGCAAATGGCTTGATGCGGTCGACAAGGGCATCACCGGCATCGATATCGACGCCTGCATCACGATAGGTCAGCGATTTGCGGATGGGGGTTTTGCGTTTCAAGGGATTTCCTGCGTGTATGGAGTGAAGTCCGGTGATGGTGCGTGGCCGCGACGGAGTGCCCTGCTAAGATACGCATCCGGCAGCAGGTCTGGCCGTCACGAATTTTATCTTAAATGGGTATCCAGGGTTCCGTTCAGAAGCACTTCCGGGGATGGCTGCGTGCCGTTACGCGGACCAAGCCCTTGGTCCGGATTGCCGTCGGCGAGCCGACGTTTGTTGACGTGTGCCGGCGATGAGGCAACTCGCGCTGGAACTGGCGTCGCCGCCCGCGCCGACGCTCGACAACTTCGTTACTGGCGGCAATGCCGAGGTTCTTGCTGCATTGCGTGCGCTGGTAAGCGCTGCAGCAACTGAGCATTTTATTTATTTGTGGGGCGTATCCGGCAGCGGGCGCAGCCACCTGTTGCGTGGCGTGCTCCATGCGTTCGCAATGACCGGGCGCAGCGTGTGTTTGTATGGGACCGGGATGAGCCCGGTGGTGGACGATCCTGCAACGGTGGTAGGCGTAGACGATGTCGATCGCCTCGACCCCCAAGCGCAAATTAATTTATTCAATATTTTCAATAACTTGAGGGATTCCGGCGGCGTATTGCTGGTGACCGGCGATCGGCCTCCTGCGCAATTGCAATTGCGTGCAGACCTGTTGACGCGACTGGCCTGGGGCCTGGTATATGAAGTGCATCCCCTGAGTGAAGCGGACCTTCGAGCTGCGGTGCTCGACTACGCGGCGGCACGCGGCTTCATGCTGCCGCCCGAGGTTGCGGGTTACCTGCTGGTGCGCGTGCCGCGTGACCTGAGCTCACTGCGTGCGCTGGTCGATACGCTCGACCGGGCTTCGCTCGAACAAAAGCGCGCGGTGACTGTGCCGTTGGCGCGTGAAGTGTTGCAGGCTGTGCAAAACAATGATTGAACTGGATATGGAAGCATCGATGGGAAACTCAAAATGATTCTGGCGTTGTTCGATCTCGACAATACGCTGCTGGCCGGTGACAGTGACTTTGAATGGGCGCAGTACCTGATTGACCGCGGCGTGCTTGACCGCGAAGTCTATGAGGCGCGCAACCAGCAGTTCTATGACCAGTACAAGGCGGGCACACTGGACATCCACGAGTTCCTCGATTTTCAGTTGAAGCCGCTGTCACGCCATCCGCGTAAAGTGCTGGATGAATGGCATGCCGATTACATGCACAGTCGCATCATGCCGATGATCCGCCAGTCCGCACGTGATCTGGTCGCGGCGCATGCCGGTGAAACGCGGGTATTGATCACCGCGACCAATAGTTTTGTCACGGCGCCGATTGCGCGCGAATTCGGCATTGAGCATTTGATTGCGACCGATCCCGAGGTGCGTAATGGCGAGTTCACCGGCGGTGTCACCGGTACGCCATGTTTCCGCGAGGGCAAGGTCACACGCCTGGGGTCGTGGCTGGCGGCTCACGGAAAAACCTTAAAAAGTGTTTCAAAATCAACATTTTACAGCGACTCTCATAATGACCTGCCGTTGCTGGAGCAGGTGACCCATCCAGTGGCTGTCGATCCCGATGCCAGTTTGCGTGCGCAGGCTGTCGCGCGCGGCTGGCCCGTGATGAGTCTCGCCTGAGTGCGGGTGATGCCCATGTATAATCGCGCCGTTTTCTCCTTGCGGCGCCGGGCCCGGGAACCTTTACAGAGGTTCACCTGTTCCACTGCAGCGCTGACTGATATTCCCGAATGATCACCAAGTTTCTCGGCCGCGTGTTTTCGGGCCGCATGTTCAAATCCGCGAAACCGCGGATCATTCCCGTGGGCGTTCACGGTATCAGCCGCGACCGTATTGGCAGTTGCGCGCTGCGCACCTGCGATGCGCTGCAGGAAGCGGGATATGCCGCTTTTGTTGTCGGCGGTGCCGTGCGCGACCTGATCCTCGGCCGCGCACCCAAGGATTTTGATGTGGCGACCAATGCCACACCGGAAGAAGTGCGTGGCATCTTCCGCCGCTCACGCATCATCGGCCGCCGTTTCCGCATCGTGCACGTGTTGTGCGGACGGGATCTGGTCGAAGTCACGACCTTCCGCGGCCCTGCCGATGTGGCCGACGCCAGCCACCAGGTCGAGGATGAGCACGGCCGCCTGCTGCGCGACAACGTCTGGGGCGATCAGGCGCAGGACGCCGCGCGCCGCGATTTCACCATCAATGCGCTGTTCTACGATCCGGCGAAGCAGGAAGTCTGGGATTACCACGGCGGTGTCGCCGATCTCAAAAGCAAACGCCTGCGCATCATCGGCGACCCGGAGCAGCGTTACCGCGAAGATCCGGTGCGCATGCTGCGCGCAGCGCGTTTCTCGGCGTCGTGCGGTCTGGAGATGGATGCGGCCACGCGCAAGCCGGTGAAGGCATTGGCGCCGCTGCTGGCGAATGTGCCGGCGGCGCGCCTGTTCGACGAGATGCTCAAGCTGCTGCTATGCGGCCATGCGGTGGAATGCGTGAAACGCCTGCGCAAGGAGGGCCTGCATCACGGCCTGTTGCCGATGCTGGATGTCATCCTCGAACAGCCGATGGGCGAACGATTCGTGATGCTGGCCCTGAAAAACACCGATACGCGCATACGCACCGGCAAAACCATTTCACCGGCCTTCCTGTTTGCGGCGCTGCTGTGGCATGAAGTGCTTGCCGCCTGGAAAAAAAATCAGGCCCGCGATATGCCGCCGGTTCCGGCGCTGCATGAAGCGATGGACAGCGTGCTTGATCAACAGACCGAACAGCTGGCAATCCCGCGCCGGTATTCCTCGGACATGAAAGAGCTGTGGATCATGCAACCGCGTTTCGAGCAGCGCTCGGGTCAGCGACCGTTTCGCCTGCTTGAGCAGCCGCGCTTCCGTGCCGCCTACGATTTCCTGCTGCTGCGTTGTGAAAGCGGCGAAGTCGAGAAGTCGCTCGGCGACTGGTGGACCAGTTTCCAGGATGCCGATAGCGATGCGCGTGCAGCCATGCTCGTTACCGACACCGGTCCGGCAAAGAAACGCCGCAAACGCCGCCGCCGCAAGCCGGCCGACGCTGCACCCGCCGCGGAATAAATTTTGTGACGTTGGCGCCCTGCAAGGCCTGCATCGCACTCGGCGCCAACATCGGCGAACCGTTGCGCCAGATCGAAGCCGGTTTTACCGCACTCGCTGCATTGCCGGCCACCCGTCTGCTGGCGCGTTCATCGCTTTATCGCAGCGCGCCGGTGGGTTATGCCGATCAGCCGGATTTCATCAATGCGGTGGCGATCATTGAAACATCCCTTGCCCCGCATGTTTTGCTGGATGCGCTGCTGAATATCGAGCGGGTTAACGGCCGGGTGCGTGAATTTCCAAATGCGCCGCGCACACTGGATCTCGATATCGTGCTTTATGGCGACAGCGTGGTGCATGACCCCGGGTTGACCATACCCCATGCACGCATGCTGGAGCGCGCCTTTGTGATGGTGCCCCTGGCCGAGGTCGCGCCCGATATGCAGGTGCCCGGGCACGGCACCGCGCGTGCATTGCTTGCCCGGGTTGATGCCGGCAGTGTGGCGCAATTGCAGCGGATACCGGAGAGGGGGATGCCGGTATGAGTCTTAATCCGAAATATCGCTATATCGTGGTTGAGGGCCCGATCGGCTCGGGCAAGACCACGCTGGCACGCAAACTGGCTGACCATCTTGGTGCTATAACGTTGTTTGAAGACCCGGATGCCAATCCTTTCCTGCCCGGGTTTTACCAGGATCCGGTACGTAATGCGTTGCCCGTGCAGTTGTTTTTCCTGTTCCAGCGCAGCAACCAGGTGCGCGACCTGGTGCAGTCGGATCTGTTTCGCGGCATTACCGTCGCTGATTTCATGCTGGAAAAAGATCCGTTGTTTGCACGGATGAACCTCAATGATGCCGAGCTCGCACTGTACCGGCAGATCTACGATCATCTCAAGCCGCAGTCACCGCAACCGGACCTGGTGATTTATCTGCAGGCTGGCACCGAGACCTTGATTGAACGTGTGCGTCGCCGCGCAACCACTTATGAGCGCACAATCCCCGATGTCTATCTGGTGCGGCTGGCGGACACCTACGCGCGTTTTTTTCATCATTACGATGCAGCGCCCCTGTTGATCGTAAATTCGGATAATCTGAACTTCGTTGATTCGCCGGCGGATTTTGATTTACTGTTGCGCCGGATCAATGCCCTGCGCGGCCCGCGTGAATTTTTCAGCCTGGGCAGCTGATGACGGGATTTGAACCGGATTGTTAAACCGGAAAACCGAGAGGAAACATCATGCGTATCACGCTGAGCAATCTGCACAAGATGATGCGGGACGGCCAAAAAATCAGCATGCTGACGTGTTACGACGCAAGCTTCGCCGCGCTGCTCGATACTGCCGGCGTTGAAACCTTGCTGATCGGCGACTCCCTGGGCAATGTGCTGCAGGGCCATGAATCAACCCTGCCGGTATCGTTGCGCGACATCGTTTATCACACCGCTTGCGTGGCTCGCGGCGCAAAAAACGCATTCATCATCGGTGACATGCCCTTCGGCACGTTTCAGGTCAGCCCGCAGGATGCTTTCCGCAACGCCGCCGAAATCATGGCTGCTGGTGCGCAGATGGTGAAGATCGAGGGTGGCCGGCCGATGCTCGAAACCATCGCCTTCCTGACAGAGCGCGGCATTCCGGTGTGTGGTCACCTCGGCCTCACGCCGCAGTCAGTACATCAACTCGGCGGTTACAAGGTGCAGGGCAAGACCGACAATGACGCGCAGCGGCTGCTTGATGATGCGCGGATTCTGGAGCAGGCAGGCGCCGGCATGATCGTTCTCGAAGCCATTCCTGCAGCATTGGCCAGTCAGGTGACCGCAGCGGCCAATGTGCCAACCATCGGCATCGGCGCCGGCGTTGATTGTCATGGCCAGGTGCTGGTACTTCACGACATGCTGGACGTTTATCCTGGGAAAAAGGCCAAATTCGTCAAGAATTTCATGAAGGCTGCTGCGGGTTCGATTCAGGATGCGGTCGCGCTTTACGTCGAAGAAGTGCGTTCAGGCAAATTTCCGGGGCGCGAGCACTCGTTCTGATCCCGGCGGCATCTGCCGCCGCGGCCTGCAGGCGCATATATAATGCGCCCTCGCTTACCCTGCTTATACCGCTTAACCACTATCTGATACTGACCCACTGTCTCCAATGGACGTCATTCACTCCGTGCCTGAACTGCGCGAACGCCTGCGCCGCGAACCCGATAACGTGTTCGTGCCGACGATGGGCAATTTGCACGAGGGACACATCGAGCTGATGCGCATCGCCAAACCGCGCGCTGCCTGTACCGTGGTCAGCATTTTCGTGAACCGGCTGCAGTTTGGTCCGCGCGAAGATTACGACCGTTATCCGCGCACCCTCGAAGCGGATTGCGACAAGTTGCGCGGCGCCGGTGTCGATGTGGTGTTTGTTCCGGATGAGAAGGCGATTTATCCGGAACCGCAGACTTATGTTGTTGAGCCGTCAGACCTGCAGAACATTCTTGAAGGCGCGCACCGCCCCGGGCATTTCCGCGGTGTGGCAACGGTTGTTCTGAAACTGTTCAATCTGGTGTCGCCGCACGCCGCGATCTTCGGCAAGAAGGATTACCAGCAGTATCTGGTGCTGCGCGACATGGTGCGCCAGTTCGCGCTGCCCATCGAGATCACGCCGGCTGAAACCGTACGTGCGCCCGACGGTCTGGCGCTGTCTTCACGGAACGGCTATCTGTTGCCGCAGGAGCGCAGTGAGGCGCCGCGCCTGTATCGCGTGCTGCAGGAAGTGGAGTCCGAGCTCAAGGCCGGCATGCATGATTACCAGCGTCTCGAACTGCACGGGATGTCGATGCTCGCTGACAAGGGCTGGAAGCCGGACTACGTGACGGTGCGCCGCCGTTCCGACCTGCAGCCTCCGGTCAACGGCGAGAAAGATCTTGTGGTACTTGCTGCTGCGCGACTCGGCAAGACGCGGCTGATCGACAATATCGAGGTCGATCGCTAAACCGCTGCGATTCGAACTTCTGCACGCGCCAGTTTTTCGAACAGGCGCTGCCGCTGCACCAGCGGCCACCAGTCGTAAAGAAAGATTTCCAGCGGCCGCCACATCGCGACCCAGCCGCCAATGATCACGCTTTCACGCAGGATGGTGGTGAACGTGCCGGTGTCGAGGCGCCCGATCTGTTCTGCGGCCAGCAGGCATACAGCCAGAAAACCAAGACCGATCATCAGGCTTCTGCGGCCGCGCTGCATCAGCTGGCGGAATTCGCG
This sequence comes from uncultured Bordetella sp., assembly GCA_964531455.1. Lineage (GTDB taxonomy): Bacteria > Pseudomonadota > Gammaproteobacteria > Burkholderiales > SG8-41. Next base: position 8,643 of record CAZHFZ010000047.1, read on the forward strand.
CCGCATGTGTTCGGCGCGGTAGGAAAAGTAATTGCCCAGCGCTTCAGCCACCACAGCCTCGCCATCAGCCGGCGGGGCGCCGCCGGTGAGGTGGATCAGGATTTCGAGTTCACCTTCACGCGGGTGTTCGTGTGCCCAACCGAGAATGAATTCCTCTGCATCCGGATCAAGATCCTGATGGTGAAACGGCGTCGGATCCATCGAGTTGAACAGCTGCGACAGCTCCCGGATGCGGATCTCGATGCGGTGCGCTGTTGCTGCCTCGGATTTCATGGGGACTGCATGGCGGGACAACCCGCTGGCCGTTACCGTCAGGTTCCTGTAAACACCGGATCGCGACGGTCGAAGCCGGCCTTGACGCCTTCCTTGAAGTCATTGGTTTCGCGCAGCATCATCTGGATGAACGCTTCGCGCTCGGTTGCGGCGCGGAATGCCGCGAACAAATCGCCGTTGAGCGTTTCGCGCGTCGCCTGAACCGCCAGCGGTCCGGACTTCGCGAGCTCGGCGGCCATTTCCTGCGCCACCTGACGTACCTGATCCTGGGCGACCAGGCGATCAGCCAGCCCCAGTTCAAAAGCTTCTTCGCCGGGAATGCGTTTGCCGGTCAGGAACAGCCATTTCGCGGTCTGATGACCGACGAGACGCGGCAGCGTGACCGTCATGCCGAAGCCCGGGTGATAACCCATCGCGCAGAAGTTCGCTGCGAGACGCGCTTCCTTGCAGGTCACGCGGAAATCCGCGACCAGCGCGAGTCCGAGTCCGGCACCGATGGCGCTGCCTTGAACGGCGGCGACGATCGGTTTGCGCGTCTGCACCAGGCGTTGTGCTTCGTGGTACAGGTGCCGGGGCTGGGTGACCTGCTTCTTGCCGGCTGCTTCATCGTCGACGCGTTTTTTCAGGTTGGCGCCCGCGCAGAAATGTTTGCCGGCGGCGGCGAGCACGATGCTGCGGCAGTTGTTGTCCTCGTCCAGCGCCTCAAGCGCGGAGGCCAGTTCACCGATCAGGTCGATATCCAGAAAATTGTTGGGCGGACGGCGCAGTTCCACTGTTGCAACATGTCCGTCGATGCTGACGCCGATTTCCTTTTCAGTCATGGTCTTTTCCGGTGATTGGGCTGGGAATGCCTTGCGCCGGTCTGGCGCAAAGGGACTTGTATGAGTGGTGCCTCGGGTCGGACTCGAACCGACACGCCTTGCGGCACCGGATTTTGAGTCCGGCGCGTCTACCAATTCCACCACCGAGGCACGGGGAGGGTGATTATCGGTCAAACAGCATCAGTGCGGCAACCATCCGCTGTATCCGTCCGTATAATCCGCGCGATGCGACTTGACGATTTTGATTACCACCTCCCCGAGGAACTGATTGCACAATCCCCGGCGGCCGAACGCCGGGCGAGCCGCCTGTTGCGCCTCGACGGCGCCACAGGTGCGCTGCACGATCACCGGTTTACCGATGTGCTGGAGCTGTTGCGGCCGGGCGACCTGCTGGTGCTCAACGACACCCGGGTGATCAAGGCCCGGTTGACGGGCCGCAAAGACAGCGGTGGCCGCATCGAGGTGCTGGTCGAGCGCGTGCTGGGCCAGCGCGAGGTGCTGGCGCAGGTCAGGGCGAGCCATGCCCCCAAGGCCGACAGCGACCTCCACCTCGAGGGCGGGCTTACCGTGCGCGTACTGGCGCGCGAGGGCGAACTCTATCGCCTGTGTTTTCCGGAGGACGATGTGTTTGCGCAACTGGAGCAGCACGGTGCTTTGCCGCTGCCTCCTTATATCGGGCACACGCCGGGCATGGATGACGAAACACGTTATCAGACGGTTTTTGCACGGGCGCCGGGCGCCGTTGCGGCGCCGACTGCAGGCCTGCATTTTGACTTGGCCCTGCTGGATGCGCTGCGCAGCAAGGGCATCGGGGTGGCGTATCTGACGCTGCACGTCGGCGCCGGCACCTTCCAGCCGGTGCGCACGCAGAATCTGGCCGAGCACCGCATGCACAGCGAATGGTTCAGCCTGCCGCAGGAAACCGTGGATGCGCTGAACAATCACCGCGCCGCCGGAGGGCGCATTGTCGCGGTGGGTACCACCAGCCTGCGTGCGCTGGAATCTGCTGCGGCGGCAGGCGATCCGGTTGCCGGCAGCGCGGACACCTCCTTGTTCGTGCTGCCCGGCTACCGCTTCCGCATTGTTGACTGCCTGATCACCAATTTCCATCTGCCGAAATCGACGCTGCTGATGCTGGTGTCGGCGTTCGGCGGTGTCGACAACATCCGCAACGCCTATCGGCATGCGATTGAGCAGCGTTACCGCTTTTTCAGCTATGGTGATGCCATGCTGATTGAGCGGGCGCCCTGAATTTTTCTGATGCAACTCACACATGCAATTTAAAATTTCCGCCACCGATGGCGCCGCGCGCCGCGGCGCCCTTGAAACCGCGCATGGCGTCATTGATACGCCGGCGTTCATGCCGGTCGGCACCTATGGCGCCGTCAAGGGCATGAGCCCGGTGGAAGTGCGTGAACTGGGCGCGCAGATCGTGCTTGGCAATACCTTTCACCTGTGGCTGCGTCCCGGGCTCGATGTCATTGGCGCGCACGGCGGATTGCATCGTTTCATGGGATGGGACGGTCCGATTCTCACCGACTCCGGCGGTTTTCAGGTGTTCAGCCTGGGGGAGATGCGCAAGATCAGCGAAGAGGGCGTCAAGTTCCAGTCGCCGGTGAACGGCGACGCCTGTTTTCTGACGCCGGAAGAGTCGATGCGCATCCAGCGCGTGCTCAATTCCGACATCGTGATGGCTTTTGATGAGTGCACCGCGCATCCGGCCACGGTCGAGCAGGCACGCGATTCGATGCGGCTGTCGATGCGCTGGGCTGCACGCAGCAAGGCCGCGCACGCCGGTAATCCGAATGCGCTTTTCGGCATCGTGCAGGGCGGCATGTATGAACATCTGCGCGACGAGTCATTGGCAGAACTGACCAGGATCGGTTTTGACGGTTACGCCATCGGCGGCCTGTCGGTGGGTGAACCCAAGCCGGACATGCTGCGTATCCTGCGCCATACCGCGCCGCGTTTGCCGTCCGACCGGCCGCGCTATCTGATGGGCGTCGGTACGCCTGCGGACATCATGGCTGCCGTTTCGGCGGGCATCGACATGTTCGACTGCGTATTGCCGACGCGCAACGCCCGTAACGGCTGGCTCTACACTCGCCATGGCGTGATCAAGCTGCGCAATGCCCGTTACCGGGATGATCTGGGGCCGCTGGACCCGGATTGCGCCTGTTATACCTGCAGAAATTTCACCCGGGCCTACCTGCACCATCTCCAGCGGGTGAACGAAATGCTCGGTGCACGACTCAATACCCTGCATAACCTGCACTACTATCAGGAACTGATGGCGGGGTTGCGGGCAGCAATAGCCGAAGGGCGACTGGCGGCTTTTGTGGCAGCTCAAAGCGCCGACCACGAATCAGAATCATGTTAAAATACAACACTTTGGGCGCACCCGGTCGCGGCACAGACCGAACCCGGGACGCTTGCCAACACCACGGAGGCTTCACTTGTTAATCAGTCCAGCTTGGGCGCAGGCCGCGCCCGCAGGGGCGCAAGGCGGTGGCATCGAAAGCATGCTGCTGATCCTCGCCATGTTCGGCGTGCTCTATTTTCTGATGATCCGCCCGCAATTGAAGCGCGCCAAGGAACACAAGGCGATGGTTGAAGGCCTGCAGAAGGGTGACGAAGTCATTACCGCCGGCGGCATTCTCGGACGCATCAGCAAAATCGATGCGCAGTACGCGACGGTAGCCGTTGCTGAAAACGTCGAGATCCAGATCCAGCGGGCGGCGATCCAGATCGTTCTGCCCAAGGGCACCCTCAAGACCATCCAGTGAAGTGCGAGCGCGGAATCCTGCACCGGGTTCCGCAGCTCACCCGGATTCACCCCTGGTTTCCCACATAACGCTGCAACTTTCACGCGTCCAAAATGAACCGCTACCCTCTGTGGAAATACCTGCTGATTGCCGCGTCTGTGGTGATTGGCCTGCTCTACACACTGCCTAATTTCTACGGTGAAGTTCCAGCGGTACAGGTTTCACCGCTGCGCAGCAACCTGAAGGCCGATGCTGCGCTGATGGCCAGGATCGAAGAGGCGCTGAAAAAGGGCTCATTTGAACCCAGCGGCATTGCGCTGGATGCCAACAGCGTGAAAGCCCGATTTGCCGGTACTGAAGAGCAGATCAAGGCCAAGGATGCACTGCAGACCGCCCTCGGCGAAGATTATGTGGTGGCACTGAACCTGTTGTCGCGCAGTCCGCAGTGGCTGGCTTCGATCGGTGCGCTGCCGATGTACCTCGGCCTCGACCTGCGCGGCGGCGTGCATTTCCTGATGCAGGTGGACATGAAGGCGGCGCTGTCGAAAAAACTCGACGCCTATACCAACGACATCCGCGGGATGCTGCGCGAAAAGCGCATCCAGTATTCGGGGCTGTCGCGGGAAGGCCAGTCGGTTACGATCCGGTTCCGCGAGGCCGCGTTGCGTGACAAGGCACTGGCGCAGATCAGCAAGGACATGCCTGATCTGGAACTGCGCGCGGCCGAAGACGGCGGCGAGTTCCGTATCAGCGCTTCGCTGAGCGTCGAAGCCCAGCGCAGGACCCAGGAATTCTCTCTGCAACAGAACATCACGACCTTGCGTAACCGGGTGAACGAGCTTGGCGTAGCCGAGCCGATCATCCAGCAACAGGGTGCCGACCGCGTGGTCGTACAGTTGCCCGGCGTACAGGACACCGCCAAGGCTAAAGATATCCTGGGACGTACTGCGACGCTGGAAGTGCGCATGGTTGACGATGAGCGCATGGATACGGCGATGCTGCAGCAGGCTAAAGCCGGGCAAGCCCCGTTCGGAACCGAACTGTATTACGAGCGCAGCGGTCAGCCCGTGCTGGTGAAAAAACAGGTTGTCCTGACCGGCGAGCGTATCAACGATGCCCAGCCCGGATTCGACAACCAGACCGGCGAGCCCGCAGTGCATCTTAATCTCGACGGCGCCGGCGCCAGAATTTTCCAGCAGTACACTCGGGAAAACGTTGGCCGGCGCATGGCCATCCTGCTGTTTGAACGCGGCAAGGGCGAGGTGGTCACGGCCCCGGTCATTCGTGCGGAAATCGGTGGCGGCCGGGTGCAGATCAGCGGTCGCATGACCACGCAGGAGGCGAAGGACGTTTCACTGCTGCTGCGTGCAGGCGCGCTGGCAGCACCCATGGAAATCATCGAAGAGCGCACCATCGGGCCGTCGCTGGGCGCCGAGAACATCGAGATCGGATTCCAGTCGATGTGGATGGGTTTTGCCGCGATCGCGGTGTTCATGGTCATCTACTACGCGGGCATGGGGGTGATCTCGATCATCGCGCTGGCAGCCAACCTGCTGTTCCTGATTGCTTTGCTGTCGATGCTGCAGGCGACGTTGACCTTGCCGGGTATTGCCGCCATCGCGCTGGCGCTGGGTATGGCGATCGACGCCAACGTGCTGATCAACGAACGTATCCGCGAAGAGTTGCGCAATGGCATGACGCCACACGCTGCCTTGCAGTCCGGTTACGAGCGGGCATGGTCGACGATTCTTGACTCCAACATTACAACTCTGATTGCCGGCATTGCGCTGTTTGCGTTCGGCTCCGGCCCGGTGCGCGGCTTTGCCGTGGTGCATTGCCTCGGCATTCTGACCTCGATGTTCAGCGCGGTGATGGTTTCTCGCGGCATCGTCAATCTCTATTACGGCAACCGCCGCAAGCTGGACCGCATCTCGATCGGTGAGGTGTGGAAGCCGTCGGCTGACGCGAAATAAGGGGCTCAAGATGGAATTCTTCCGCATCAAGAAAAGCATCCCTTTCATGCGTTATGCGTTGTTTTTCAACGTCATTTCGCTGATCACATTTTTTATCGCAGTCGGTTCACTGGCAACCAAGGGCCTGCACCTCGGTGTTGATTTCACCGGCGGCACAGTGATCGAGGTGAGTTATGAAAAGGCCCCCGACCTTGACCCGATCCGCGAGAGCATGATCAAGCTCGGCTTCAGCGAGCCCGGCGTGCAGAACTTCGGCACCGCGCGCGAAGTGCTGATCCGTCTGCCGGTCAAGGAGGGTATTACCAGCGCCCAGTTGTCGGAACAGGTGATGGACGAACTGCGTCGGCTTGATGCCGCAGTGCAGTTGCAACGCGTCGAGTTCGTTGGGCCGCAGGTCGGCAAGGAACTGCTGGAAAGCGGCGCTCTGGCGCTGCTTTTCGTGTCGCTGGGCATCGTCGGTTATCTGGCCCTGCGTTTCGAGTGGAAGTTCGGTGTGTCTGCGATCATCGCCAACCTGCACGACGTGGTGATCATCCTCGGCTGTTTTTCGCTGTTCGGTTGGGAGTTTTCGCTGCCGGTACTGGCGGCGATTCTTGCCATTCTCGGTTACTCGGTCAACGAATCAGTGGTGGTCATGGACCGGATCCGTGAAAACTTCCGCAGCCGCCAGTTCCGCTCCCTCGACGTGCCCGCAGTCATCGACGCCGCGATTACCTCGACCATGTCGCGCACCATCATCACCCACGGCTCGACCCAGCTGATGGTTTGCTCGATGCTGATTTTCGGCGGCGAAACGCTGTACTACTTCGCGCTGGCGCTGACCATCGGCATCTGCTTCGGCATCTACTCGTCGGTACTGGTCGGCAGTCCGCTGCTGATGTGGATGGGCCTGAAGCGAGACGATCTGGTCAAGCCGGAGAAGCCGAAAGAAGCCAACGAGGACGGCGCGGTCGTCTGAGGAACTGGCAATGGAGCTGGTCACGCTGTTCATCGACATCGTCCTCAACCTTGACGACCATCTGCAGGCGCTGGTCGCCGCGTACGGCGCCTGGATCTATCTGATCCTGTTCCTGATCATATTCTGTGAAACCGGGCTGGTGGTTACGCCGTTCCTGCCCGGCGATTCGCTGCTGTTCGTTGCCGGTGCGGTGGCTGCCGCCGGCGGAATGGACATCCACCTGCTGGTCGTTCTGCTGATCATCGCTGCGATACTGGGCGACGCCGTGAATTATGCCGTCGGGCATTACATCGGGCCGCGAATGTTCAATCACAACGAATCGCGCTGGCTGAATCCGAAGCACCTGAAGCGCGCCCATGATTTTTACGAAAAATACGGCGGCAAGACCATCATCATCGCCCGTTTCGTTCCCATCGTCCGCACCTATGCACCGTTTATTGCGGGCGCAGCGAGCATGACCTACGCCAAGTTTGCGTTGTTCAATGTGACCGGTGCGGTGATTTGGGTAACGTCGCTGGGCTACGCCGGTTATTTTTTCGGCAATCTGCCGATCATCAAGGACAACCTGACGCTGGTGATCATCGCCATCATCATCCTGTCGATACTGCCGGGCATCATCGAGATTTGGCGCAACCGCAAAGCGGGGTGAACTTCTCTCCGCGCCTGCCCGGGTTGCGGTGACTTGCCAGCGGAGTAGATCAGCGGTGATTGTTCGATGAGTCGAGGGTGCCCCCGCGTACTGCCTGGCTGCACGGCCCCGCCTGCGCATTAACAAGAGGCGCAAGATGGGCCGGCTTGCCGCGTTACCCCTGATTCATGGATCGCTGACAGGACACGCCTGATGGCATGGTCCGGTTTGATGGGGCATGACCATCTGCCACAGTTGCCAAACCCGGTGGCGTCAATTCAACGGCGTAAAAATAGTCAATAAAAACAATTACTTGCAATGAACTTGCGTCAGATGCGTTTGGCGAGTTCCACCGCTTTGCCGATGTAGTTCGCAGGCGTCAGTGCCAGCAGGCGTTGTTTCTCGGCTTCCGGAATGCCGCTCAGTCCCTTGATGAAGGTGTGCAGCGTTTCACGGTTGATGCCGGCTTTGCCGCGGGTTAGTTCCTTCAGTTGTTCGTAGGCCCCGGCGACGTTGTAACGGCGCATCACGGTCTGGATCGGTTCAGCCAGCACTTCCCAGTTGTCATCGAGGTCATCGGTCATCGCCGCGCGGTTGGCTTCAAGTTTGTTGAGGCCCTTCAGGCAGGAATCCCAGGCCAGCAGTGCGTAACCCAGCGCAACACCCATATTGCGCAGCACCGTCGAATCGGTGAGATCACGTTGCCAGCGCGACACCGGCAGCTTTTCCGACAGATGGCGCAGCAGCGCATTGGCGAGACCGAGGTTGCCCTCGGAGTTCTCGAAGTCGATCGGGTTGACCTTGTGCGGCATCGTTGATGAACCGATTTCGCCGGCCTTGGTCTTCTGCTTGAAGTAGCCGACGGAGATGTAGCCCCAGATGTCGCGATTGAGGTCGAGCAGGATGGTGTTGGTACGGGCGACGGCGTCGAACAGTTCCGCCATCGCGTCATGCGGCTCGATCTGGATCGTGTAGGGATTGAATTCAAGGCCCAGCGATTCAACAAACTTTTTGCCGAAACCTTCCCAATCAATTTCAGGGTAGGCGGAGAGATGTGCGTTGTAATTGCCCACTGCACCGTTGATTTTGCCCAGCAGCGACACGGCGGCAATGCGCGCGCGTGCTCTGACCAGGCGCGCAACGACATTGGCCATTTCCTTGCCCAGCGTGGTCGGCGATGCCGGCTGGCCGTGGGTGCGCGAAAGCATGGATGCATCAGCCAGATCGTGCGCGAGGGCGCGCAGGCGGGTGATGATCGCGTCCAGCGCCGGCAGCATCGCCGCAGTACGTGCTTTCTGCAGCATCAGCGCATGGCACAGGTTGTTGATGTCTTCTGAGGTGCAGGCAAAATGGATGAACTCCGCAACCTTGGTGACTTCGGCATTTTTTGCGAGACGTTCCTTCAGCAGGTATTCGACCGCCTTGACGTCGTGGTTGGTCGTCGCTTCAATCGCCTTGACGCGGGCGCCTTCCGTTTCCGAAAACTGCTGCACCAGTGCATCAAGCTCGGCAACGGTGGCTTTCGAAAATGGCGGCACTTCCTTCAGCGCCGGTTCTGCGGCGAGCGCCTTCAGCCATTCGACTTCGACCCGCACCCGGTTGTGGATCAGCGCCTGTTCACTGAAACATTCGCGCAGCGCGCCGAGTTTGCCGTGGTAGCGGCCGTCGAGGGGGGAGAGGGCGGTCAGCGGGGAGAACGTGGTCATTGGCAGTGTTTCCGTAAAACAGAATTTTATCACGCAGCTACCTGCGGACAGGTCGTCATCCTGTAAGCTTCATGCACAGGGTTTTCATAAAAATTTCAGTCATCCGATCCGGCCGAGGGGCGGGTATTTACCGATGTCGACAAACCGTACGCTGAACGACTGGCTCTTGCTCTTCGCGCTGGTCGCGATGTGGGGCTCTTCATTCATGGTCAACGGCATTGCGGTTTCCAGTCTGCCGCCGCTGATCATTGTGGCGGGGCGCATCGGCATTGCCGCTGTGGTGCTGATCATCTTTGTCTATGCCAGCGGGCGGCGGCTGCCGGCGCTGGGGCGGAACTGGTGGCCGTTCGTGCTGGTGGCGCTGATCGGCAATGCGATCCCGTTTTACCTGATCACCTGGGGACAGCAGGTGGTGGAGAGTGCCTTGGCTGGCATCCTGATGGCGTTCATGCCGCTGGCGACCATTGTGCTGGCGCATTTCCTGATTGCTGGTGAACACATGACACGGCAGCGTGCGATTGGTTTTGCCGGTGGTTTCGGCGGCATCGTGTTGCTGATGGGGCCGGCGGCGCTGGCCGGCATTGGCGGCGATGCGCTACGGATCATCTCGCAATTGGCCGTGCTCGGCGGCGCACTGTGTTACGCGCTGCAGAGCGTATTGACGCGGCTGATCATCAAAGGTGATGTACTGGTGGCTGCTGCCGCAACGCTGCTGGTGGCGAGCCTGATCGTGGTGCCGATGGCTTTATGGCAGTACTCGCCGTCAATGCCGGCGCCGCGCTGGCAATCGGTGGTCGCGGTGTGCTGGCTGGGCGTGGTGCCGACAGCAATTGCGACGGTGCTGTACTTCCAGTTGATCCGCTCTGCCGGCCCGAGTTTTATGTCGCTGGTGAATTACCTGAGTCCCGGCGTGGCGGTCATGCTCGGGCTGTGGATCATGGGCGAGCACCCATCGCCTAATGCTTACCTGGGCCTTGCGCTGATTCTGCTCGGCATTGCGGTGGCCAACCGGCGGCGCAGCTCTTGAAAAGCGGGGCTGCGCGCCCCATCTTCAGGGTGTAGTTTGATTTTAATTTTTATTAATTAAAATCAATAAGTTACATTAAACGGAGATCGCCATGCGCCTGGTCTACAACAGTGAGCAGTATTACGTCGCGGAGTATCCCGGCCAGCAAGGCCTGGAGTTGGTCGACAAGCGCTCCTCGCGCGGCACGTTTTTTACCGGTGACGTGGCCGAAAAGTTTGCCAATGCGATGAACGCAGCGGCAGGCGAAGAAGCGTCGACCGAAAACATTGACGCCTTTCTCGACAACTTCAGCGTGCTGCTGAATTCGCCGGTGGTCTACCACTGACCCTCGGAACCGCCTGAAACTTGCGTCGCGCCTTATTCGAGGCGAGACCACCCCGGCTCATCGCGGTCGAGCAGGCGCTTGAGTGCGATGAAGTGCAGGCGCGCCTGTGTGTCATCAGTCATCTGCGCCGCGGTTTTTTGCGCGATGGCATCCGGCACCTGACGCAGCGCCTTGCCGGTACCCATGCCCAGCACCTGCAGCATGCAGGCGCGTTCCAGGTAATACAGATCGTCGAAAGCGATATCGATTGACGGTCCGGTGACGATGATCCCGTGGTTGGCGAGAAACAGGATGTCCGCGTTTTTCAGTCCTGAAACGATGCGTGCACCCTCTGCCGCATCCAGTGCCAGCCCGTTGTAATTGTCATCGTACGCATCGCGGCCATAAAACTTCAGCGCCACCTGACTCACCGGTTCGATGCGTCCGCCATGCACCACGGTCAGCGTGGTCGCAAACGGCATATGGGTGTGCAGCACGCATTTCGCCTGCGGCTTGCTGCGGTGTGCCGCGCCGTGAATGAAAAACGCCGTCGGTTCGACTTCATGCTTGCCGGCAACCTTGCGGCCCGCACTGTCAACCGTTACCAGATCAGCGGGCGTGACCTCCGACCAGTGCAGACCCTGCGGATTGATCAGGAAGTGGCCCGGACGATCCGGCACTTCGACGCTGAAATGATTGCAGATGCCCTCGCCCAGGCCCATGCGCGAAGCACTGCGCAGGGCGGCGGCGAGGTCAGTGCGTGCCTGTTGTTCAAGCGTGAAGTGTTTGGTCATTCTTAGTCGATGCTGATGTTGCCGGCCTTGGCCACCTTGGTCCAGCGCGCAATTTCGGCTTTAAGGAAAGCCGAGAACTCCTCCGGCGAATTGGCAGATACAATCGCGCCGCGCTTGATCATCTGGTCACGCATGCTCGGCGTTTTCAGTTCGTTCACCAGAATGGTGTTGACCCGGCGGATGATCTCCGGCGGCGTGCCGGCCGGCGCCCCCACGCCCTGCCACGATCCGCCGTCGAAATCCTTGACGCCGCCTTCTGCGACCGTCTGCAGATCAGGCATCGGCGGGAAACGCTCCTTCGACGACACGGCAATCGCACGCAGGCGCTTTGTTTCCACCTGCGGCAACACAGTGATCGCAGTGTTGAAGGCCAGTTGCACCTGCCCCGAAATCTGGTCGACAACCGCGGGCGCCTGGCCCTTGTATGGCACATGGACCATCTTGGCGCCAGTCATGAACTTGAACATTTCCATCAACATGTGCGGGCTGCTGCCATTGCCGGTCGAGGCGTAGCTGAGACCGTCGGGTTTTGTTTTTGCAAGGACCAGCAACTCCTTGACGTTTTTGGCGGGCAAGGCCGGATGTACGGTGAGCAGACTGGGCAGACTGGCCATCAGCGTGATCGTGGCGAGGTCCTTTACCGGGTCATAACTCATTTTTTTGTAGATCGCCGGTGATACGCCCTGCGCTGCAGTGATCATGCACAGCGTGTAACCGTCAGCGGGCGATTTTGCACACATGTCGGCACCGATGTTGCCGCCGGCGCCGCCGCGGTTGTCGGGAACGAACTGCTGGCCCGTCGCCCTGGACAGGATGTCGGTCGCCATGCGGCCCATGATGTCAGTGGGTCCGCCTGGCGGGAACGGGATGATGAAGCGCACGGTCTTGGCGGGATACTGCGCCTGAGCGGCCGCGCCGATCGGAAAAGCCGCGACGATGGCGGCAACAAAAAGGCCTTGCAGTGATTTGCTCATTACATCCTCCTCCGGATGATGGTTTATGGCTGCGCTGTTGATTATGCCGTAGCTGCGGTCCCGGTGGTCAGCGTTACGATTTGCGGGCGGTGTTTGCCGTTGAGCAGGTAACGCGTCAGGATTTTGTAGGTATCCAGGTCAAACAGCGGGCGCGGTGCGCCTTCCTGCAAGTCACGCAGTTCTTCTTCACTGCTGACGGTGCCGAGGTGGCACCATTGGTCGAGCACATGCATGTCGCAACGTTCGCCGCCGGGGGAGGTCTCGCGGATGCCGATGCGGCCGGGGAAGGGCCATGCGCGCACGCGCAGCCCCGCCAGTGCTGCCGCGAGTCGTGCCGCATGTTCACGCGGCGTCTCGATGCCGGCGCAGGCGCCGCGGCAGCGCTTGATCTGGTAGGCGAAACACGGCCCTTTGCGTTTTTCCAGACCGAGCAGTACATGGCAGAGTTCATGTTCGAGGGCGATTTCGCGCAAGGCTTCAATCGCGGTGCGCCTTGAACGGAACAGGCCGTAGAGGTCGAGGAACCCGCCACCGGTCAGGTCGCTCGCCGACACCAGTTGCGGCGCTTCGCTGTGACGGTCCAGTGGCCAGTGCCACGCGCAGAGTTCGCTGGCGCGGCGCAGTTGGCGGTTGTGAACCGGAGAGAGTTTTTTTACCAGCCGCGCTTCTTCGATCAATGCGCCGAGTTCACCGGCGGTTTCGATCCAGTCGATACGTTTGACTTCTGCAGCAATGCGCATGTCCTTGTTGACACGGTGGTCGCCGGAGAAATGCGACATCACCCGCGTACGCAGATTGATGCTTTTGCCGACATAAAGCGGCACGTCCCGGTTATCGTCAGACAGGCCGTAGAACAGGTAAACGCCGGGGCCTTCGGGAATGTGATCGAAGGCGTTATCGGCAAGGCCTGCCGGTACGGTCGTCGTTTTCAGCAGTTTTTCGGTCGCGGCAAGCACGGCTTTTTCGCCGGGGTCGTGCCGCCATTGCTGCGCGAGTTCCCACAACACGCGTGCGTCACCGAGCGCGCGATGGCGCGCATCGCAGTGAATATTGTGACGAGACATCAGGCTGTCGAGGTTATGCCGCGGATGCTGCGGAAACAGCTTGCGCGAGAGTTTTACCGTGCACAGCACCGGTGCGGTGAAGGTCTTGCCGAGGCGGCGGAATTCGTTTTTCAGAAAACCGTAGTCGAAACGTGCGTTGTGCGCGATCAGCACGCGGCCGTCGATGGCTTCATACAGTTCGCGGGCGATTTCCTCGAAGCGCGGCTCCAGCGCCACCATGTCATTCGAAATGCCGGTCAGCGCCTGGATGCCCGGCGGGATGCTCATGCCGGGATTCACCAGCGAGGACCATTCGCGGACGAAGCGGCCGTTATCAACTTCGATCAGGCCGACTTCGGTGACACGGTCATGGGTCGGCGTGGCGCCAGTGGTCTCGAGGTCGAGAAAAACGACAGGGCGGTCGTACATTGGGTGGAGCGGCTTCCGCGGATGCGGTCAGCCTGCCGTCTGGTAGCCGATGCCGCGGGAAATACGCTCGGCGGTCTGGCGTACGGATTCGGCCCAGGTCTTGCGGAAACGTTCGGTCGGCGCGGATACCGAAAGACCGGCGATCAACAGGCCTTCATCGTTGTAAATGCCGGCGCCGACGCAGCACACGCCTCGCTCGGCCTCTTCGTTGTCATAGGCGTAGCGGCGTTTGCGGATGTCTTCGAGCTCGCCGGCCAGTTTTTTGGGATCTGTCAGGGTATTCTCGGTGTAGCCCGGCAGTTTGGTTCTGGCGGCATAATCGGCCACGCGCTGTGGTGTTTCCTCGGCGAGAAAGATCTTGCCGACCGCGGTGATGTGCAGCGGCGCATGTGCGCCGATGATCTGCACGACACGCATCATGCAGCTGTTTTCGGTCGTGCGTTCAATATAGACCACCTCATCGTTGCGGCGCACCGACAGGTTGACGGTTTCACCGAGCGTACGATGCAGGTCATGCATATGCGGCAGCGCCTCCTGGCGCACGCTGATGCGTGATTTGACCAGGCTGCCGAGTTCAACGAGGCGGATGCCCAGCCGGTACATGCCCGGCTCAATGCGGTCCACCAGCCGGCTGTCGACCATCACGCCGAGAATGCGGTGCGCGGTTGAGGGGTGCAATTTGGTGGCAGCCGCAAGCTGTTTCAGGGTTGCCGGCGTCGAATGTTCCGAGAGCACGTCGAGCAGGTGCATCATGCGTTCGATGACCTGAATGGATGGTTTTGCGGATTTTTCAGCCACGGGTGTCTGCTGGATTCGGTAATGCGGTTTTTGAGCGGGTTTCTGAACGGGGCGAATCTTTATTTTATATTATGAAATGAATGCGACCAACCCTGATTGCGGCCGTACCCCGCCTTTGTTTTCGTTACACTTTGCACCATGTCCCGACAGCCCCAGACGCCGGCCGAGCCGGAAGCGCCGCCGCCGCCCAAGAACTACATGACACCGGCCGGTTATGCGCGGATCAAGCAGGAGCTGACGCAACTGCTCGATGTTGATCGTCCCGAACTGGTCAAGGTGGTCGCGTGGGCCGCTTCCAATGGCGATCGTTCCGAAAACGGCGATTACCTGTATGGCAAAAAACGCCTGCGCGAGATCGACCGTCGCATCCATTACCTCGGCAAACGCCTTGACCAGTCGGTGGTGGTCGATCCTGCCGCACGCGGTGAAACCGACCAGATTTTTTTCGGCGCGACGGTGGAGTACGAGGACGCCGAAGGCGCAGCGCATACCGTGACCATCGTCGGCATTGACGAAGCCGACCCGGCGCGCGGCCATGTCAGCTGGGTATCGCCGATCGCCAAGGCGCTGCTCAAACACCGGGCGGGAGACACCGTCAAACTGCCGACCCCCAAGGGCATCGTCGAGATCGAAGTCGTCGACGTGCGTTACGAGGCACTGACGCCGGCATGATTCTGCGATGACTGTGTCCCTGTTCACTGCCGCGCTCGCCGCGTGGCGCGCCACCAACGGCATTCCGCAACCGGCATCACCGCCGCTGGATGCCGTGGTCAAGCTGTCGATCCGTGCGGTGGAGGATGCGCGTACTGCAGATTCACTCGGCGCCGAACGTGAAGGCACCGGCATTGTCATCGATGACCAGGGTTTGATCCTCACCATCGGGTATCTGGTGCTGGAGGCGGCGTCGGTGCTGGTGATCGACGCGGACAACAAAATCTATCCCGCGAGTGTTGTCGGCTTCGACCATGCGACCGGCTTCGGCCTGCTGCGTGCCAAACCCGCACCGCCCTGTGCGCCCGTGGAACTGGGCGATTCCAGCGCGCTGACCGAGCTGCAGGGACTGGTCGTTGCCTGCCACGAAGGCGGCGGCGGTGTGACCGGTGCGGCGCTGGTATCGCGCCGCCGTTTCACCGGCTGGTGGGAATACATGATCGATGATGCCCTGTTCACCGCGCCGCCGCGGTATGAACACAGCGGAGCCGCACTGTTCGATGGCGAAGGTCGCCTCGTCGGCATTGCTTCGCTGTGGGTCAGCGATGCACTGAATGCCGGCGTGGCGTTTCCCGGAAACATGTTTGTGCCGATCAATCTGCTGAAGGAAGTGCTGCCCGATCTGGTGCAGTCGGGACGGCGCTACGGCAAAAAACGGCCGTGGCTGGGACTTAACACCGAACAGATGGAAGGCCATGTCGTGGTGTCGCGCGTGCTGCCGGACTCACCGTCCGAATATGCCGGACTGCAGCGCGGCGACGTGATCCTTGGTGTCGGCGGTGATTCGATTGGCGGGCAGGGCGAGTTCTACGAGCGCCTGTGGGCGAGTTGTGCCGCCGGGGATGATGTGACCCTGCATATCGTCCGCGAGAAATCGGTCAAGCACCTGATCGTGCAGACGGGGGACCGGCTGGATTACCTGCAGCCGTGGCGGATTACGCCCTGACTTGAATATAAGTAATTGATTTAATTATTAAATATTATAATTCGAGGGCGCTGCCCGGCAAATTTTTGCCGGAAACAAACATTGTTCGGTCGATTACATTCCTATCCGGGTTGGCGACTTAGTTCACGCTGCTTTTGATGGGGGCGTGAAATAATCCACAGGCAAATGGAATAATGCAACCATCATTGTATTGATCAAAAGCCATCCATTAGTGAGGGCTTGATCATTTGACCAGCGTTGTTTGTAACAGGGGGTTACGCGTCATGGCACAAAACAATTCCGCTCGGCATTTCTCAACGGCATCGACGATGCCGTTGCAACGCAAAATCGCTGCGGCGGCCGTAGCGGCCTGCTTCGGCAGTACAGCGTGGGCGAATCCCACCGGCGGCGTGGTTGTTCATGGCGCAGCGAACATCACCAACCCTGCGGCCAACATACTCAACATCAATACGCTGTCCCCGAAGACCATCATCAACTGGGGCAGCTTCTCGATTTCTGTCGGTGAGCTCACCCGCTTTGTCCAGCCTTCGGCAATCTCTGCGGTTTTGAATCGCGTCGTCGGCGGCGACCCTTCGGCAATTCTCGGCAGCCTGCAATCGAACGGACGGGTTTTCCTGATCAATCCGAACGGCATCATGTTCGGGGCCGGCGCACAGATCAATGTGGCCGGTCTTGTGGCCTCAACGCTTAATCTGTCGGACGCCGACTTCCTCGCCGGCCGGATGAATTTCACCAATGGCATCACGGCTGGATCAGTGGTCAACCAGGGCGCGATCAACGCGTCGGGCGGGCCGGTTTACCTCGTCGGCAACAGTGTCACCAACAACGGACTGATCACCAATCCGCAAGGTGAAGTGGTGCTGGCTGCCGGCAACAGCGTCGAACTGGTTAATCCGGGTACGCCAAATCTGCGGGTCGAAATTGCTGCGCCGGACAATGAAGCACGCAACCTCGGCACGATTACCGCTGAAGCCGGACGTATCGGCATCTATGCCGGCCTGATCCGGCAAGGCGGTACCGTCAGTGCCGACAGTGCAGTCGCCGAAGGCGGCCGCATCATGCTGAAGTCGACCAAACGCACCGACCTTGAGGCCGGCAGCGCGACCAGTGCGCGCGGTACCAGCGGCGGCGAAATCATCGCCTTGTCGGACATGAGCAGCGGCACGACGAATGTGGCCGGCACGCTGGATGC
>CAZHFZ010000048.1:0-25097 GCA_964531455.1 uncultured Bordetella sp.
GCTGAAATCCTGCATCGGATGACGCTGCTCTGCATCGGGTTTTGAGAGTGTACGGTCATAGACCATCAGCGGAAAACACCGCATATCCGCTACAGCTGATGGTGCGCCAGATGCGCCTCAATGGTGCATCCGCCCCACGATTGCGCATCGTGTTGCGGATTCCTGGATTCACTAATCCATCATCTCGACACGTTTGGTTTTGATCAGCATCGACAGTTTGTCGGCCTCGTTCTTGATGAAGGCGCCAAATTCCTCCGGCGTGCCACCCGCCTTGACCAAGCCGAGCTGATCCAGCCGCGCCTGCACGTCCGGCATCGCCAGGATCTGGTTCATCTGGGTGTTGAGTTTGTTGATGATCGGCCGCGGCGTTTTCGCCTGAACCTGCACACCGAACCAGACGGTGGCCTCGGCGTTCTTGATGCCCTCTTCCAGCAGTGTCGGCACGTTGGGCAGTACTGCCTGCCGCTTGGGCGCAGCGACTGCAAGCACCTTGACCCGCCCGGCCTTGATCTGCGCCTCGGCGCTGACCACCGTTGTGTGCATCACATCGACACGACCGCTCATTACGTCGGTCATCGCCGGCGCAGTGCCTTTATAGGGCACATGCACGATATCCAGCCCGGTCGCCGCGCCGAACAGCGCAAGACCGATGTGCAGGCTGCTGCCATTGCCTGATGAACCCCAAGTCAGCTTGCCCGGATTGGCCTTGGCATAGCTCACCAGCTCACGGCCGTTGTTGGGCTGAAACTTGGGATTCGCAAGAATCAGCAGCGGCGTATATCCAATGTAAAACACTGGTGCGAAATCGCTGATTTGATAAGGCGACTTGCGCCGCATGATCACGTTGTTGACGCTGGGGCCGGGATTGGCATGCAGCAGTGTGTGACCGTCGGGCGTCGCTTCGGCCGCCATTTGCGCACCAATCGAACCACCCGCCCCGCCACGGTTATCAATGACAAACTGTTGCCCCGCAAGCTCGGACATTTTCTGCGCGAAGAGGCGCGCGGTGATGTCGTTGGACGCGCCGGGCGTGAACGGTACGATCCAGCGCACCGGCTTTGAGGGGTAATTGGCGGCAGCATCCTGGGCCAGCGCGGGAACCGTTGTAAAACCCGCAATGCCAACGGCGGCGACCAGCAGCTTCAGTCTCGTTTTCATGTCATCTCCTCCTGCGTTGATGTTCCATTTATTTTTTCATGCGATGCTACAGCAACCGGCGAGATCAGGCACTGGAACGCGCCACAACCTCGGGATTGATCATGTTGATCGGCTGACCGGCGGCGTAAGCCACGACCTGATCAAATATGCTGCCGAAAATACGCTCGTAGCCAGAACGTTCTACATAACCGATGTGCGGTGTGCATACCGCATTGTCTAGTTCGAGCAAGGGGTGCCTGCCGCCAAGTACCGGTTCATCTTCGAAAACATCAATCGCCGCCATGCCGGGACGCCCCTGTTTCAGCGCGGCCTCCAGCGCACCGGGCACAATCAATCCGGCACGGCTGGTGTTGACGATCAGCGAAGTCGGCTTCATGCGGGCAAGATCACCTGCGGTCACAATGCCGCGTGTGGCATCGATCATGCGCAGATGCAGGGAGATCACGTCGCTGTCAGCAAAAAAAGTTTCCCGGCTTTGGGCAACGGCATACCCGTCGGCGCGCGCCCTTTCATGGGAGCCCTGACGCCCCCAGACAAGCACTTTCATGCCGAAGGCTTTGCCATAACCGGCGACCACTGCGCCAATACGACCATAACCATAAACACCCAGCGTCTTGCCGCGCAAACCCGTACCCACGGTCGACTGCCAGCGTCCGGCTTTCAGTGCCGCAACTTCCTGCGGTATATGACGCATGGTGGCGATGATCAGCCCCCAGGTCAGCTCTGCCGTCGCATACGAGGGCTTGCCCGGATTCAGGCCTGTGCACAACAGCACGCCGTGTTTGGTGCAGGCCTCCAGATCAATATGCGGATAGACGCTGTGGTGACTGATCATTTTGAGCTTGGGCAAACGGGCAATCAGCGCCGCGCTGACGGGCGTGCGCTCACGGATCAGCACCAGCACTTCAGTGTCACGCAGGCGCCCGGCCAACACGTCGACGTCCTTGGTGTGGTCGTTCCAGACCTGCACGTCGTGCCCCGTGAGCTTGCCGTAGCAATCCAGTGTGCGAATGACATCCTGGTAGTCGTCGAGGATGGAAATTTTCACAATACCTGCCTTGATATAATTTATAAGTATTTGTTTTTATTGATATTTTATTTCAACCAGCCAGCAGCACGCTGTTGCTGCAGCACCTCATCCACGATCTCCGGTCCGCGACCGACATAAGTGGTCGGGTCCAGTACCGCTTTCACTTCAGCCAGCGTCATGGCTTTTTTGATCTGCACGTTTTGCAGCAGGGCGTCTTCGAACGAGATGCCGTTTTCAATGCCATGCATGGAAGCCTCGTAAACGAGGTCGTGCGCAGTCTGCTTGCCAACCTTCTCCGACAGTTCGAACATCACCCGCTCCGACAACAGGAAGCCGCCCAGGCTGTCGAGGTTTTTACGCATGTTGCCGACGTCGACATGCAGATCCGCCAGCACGCCTTTCATGATCGCCAGTATGCCGCCGGTGATCAGGCAGGACTCCGGCAGCGCCTTCCACTCGCCGCGCCAGGAAGAGCCGTCGCGCTCATGCTCAATCAGCATGCACTCCAGCATATAGGCTGCGTTGTAGCGCACCGCCCGGCTGGCGCCGACGACTGCTTCGCAGCTTGAGGGATTGCGCTTGTGCGGCATCGTCGATGAACCGACCTTGCCGGTGCTGAAGGGCTCGTACAACTCGCCGATTTCGGTATGTTCCAGATTGATGATTTCATTGGCGATCTTGCCCAGTGTCGCGGTGATCAGCCCGAGAACGTTTACATATTCGGCGAAACGGTCCCGCGCCGGCTGCCAGTTGATGTCGGCAACGCCCAGCCCCAGACGTTTCATCACGCGCTGCTCAAGTTCCTTGGCCTTGGGACCGAAGGAGGCTTGAGTGCCGACAGCACCGACCATGCCGCCGACAAACATCCGCGACTCCAACTGGCGCAGCCGCTCATAGTGCCGCCCCATTTCCGACAGCCAGATCGCCGCCTTGTGACCGAAGGTGATCGGTAACGCCTGTACGCCATGTGAGCGGCCGACCATCGGCGTATCGCGATGCTGCTCGCACAACTTAACCAGCGCGTTGCCGATGGCCTTGATGTCACGCAGGTAGAGCGCATGCGCCTCCTTGATCTGCAGCATCACTGCGGTGTCGAGCACATCCTGTGTCGTCGGGCCGAAGTGAATGTATTCGCCGTTGTTGCCCTTGCACAGTTTCTGCACGGCTTTGACCGCCGGTACCAGCGGATGTTTGATGCGGCGGATTTCAGCAGCCACCGCATTGACGTCAATTTTTGAAATCTTGCAGTTTGCAGCGATGTCAGCTGCAGCCTCTTTCGGAATGATCCCCAGCTCACCCTGCTCCAGCGCGAAGGCCGCCTCGAAGTCGTACCACTTCTGCAGACGGTTGTGGTCATTGAATATGTTGCGGAACTCTTCAGTGCTCCACAGGTGCTGGATCAAAAGGTCGTCAAATACGCCGGATGCCATGATTAATCGTTCCTTGAGTGTGCGGTTGATTGTTGTGTTTGATCAGGTGCGCTCGAGAATGTGCAGGCCACGCACACGATCAAGCAGATAGAGCAGGCCACGGTCATCCACCGTGACGTCGTTGCTTTGCACGCGGTCCGAACCCTGAGGAACATCGGGCACGAAGTACGCCACTTCCTTCATCGAGTGCGGATTGGCCACGTCAACAATGCGCAGACCGTGGGCAAACCACGCCACCGGGATCTCGGTGCCGGTCACTTTTTCGCAGGGCTGATGGCAACCTGATGCATAAGGCTGCTGTTCGGGAGGAATGTCTTCGAGCTGGAAACTTGATACCACGGCGGGATGTTTCTCGTCGGTAATATCGACCATCCACAGAAACGCCGACGGGTACGGCGGGCAATCGGGCAAACGCACGACGTCTTCGTCCGACACCACCAGAAAATCACGGTTCTTGATCTTGAACGGGATGCGCAGCGCGGTATGCGTCGGCCACGGGAACGGCGGACTCCAGTCCAGCCCCGATACGAATTTCGGCTTGCTCATGTCATCAATGTCGAGGATGACAAAACCGCCGTGCCAGTAGCTGGTATACAGACGGTTGCCATGACGCAGCGGGTGATGGCATTTGTGCGCCGCACCGCGCCATGTCGGCTGCTCGCCGCCGGCAATGTGCTGCCCGGGCATCCACCAGCGCCCGACTTCCTGCGGTTTCGCCGGATCCTTCAGATCAAGAATCATCACGATATTGCCGAGATAACCATCCATCGTCGGCGAGATGTAGGCGTAACGACCGTCAAAATCGAAGCGGTGTACGCCGCGCGCGTATTCCACACCGGCCTTGTCGTCGGTCTGCCACAGCGTGATCAGCTTGGGTTTGGACGGATTGGAAACGTCATAAATGCCCAAGCCGCCATGAAAATCATCTGGCGGCGTCTCGCCTTTGGCATTCTTTGCAGACAGCACCTCGCGATTGGTCAGCATGATGTCGCCAGAGACGCGCACCTTGTGCGAATGCGTGCCCTTGGGCATGTTGATCTCGGACAGGAATTTTGGATTTTTGGGATCCTTGACGTCGAAGATCAGCGTGCCGTGCGGGTTGCGCATATTGCCGACATAAGCAATGTTGCGCTCGACCACCACCTGACCGCCGCCGGCGCAATCGGTGAACGACAGCGGCTGCATGCCGGCACTGCAGTTGTGCTGGTGACCATCGCCGCCACCGGCACGGACATCGACATAAGCGACTTCGCGAATTCCCTTGGATTTACTCATTGCCTGACTCCTCCCTGTCTTCACTGAATCTGGATGTTTGCAGCCTTGATGACCTTGCCCCACTTGTCGTATTCACTGCGGATGAAATTGCCGAATTCCTCCGGCTTGTCACCCACCGGTTCCGTGGCCAGGCTCAGCAGCCGGTCTTTGACCTCCGGATTGGCCAGGGACTTGACCAGTTCCCGGTTGAGCCGTTCAACAATGGGTTTGCCCGTTTTAGCCGGTGCCAGCCAACCGAACCAGCCGATGACCTCGAATCCCGGATAACCGGATTCTGCAACGGTCGGCAGTTCGGGCGCCACCGGGGAACGTTTTGCACTGGTGATCGCCAGTGCGCGTACCTTGCCGGCTTTGACCTGCGGGGTCGCCGCCAATGCGATGCTGAACAGCGCCTGCACCTGACCAGCGATGGTTTCCTGCAGTGCAGGACCGCCGCCTTTATAGGGCACATGAACAAACGTCGTGCCGGTGGACAGCCTGAATTGCTCCAGCGCGAGATGGCCGGAAGTACCGTTACCGGCCGAAGCAAATGAAAAGCCGCCCTGCTTCGCCTTGATCACTCCCACCAGTTCCTGAACTGATCGGGCCGCAACGGAAGGATGCACAACCAGGATGTTGGGCACCGTGATGCCCAGGGTAATCGGCGCAAAATCCTTGATCGGGTGATATGGCACGTTACGGTAAAGGCTGGGGTTGATCGCCACGCCTGCAGCAACCAGCACAAAGGTATATCCATCAGGATTCGCGCGTGCGGTGGTTTCGTATGCGATGCCGCCATTGGCCCCGGCGCGGTTATCGATGACCACCGTCTGCCCCAGCGCTGTGGACAGATGGGGGCCGACCAGACGCGCCAGTGTGTCTGCCGGACCGCCGGGCGGAACGGCAACCAGCATGCGCACGGGACGGCTGGGATAATCCTTCGCCTGCACCACGCCTGCACAGGCCATCCATCCGCCCATTGCAGCCACAAGCCATAAAGTCTGCTTCACTGAAACCTCCCCCTGGCGTCACCTCGAGTATTTTTTATCGGTAGACGCTTTTAGACCTTCAGACTGCCAATGCCCGATTCTGCGGCATCGCCATGAACGACGTCATCGCATGCCAGAACTTGTGACGATTGATGCTCAGTGTCGCCGCATGCGCAAGATCCGAAATGAACACGAACTGCTTGTCCTTGCTCGGCAGTTTGGCAAAAAAATCCAGCAGGTCGGGTTCAGCGGCAATGCCGTCATATTCGCCGCGAATGATGCACACCGGACAGGTAATCTTGAGCGGATCGATCACCGGCAGGTTGGCGCACATGTCGAGGTAGGTGCCATTGGGCACGGTATCACCCAGCGCCAGTTCGGCATCAGCCAGAGCATCAGCGGCAATCATTTCGGATGTACCCGGCTTGTCGCGGGTAAACATGCTGTGGACGAATGCGCGATCAACCTTGCGTCGCGGATGGGCGCGGTATTCATCAACCTTCTCCCGGCGTTTGGCCAGCGTCGGCGAACCGGCTCCGGTATAGACCAGCGCAGACACCATCAGCCTTTTGACGCGCCCCGGATTCTGCTGCGCGTACAGCGCGGCGCGCAAAGCACCCGATGAACCGCCGTACATGAATACGCTGTCCTGACCGGTCTCGCGCCGAACGATCTCCATTGCTGCCGCCAGATCCAGCGCCCCCGATGCGATGCCGGAATGACTGTCGGTACGATCCGAGCGGCCGTAACCTTCATGATCCACGGTCCACACGTCGAAACCGAGACCGGCAAAATGATTCATCAGCGAGTAGTCATTGCGGCCCGGCACATCGAGGTCAAAACTGGAACGCCCCGATGCTGAAGAACCATGAACCAGGAATAGTACCGGCGTGCCTTTGGCCAAACCCGCCATATGTTTGCGGTAGACATACAGTTTGACCTTGCCACCCTTGCCATCCTCTTTTTGCGCCCAGTATTCCGCGCGTTCAATCTGCGCCATGCTCTGCTCCGTGGTCATTGTGAATTGAGCAGCGATTATCGCACTGCAGGCACAGCCATCGCCATGCAGTCCGAATGCTGGTCGCCGTGTAAAATTGTTGCATCACTGTCCCCGGAGCCGAACATGACCACAAACGCCTCGAAAATCATCAGCCTTGGCGAACTGGCCTCGCGCATTCCTGATGGTGCGGCGCTCGGCCTGGGCGGCGTTTTTCTGCATCGTGGTCCTTTTGCACTGGTGCGTGAACTGGTGCGTCAAGGCCGACGCAATCTGGAGATCATCAAACCCTCGCCCGGTTACGATCTCGACCTGCTGTGCCGTGCCGGTGCGGTGGCCAAAGTGCGCGCCGGCATTGTCGCGATGGAAGGCAACTTCGGCCTCGCCCGCTGGTACCGCAAGGCCATCGAACGCAAGGAAGCGCATCTCGAAGAGCATGCCTGAATGACACTGGTCGCGGGGCTGCGTGCAGCCTCATACGGGATCCCCTTCCAGCCGGTTGCCGGCGTTCACGGCAGCGAACTGGTACGCGTCAATCAGTGGCAAACAATACGCGATCCTTATGGTTCAGGAAGGGATGTCTATGTGATTCCGGCGATCCAGCCGGATATTGCCGTCATCCATGCCGCTGAGATTGATGAACAGGGCAACGCGCGTGTTTACGGTTCGCCATTCTGGGATCACCCGCTGACCCGAGCCGCAAAACGTGTGCTGGTGACCGCCGAAAAACTGGTACCCACGGACCGCTTGCGCGAGCAGCCGGAACTGACTCTTGTGCCCGGTTTCATGGTGGAAGCCGCTGCCGTGGTGCCGGGTGGTGGCTGGCCCGGCTCGATGCACCCCGACTATGAAATCGACTACCCGGCGGTGGAGCGTTATATGGAAGATGCCGCGGGCGTGCTGGAACGCCATCTCGCAGAAGCGCCGGAGATTGCACGCAAACCGGCGGCCGCGCGATAAGCGGATCGCGGATGCCTGTCATCCACAGTTTTGCAGCCGTCGCCGATGCATCGGCGCGCGTGCTGATTCTCGGCAGCATGCCCGGCGTCGAATCCTTGCGGGCCGGGCAGTACTACGCCCATCCGCGCAATGCCTTCTGGCGCATCATGGGTGATCTGGTCGATGCCACGCCGGATCTGCCGTACGCCAGGCGCACGCTTCGTTTACGCCAGTCCGGGATCGCGCTGTGGGACGTGCTCGCTGCCCGCACGCGTGAAGGCAGCCTCGATGCAGCCATTGATGAACAATCGATCATTGCCAACGATCTGCCGTCATTTCTCGTACAACACCCGAACATCCGGCATGTGTTTTTTAATGGTGCAACTGCGGAACGCTGCTTCGCCCGGCATGTGCAACCGGCGCTTGAGTCCGCAGCCCTGACGCTGCAGCGCCTGCCATCGACCAGCCCGGCGCACGCAGCCATGAGTTATGCCAAAAAGCTGCAGGCATGGCGCAACATCCTGCCGCCGCTCAATAAAAATCATAATAAAAACAAATAGATATATGAATACCGCCCTGCTGTTCGCAATCCTCGGTGCATTCTGCTTTGGTGCCGGCATGATCACTTCACGCATCGGCCTGCGCCACCTTGATGCACGATCCGGTGCCGCGGTGAGCGTTCCCACCGCAACCTTGCTGATTCTCATCACCGCGCCGTTCACCATTGAACTGTCGGCGTTTAATCTGGCGGCCGCATTGATTTTTGCGGCGGTCGGACTGTTTTATCCGGCGATGGTGACGCTGCTGACTTTTCGCTCCAACGAAGAACTGGGACCGACCGTCACCAGCGCGATCTCGGGTACTGCACCGTTGTTCGCAATGCTCGCTGCTGCGCTGCTGCTCGGCGAACAAATACCGGCACAAGCAGCCATCGCGGCCATCGGCGTTGCCGCAGGCGTCGCACTGCTCTCGTGGCGTCCCGGCATTGCCGTGGGCCACCTTGCCGGCAGCAAACTGGTCTGGCCTGTCGCCGGCGCGATTGTGCGCGGCGTCGCGCAGGCCGGCGCCAAAGCCGGCCTGCTGATCTGGGGCAACCCGTTCGCTGCCAGTCTCATCGGTTATCTGGTGTCGTCAGCAGCCGTCGTCAGCGCAGAACAACTGCGCCACGGCGGACGCAGGACACTCAACCGGCAAGGCGTGCAGTGGTTTGCGCTGACCGGTTTGATCAACGGCGGCGCGATGGTGCTGATGTATGCGGCGCTGGCACGGGCGCCGGTATCCACCGTGGCACCGGTGATTGCCGCCTATCCATTGATCACCGCGCTGGGCAGCGCCCTGTTCCTGCGCGCCGAACCGCTCCATTGGCGCATCATTGCCGGTGCAATTGTTACCGTCAGCGCCATCGCCTGGCTGGTGACTTTCCGTAACGGCTGAATAAACACCATCGATATACTTACGCCATGACCTGGACACCCTTCTCCTTCATCGTTGTCAATCTCGCACGCCAGATCCGCGCCGGTGAAATCACCTTCAGCGGCGTCAACTCGACGCTGCCGATGATTGCCTGCATGCTCGCGAAACGCGCCTACGAATTCGACTTCACCTATATCAACGTTGCCGGCGGCGTTGAACCGCAGCCGGTAACGGTGCCGCTGTCGAGCAGCGATCCGGCCATCGTCACCGGATCACCGGCGATTTTCGCCAATCAGGATTTTTACGACCTCTGCGCACGTGGTGGACTTGATCTGGTCTATCTCGGCTGCGCGCAGATTGACGCTGAAGGCCGCACCAATGTGTCGGCCATCGGCTCCTGGGAAAACCCCAAAGTCCGCCTGCCCGGCGGCGGCGGCGCGGCGGTGATGCTGCCGACCGCGAAACGCGTAGTGACCTGGCGTACCGATCACACGCCGCGCGCATTGGTGGACAAACTCGACTTTGTCACCGCCTCGGGCAACATGACTGCGCTGGTCACGCCGCTGGCAGTATTTACGCGTGAACCACGTGCGGGCTCGCGCTTCACACTGGAATGCTGGAACAACACCACCACGCCAGACGACATTGCACGCCACACCGGATTTACCTTCAGTGTTGCGGCAGGCGCGCAACCGGCTGCGCCCATCACAGCGAGCGAACAACAGGCGCTGTCATCACTGGACCCGCAGGGACAATTTGCAGCAACCGTTCGCGCCTGATCACTCAGAGCAGTTATTTTTCGCGCAATCCCGCAGCGGTGGTGACCTTGGTCCATTTGACGATCTCGGCACGAGTGAACGCATTGAACTCGGCCGCCGTGGTTCCAACCGGCTCGAAGCCCTGCTCCATCAGCAGGCGTCGGACCTCGGGGATTTTCAGGATGCGCACCAGTTCGTCACTGAGACGGTTGACCACTTCCGTCGGCACCTTGGCCGGCGCCACCAGCCCCTGCCACGCAATCGCTTCGTAACCCGGAACACCGGATTCGGCGACCGTAGGCACGTTCGGTGCGGCCGGTGAACGCTGGGCACTGGTTACCGCCAGCGCAAACAAACGCCCGCCGCTCAGATAAGGCATCGCAGGCGCCATCGTCGAACTCATCAGCGCAACACGACCGGCAAGCGTATCGGTCAAAGCCGGAGGACTGCCTTTGTACGGGATATGTACCAGCTTGATCCCGGTCATCACATTCAGCAATTCACCGGCAAGGTGCTGCGAACCGCCTGTACCCGAAGATGCAAAATCAATCGCGCCGGGACGCGTCCGTGCGAACGCCACCAGTTGTTTGACGTTTCGTGCTGGCAGCGACGGGTGGGCCAGCCAGATATTCGGTTGCTGCGAAATCAGCGTGATCGCCGCAAGATCGCGCAAAGGGTCGAATGGCAGTTTGACGCCCATCGCGGTGTTGGTCGCATGCGAGGTAGCGACCTGCATCAGCGTGTGACCGTCCGGCGGCGCATTGACGGTGATTTCGGCACCGATGATGCCTGTCGCCCCCGGCCTGTTGTCGACGACCACCTGCTGCCCCAGCGCCGCGGCAAGACGCGGCGCCAGCACCCGCGCCAGCGTATCCGATGAACCACCCGGTGCCTGCGCAACGATGTATCGGATCGAACGTGTCGGGTAACCCTGTGCATGTGAAACAACCGCGGACACCAGAACTGCCAGCGCAACGCCAAACCTGACAAAAACATTCAACGAAAACAGCTTGTTGTGCATGATTTTCCCCAATGACAGGCTTTCAGATGAAGAAATGGCGCAGCGAACCCGCGTGATAATATTAATCGTCTTCGCACCTCCAGTGCATTCTGCAATCCAGATTCCGGATCATTGTTTTCATGCTCCCTCTCAGCGGTGTCAAAGTGGTCGAGTTCTGTCAGGTTCTGGCCGGACCTTTTGCCGGCTGCCTGCTCGCCGATATGGGTGCCGACGTCATCAAGGTGGAATCGCCGGAAGGCGACCTGATGCGGCAATGGCCGCCGATTCTCGACGGCTACAGCCAGTACTTTGCTTCGGTTAACCGCAACAAGCGCTCGATCGTGCTGGATCTCAAACAGGATGCCGACAAGGCAAGCGCAAGAGAACTGGCCCTGTCCGCGGACATCCTGCTCGAAAATTTCCGTCCGGGCGTGATGGCCAGGTTCGGTCTCGACTACGCTTCATTGTCGAAAGATCACCCCGCCCTGGTCTATTGTTCGGTGTCGGCATTCGGGCAAACCGGGCCACGCGCCACCGAGGGCGGCTTCGACATGACGGTACAAGCGATGAGCGGCGTGATGAGCGTGACTGGCGAGCGCGATGGCCCTCCTGCCAAATGCGGCATTCCGATAGCCGATTTTTCTGCCGGCCTGTATGCCGCATTCAGCGTGGCCGCGGCCCTGCACAAGGCCCGCGCTACCGGCCATGGCGATTATGTCGATGTTTCCATGCCCGGCAGCATGCTCGGCATCGCCAACCTGCAGACCAGTGAACTGTTCGCCACCGGCCGCGATCCGGTGCGACTGGGATCTTCTCACCCGCTGAACGCGCCTTATGCCGCGTTCTGCTGCCGTGACGGCTACTTTGCCCTCGCTGCGGGTACCAACAAACTGTGGGCAGCGGCATGCGGGGCGATTAACCGTAAAGATCTGCTCCAGGATCAGCGCTTTGTCACACATACACTTCGTGCGCAGCATCAGGGCGCGCTGCGTGAAATTCTCGAGGCTGAGTTTGTAAAGTACGACGCCACCGACCTGCTCGCGCGCATGAACGCCTGCGGCGTGCCCTGCGCGCCGCTGTATTCCTACTCACAGGTCATTGCTGATCCTCAAGTCAAGCACATGAACTGGGTCGAAGACATCACCCTGCCCAACGGCACACCCACTAAAACCGTGGTATCGCCGCAGCGCGTATCCGGGCAGCGCCTCGGCGTGCGTCGCGCGCCGCCGGCACTCGGCGCGCATACCGATGAAATCCTTTCCGAACTGAAGGTACGCCCATGAAAAACGTTCAACGCTTTCGTCACTTCGTTGCCGAATTCACCCGCCTCATCGAAACAAGCGGACATGATGAAAAAATCATGCACGAATCCGGTGGCAAATTGCTCGGCGAGCTGATCAAACATGACGACTGGCTGCCGGAAGAAACCGCGCAGCCGCACCCCCAGTATTACCAGCAGTACCTGCTCTATTGCGATCCGCTGGAGCGTTTTTCGGTGGTGAGTTTCGTCTGGGGCCCGGGCCAGAAAACACCGGTGCACGACCATACGGTATGGGGCCTCGTCGGCATGATGCGCGGCGCTGAAAATGCACGGCGTTTCACCCACACCGAAACCGGCAAGCCGATGGCTGTCGGCCCCACCGAGCGCCTGCTGCCGGGACAGGTGGATCGTGTTTCACCGACAGTCGGCGATATCCACGAAGTCTCCAATGCATTGACGGACAAACCGTCGATCAGCATTCATGTTTACGGGGCCAACATCGGCGCGGTCAAACGCCATGTATTTGATCCCGCAACCGGCATCGACAAGCCCTTCGTATCGGGCTACTCCAGTCCGCAGATGCCGAATTTCTGGGATCGTTCGGCCGAAGTGCGCGCGACCATCACCCCTGCAGCCTGAGCCGATGAACGACGAACTGCTGCGCCAGCATGACGCGCATGTCACAAGATTGACGCTGAACCGCGCGCAGAAAGCCAATGCACTGTCGGCCCCTCTGGTCGAGGCCCTGCTGGATGCGGTGGAATACGCAGCCACTGACGGCACGAGACTGCTGATCCTCGAAGGCGCGGGACCGCATTTCTGCGCCGGCTTCGATTTCTCAGATGTGCAGGCGCAAAGCGAAGGCGACCTCGTGCTGCGTTTCATCCGCATCGAAACGCTGCTGCAGGCGCTTTATCATGCGCCCTTCGAAACCCTGGCGCTGGCGCATGGCCGTGTATTCGGCGCGGGCGCGGACATCGTTGCCAGCTGCAGCCAGCGGGTTGCCGCGCCGGATACCACCTTCCGCATGCCCGGTCTGCGCTTCGGCGTCGTGCTCGGCACCCGCCGGCTGGCCTACCGCGTCGGCAGCGATCGTGCCCGCGAGATACTCGGCACATCACGTACTTTCAGCAGCGACGAAGCCCTTGCCGGCGGGTTCCTGACCGCAGTCGCACCGCAGGCGGACTGGCCCGGCATTGTTGGCGCAGCACAAAGCGCTGCGGAAACCCTGGCGCCGGCTGCCGCCGCAGCACTGCGACGGCGCACGGTGACTGACAGCCGGGCTGAAGACATGATGGAACTGGCCCGATCTGTAAGCACACCGGGCTTGAAAGAACGTATTCGCAGATACCGCGAAACCAGTAAATAAAAGAACCCCTGAAATTCTGAAAGAGAATCCTAAAGTCATGAGCCAACTGCCCGCAACCATGCATGCCGTCGAAATCTCCGCGCCCGGCGGTCCTGAAGTTCTTAAACCAACCGAGCGCCCGCTCCCGGTGCCGAAAGCACACGAGGTTCTGATCAAGGTGGTCGGCGCCGGCATCAACGGCCCCGACCTCATGCAGCGCAAGGGGCTCTACCCTGCGCCGGCCGGCGCATCGGACCTGCCGGGACTGGAAGTGTCGGGAGAAATCGTCGCCAAGGGCGCCGCCGTGACCCGCTGGTCGGTGGGTGATCAGATTGTTGCGCTGACCAACGGCGGCGGCTACGCGGAATACGTTGCAGTCGATGCCGAACACTGCCTGACCGTGCCCAAGGGCATCAGCATGCTCGATGCAGCGGGTCTGCCCGAGACCTTTTTCACCGTCTGGAGCAATGTATTCATCGGAGCGGGCCTGAAAGCCGGCGAAACCTTTCTGGTACACGGCGGCGCCGGCGGTATCGGCACTACCTGCATCCAGTTGGGCAAGGCATTCGGCGCCAAGGTCATTGCCACCGACAGCCCGGCTGCACGCTGCCAGATTTGCACGGATCTCGGTGCAGACCGTGTCGTCGACTACAAAACCGAAGACTTTGTCGAGTTGGTGCGCGCCGAAGGCGGCGCCAATGTGATTCTCGACATCGTCGGCGGCGCCAATATTGAAAAGAACTTCAAGGCAGCCAGCCACGACGCGCGCATCATCCAGCTCGCATTCGCAACCGGCTCCAAAGTGGAAATCAACATGATGCCGGTCATGTTGAAGCGGCTGACCTATACCGGCTCAACGCTGCGCACCCGCCCCGACGCGTTCAAAACGCGTGTGGCCCGTGAACTGGAAACCCAGGTCTGGCCGCACATTGCCAGCGGAAAAATCCGGGTAGTCACACACAAAGCGCTGCCTCTTGCGGAAGCTGCTCAGGCACATGCGCTGATGGAGTCGAGCCAGCACACCGGCAAGATCCTGCTCCGGGTATCCTGAAACAATCCGGAAGGAACGCGGCGCAGCAATGCGCCGCGCGAACGCCAAAAGCCTCAGGCCGCCTTGGCGAGTTCAGGAAGACTGCGTCGCAACCGGGAAACATCTCCGCTGGCGGCCAGCTCCCGGGCATATTCGATGTTCTTGCGCGCAGCGGTGAAATAAAGGTTTTCACCTTCAAAATGGCGGGCCACGTAGCGATAGACCCCGCCAAGATCCTGCTCAAGACGCTTGTGAGCGCCGCTAAAGAAACCCGGGGTTTTGAATATCAGGTCGGCGGCTGAAGCAAACACCACTTTTTCTTCGCCTTGCTCATCCATCTGTCGCGCAATACCGCCGAGCACGAATTCGGGATAAAGGCGATCCCGGCATTTTTCCAGATAACAGCGGTCCGCCATCTGCGCGAGGATGTCGGCGCTGCCCAGCAGATTACCGAGCATCCGGTACTCCGGCTCGACCTCGATGCCGCTCACCGGGATTTCATAACCCGTGAAATGAATGATGCGCTGTGCCGGCAGGGACAGTTCAGGCAATCCGGCATCCGGCAGATACCAGCCCATGAACGCCGCACCGCGACCGACATGAGTCCTGGTGTATTCCGCGCCGTGGCGCTTTTCGGTGTCGCTGACGCGCCGCAGATATCCGATATCGTGAAACAGCGCGGCCACAGTACCGACCAGGAACAGTTGTTCGCTGAGAACCGCGGGGCTTTCGGAACGTGCAAATCCGTCCATCAGCCTTGCCATGGCCAGCGTCACCTCCAGAATATGCTGGACATCGTGATACTCGGTTTCGCAGGCGTGATAGCCGGGGAATTCACCGCTGTACATGCGGCCAACATCGGCAAATACGCGAAGGACACCTGAAGGAAACTGGCGCTGATAGATGCGCTCATAAATCCGCGCGACCTCAAACCCCACCGCAGCAAGGTCGGTGGTGTCGATCTGATTCGTGACGTCATACCGCGCACGCCGGTATTCGCTGATGTCCCGCCCCTGTTTCATCGGTTTTGCGTCTTTGTTTTTGTTGTATCAGGTATAGTAACTACAATTTCCGGGCGCGTGCAATGACGGGGGCAGCAAAGGCAACCGGCACATGAACGTCGCGAGAAAAACCTTCAAATAAATCACGGTGTTAACACCATGCACCCGCAAACTGTCTACGCCAAAACATCCAAGGGCGTGCTCGAAATCAAGAACAAGACGGTCAAGCTCGACCGTAATGCAGGCGGCATTTTCCTGTCTGTCGATGGCAAGTCCACGGTGGCCGAACTGGTTGTCAAGAGCAAACTCGACGTCAAAACCGTTGAAGGCATTCTCAACGAGCTGACCCAGTCCGGTTACGTCAAAGTCTTCTCGACACCTGCGGCGGCAGCAGCGAAACCTGCAGGAACAATTGTTCCGGGGGCTGTTGCACGTCCTCCTGCCCCGGAGCCGGCCGAGGAGGAAATGGACCTCGACTTCACTTCACCGGAAGCCGTAGCCAAGGTCAACGCCGAAGCTGAAGCCCGCAAACAGAAAGAAGAACAGGCCAAGGCGCGTGCGCAAGCCGCGGCAAAAGCAGCCCTGGAAGCCAAGGCACGACAACTCGCCGAGGCACAAGCCCGCGCTGCCGCAGAAGCCCGTGCCAAAGCTGAAGCCGAAGGCAAAGCCAAGGCCGATGCCATGGCGAAGGCTGCCTTGGCTGCTCGCGCCAAGGCGGAAGCAGAAGCCAAGGCTGCCGCTGCAGACAGCCAGGCCAAGGCCGCTGCCGAAGCGCGGGTCCGTGCCGCCCAAGAAGCCAATGTCAAGGCGGAAGCAGAATCAAAAGCACGCGCGGAAGCGCAAGCGCGTGCCACCGCTGAAGCCGTTGCCAAAGCGACTGCTGAAGCCAAAGCCAAGGCCGAAGCCGAAGCACAGGAAAAAGCCGAGATCGAAGCCAATGCTCACGCCGCTGCCGAGACCAAGGCGCGGCAAGCCCTTGAAGCGCAAATGAAAGCAATGGGCGAAGCCCTCGCCCGCGCCCAGGATTCAGCAAAACGCGAAGCGGAAGCCCGCGTCAAAATGGAACAGGAAATCAAGGCCCGCCTTGAGTCCGAACGCAAAGCCGTAGCAGAAGCCGAAGCCCGTGCCAAAGCAGCAGAAGACGCGATTGCACAAGCGCGCCAGATGGCCGAAGAGGCCGCGCAGGCGAAGGCCGCAGCAGAAGCCAAGATGGCCAACCAGGCCTCCGACCCCGCCGCCGTCGCCAAGGCCGAAGCCGCGATGAAAGCGCTGGAGGAAGCCAAGGCACGAGCCCGTGCGGAAGCGGAAGCCCGTATCGCAGCAGAAGGCAGAGCAAAAGCCGAAGCCGACGCGCGTGCCCGCGAGGAAGCACAACGAAAAATCGACGATGAGACGGCAAACAAGGAACGGGCCGAAGCCGATGCACGTTCCAAGGCTGAATTAAAAGCCCTGCAGGAACAGGCACGCCAGGCCAGCAAGGAAGCGGAAAGCCGTGCGGAACAGGAACGTCTGGCCCGCGAGGATATGGAAAACAAGTTCGCCGCCGAGCGGCGCGCGCGCGAGGAAGCCGAAGCGAAAGTCGCGGCCGAACGCGAGTTGCGTGAAGAAGCCATCCGCAAAGTACAGGCTGAGGCTGAGGCCAAGGCCCGGGCGGAAGTCGAAGCGGTCATTGAAGGTGAACGCAAAAAACGGGTCGAGGCAGAAGCCAAGTCCGCGGCGGAAATTGCCGCACGCACCGTTGCTGAACGCAAGGCTCGCGAGGAAGCCGAACGCCAACTGGAAATTGCCCAGCGCGCGCGTGAGAACGCTGAGCGACTGGCACGTGAAGCGGCCGCGGGCGAAAGCGCACAGGCACGCGAAGCCCGCCAGGACGCCGAATTCCGCGCAAAAATGGCTGAAGCTGCTGTAGCGAAGGCCCAAGCCCAGGCAGAAACCGAACGCCAGGCCCGCGCCAAGGCTGAAGAACGCGCAAAGACCGAAGCGGTTGCCCGCGTTTTGCGCGAAACCGAATTGCGGGAAAGTGCCGAGATCAATGTCAAGTCACGGGTCGAAGAAGAACTCCGCGCCCGGGCGAAGGCTGAAATGGAAGCGGACGCACGTTATCGTGCGGAAGCCGAGGAACGCGCAAAAGCGGCGGCGGCAGACCGTAAACTGCGCATGGAGTCCGAAGCGCGTGATGCCGCTTCATCATTCCGCAGCGACGCCAAGCCGCGCAGCAAGGGAACACTCGCTGCAATCATCATTGGAGTTCTGCTGGTTTGTGGGCTGGGAGCGCTGCAATTGATGCCGCTCGGGGGATATCTGCCGGGAGTACAGCAGATGATTTCCCAGCGATTCAAACAACCGGTGCATATCTCCAATATGCGCTACACGGTGTATCCCGAACAGATGCTGAGGCTGGAAAAGGTCAGTATCGGCAGCGTGCAGCAGATCAAGGCCGATGTGGTGACCATTCCGATGATGCCGTGGACACTGCTGGCCGGCGCCACCGAATTCGATTCGATTGTCGTCAATACCGTCGTCATGGAATCCGGCGGTCTTGAACTGCTGCCGGCGATGGCTCAAGCCGGTGGTGACGGCCCGCTGAAACTCAATGAGCTGCGACTGACCGGCGTCAAGGTCACCGGACTGTCATTTGATGTGCCGATGTTTGATGCCGCGATCACCTTCGGCCGCGACGGCAAAATGCAGAAAATGCGCTTGAATGACAGCAAGATCACCATCAATGCGGCACCCAAGGATGACGGGCTCGCATTGAACATCGAAGCACGACAATGGCAACCGCCGTTTGGCCCTGTCCTGCAGTTCACCGACCTCTCGATCAACGCCCTGGTCACCCGTCAACTGGCCACACTCAGTTCGATTGAAGGCCGTCTTGGCGGCGGTCGGCTTAAAGGCGCCGCAAAAGCGTCCTGGACCAGCGATATCAGGGTCGAAGGTGAATTCAATCTCGAAAACGGCAGGTTGCAGGAACTCCTTCCGGCCTACACCCGTGACTTTTCCGCTACCGGCAGCCTGACCACCAACGGCAGCTACATTCTTCAGGGGAAATCGCTGAAATCATTGTTTGATACGGCTGAAGCCGAGGCGAGGTTCTCGATTGATATCGGCGAACTCAACAACGTCGATCTGGTTCGCGCGATCCAGTCGCCGATCGCCGGCGGAACGCGTGGGGGCAGAACCAAATTCGACACGCTGGCAGGATCAGTCAGCATCAGCAGCGGCCGTTACAACTACAGACAGCTGCAACTGAACTCCGGCCCTCTCAATGCCTCCGGCGCGCTGAACATCGGCGCTGACGGCGCACTTGCCGGTCGCGTCAGCGCTGAGCTGGGCTCCAAAGGACTGGTTGTGGCACGCGGCAACCTCAACATTGCCGGCGCCGTTCGCGATCCGTTGCTCCGGCCCTGATCCGGTTATCACCTGAAAATGTAAAAGCCCGCGCCGGATGGCGCGGGCTTTTTTACTTTAACGACTGGCCGTTGTGGTCAGCGTGCGTTGCGCAGGGCCGCAATACGCTCGTCCAGCGGCGGATGTGACATGAACAGTTTCATCATCGCGCCGCCACCCGAAATCCCCATCGCCGACATTTGTGCCGGCAGCGCGGTCTGCTCGTGATTGCCCTTCAAACGCTCCAGCGCTGCAATCATTTTTTCACGTCCCGCCAGTGAGGCACCGCCGGCATCCGCACGGAACTCGCGGTGGCGGCTGAACCAGGAAACAACCATGCTCGCCAACACGCCCAGCACCAACTGCGCAACCATGGTCGCGATAAAGAAACCGGGGCCCTCCCCACGCTCGTTCTTCAGCAGCACGCGGTCGACGAAAAAGCCGATCACGCGCGAGAGGAAGATGACGAAGGTGTTGACCACACCCTGGATCAGCGTCAGCGTCACCATGTCGCCATTGGCCACATGGCTGACTTCATGCGCGAGCACCGCCTCGGCTTCCTCCTGCGTCATGTTGTTGAGCAGACCGGTGCTGACCGCAACCAGCGCATCATTGCGGTTCCAGCCGGTGGCAAAGGCATTAACGTCCGGGGCGTCGTAGATGCCGACTTCCGGCATGCCGATGCCGGCACGCTCGGATTGGCGCTTGACGGTATCAACAAGCCAGCGCTCGGTCGTGTTTGCCGGAACCTCGATGACGTGCACGCCCATCGACTTTTTGGCCATCCATTTCGAAATGAACAGTGAAATGAAGGATCCGCCGAAACCGAAGATGGCGGCAAAAACAAGAAGGCCCGTGAGATTCAGCCCGGTCTCGTTTTCGAGCGCGGCATCGATACCCAGCAGCTGCATGGTCAGGCTGAGCACCGCAAGAATGGCGAAGTTGGTGGCGATCAGCAGGAAGACGCGTTTCATAGGTAATTGAATCTCCAAATAATTGAATACCGACGTTAGATGATGGCGGACTGCGCAAGTTCAAGTGCTGCACTACAAGACGGCAAAAAACATAACTATTTGATTATAAATCAATTTAAAAAACCACCACCACTCTGATCGCCCTCGGATAATCGGGGCCGTTCAGGCGCCGGGACGGACCTGCAGCCAGAAAGTCACCGGTCCGTCGTTGGTCAGGGTGACTTTCATGTCCGCACCGAATTTTCCCTGTGCGACCGGCGCATGCAGGGCCTGCGCACGTACCAGCAGATGTTCAAATAAAAGTCGCCCGACCTCGGGCGGTGCAGCGCTTGAAAAACCCGGCCGCAAACCCTTGTGCGTATCCGCGGCAAGCGTGAATTGGGGAACCAGCAACAAGCCGCCCCCGATATCCCGCAGCGAGAGATTCATTTTCCCGGCGTCATCACTGAACACGCGGTAGTTGAGCAAACGCTCCAGCAGCCGGTCAGCCTCAGCAGCAGTGTCACCGGACTCCACCCCGATCAGAACGAGCAGCCCGCGCCCGATTTCACCCACGGTTACGCCATCAACGACCACGGTCGCCGAACTGACCCGCTGCAATAACCCAATCATCGGGATTCCCTCATGCGCCTGCCACAGCGGCCCGCCGACCGGGCCTGAAATATTGCGTGTCGTCGTAATAATCCGCAACTTCGTTTTCCCGGCACCAGCCGGGAACACCCAGCACCGGCAATGGTGACAGTTGCCGTGTAGTCTGCATGGAATGCGGGTCAGCCACCAGCGCTTCCAACCGCCGGTCAACCCGCGAAATCAACTCCGGCATCTCCAGAGCAAGCCATTCGGCATCGACATCCAGCAACAATGCGTGACCGGTCATGCCGCGATAAGGCGTCAGCGCCTTCTCACACAAGGCATGACCAAAAGGCAAAATCCGCATGCCGCCAACCAGTGCATTTCGCTGCTCCCAGAACAGGGTTTTCCATTCGAAATTTCGAACCAGTTGCAGCAAAGCTGGCTGCACGGAAATCACCACCAGTCCGCTCTCGTCAAACAATGTCAGCGCATCCCTGACGGCGCCACGGCCGCCACCCGAGTCAACCGACCATGCCGCGTAATGCCGCGCATTCAAAGCCGCCTTTGCCCTTGGAAACATCAGCCAGACGAGAACGTTGAAAAAATCATGCCAATTTCGCTCACGCACTTCCAGTTCAGCGCTTTCATGGACGCGAATTTCATAAGGAAGCTTGCCGCCGGCCGAAACCAGCTGCAACGGTCTCCCTGAGGCGACATTCACACCGGCATCATCCAGCAATCGCTGCAACAACGCAGTGGCCGGCCAATCATCGCCATTAAGCCTCGATGCAAACCGGCCCAGCGGCGACAACAGCGGCATGCGCTCCACAAAGGCGGGGTTCCAGTTGTCCATGGCTGAAGTGTACGACGGCTCGCACTTTTCGACGATCTGACGGGCTTTAACGTAAAATCCTCACTTGGAGAACAATTACCAATGCAGTCCAGCCGATGGGACAACCAGCAGATTGCGCCTCATCAGCTGCGGTGAATCGGGGCAGGATCAAGTTTTTTAGCAGCCGCGGGAACACGGCATACTGGAAGGGGTCCATCTACACGGTAACCGACACCGGGTCTGGCCTCACAAGCGGCCATCGCCGAACATGTTGCAGAACTGCTTGCCTCACTAGAGCTAAAACACGTTAATGAACCAAAAAACCGCTTATCGCACCACCGCCAAAGGCAACGCCGAAGTCGCCGCAAAGCCGGGCATGCTGAAACCCGGCATGAAAGGTCTGCTCGCTGCCGTCGGTGGCAACGCAACCGTTGACACCCTGCGCGTCAAATTCCCCAAGGCTGGCGATATCGCAACCGGCCTTACGCAGCTGATGAACGACGGTTACATTGAACCCGTCCCGGTCGAACCGGCGCCCCGGGCAGCACCCGCCGCATCCAGCCCTTCCGCCGTGCCGGAAAACTCGCTGGAGAACCTGTTCAACGAAAAACCCAGGGAGCCGACACTGCAGCAGCGCAAATTGGCCGAGGGCACGATATCCGGTGCCCGCCGGCTGAAAGCCGGTTATCAGATCAGCATCGTCAACCGTCCGGGCAAACCGCTGAAGCCGCAGGGCGGTGAAGGCAAGAAACACGTCGTACTGATCATCGACGGCCACGAAGCCGAAGCACTTGAAGCGGCGCGCGGCATGATGCAGGGCGGCTTTGACGTGCGCGGCGCCGGCACCAAGGCTGACATTGTTGCCGCACTCGGCAAAAAACCCCTGCCCGACCTGATCATGATGGACGTCGACCTGCCCGACACTGTCGGGCTCGATCTGCTCGGAAAATTCCGCGAACACGCCGAACTGAAGGACACCCCCATCATCGTGGTCACGGCCCGCGCCGAACGCGACGACATTGTCGCCGCCCTGGCCTATGGCGCCACCGGCTACCTGAACAAACCGGTCAAGCCCGACGCCCTGCTTCGCCACGTCAAGGACGCACTCGGCCTGCCGTAACTGACGCTTGCGGCGATTCAGCCTTCAAGCAGCTGCTTGATTTGCGGCAGCATCAACCGGGCCGCGGCACGACCCTCCTCGATCGATTCGGCGGCACGGTGATATTCCAGCGAACCGATGCCCCCCAACCGCGGCGTGACCAATACATCCGCCGGTTCACCGGCAAGACGGCTGCGGGTGATCCGCACCTGCATGATGTTGATGCTCTCGGCGAGCACCTCGATCATGTTCGGTTCACGGTTGCGCGCCTTGCTCTGCACATGACGCCCCGCAAGTCCTGAACCAAGATCAACGCCAATCACGAAATCCGCACCCATCGCGCGGCACAACGACACCGGCACCGGATTCACCAGTGCGCCGTCAACCAGCAGTCGGCCGTCCTGTTCAACCGGGGTAAACAGTCCGGGCAACGCAATCGACGCGCGCACCACATCGACCGCACGTCCTTCGCGCAGCCACACCTCACGACCGTTGCGCAGGTCGGTGGCCACCGCGCCAAACGGCAGCGCGAGTTCCTCGACCGTGGTCTCCAGCAGATTGTCGCGAATATAGGCAATCAGTTTCGCGCCCTTGAGAAATCCGCCATTGAAGCTGATGTCGAAAAACCCGAGCACCTTGCGCCAGGTCAGACCGAGCACCCAATCCTCCAGCGTATCCAGATCGCCATCCGCATACACCGCACCGACCAGCGCACCGATCGAAGTGCCGCAGACGATCTGCGGCCGGATGCCCGCCTCCTCCAGCACGCGCAGCACCCCGATATGCGCCCAGCCGCGCGCCGACCCTGCGCCGAGGGCAATGCCGATTTTCAGATCATTTTTCATTTTTAAAAATAATCAATAAAATCAATATGTTATTTATTTTCGCCAGTGACGGCAAGACGCCCCAGAAACGCTGCCACGGCCTGCGTCCATTCCGGTCTTCCGAACAGGAATGCATCGTTGTGGCCGCCGCGCATCTCGAGCAGCGTTTTCTCGCCACTGGCTGCGGCATGCAGCCGTTCGCCATGCGCGTACGGCACGATCTCGTCGTCGTGGCTGTGCGCGATGAGCACCGGACCACGATAACGCCGCAGGTGTTGCAGCGTGTCGTAGTGAAAACGGCTGATCAGCCGCACCGGCAGCCAGGGATAGATTTCGCTGCCCAGGTCGGTCGCCGATGTGAATGCAGCAACCAGCAACAGCGCCCGCGGCTGCACGCGAGCCGCGAGTTCTGCGGCCACCGCACCGCCCAGCGACTCGCCCAGCACCACGATCTGCGCGGGCTGCAGGCCGCGCTGCTCCGTCAGCGAGCGCCAGGCCGCCTGTGCATCAGCATAGGTACCCGCCTCTGTCGGCTTGCCGGTGCTGGCGCCGTATCCACGGTAATCCACCAGCAGCACCGAATAAGCCATCGCGTGAAACGGCTGCACATAGTCCAGACGATCAGCAATACTGCCGGCATTGCCGTGCAACACCAGCACGGCGCCCTTGGCGTCAGCCGCAGGAATCCACCATGCCGCCAGCTTCTCGCCGTCGTCGGTGGCAATGCGCAGGTCTTCATACGGCAGCCTTAAGGAGGCCGGTGTCATTGTCACGCTGCCGGCGATCTGCGGGAAATACACCAATCGGTCCTGCGTCAGCCACATCAGCAGCACCACGACCGCGTAGGCAACGGCCACGATGCCGAGAATCTGCAGCAACATGTGCTTCAGCGCAGCCATCGCAACGGCGGTTCATCCAGCGCCGCCGCCTGTTCGCGCAGCGACAGGATGTGATCCTGCCAGTAATGCTGGGTATTGAAAAACGGAAAGCTCGCCGGGAAGGCCGGATCATCCCAGCGCCGTGCCAGCCAGCCGGCGTAATGCACGATGCGCAATGTACGCAGCGCCTCGATCAGCATCAACTCGTTGGCATCGAACTCGCGGAACTCGGAATAACCTTCGAGCACGGAAATCAATTGCGCCTGCTGCGACTTGCGGTCACCCGACAGGCACATCCACAGGTCCTGCACCGCCGGCCCCATACGTGCATCGTCGAGGTCGACAAAATGCGGGCCCTCGTCGGTCCACAACACATTGCCGGCATGGCAATCGCCGTGCAGCCTGATATTGCGAGATGCGCTGGCGGAGGCCCAGCGCCGCTCGATGCGTTCGACCACATCCTCGGCGACGCTGGCATAGGTGTCGTACAGATCATCCGGCACAAAATCGCTGTCGAGCACGAACTGCACCGGCTCGTAGGCAAAGGATTCGATGTCCAGCGTCGGACGATGTTCAAACGGCCGGGTCGCCCCCACCGCATGAATGCGCGCAATAAAGCGCCCCATCCACTGCAGCGTCTCCGGATCATCCAGTTCCGGCGTGCGCCCGCCGCGACGCGGCGTCAGCGCAAACTGGAAACCGCCGTGTTCGTGCAGCGTGCGGCCATTGAACACCAGCGGCGCCACCACCGGCAACTCGCGCGCGGCGAGCTCGGCAGCAAAATCATGTTCCTCCTGGATCGCCGCGCTGCTCCAGCGCTGCGGCCGGTAAAACTTGGCGACCACCGACACGCCATCCTCCAGCCACACCTGATAAACGCGGTTTTCGTAACTGTTCAGCGCCTGCAGCCGGCCGTCGC
>CAZHFZ010000048.1:25107-25506 GCA_964531455.1 uncultured Bordetella sp.
AAAAGACCGGCTTTGATGTAGGGCGGATGAGGAACGAAGTGACGTCATCCGCCGGATGAATTCACAACAAGAGCACATACGGCGGATTGCGCCGCTATGCGGCTTATCCGCCCTACCGCGCTGTCGCACTTGGCACTTGAGACCCATCAATTACAACAAAACTTAATATTAAGTTTTACCCACCTGAATTTGGCGCAACGAAATACGGCATTAGTGTCGCAATAATCGCGATTACAGCAAAAAAAAGGGTCGCCCATCCCTGCACCTTGCTACGCCTTTCAAAAGCCTCGATAACAGAGCGGAACAAATGGATACGCACCCCCTCAAAAACAGTTTCAAATTGCTGCGGAGGAAGATGCTGTCTAGCGTCTGGCCTTGCAAGCCAGCCGTAGTAATCAA
>CAZHFZ010000049.1:0-25132 GCA_964531455.1 uncultured Bordetella sp.
ATTTCCTGGGATGTGGCGCTCAATGAAGTCAGCGAGAAGCTGATGAAGATCAGGAAGGAATCGGGTCCGGACGCGACGTTCTGGATCGGCTCCTCGAAGCACAACAACGAGCAGGCCTACCTGCTGCGCAAGTTCGTGTCGTTCTACGGCACCAACAACATGGATCACCAGGCGCGCATCTGCCACTCGACCACGGTCGCGGGTGTTGCCAACACCTGGGGTTATGGCGCGATGACCAACTCCTATAACGACGAACAGAATTCGAAATGCATTCTGTTTTTCGGCTCGAACGCCGCGGAAGCACATCCGGTGTCGATGCTGCACACGCTGCATGCCAAGGAGAGCGGTGCAAAAGTGATCGTGGTCGATCCGCGCTTCACGCGTACGGCCGCGAGGGCTGACACGTTCTACCGCATCCGTTCCGGCACCGACGTGGCCTTCATCATGGGGATGCTCCACCACATCTTCAAGAACGGCTGGGAAGACAAGGAATACATCAAGGCCCGTGTCTACGGCATGGACAAGATCAAGGAAGAAGTGGCGAAGTGGACGCCGGAGAAGGTCGAGGAAGTCACCGGCATGAAGGAAGCCGAGGTCCGCGACGTGGCCGAGCAAATGGCCAAGAACAAGCCGAGCACCATCGTCTGGGCGATGGGGCAGACGCAACACACCAACGGCAATGCCGTTGTCCGCGCATCCTGCATTCTGCAGCTGGCGCTGGGCAATGTCGGCGTGTCGGGCGGCGGCACCAACATCTATCGCGGCCACGATAACGTTCAGGGCGCGACCGACGTCGGTCCGAATCCGGATTC
The DNA here is from genome assembly GCA_964531455.1 of uncultured Bordetella sp. GTDB lineage: Bacteria > Pseudomonadota > Gammaproteobacteria > Burkholderiales > SG8-41. Next base: position 813 of record CAZHFZ010000049.1, read on the forward strand.
GCTGCCGGGCTACTACGGCCTGGCCGAGGGTTCGTGGAAACATTTCTCCACCGTCTGGGGTGTTGATTTCGAGTGGATCAAGAAGCAGTTTTCCAGCCCCGCGATGATGACCAAGCCGGGCATCACCGTGTCGCGCTGGATTGATGCTGTGCTTGAGAAAAACGAACTGATCGACCAGGACTCCAACCTGAAAGCGGTGGTCTACTGGGGCCATGCGCCGAACAGCCAGACCCGCGGCAAGGACATGGTCGAGGCGATGAAGAAGCTCGAGCTACTGGTGGTCATCGACCCGTATCCGTCGGCCACTGCTGCGATGGCGGCGATGTCGCGCAAGGACGGCGTCTATCTGCTGCCGGCAGCCACGCAGCTGGAGTGTTCGGGTTCGTGCACCGCTTCGAACCGTTCCATCCAGTGGCGCGAGAAGGTCATCGACCCGATGTTCGAATCGCGCACCGACCACATGATCATGTACCAGCTGGCGCAGAAGTTCGGTTTTGCCAAGGAACTGGTCGCCAAGATCAAACTGGTCAAGGGCAAAGGCGGCATGGACGAGCCCGATATGGAGGACACGCTGCGCGAGATCAACCGCGGGGTCTGGACCATCGGCTATTCGGGACATTCCCCCGAGCGCCTGCAGGCTCATATGCGCAACATGCATGTGTTCGACATCAAGACGCTGCGCGCCAAGGGCGGCAAGGATGCGAAGACGGGTTATGTGCTGGACGGTGATTATTTCGGACTGCCGTGGCCGTGTTACGGCACGCCCGAGCTGAAACATCCGGGTTCGCCGAATCTGTATGACACCTCGAAACACATGATGGATGGCGGCGGTAATTTCCGAGCCAACTTCGGTGTGGAGAAGGATGGCGTCAACCTGCTGGCGGAGGATGGCTCACATTCGAAGGGCGCCGATCTGACGACCGGTTATCCCGAACTCGATCACGTGCTGCTGAAAAAGCTGGGCTGGTGGGACGAGTTGACCGAGGACGAGAAAAAACTCGCCGAAGGCAAAAACTGGAAGACCGATCTTTCCGGCGGCCAGATCCGCGTGTTCATGAAGAACCACGGCTGTCATCCCTTCGGCAACGCCAAGGCGCGCGCCGTGGTGTGGAACTTCCCCGATGCGATACCGCAGCATCGCGAGCCGCTGTACAGCCCGCGTGCCGACATGGTAGACAAGTATCCGACCCATGATGACCAGAAGAACCGCTGGCGTCTGCCGGTGCTGTTCAAGACGGTCCAGCAGGCCAACAAGGATGCCGGCAAGCAGTTCCCGCTGATCATGACCAGCGGCCGTCTGGTGGAGTACGAGGGCGGCGGTGACGAGACGCGGTCGAATCCTTGGCTCGCCGAACTGCAGCAGGAAATGTTCGTCGAGATCAATCCGAAGGATGCCAATGATCGCGGCGTGCGCAACAACGAATATGTCTGGGTCACGACCCCGGCGCCGGCCAAGCCGCGGATCAAGGTGAAGACGCTGGTGACCGAGCGCGTCGCGCCGGGCACGGTGTTCCTGCCGTTCCACTTTGCCGGCTGGTGGGAGGGCGAGGACATGAAGAAGTATTACCCCGAGGGTGCTGCACCGGTGGTGCGCGGCGAAGCCATCAATACCGCAACCACTTATGGTTACGACATCGTAACCATGATGCAGGAAACCAAGACCACGATCTGCCAGGTCGCCAAGGCATAACCCTCAGACATCCATTAGGAGAACACTATGGCCAGAATGAAATTCCTGTGTGATGCCGAGCGCTGCATCGAATGCAACGGTTGCGTAACCGCCTGTAAAAACGAGCACGAGGTGCCCTGGGGCGTGAACCGCCGCCGCGTGGTGACGCTGAACGACGGTCTGCCCGGCGAGAAGTCGATCTCCGTCGCCTGCATGCACTGCTCGGATGCGCCGTGCATGGCGGTCTGCCCGGTCGACTGCTTCTACAAAACCTCCGAAGGCGTGGTTCTACACGACAAGGACCTGTGCATCGGCTGCGGTTACTGTTTTTATGCCTGCCCGTTCGGCGCGCCGCAGTTCCCGCCGGACGGCGCCTTCGGCATGCGCGGCAAGATGGACAAGTGCACCTTCTGTGCCGGTGGTCCCGAGGCTGACAATTCCGCTGCTGAATTCAAGAAATACGGCCGCAACCGTCTGTCGGAAGGCCGTCTCCCGGCCTGTGCCGAGATGTGCTCGACCAAGGCGCTGCTCGGCGGTGACTCAGACGTGATTGCCGATATCTACCGCAATCGCGTTTTGAAGCGCGGCAAAGGGTCGGAAGTCTGGGGTTGGGGCACTGCTTACGGCAAACCTGAAAAAGGGGCAACACCGCCTGCAGGAGCAAAATCTTGAGCAAACCGAGCATGAAAAAAATGATCATTGCAGCGGTAACGGGCGCAGTGGTGGTGCTGGCTGCCGGTTGCGGCGAAAAGCAGCCGTTCACCGTTTACAAGAAGGGCGAGTATCAGGGCAAACCGGATACCCGGCCCTGGGACAACGACCAGTTCAAGAGCGACCGGACCGCCTGGGAGAAAGCGGTCAAGGCGCGCAATGCCAGCCAGAACGAATACGCGCGTGCTACGAATTAACCAGGGAGGGATGGCCATGCAAGTCGGTATGAGGCAATGGCTCTGTGCGGGCCTGGCAGCTTTGGTGCTGGCATTTGCGGCGCCTGTGATTGCGGCAGAGACGCCTTCTTCAAAGGAGCAGGCGGAACGCCAGCAGACCCAGCCCGGCAACAATGCTCCGTTCTGGCGTGATGTTCGCGGCGGCGAAAATACTTATCAGACTACGCAGGTGCGTGGCGTCGAGTCATCGGTGCTGGTGCAGTCCGGAGGCGAAACCTGGCGTCAGATCCGCAACAATCTGGTCACTGTTTACGGTGGCTGGCTGCTGGTGGTGATCATGGCGATCATCGGTGCGTTCTATTTCTGGAAGGGACCGATCAAGCTGCATGAGCCGCCGACCGGACGCCAGTTGCTGCGCTTCGGTTCCTGGGACCGCATGGTGCATTGGGGTGCAGCCATCAGCTTCATCCTGCTCTCTGCAACCGGTGTCATCATTCTGTTCGGCAAACATGTTGTTTTGCCGGTCCTTGGCTACACGCTGTTTTCCTGGCTGGCGACGCTGTCTAAATACATCCATAACTTCGTCGGTCCGGTGTTTGCGTTCTGCGTCGTGGTGATGTTCGTGACCTTTGTGAAAGATAATTTTCCCAAGGCGCACGACCTGAAGTGGATCGCCAAGTTCGGTGGTTTGCTGTCCGATGAACATGTACCTTCCGACCGTTTCAACGCCGGCGAGAAAATCTGGTTCTGGCTGGGCGTGACGTTGATGGGTCTGGTGGTCAGCATCAGCGGTTTCATCCTCAATTTCCCGAATTTCGAGCAGGGTCGGGAATTGATGCAGTGGGCCAACGTGATCCATGCGGTCGCTGCGACACTGTTCCTGGTCATGGGCTTGAGCCACATCTACCTGGGTACCGTCGGTGTCGAAGGCGCTTACGATGCCATGCGGACCGGTTACGTCGATGAAACCTGGGCCAAGGAACATCACGAATACTGGTATCGCGATGCGATTGCCGAACAGAAAAGCGGTGGCGGGGCTGCAAACCCGGCTGCAGCATCAGCCATGAAGGAGGGGTGGAAGCAATGAAAATGCCGAATGTCTGGAAGTGGGTGCCGACCCTGATGGTCTGCTGTGTGGTGGGCATGGCCGGGATGGCTTCCGCAAAACTGCCGCCGCCGTCTGAAGAGGCGAAGGCCAAAGCAGCGGAAGCCAAAGCCAAGTCGGATGAAGCGGCAAAAAAAGATGCCGAGAGTCTTGGCAAGTCGCAGGACCGTGTCGCTGACCGTTACAAGAAACAGAACAAGACGGCGGCTGCGCCGACCAAGGTGGCTGACAAGAAGAAATAAGTTCTCACCGTCCGCGCTGCAGCGGCGGTTCGATAAAAAACCCGGCATCAGCCGGGTTTTTTATTTGTCTTAAACATTAATAAAAACAATAACTTACTGTATTTTCCCGATAGCGTCTTCAAGCAATTGCCAGGCCGTCTTGCCGGTAATGTCCCGCCATCGCTGGTAGAACCCCGAATCACGCAGGCGGTTGCGGAAATCATTGCGATCAACCTGCGTTGCGTTCATTCCCCAGTCGGCAATCTTCAGTTCGAGTCCGCGATTCAGTGCATCGGTGTGCGCGCGCTGGCGTGCAACGTGTTTGCGCGTGATGCCTTCGATGATCTGCTGGATATCGACGGGCAGCGTGTTCCAGAACTTCAGGCTGGCCATCATGTTGAAGCCTGACCACATGTGCGAGGTCAGCGCGATGTGGCGCGTGACTTCGTGCAGCTTCAGTGCTTCGGTGATCGACAGCGGATTTTCCTGGGCATCGATTTCGTGGTTTTTCAACGCGTCGTAGAGTTTGAGCACGTTGACCTCGACCGGAACTGCGCCCAGGCTTTCGAAGGCGTCCGCAAACATGCGGCCTTCGGGGATGCGGATGCGCATGCCTTCAAGGTCAGCGGCTTTGGCAATCGGCCGGTCTACCGTGGAGATGTGGCGAAAGCCGTTCTCCAGAAGGCCATGGGGAAGGGCATGAATGCCCTTGGCGCGCAGTTCCTGCTGCAGGTAGCTGCCCAGCGGACCGTCCAGCGTGGCATGTACCTGGGCGTGATCCTTGAACGCAAATGGCAGTCCCTGGATCTCCAGTGACGGCACGATGCCGCCGAGGATGCCGCCCATCAGCACATAACATTCGATCTCGCCCTTGATCAGCAGATCGACGATGTCCAGGTGTGAGCCGGGCAGTCCTTCGTTTTTGGCGATGACCGTGGCCGCGACACGACCGCCGGTGGCTTCACCGACCTCGTTCCACAAGTCGACGAGGAAGGGATGGACGTGGCTGTCTTTGGACAGATAGTGATATTGGCGAACCCGCCATTGCGGCGTGCTCATGCGGGCAGCGCCGAGGCCATCAGCTCCGGGGTGATGCCTTTGGCTTCGGCATTGGAGAAATTGAGTTCGACCTTGAGGCCGTTCGGATCGAGCATGAACAGCTGGAACAGGCCCTGATCATCGACCATGCGCCGGCGGAACTCCACCTTGTGTTTTTGCAGGTTTTCCATGATTTCGCGCAGGCCGGTGCAGCGGAAGGCGACATGGTCCAGCACGCCGCTGCCGTGTACCGCGTCGGATTGCTGGCCCAGATAGGCCTTGCGGTTTTCGCTGACGTTTTTGCCGCCCTGGGTCAGGTGGATGACATCCGTGTCGCCGAGATAAAGCCAGATCACGGGAAACTTGAAGTCGGGGTGCGGCCCTTCGCGAAAGCCGAGTACGTTGACGTACCAGTCGCGCGTGGCTTCGAGGTCTGCGGTCTGGATCAGGAAATGTTCGAGGTGGCTGAGTGGCATGGGGTTTCCGTGATGCGTGGTGGGTGGGGTCAGTTGGCCTTGATGTTTGCCGACTTTGCGAGTTTTGCAAAGCTCTCTACATGTTTGCGCAGGAAAGCGTTGTATTCATCAAGGGATGCGCTTGCAACCAGGGGAATCCCCAGTTTGTCGAAGCGGTCCAGCAGCGCAGGCACTGCGACAGCCTTGGTGACTTCGCCGCGCATTTTTTCCAGAATATCGCGTGGTGTGCCGGCCGGCGCAACGATGCCGTTAAACGTGCTGTCTTCAAAGCCTTTGACGCCAGCCTCGTCGATGGTGGGCATTTCCGGGAACAGCGGCGAGCGTTTTTTGCTGGTTACGGCCAGGCCGCGCAAGCGGCCTGACTTGATGTAACCGACCGAGGTGCTGACCTGGTCGAACATCAGCATGATCTGGCCGCCGACCAGATCGGTGGTTGCGGGGGCATTGCCTTTGTAAGGGATGTGCATCAGCTTGATTCCGGCCTGCTCGCTGAACATTTCCGCCGCGACGTGGCCGGTGCCACCGTTGCCCGCGGAGCCGTAGGTCAACTCTCCCGGCCGTTTCTTTGCCAGTGCGATGAATTCCTTGACGTTTTTGACCGGCAGCGCGGGGTTGATCACCAGCACCATGGGAATGTCACAGGTCTGGGAGACGCCGGTGAAATCTTTCAGCGGGTCGTAGCCGGCATCATTGATGATTGCGGGAACCCGGGCAAAGGTATTGGCGATGGCGAGGAACGTATATCCATCGGCAGGCTGTCCCTTCACGTAACGGGTGCCGACCAGTGCACTGGCGCCGGGGCGGTTTTCGACCAGTACCTGATGGCCCAGTGATTTGGACAACTGCTCGGCCACGCCACGCGCAACGATGTCCACATTGCCGCCGGCGGCCAGCGGGTTGATGATGCGCACCGGTTTGGCCGGATAGGCCTGCGCAAGAACCGCTGGTGCTGTGGCGGTGATGCATGCGGCTGCGATTACAAAGGCAATGCGTTTCATGAAACTCCTCCGGTGCCGTAGTCGGCTTATAGGGATGAACGAATTGTGCGGCGGGGCGTTCCCGGCGGCAAGTGAGGGAAAAACGTCAGGGTGAAACGGTAACAATGCGCCTTTCATCAATAGCCTTGAGCACCGCGTTGGTCACTGCCACGGTGTAGAGGCTGTCTTCGCCGTCGGGCAAGAGGCTGCGACCGCCACGAACATCCGTTTCGAAAGCCTGCACCTGCAGGTCGTAGGCCGGGCTGACCGGGAAACGTTCTTCGGTGCTGCCCTGTGCATCGCGGACGGTGATGACGTGTTCCTTGGCGAAACGCAGCGGCGAGGTGACCAGCGTGGCCTTGTCGCCTTCGATCAGCAGATTGTTTTCCGCGCTGGCGACTTCGCGCGTGGCCTTGGCCAGCGCATGGCAGTCGCCTTCGAGGCGGCCGAGCACGGTCATCGTGTCATCAGGCTTTTTGTCGCGACGGTCGGGATGGGTGAAGGCGGACACTTCGACAAAACGCTGACCGGTGACGTACTGGATCAAATCCAGCAGATGCACGCCGACGTCATACATCACGCCGCTTTGTTCGAAATCCTGGCGCCAGGATACACGGGCGCCGACGGCGGATGCGCGTTCCAGTGAAACTTCGGTCAAGCGGCCGAGCCGGCCGGATTGCACAATCTCGCGCGCGCGGACCACCGCGGCATCGAGGCGGATCTGGTGGGCGATGCGCAGCACCACGCCGGCATCGCGGCAGGCCTTGACCATTTCATGGGCGTGCTCCGTTTTCATCGCAAACGGTTTTTCACAGAGGATGTGTTTGCCGGCGCGCGCGATTGCCAGCACGGCGGCATGGTGCATCGCATTGGGCAGGGCGATGTACACCGCATCAATGTCTGGATCGTTCGCAAGCGATGCGAGATCCCCGTGCACGTTCGGCACCTTGAATTTATCGGCAAAGGCGCGGGTTTTTTCCGGTGTGCTGCCGAGACAAGCGACCAGCTCAGAGCCGGGGCTTTTGATGACGCCCGGTGCGACAAAATCAGTGGCGACCCAGCCGAGTCCGACCATGCCCCAACGCACGGGTTTTTGCGAATTGCTCAAGGGCTTGCTCCTCCGGAGCGGCGCGATGAATGATCGCGCCGGTTGTTGTTTTGGATCAGATCACGCCGTCCATCACCTGCACCTCGACCAGCGTGCCCGGCGTGACACTGCCCTGTTCGGTGGGCAGGATGATGAAGCAGTTGGCTTCCGACATCGAACGCAGGATGCCCGAACCCTGTTCGCCGGTGACTTTTACGCTCAGGTTGCCGGCGGCATCCCGCGACAGGATGCCGCGCTGGAACTCGGTGCGGCCCGGCGCCTTTTTCAGGTTTGAAGTGCAGGGCACCTTGAACGTCGGCAACGGATCGATCGGATCACGGCCGGAGAGTTTGAGCAGGGCGTCGCGCACGAACTGGTAAAACGTCACCATCACCGACACCGGATTGCCGGGCAGGCCGAAGAAGTGCGCGTTGCCGATCTTGCCGTAAGCCAGTGGACGGCCCGGTTTCATCGCGATTTTCCAGAACACCACTTCGCCCAGTTTGTTCAGCAGGTCTTTGACAAAATCCGCTTCACCCACCGATACGCCGCCGCTGGTGATCACCACATCGGCAATCGTTGCGGCTTCCTTGAATGCGGCTTCCAGCAGCTTGGGGTCATCCCGCACCACACCCATGTCGATGATTTCGCAGCCGAGGCGCGTCAGCATGCCGTAAATGGTGTAACGGTTGCTGTCGTAGATCTGGCCTTCGCCCAGCGGCAAGCCGATGGACACCAGCTCGTCGCCGGTAGAAAAGAATGCAACGCGCAACTTGCGATAAACAGACACCTCGGCGATGCCCAGAGAGGCGATCAGGCCGATTTCGGCCGGGCGGATCGGTTGGCCGCGGCGCAGCGCCGCTTGTCCACGTTGCAGATCTTCACCGGCCTTGCGCAGGTTCTGTCCCTTTTTATGGCCGCCGCCGATGGTGACGGCGCCGTCTTTGCTCTCGGTGTGTTCCTGCATGACGATGCTGTCCGCACCCTCCGGCACCACACCGCCGGTCATGATGCGTACGGCCTCACCGGCATTCACCTTGCCTTGGAACGGTACGCCGGCGAATGAACTGCCGGTGACTTTCAGCGTGACTTTGGCGTCGGCTTTGAGGTCGGAAATCCGCAACGCATAGCCATCCATCGCGGAGTTGTCGTGTGACGGCACATCCACCGGTGAAATCACGTCTTCGGCCAGCACGCGGCCGAGTGCGGCGCGAACGGAGACGCGCTCAATGGTGCCGATTGGCGACAGGAACCGGGCGATGACTTCCCGGGCCCTGGGCACGGGCATGGAATTCGGATCGTAGTCGTCGGCGCAGGACAGTTCGTGCAGCGTGGGATTGGTGGTGCTCATGGCGGGATCCTTGTGCAGCGGTTACGCAGGAGCCCGATTTTATCAGGGGCAGGAAAGCTTATTGGATGATGTCCATGGCGTTCACCCAATCCAGCGCGGCGACTGAACGGTAACCCGCCAGATTGTTGACCAGACGGCGGAATTCACGGCTGTCGAAGAACTCGAGCAGGGCGCGCACCCCCGGTTTTGTGAGGACCGATGCGCGTGCGGCCAGGTAGTAATGCTCGTTGACCACCGGGACAAAATCGAGGCCTTGTTCCCGGGCTGCCGCTTCAATGCCGAAACCCACATCAGCCATTCCGGTAGCCACTGTGGCAGCAACGGCTGCGTGGGTGAATTCCTCATGGGCATAGCCGTGGATTTTCGCGGGCTGAACGCCTTGCTGGCCCAGCAGAAAATCCAGACACAGCCTTGTGCCCGAACCGGGCTGGCGGTTGACAAAACGTACGCCGGATTTAGCGAGGTCAGAGAGTCGCGTCAGCGTTTTCGGATTGCCCGGTTTCACCATCAATCCCTGGGTGCGGTCGAGCAGCCGCGTAACCCGCCAGCCTTTCAAACTCAGAAACGGGATCAGTTGGGCGGCGAGGGTGCGTGTGCCGGGAATGGAGGGCAAATGGAAGCCGGCCAGTTCGCATTGATTGCGCCGCATTGCAGCAAGGCAATCGAGGCTGCCGTGGAATTGCAGCGACAGCTTGATGTCGGGGCGATGGTCGAAAATTCCGCGCATTTGCGTCAACGCGATGTCGTGGCTGGCGAACAGGGTGACCTGGGTCGGGTCCGAGGCCGAGGCTGGCGCCCTTGCCAGATGCGCGGCCATACGCGCTTCGCCTTCGCGCAATCCGGCGGCGAGTGAACCGTTGACGTCGACCATGCCCTCCAGCAGCTTGGTGCCGAGCGGTGCAAGCTGCGTGCCGCGTCCCTGCTGGCGAATGACCAGGTGGTCGCCCAGTTCGGTTCCCGCCGCGTCCAGCAGTCCCCAGACATGGCGATAAGAGAGGCCGGCGCTTTTGGCGGCAGCCTGCAAATTGCCGTTGCGGGCGATGGATTCCAGCAAGGTCACCAGTCGCGGTTCGATTTCGACCGAATCGAGCGTCCAGCGGATTTGTGCTGATATTTTCATACTTGCAAGTTATTACATATTAAGAATTTGGCCATTATCACAGATGATGGCTCTCCTTTCTATTAGGTTAATAATTGCATGACTGGTCTGGGTGAGGCTTTTTCAGCGGCTTGGGGACTGGTGGTCGGATTGGATTCCGGACTGGCAGGGATCGTGGTGCTCAGCCTGCAGGTCAGTCTCAGTGCAGCGCTGATTGCGACGCTGCTCGGCTTGCCCTTAGGCGCGGCCATTGCCGTTGAACGCTTCCCGGGCCGGCAGGCGCTGATCGTGCTGCTGAATGCGCTGATGGGCCTGCCACCGGTGGTGGTCGGCCTGCTGATCTACCTGTTGCTGTCCCGCGCCGGTCCCTTGGGCAGTCTCGGCATCCTGTTTACGCCGCAGGCAATGGTGATCGCGCAGACGGTATTGATCATCCCCATTATTGCAGCGCTGTCGCGGCAGACGATTGAGGATGCCTGGCGTGAGTATTCCGAGCAGTTGCGTTCATTGGGCGCACGGCGGCTAAGCGCGGCCATGACCCTGATCTGGGATACGCGGTTTTCACTGTTGACCATCCTGCTGGCAGGCTTCGGTCGTGCGGCGGCGGAAGTGGGAGCGGTGATGATCGTCGGCGGCAATATCGACGGTGTAACCCGGGTGATGACGACAACCATCGCACTGGAAACCAGCAAGGGGGATCTGCCGCTGGCTCTCGGACTGGGCATCGTATTGATCACGCTGGTGATCCTCCTCAATGCGCTGGCTGCAGTAATCCGTGAATTCGCGCAGCGGAGGTATGGCTGAAATGCTTCCGCTCGAACTTGATCAACTGGTCTTCAGTGTCAACGGCACACCGATCATCAACGGCATCTCCGCAAAAATCGAAGCGGGGCCGCGCACAATCATTCTTGGACCGAACGGCTCCGGTAAAAGCGTACTGATGCGCCTGTGCCACGGCCTGCTGGAGCCGACCGGAGGCCGCATCGTCTGGCATGGTGCGCGCAACAGTGATGTGCGCCGCCACCAGGCCATGGTGTTCCAGCGCCCGGTGATGCTGCGCCGCTCGGCGCTGGCTAATGTGGTTTACGGATTGCAGCTCGCCGGCAAATCACGCCGTGAAAGCGAACTGCGGGCGCTCGATGTTCTGGAAGCCGTCGGCCTGGAAAAACAGGCGCAGCGTCCGGCGCGGGTATTGTCCGGCGGCGAACAGCAACGGCTCGCGCTGGCGCGCGCCTGGGCGCTGGGCCCTGACGTGCTGTTCCTCGATGAACCGACCGCCAATCTGGATCCGGCTTCGTCGCATGACATTGAAAACATCGTCAATACCATTCATGCGTCGGGCACCAAAATCATCATGACCACGCACAACCTTGGCCAGGCGCGGCGCCTGGGCGACGAAATCCTGTTTCTCAGCAACGGACGCTTGATGGAGCACACGCCCATTGACCGTTTTTTCAAGGAACCCGCCTCAGCCGAGGCGACAGCATTCATAAAAGGAGAACTACCATGGCACTAAGCCGGAGGAATGTCATACAGGGCGCGATGGTTGCGCTGGCGATGCTGGGCCTGTCACAGGGACCTGCAGTTGCCCAGCAGAACTTTATTACCGTGGCTTCGACCACCTCGACCGAACAGTCGGGATTGTTCAAACACCTGCTGCCAGTGTTCGAGAAAAAGACCGGCACCCAGGTGCGTGTCGTTGCACTGGGCACCGGTCAGGCACTGGACATGGGGCGTCGCGGCGATGCCGATGTGGTGTTTGTGCATGACAAGGTGGCGGAAGAGAAATTTGTTGCTGATGGTTTTGGTGTGCGTCGTTTTGAAGTGATGTACAACGATTTTGTGCTGGTCGGCCCCAAAGCCGATCCGGCGAAGATTGCCGGCAGCAAGGACATCACCGATGCCTATAAAAAGATTGCCGCAGCCGGCGCGCCGTTTGCCTCGCGCGGCGACAAGAGCGGCACCCACGCGGCCGAACTGCGGCTGTGGAAAGACGCCGGTATTGATCCGGCCACCGGCAAAGGGACCTGGTATCGCGAAACCGGTTCCGGCATGGGCCCGACACTGAACACCGCATCGGCGATGAATGCCTATTCGTTTACCGACCGCGGCACCTGGCTATCGTTCAGGAACCGCGGCGATCTGGTGATCGTGGTTGAGGGCGACCAGAAGCTGTTTAATCAGTATGGCGTGATGCTGGTCAATCCGGCCAAACATCCGCATGTCAAAAAAGACCTCGGCCAGGCCTTCGTGGACTGGGTGATCTCGCCGGAGGGGCAACAGACGATTGCCGCTTACAAGATCGGCGCTGATCAACTGTTTTTCCCGAACGCCAAACGCTGATCTTTACGGATGCAGGAAGCGCCGGTTGCTGATCTGGGCAAGGCGCACAGTGCTGTATCCTTCGGGGCTGACTTAACCGGAATGCCGCACTTTTCGTGTCCCGAACTTCTGGAAACCGTTATCCGCTGATTATTGCGGCTGCCGCGATGGCGTTGTGTGTCGTCGTTGTGGCTGCATTTTCGGTTGGTCGTTATCCCGTAACGTTATCTGAACTCTTGCGTGTGGTCTGGTCGTGGGTGGTCGGCGCGCCGCATGGCCTCAATTCGACCATCGAAACGGTTGTGCTGCAGATCCGCGGTCCGCGCGTGATCGCAGCGGTGCTGGTCGGTGCGGCGCTGGCGGCTGCCGGTGCGGCTTACCAGAATCTGTTCCGCAATCCGCTGGTGTCGCCGGATATCCTCGGCGTGTCGGCCGGCGCAGCGGTCGGCGCCATACTCGGCATCTTCCTGTCGCTGGGCGTCGTGGCGATCCAGTCGATGGCCTTCGCCGGCGGTCTGGCGGCAGTGGGTATGGTTTACGTCGTGGCACGCGCGGTGCGCGGCCACGATCCGCTGCTGGTGCTGGTGCTCGCCGGTGTCGTGCTGGGTGCGCTGCTGGGCGCCTGCGTGGCGTTGATGAAATACCTCGCTGATCCCTATAACCAGTTGCCGGCGATCACCTACTGGCTGCTCGGCAGCCTCGCTTCAACTGATTCGCGCGACATGTGGGTGGCCGCGCCGCTGCTGCTGGTCGGGCTGTTGCCGCTGTGGCTGCTGCGGTGGCGCATTAATGTGTTGTCGCTGGATGATGAAGAAGCGCGGTCGCTGGGCGTATCCGCGGGGCGCATCCGGCTGGTGGTGATTGTGGCCGCCACTTTGATGACTTCGGCAGCGGTCGCGATTTCCGGCGTGATCGGCTGGATCGGTCTGGTGATCCCGCATTTCGCGCGGTTGCTGACGGGGCCTGATTTTTCCAAACTGTTGCCGGTATCGGTATTGCTGGGGGCGGGGTTTCTTGTCGCGGTCGATACGCTGGCGCGTACGATGGCCAATATTGAAGTGCCGCTGGGTGTGCTGACGGCGTTTGTCGGCACGCCGCTGTTTTTGTGGCAACTCGCGACGGCGCGCAGGGGCTGGCAATGAAACTGCAAGCGCAACAGCTGGCTTACGGTTATCCGGAACGCCGCATCGGCAATGATGTGACGTTTGAGGTCAATGCCGGTGAAGTGCTGTGCCTGCTCGGGCCCAACGGCAGCGGCAAGACCACGTTGTTCAAGACCCTGCTGGGCCTGCTGCCGGTGCAGGGTGGAGCGGTGATGGCGGATGGACGGGACCTGCGCACGCTGCAGCGGGATGAAATCGCGCGCCTGGTCAGTTATGTGCCGCAGGCGCATGGCGCATTTTTCCCGTACACCGTGAGTGAAGTGGTGCTGATGGGCCGCACCGCGCATCTCGGCCTGTTTGCGGCACCGTCGGCACGCGACCATGGCGCTGCGCTGGACGCAATTCGCCGCATGGGCATCGCGCATCTGGCCGATGCGACTTACACGCGTATATCCGGCGGTGAACGCCAGCTCGTGCTGATCGCCCGCGCGCTGGCGCAGGAAGCACGCATGGTGGTGATGGATGAACCCACCGCCAATCTCGATTTCGGCAATCAGGTGCGTGTACTCGAACGCATCCGTGCGCTGTCCGCCGACGGCATCGGCGTGCTGCTGTCGACGCATGATCCCGATCACGCTTTTGTTTGTGCAGACCGGGTGGCGATGCTGCATAACGGCGGATTGCTGGCCTGCGGCGCAGCGGACGACGTGATGACCGCCGCGCAATTGCAGCAACTGTATGGCGTGGACGTGGTGGTGACCGAGGTCGCGTTGGGGCAGGGCACGCGGAAGGTGTGTCTGCCGCTGGGAATGGGCGTATGAGTATCTATAAGTATTTGTTTTTATTATTATTTTTATGCGTTCCCGGTGCGCGGGCGCAGGTTGATGCGCCAGCCATTGCGGCGGCTTCCGATCTGAAGTTCGCGCTGGAAGATATCGCGGCACGATTCCGCGCGGATACCAAACGCGAAGTGCGCCTGTCCTTCGGCTCTTCTGGAAATTACTTCCGCCAGATCGGGCAGGGCGCACCCTTCCAGTTGTTTCTTTCTGCAGATGAAGACTTTGTGTTCAAGCTGCATGACGGCGGCCGCACGGAAGACCGCGGTTTGATGTATGCCATTGGACGTATCGTGTTGTTTGCGCCCAAAGGTTCTGCATGGGCGGCGGATGCGCGAATGGCCGGACTGAAACAGGCGATTGACGGTAATCTCGTGCGCCGTTTTGCGATTGCCAATCCCGAACATGCACCGTATGGCCGCGCGGCTGAACAGGCCTTGCGCAAGCTGGGACTGTGGGATGCGCTGCAAGGCAAACTGGTGCTCGGTGAAAACGTGTCGCAGGCCGCGCAGTTTGCGACCAGCGGTTCCACGCAGGGCGGCATCTTTGCCTATTCATTGGCGCTCGCACCGGGCGTCGCGCAACAGGGTCAGTATGTGCTGCTGCCGGAAGACCTGCATGCGCCGTTGCGCCAGCGCATGGTGCTGGTCAAAGGCGCCGGCGAAACCGCACGAGCGTTTTATGCCTATCTGCAGCAACCCGCCGCCCGAAAAATCCTCACGCAGTATGGCTTTGTGCTGCCTGCAGAGACGACGAAATAAATCATGGATTGGTCTGCACTGACGCTGTCGCTGAAGCTCGCCGCATGGACGGTGCTGATCCTGTTGCCGCTGGGCATCTGGGCCGGTCATGCGCTGGCGGCGCATGATTTCCGCGGCAAGGCCTGGGTCGAAGCGCTGCTCGCGCTGCCGCTGGTGCTGCCGCCGACGGTGCTCGGTTATTACCTGTTGGTGGCGATGGGCGGCGCATCACCTGTCGGCCAGTTTTACGAATCCGTTTTTGGCAAACCGCTGGTGTTCAGTTTTGAAGGGCTGCTGCTCGCGTCGGTGATATTCAATATCCCGTTTGCAATCCAGCCGATGCAGCGCGGCTTCGAGGCGATTGCGCCGGAAGTGCGCGACGCCGCGGCCTGCTGCGGGCTGTCGCGCTGGCGTACCTTGTGGCGCATCGAATTGCCGCTGGCCTGGCCCGGCATTCTTTCCGCGGTGGTGCTGACCTTTGCGCATACGCTGGGTGAGTTCGGCGTGGTGCTGATGGTCGGCGGCAGCATTCCCGGTGAAACCAAAACCGTGGCGATTGCGATTTACGACCGCGTGCAGGCCTTCGATACCGCTGGTGCCGGTGTGATGTCGGCGGTGTTGCTGTTGATTTCGCTGGTGGCGATCGGCGCGGCGTATTTCACCAATGCCCGTACCCGGAGCCGGCGCCATGGCTGAGGGCATCCGCGTACGCCTGCAGCAGAGCGGTCCGATCCCGCTCGATGCCGCGCTGGAATGTGCACCGGGTGAGATGCTGGCGCTGGTGGGGCCGTCGGGCAGCGGCAAGACCACGGTGTTGCGGGCTATTGCCGGGCTGCTTCGCGCAGCAGCGGGCGAGATCCACAGCAACGGCGAATGCTGGTTTGATGCACAGCGCGGTATCCATATTGAAACCCGTCGTCGCCGGGTCGGTTATGTGTTCCAGAACTACGCCCTGTTTCCGCACCTGAGTGCGCTGCATAACGTGATGGAGGCGATGCTCGACCGGCCCGTGGCGGAACGTGAATCGCGTGCACGTGATGTGCTGGCGCGGGTGCGGCTCGCCGGTCTTGAGGATCGGGTGCCGGCGGCGCTTTCCGGGGGCCAGCAGCAGCGGGTTGCAGTGGCGCGGGCGCTGGCGCGGGAGCCGAAGGTGTTGCTGCTCGATGAGCCGTTCTCGGCGGTGGACCGTTCAACACGGCAACGCCTCTATCGCGAACTCGCCGAACTGAAACGTGATCTGGCGATGCCGGTGATTCTGGTGACGCATGACCTCGATGAAGCGCTGATGCTCGCCGACCGTCTGTGCGTGCTGCATCAGGGGCGCACGCTGCAATCCGGCGAACCCTATGCCGTGATGACGCGACCCGAGTCGGTGGAAGTTGCGCAACTGGTGGGCCTGCGTAATGTATTCCGTGCCGGTGTGCTCGGTCACGATGAAGGGCGGGGCATGACCACGATTGAATGGCGGGGCCACCGGCTGGAGGCGCGGTTGCAGCCGGCGTTTGCGCCCGGCACGCAGGTGACCTGGGCGATCCCGCAAGGCCATATCGTGCTGCACCGGCGCGACCGGCCGTCGCGCGGCGAGCGCGAGAACCCGGTGTCCGGTCCGGTGACCGAATGCATAGCGCTGGGCGAGAATGTGGCGTTGACCGTGGCAGTCAACGGCCCGGACCGGCCACCGCTGTTCCTGAACATTCCTGCGCATGTTGCGCGGCGCAACGACATTGTCGCTGGTGTGGAGATCGGTCTTTCACTGCTCGCTGAGGGCATACACCTGATGCCGGCCGACGACAGCCGCACCCCGGCCAAACCGCGGTAGGCCTATCCCCGCACTGGTAATATTGCGGTCATCCGTTTCAACTGCAGACCCCATGAAAATTTTCGGCTTTGCCGGCTACTCCGGCAGCGGCAAAACAACATTGATCGAAAAACTGATCCCGCTGTTCGTGCAGCGCGGGTTGAAGGTTTCATTGATCAAACACGCGCATCACACCTTTGATGTCGATCAGCCGGGCAAGGATTCCTTCCGTCATCGCCACGCCGGCTGCACCGAAGTGCTGGTGACCTCATCACGGCGCTGGGCGCTGATGCACGAACTGCGCGGCGCACCCGAGCCGACGCTGAATGAACAGATTTCACGGCTGTCGCCCTGCGACCTGTTGCTGGTCGAAGGTTTCAAGCATGAGCACATCCCCAAGCTGGAGGTGTATCGCGCGCAGGTCGGCGAGTCGATGATCCATCCGCACGACAGCAATATCGTTGCCATCGCCAGCGATGCCAAAGTCGATACCCAGTTGCCGCAACTGGATCTGAATGTGCCGGAAACGATAGCGGCCTTCATCCTTAAGCAAGTCGGTCTGGAGCAGGGCGCATGATCACGCTGCTGTATTTCGCACGTTTGCGTGAAGCGCTGGGCACCGGGCGCGAGCAAATCGCCTTGCCGGCGGGCGTGACGACGCTGGGCGCCTTGCGCACACATCTGGCGCAGCGCGGCGAGGCTTGGGCGAAGGAAATGGCCGAGGGCCGCAATCTGCGTGCCGCGGTGAATCAGGATGTGGCGGTGCCCGACACGCCGGTCAAGAACGGTGATGAAGTCGCGTTTTTCCCGCCGGTGACCGGAGGCTGATGCCATGAGCGTGCGCATCCACGAGCAGGATTTCGATGTCAGCGCCGAACTGGCGGCGATGCGCCTCGGCAATCCGAAAATCGGCGCCATCGCCAGCTTTGTCGGCGTGGTGCGCGACATCAATGAAGGCGACAGCGTTGCAACGATGACGCTGGAGCATTACCCCGGCATGACCGAAAAGGCGATCAGCGAAATCATCGATCAGGCGCGCGGCCGCTGGGAGGTGCTGGATGCGCTGGTGATTCACCGTGTCGGCACGCTCAAACCCACGGACCAGATCGTGCTGGTGATCGTCGCCAGCACGCATCGCGGCGACGCTTTCGCCGCCTGCGAATTCATCATGGATTACCTGAAGACCAAAGCGCCGTTCTGGAAAAAGGAAATCACGCCGAAGGGGGCGCGCTGGGTCGATGCGCGGGTGACGGATGACAAGGCGGCGGAGCGGTGGCAGGGCAGAGAAAAATCCTGAGATACGGCATCACCTTGTTGTTCATCAGCAGCATCGCAATTTCTCCGGGCAGGGTTGGGACAACATGATCCGTTGGGTACTGCTCCTGGTAATTGCTGTGGTCGCGTTTGCCGCATGGAACAAGAAACCTGCTTCCGATGCTGCGGTCGCCGGACCGTCTTCGCAGCAGCCGTTAAAAACCTACACCCTGACCGAAGTGGATACCGGCTATTCCGAAGCGGTGCTGCACGGCTGGCGGGTGTTGGTCAGCAAGCAGTTGCTGGCGCAGGACGGCGCACTCGCATTGCAGGTGCTGAACCTGCTGGATGCGCAGCTCAACACCATACAGTCGAAAGTGCCGTTGAAAGCGGTGCAGGCGCTGCAGGCGGCGCCGATCTGGCTGGAGCTGCAGACGCCGGGATTGCGCGGCGCGCAGTATCACTGGTCGGCGGACTGGTTGAGCAGCAACGGCTACGACCCGCGCAAGGCGCGGGCGGTGGAGATTGCTAGCGCCCGGGATTATCTCGAGTGGTCGCAGCTCCAGCCGTCGATCATCCTGCATGAACTGGCGCATGCCTATCACGACCGGGTGCTGGGCAAGGATCATCCGGAGTTGCTGTCGGCTTTCAACTCAGCAGGTAACCGCGGCTTGTATGAGTCGGTGGCCAGCGCGCAGGGGCCGGTGGGGCGGGCGTACGCGCTGAACAACTATCTGGAGTTTTTTGCTGAACTGACCGAGGCCTACTTTGTGCGCAACGATTTTTTCCCGTTCACGCGGGATGAGCTGCGCCAGTACGACACTGTGGGTTACGCGATGATCGAAAGCGTGTGGAATCAGTAAGCTTTTTCCGCAACAGATTCCCGGCGTGCGGTGGCGCGGTTTGCCTGTTCCTAGAGCCGGTCGTCCATCCGGCGCAGGCGGTCCGCGATGACGCGCATCATCTGCAATGCAAAGTTCGGTGTCTGTTGCACCAGGAATTTGAAACGTTTTTCGTTGATTTCAACGAGCCGGCAGGCGGATTTTGCGACAGCGCTGGCGCTGCGCGGCACGTTGTCGAGAAGGGCCATTTCACCCAGCACGCCACCGGGCCCGAGGCTTTCGACAAGTTTGCCTTTGACCAGCAGATCGACTTCGCCTTCGACTACGACGTACATGGCAACGCCGCCGGTATCACCTTCGTTGAAGATGGTTTGACCGGCCGGAATGGCGAGAGTGTCCGTTTCGTTACGGAAAATTTCGATCGTGACCAATTGGCTTCCCCATGCGCCGGACGGCGCGTATATATGAAGAAGCTATAACACTATCGTTGCGTTTTTATGACATCCGCCACTGCCGGGCCAACAGGATCAGAGCTTGATGGCACCGTCGGTTTTGATGGAATTGATGATGGCTTCGAACGAGGCGATGGTGTTGACCATTTCGGCGGTGGTGATTGGGTAGGGTGCAACACCCGCCACCGCATCGGCAAAGGCATCGATCTCGGCCAGCACGGAGTCGATTTTCGGGAAATCCTTTACTTCGGTCTTGCCGCCTTTGAGGCGGATGATGGTGCGCGTTTCATCCAGCGCTTCGACCGAACCTTCGTCGCCGAACACATGGACGCGGAAATACAGCGGCGAGGCGCGCACTGCGCCGAGGAAGCCGCTGATGTTGTTCTTGAATTTGAACAGGACCGATACCGTGTCGCGCGGGTCAGCGCCTTCGCGGTGGGCGATGAACTGCGCGGTGATCTTTTCCGCCGGGCCGGCGATGTTGGCAAAGGCGTCGAGGATGTGGATGCCGGTGCCGGTCATGCCTGCACCCGGGGTCTCGGACGGCAGGTCGCGCCAAGGGGCGAAGAACTTGCTCGAATGTTCGTTGGAGTAATGGCCTTCGACATGCATGATGCGGCCGAGCGCGCCACTGGCAATGACACGGCGCATTTCGACGGTGGAGGGCCAGAAGCGTTTGTTCTGGCCGACGCCGATGGGTACGCCAGCGGTTTTGCAGGCATCAACGGCGCGTTGTGCGTCGGCGCGGGTCAGTGACAGCGGTTTTTCACAGAACACGGCCTTGCCGGCACGGGCGACCTGCACCACCTGGTCGGCATGCAGCGAATGCGGCGTGGCGAGTACGACGGCCTGCACTTCAGGATCGGCCAGTGCTTCTTCCAGCGTGGCTGAAAGGCGAAAGCCCTTGGTTTTGGCGTAGTCGCGCGTAGCGTCGAGTTCCTGGGTGACGCCGTGGACGAATTGCAGTTTTGTGCTTTTGCCTTGCACCGCGTCGGCGATGTTTTTGCCCCACCAGCCGAGTCCGACGATTGCTGCTTTGATCATGATTTACCAGTGATAAGTGATTGATTGGTCATGCGGATTTCTGCGCGCAGATGCGGCAGGCGTAGTCTTCCAGTGTCGTACGGGTGACGCCGACTGCACCGTGCTGGCGGCGGTTGTATTCTTCGCTCTCCAGTTCGGTGCGGAAGGAATCATTGAGCCGGTTGATCATGTTGAACATGCCGGTGATCAGCGAGATTTCAACGATTTCAGCGTCATTGAAATGTTTCTTCAGATCATCCCAGACCTTATTGTCGCGTTTTGCGGTGTTCAGCGTCATGGCTTCTGCCCAGGCGATGACGGCTTTCTCTTTGTCACTGAACAGCGCGCTGTCGCGGTAATCATCAGCCTGCAAGGCATCGAACTCTTCGGTTTTCAATCCCAGTGCTTGACCAAGCACGTAGTTGTGTTCCGTTCAATACTTGCAGCCGTTGAGCGTCGATGTTTTCAGCACCGCAAGGTTGCGCAAGCGTACATCAGACACCGCACCTGCATTGGGCTGTCGTACTGCTGCGATGAACGGCAGCGTCCAGCGTGCGAGGTAAGGACTGTGCGCAAGAATGCGCATCAGGTTTGCCGTGCGCCCCAGCATCTGCGTGGAGGCTTCGAACAACTCCTTGGCCGGGCCGGTGGCTTCTTCGTCGGTAATGCCGCGGATGCGTTGCGTCATGGGGCCTCCTGATGGAAGAACTTCAGACTGGATCAATCGGTGACGTCGAGATGTAACGTCCGCGGTGGTAACCCAGGGCGTCTCGGTCGGCATGGCTGTAGTGCAGTACATGGCCAATGAAAATGACATGGTCGCCGGAATAGTGCCGGGCTTCAGTGCGGCATTCGAAATGCGCCGAAGTACCTGCCAGCAATGGCATGCCGTTGGCGCTGTCACTACAGTCGACGCCTTCGAACTTGTTGGGGATGGGTTTCGAGAAACGCTGCGACAGCGCGATCTGGTCGCGCGCCAGCACGTTGATGGCGAAATGGGTAGCCTGCAGGAAATTCGGCAGGTTGGGCGAGCGCAGCGACAGGCTCCACAACACCAGCGGCGGTGACAGCGATACCGAACTGAAAGAATTCGCGGTCAGTCCGATCGGTTCGCCGGCGCTGGTGCGCGTGGTGACGATGGTGACGCCGGTGGCAAACTGGCCCAGTGCGTTTCTGAAGTCGCGCGGATCGAAGTCCGGCGCGTCCGGGGTATTGGATTCGGCGGCCATGGTTTAAAGGGTGGGCAGGTCAGCGGCAATGCCGAGCAGCGATTTGCCCGCCATGGTCGTCGCGATATCCCAGGCCAGCGCATAGTGGCTGTTGGCGGCGTGAATGTCGCGGAAGCAGCGTTGTATAACCTGTTGATTGTAAAGAAATTCTCCGCCACCGGCGCCAAACAGCAGATCGACGCCCTCGGTGCACAGATGCGCCGCATAGGCACCGTCGCGACGCAAGCGGATCTTGTAGTCGCGCGCCGGCATTTCATGACGGGCGGCCATGGCCATGACGTCACGGCAATTGCTGACGAGGATGCGTTCGGCAGCGGCTATGGCCGCAGACGCATGACCCAGCCGCGCCTGCGTGGTCGCATAGTCGGCGAGCAGAGTTGTTGAATATGCGGTGATGCGATGACGGATGTCTTCGGTGAAGACTTCAATCGCGCCCTGTGCGATGCCCAGTGCAGCGCCGGCAACCACATACGGGAACATGTCGAACACCGGCAGCCGGTAGAGCGGTGCACTTTCGCCGCCCATCGCCACGCCGCCTTTCATCTGCTCGACGGTCAGCGCACGGTGCGCCGGCACGAAGACTTCCTTGACCTCGACATCCTTGCTGCCGGTGCCGCGCAGGCCGGCGACATGCCAGGTGTCGATGATTTTGTAATCCGCTTTCGGTACCAGGAACACGTGGTACTCGGGCATTTCACCTTCAGCGCTGGCGACAATGCCGCCCAACATGCACCAGTCGCAGGCATCGATGCCGCTGGAGAATTTCCAGTGGCCGGACAGTCGATAGCCGTGGCCATCGCGCTCGGCGTGGCCGGCGGGGAACATCAGTGCTGAACCGACCAGAGCATCCGCGTTCTGGCCCCAGATTTCGTTCTGTGCGTCACGCGGCCACAGCGCCAGCATCCAGTGATGGTTGGCGAGGTTGGCCAGCACCCATGCGGTGGAACCGCAACCGCGACCGATGATCGCCGTCAGTTCAACAATGGCTTCGTACGAGAGTTCGCTGCCGCCGACGCGTCTGGGCTGCAGCATGCGGAACAGGCCGCTCGCGTGCAAATCATTGATGGTGTCATCGGGGATGCGCCGCAATTCTTCGGCACGCGGCGCGCGCTCGCGCAGAACCGGGACCAGTGCATGGGCACGGGCGACGAGGTCGGCGTGAGTGGGCTGCGTGGCGGGTGTCGTCATGCGGGTCAGGATTCGACGTTGACGATCGCGTTGGTGGAAGCGGATTTGAAAATGGCTTCGAGGGCGGAAATGTTGGCGATCATCTGTTCCTGCGGTACCGGGTAGGGCGCGCGGCCTTCTGCGGCATCGGCAAAGGCTTCCAGATTGGCGAGCACGTTCGGCGCCGGTTCGTAGGCCTTCGTCTCGCGGCTTTCCGGTCCGCCATTGGGGTTGCGGACCACCTTGGTGAAGGTCCAGCCGGTCGGTTTTTCCGGATGGGTCTTGTCACGCACCTCAACCCAGCCCTTGCTGCCGTAAACGGCGAAGCGGCCGTCGAAGGGCGTGGCGAGGATCGCGCTGATCAGCGCGTGGCCTCCGTTTTTGAATGTCACCATGATCGCCAGCGTGTCGCCATTGACCAGCTGGCTGCCCAGTTGTTTGACGCTGGCCAGCACACGTTCGGCTTCACCAAAAACGCCCACTGAAAGATCGAGAAGGTGAATGCCGGTGGCGGTCATCGGACCGGCCGGGGCTTCCTTGCCGGAGAGGCGCCAGTTGTCGGCAGCGAGAGTGAGGAACTTGTCCTGGCTGAAGTTGGCTTCGACCTGCAACGGTGTGCCGATTTCGCCGGACTTCACCACTTTCATCAGATCAATGATCGGCGGCTCGAAGCGGCGCTCATGGCCGACGGCCAATGCAACCTTGTTGTCGTTGACGGCCTTGATGGCGCGCAATACATCGGCGCGGGTCATCGACAGCGGTTTTTCACAGAACACATGTTTGCCGGCGTTGGCGGCGGCAACGATCTGGTCGGTGTGCTGGGTGTGCGGCGTGCACAGCACCACGGCCTGGATCGACGGATCTTTCAGCACGGCGTTGAAGTCGGTGACGACGTTCACGCTGTGTTGCTTGGCGAAATCGGCGATGGATGCCGGGTTGACTTCAACGACCGTATTGACGGTGATTTTCTTGCTGGTTTTGAGCAGCGGGACAATGATCTTGCCCCACCAGCCCATACCGACGACTGCGACATTCAGCACTGCGTGCTCCTTGCTGTTACGTGTTGTGTTACGACTTGCCGATGGCGGCGTTGACCTTGGGCATGACCTGTTCGGCCAGCAGTTGCATCGAGCGTTTGGCCAGCGCCGGGTCGATCCAGTCGTGCATGGCATAGACCAGCGTACCGAAGTCACCGACCTGTTCGCGGAACGCGAGGATCTGGTCCACCACGCTGTCGACCGTGCCGGCAATGACCAGCTTGTCGAGGACATATTCCGTGGTGATCAGCGAGTCGGGCATGCTCTGGTCGGCCTTGAACAGATTGCCGCGATTACCGAAGCCGACGAGTTTGCGCACCAGTTGCTTGAAATAGAAATGGTAGGGGCCCTCGGCGGATTTGCCATAGCGCTGGGCGGTGGCTTCGTCGTCGGCGACAAAAATGCTTTTCGCGACGCGCCAGTCAGCCGTATTGGCGATCTGGCCGATGTTCTTCTTGCCTTCGACGTAGTTCGGCCAGTGGGTCTTGACCCACTCCGGCAGCAGGAAGTTGGCGGAGATCGGCAACCAGCCGCGCTCGGCCATCGCGATCACGCCTTTGGAGTAAGGGGCGACTACGGTGCCGACGATGGGCGGGTGCGGCTTCTG
>CAZHFZ010000050.1:0-24224 GCA_964531455.1 uncultured Bordetella sp.
TCGAACCTACGACCTTCGCATTACGAATGCGCTGCTCTACCAACTGAGCTATTCCGGCAAAACTGGAAACCGTGACTGCGGAAAGGGCCGTATTCTACCCCACCGATGCAGTGCTGGCGCGCACGCGAACGATGATATCGACCCCCTCGGTAACCATGCCGGACGGCAAATCGGGAATGCCACTGACTTTCAGCGTAGTGGAAGGAATATCGGTAATTTCACCGGTATCCACGTTATACATGTGATGGTGCGGTTCGGTATTAGGGTCATAAAACACACGTTTCGGATCAACGATGACTTCGCGGATCAACCCTCGATCCCGGAACAGGTTCAACGTGTTGTAAACCGTGGCCTTCGAGGTTTCAGCATGTTGCTCGTTAACCTTGGCCAGAACCTGGTCTGCGGCAAGATGGTGGCAACGACCCAGCAGAACTTGAGCGATCTCCAAGCGCTGGTGGGTGGGGGCGATTCCGTGCCTGCGCAGTAGCGCAATCACGGCGGTTCGATCGTAAGATGTTGCTTCCATTGGTTTTTAATTTTAGTTCAATAATTGGACTTTGTCTAATATTACATCGCGGATGCGCCGCATCCTTAGATCGCAAAGGCGGCCCGATCAGAACGGATCATCGGACAGGCCAGAACCCGCCAAAAGAGTGATTTTGTTCACGGCTGCACACGCTTTGCGACCGCTCATGGTCTGCACCAAGCCACTCATCGGGAACACGTGGCGACAGCGTAGAATCCTTTCTATTCTTACACCTACATAAAGGGGAGCAGGCATGAAACGAGGCCTCGGATTTAGCTTGGTTGAACTTCTGGTTGTAGTGGCGATTATCGGCATTCTGGCAGCCATCGCCGTACCGCAGTATTCCGACTATGTGACCCGCAGCAAAATTACCGAAGCCACAGCGACGCTTTCGGAACATCGCGTCCGGATGGAGCAGTTTTTCCAGGACAACCGCACTTATGCAGGCGCCTGTACCGCTGGCACAGTTGCTCCTGTACCAACAGGCCGATACTTCACCTACGCCTGCTCGGCCCTGACTGCCACCACCTTCACAGTTACGGCCACTGGCGTCGCCGCAGAAGGCATGAACGGCTTCGTTTTCACAATCAATCAGGCGAATACACGCGCCACAACCGGCGTTCCGGCAGGCTGGGCCACCAATACTACCTGCTGGGTCACCAAGAAAGGCGGCGTGTGTTAAAGCGCCTTCAATCAGGTTTCAGCATTGTTGAACTGCTCATCGGCATCGCCATCCTGGCACTGCTGATGGCACTGGGCGTACCGGAATACGCGACTTTCCTGAACAATTCGCGGGTGCGGACAACTGCCGACAACCTCGTCAGCGGACTGAACATGGCACGTGCGGAAGCAGTGAAGCGAAACGCACGGGTGCAGTTCGTGCAAACCGATGAGGAACCGCTGGAAAGCCTGGTCAATGCCCTGCCGCAGTCGACTACCGGCATCAACTGGGTGGTTCGCGAATTCGTCCCGGCAACCGGCATGAACAACTACATCGAAGGCAAATCCGGCGCAGAGGGCAGTGGCAGAGCGGATGCCACTGCTGTCGTAGTGACCTCGTCCAGCGCTGACGCCAGTTACGACGGCATTCTGACCTTCACCGGATTCGGTGCGCTGACCATCGCACGACCGGTGCAATTCCAGGTAACCAACCCTACAGCTGGAACCTGTGCAGCCGCGGGCGGACCGATACGCTGCCTCAACGTCGTGGTCTCATCAGGCGGCCAGGTTCGCATCTGCGACCCGAACGTTACTGCAGCCAAAGATACGCGCGCCTGTTAGGACAGAATTCATGAAAGGCAAAATGAACATTCCGTTACGCCTGCAGAAAGGGGTGATGCTGCTTGAAGCCCTGATCGGCATTCTCATTTTTTCGGTAGGAATTCTGGCAATGGTTGGCATGCAGGCCGCCGCATTCTCGGCAAGCGCAGACGCCAAGAATCGCGCAGACGCGGCTGCATTCGCCAACGACATCATTTCCCGCATCTGGACGGGCGTGGATCGCTCAACCGACGCCAGCATCATCACGTCGCTGAATACGTTTGTGTTGAATTCCAGCGGCGCCGATTGCGCCTATACCGGCGGTCAGGCCGACAATACCAATGCGATCCTGACGCAGTGGGTCAGCGACGTCACCAGCACCGCAAACGGCCTGCTCGGTGCAACCGCCGGCATGCAGCAAATTGCATTGGACTCCGCCACGATGAATCGCATCACGATAACCGTCTGCTGGCAAACCCCGCAGGATCTCGCCCCCCGCAGGCATCAGGTGATCACTTATGTGTATTGATCAACGCATCTCTAAACGTCAGGCGCAGGCAGGTCTGAGCCTTGTTGAAATCATGGTCGGCGTGCTGATCGCGATGATCGGCATTGTCGTGATTTTCCAGATGCTCGCACTGTCGGAAGAACGCAAGCGCTCGGCATCCTCGGGAAGCGATGTGCAGATTTCCGGCGTGATCGGCCTCAACTCGCTGGAACGTGACGTGCGTGAAGCGGGTTATGGATTCTCGTCTGCCAGTTACGATTCAATCCTGGTGACCCCGTTCACGGCCGTGACGCCGGTAATGGGTTGTACTGTCAATGCCTACGACAGCGGTCGGCCGGTACCCGCTTTTTCGTTCCGGTTGACACCGGTCCTGATCACCCAGGGCGCAGGCGGAGCATCGGACACCCTTACCGTTTTGCGCGGCAACGGGAATGTGTTTCCAGCGGCACTGATTTTTACCGAATCAACCGACACCACCAAAAAGACCCGCGGTCGCTCAGGACTGATCCCGCGGGACTATCTGCTCATCGGACGGACCGCACCCTCCCTGCAATGCATGCTGGTCGAACTCACCGGTGTTGCCAATGCCGATGGCCTGACCATAGATCATGGCCAAGGCTCCTACAGCTACCCGATTTACAACACTGATGGCACTACAACAACACAGACCCGCATCGCCCGTTACAACAACCCGACGCCGCTGATTTCGTTCTCCAGCGGATTCATCTTCAACCTCGGCAATGGCGCACGCCGCAACATCTGGGCCGTGGTCGACGGCAAATTGCAGGTAACGAACGACCTGCTGTACCAGGACAGCAACGGCGACGGCACCAATGATCCGGTTGAAATCGCCGATAACGTAGTCACGCTGCAGGCGGAATACGGGATCGACGCCAACAACGACGGACGTATCGCCGACAACGAGTGGACAACCACCGACCCGGCGACAAATGCCGCCTGGGCCAACGTCATTGCCGTACGCCTGGGAATTCTGGCCCGCGCAGGGCAGTTTGAACGCACGCTGGTCACAACCACAGTGCCCAGTTGGTCCGGCGGCCAGTTCGTCATCACCAACCTCGACGGCAGTGCAAGCTCGTCTTCGCCGACTGACCCCGCTGATAACTGGCGCAACTACCGTTATCGCGTTTACGAAACCGTTATCCCACTGCGCAACATCCTGTGGGGCAGCCGCATCAGCCCGTGATCATGACCGCAACCCAGGACCGAACCATGAAATCCCGTGCCCGACAACAAGGTGTTGTGCTGTTCATTGCTCTGATTGTGCTGGTCGCGATGTCTTTGGCCGGCGTCGCGATGTGGCGCTCGATCGGCACCGGCGTGCTGATTGCCGGCAACATCGCCATTCAACGCGGCGCCGTAACCTCTTCCGATGCCGGCATAGAGGCCGCACGCTCTTGGCTGATGCTGCAGACCCCGGCGATTCTTAACAACACGCAACCCACGGGATATGTATCCAACTGGGACAACGTGTTTGATGCGGCGACCTTCAACTGGAACGCGCAAGGCACTCTCGTTAGCACCGACGCTGCAGGATTTGAAGTCCGATACATTGTGCACCGCCTGTGCAGTCTGGCGAATTCGGGCCATAACTCGCCTAACCAGCAATGCCTGACCGTAAGCGTTGCCGGAGGCAGCAGCAGCCGCGCAGGCGGCAGTTACGGCGTCCTGCCGCTGACAGGCACGATCTTTGTCTATTACCGCGTCACTGCGCGCGCTCTCGGCCCGCGCAACACCGTTTCATACACCCAGTCGATCATGTACTGATCGGCGACGGCCGGTATTCCAGGAGAACGCACCATGAAGTTATTCGCGACCCATAGTTGTTTCATTCAGCGCCAGAACATGCGCTTGCGCGGTGTCGCTACCGTTATCGCGATCGCAATTTCCGTCTCTCCATTGGTCAGTCACGCCGCACTGACTGACATCGCTTCCGTACCGCTGGCCAGCAGTTCGACCACCGTGGTAAAGCCCAACATCCTGTTCACCCTCGATGATTCAGGCAGTATGGACCGGGAATACATGCCTGATGGCATTTCAGGCAGGACCGGCACCACCGGCTTCAAAAATCATATTTGCAATTCGGTTTACTACAATCCTGCGATTACCTACGTCTCACCAAAAAATGCAGACGGCACCAATTTCGCCAATGCAACCTTCACTAACGCTAGGGAAAACGGCTTCAGCAGCAGCTCTTCAACCAGGAACCTGGATACCAGCTTCCTGGCGCACGACTCCGATACTTCGCAGCGTGCCTATTATTATGTATGGAGCGGCGCCGGAACTCCCGACAGCGGCAGCACCAGCAGCACCACCGGCTGCTGGCCAAGTTCAAGCTCCACATTCCCGCACAACACCGGCAACTGGACCAAGCGCCAGGTCACCGCAACCTCGGGTCCGGGCAACACTGACGAGCGCACCAATTTTGCCAACTGGTACTCGTTCTACCGCACCCGCATGTTGATGATGAAGTCGGCCACCGGTCGCGCGTTTGCCGGCATCGGTTCAGGTTATCGCGTCGGGTTCATCACCATCAACCCGGGCAGTCCGGTGTCGTCGAGCAAGTATCTGGCCATTTCCGACTTCAACGCCACCCAGAAAAGCAACTGGTATTCCAAGCTTTATGCGCAGAATCCGGGAAGCGGCACCCCTTTGCGCGAGGCTTTGGCCCGCGCTGGACGTCATTTTGCAGGAATTCAAACCGGCATCAACTCCGGCATGACCGGCGATCCGATGCAGTACTCCTGCCAGCAGAACTTCACCATTCTCACCACGGACGGCTACTGGAACGGCAATGCGGGTATCCAACTGGACGGCACGGCCATCGGCAATCACGATGGCAACATTTCGACAACACCGCGGCCATTGTTCGACGGGTCAACCACAACAACCATTGAACGCGTCACCAGCGTCAACGAATTCCTTTCAACCTCCGGTTGCTCCAGCGGGCGGAGACGTGTGCGCGCGACGACAACCGTGACTGACACTCCGATCTCCCCTGCCGGTTCACCCTCGAGTTCATCAAGCACAGCAAACGTCACCAGTTGCTCCAGCAGCCCGCGCGCCCTGCAAAGTCCCAACCCGCTGGTAACCACAACAACAGTGACCTCCAGCGGCGGTGGTTCATCAGGATCGCTGGCCGACGTTGCGGCCTATTACTACCTGACCGACCTGCGTGCAGCCGGATCGACAGGTGCGCTGGGTACGGATGTGGGCACCGACAACAACGTACCTTCCGGCGGCAGCGGCGTCGAGGATGATTCCGCACGGCACCAGCACATGACCACCTTCACGATGGGTTTGGGTCTGGCCGGCACACTGAATTATGTTTCCAGTTACAAAACCGGCGCCGGTGACTTTGCGGCACTGCGCTCAGGCGCGCTGAACTGGCCGGCACCCACCAACGACAACCCGACAGCCCTGGACGATTTGTGGCACGCTGCGGTCAATGGAAAGGGCCAGTTCTTCAGCGCAGCCAATCCCGATGCCGTCGTCGAAGCCCTGACTGCCGCCCTCGCCGGCGTGAATGCCCGCGTTGCATCTGCGGCCGCGGCGGCGACCAGTAACCTGGAGCCTGTTGCCGGTGACAACTTCGCCTACACCGCCAGCTACAAAACACTGGAATGGATTGGCGACCTCGAGGCCAAGGAAATCGATCTGTTTACCGGTGTTGTCAGCACCACGCCGGTATGGTCAGCACGAGCCAAACTTGATGCCAAAACCAACGCTGCCTGCGACAACCGCAGCATCAGGTTGTTCCGCAGCGGCGCCACCAACAATCTGGTCAACTTCACCTGGAACACACAGGCCTGCGACACCGGCGGCTTGCCGACAGGCGCTGCAAATACCGGCCTGAATGCTACGGAACAGGCCTTCTTCGGTTCAACCCAGGTTGCCGCGATGAGCCAGTACTCCGACATGACCGACGGCATCACTCCGGCCGGTTCCGTCAACCAGCGCACGCTGGCTGCAGGCGCAAACATGGTCAACTTCCTGCGCGGCCAGCGCGGACGCGAAGGTTTTGATGCCAACACCCAACTCCTTTACCGCACGCGGACCGGTGTGCTGGGTGACATTGTCAATGCCCAGCCGGTGTTCGTAAAAGCGCCTTTCGCTGAATACCAGGATACTGATTACGCCACGTTCAAAGCCAACAACAGCGGGCGCACCCCGATGGTCTACGTCGCAGCCAACGACGGCATGCTTCACGCCTTTTATGCCGGCACCACCAATATTGACCCTATCGGCGGCGAAGAACGCTGGGCTTTCATTCCGACCATGGTACTGCCCAATCTGCACAAGCTCGCTGACAACAACTATGCAAACCTGCACCAGTACTTCGTTGACGGCACTCCTGGTGTGGGTGACGTCTATGACTCGGTTACTGCAACCTGGAAAACCATACTCGTCGGCGGCCTGAATGCCGGCGGCAAGGGTTATTACGCGCTGGACATCACCGACCCCGCCAATCCGAAGGGTCTGTGGGAGTTCAAACACACCGGCACCTGCGCGGCAACCCCGGTCGGACAGTCGTCTGACTGTCATCTGGGCTTCAGCTACGGCAATCCGCAGATCAGCAAAATCACCTTCACCGGTTACCCGCAAGGCCGTTGGGTTGTGTTCGTGACCTCGGGCTACAATAACGTCAACACGCCTACAGTAACCGGTGACGGCATTGGCTACCTGTATGTGCTTGACGCCATCACCGGACAGATCATCTACAAGATCTCGACTGCCACCGGCAGCGCAACAACCCCAAGCGGGCTCGGCAAAATCAACAACTTCGTGCTGAACACCTCCCTGAACAACACCACGCAGCACTTGTACGGCGTCGACCTGCTGGGGAATGTATGGCGCTTTCAAGTCAACGCCACCCAGTCGGCAACACGCGTAACCACCGTGGTCGATTCGTCGGGTGTTGCGCAATCCATCACCACCAAACCCGAACTTGCGGAATTCGGCAGCCCGCCTACAAGTTACATCTTTGTCGCGAGCGGCCGTTATCTCGGCGCCAGCGATCTTTCATTGACACAGACACAGACCGTATGGGGCATCAAGGACACCGGCAGCTACCCGATTGCGGCACCCCGCACAACGCTCAGTCGCTTATCCATCAGCAACACCACGACGACCACGCGCAGCATCAGTTGCGTCACCAACTGCACCACCAACGGCGGCTGGTACGCGGACCTGCCGGACAGCGGCGAGCGGGTGAACGTTGACATGAAACTGCAACTGGGCACGCTCACGGTGGCGAGTAACGTGCCACAGAACAATGCCTGCAACATCGGCGGTTACAGCTGGCTGAACTTCTTCGATGCGCGTAACGGTCTGCAGGTGGCCGGATCAACGAACTTCGGCACCAAGCTGTCTGACTCCCTGGCGGTGGGTATCAACGTGGTGCGGCTGCCTGACGGCAGAACAGTAGTCATCGCGACCACGTCGGATGCCTCGCAACAGACGGCTGAAGCACCGATTCCTGCAGGTGATCCACAGGGACGGCGTACCAGCTGGCGCGAGCTGGTGCAGTAGCCGGTAAACGGCGAGTGCAGCTGTGAAACATGCGACCGTACGTCCGGGATGTAAAAGTGCAAAGGCTGTGCATTGCCGCCGCAGTATCGGCGGCAATGCACATGGCCATCGTACTTTCGGTCAATCGTGGTGCAGCCGGCGATAATCCGCTCGCCGAACAGGGCAACAGTCCGCCGCTGATCGCGAGACTCGGCAGCCTTGAAACCCAGACCCCTGCTCCACCTGAAGCTTCTTCCTTCAAGTCCTTGGTAATCGCAGCGGACGAGCCCTTTTCGCCAGAACCGGCAAACCCGGCCATCAAGGACACTGCAGCCAGCGTCAAGAATCCCGGGGAAATCTATTACTTCAAAGCCTCGGAACTGGAGCGACGTCCCTTTCCACTGGAAAACATTGAAGTTCCTGCACCCGAATCACCCAACGCAATTGCAGGCAGCGTAATGCTCAGGCTGCGCATCAGTGAAAGCGGACAGGTGGATGAGGCCTCCGTCGTGATGAGCACCGGTATTACCGAATTCGAACAGGCAGCGCTGGAGGTATTTTCTCAAGCGCGGTTTCGTCCCGGATACCGCGCCAAATTGCCGGTACGCAGTGAAATGCTGATTGAAGTAATACTGCAACCACCGCCATCTGCAATGGAATCGCCGCGGGGCAACGAAGCAATGCCTAACAGGAGGCAGTAACCGCCAACCCCTTGGGCAAGGGGAAAGTGACCCGTTCGGGGATTCCGTCCAGCGTACTGACACTGTTGGCGCCAAGGCTGCGCAGGCGTTCCACCACTTCCTGAACCAGCACTTCCGGTGCAGAGGCACCGGCGGTCACACCGACGATTTTTTTACCGGCAACCCAGTCCGGCTGCAATTCTCTGGCGTTATCAACCATGTAAGCGGGAACGCCCAGCTGCTCGGCCACTTCTCGCAAGCGGTTCGAGTTGGAGCTGTTCGGGGAACCAACCACGATCACCACATCACAGCGCTGCGCCAGGGTCTTGATCGCATCCTGGCGGTTTTGCGTTGCGTAACAGATGTCGTCTTTTTTCGGGCCGACGATTTTCGGGAAGCGTTTTTTCAGCGAGCCTACAGTGCGCGCCGCGTCATCCATCGACAGCGTCGTCTGGGTGACATAGGCCAGATTGTTTTCATCAGCAACCTTGAGACCCGGCACATCATCCGGACCTTCGACCAGATGCATACCGCCATCGCTCTGCCCCATCGTGCCTTCAACTTCCGGATGGCCGCGATGACCGATCATCACGATTTCGCGGCCCTGTTCACGCATCTTGGCCACCTCAACATGAACCTTGGTCACCAGCGGACAGGTCGCATCAAATACTTTCAGACCGCGCACATCAGCTTCGCGGCGCACATCCTGCGACACGCCATGGGCGCTGAAGATCACCGTGCTGCCTGCAGGCACTTCGGCCAGTTCTTCGACGAACACCGCGCCCTTGTTGCGCAGATCGTTAACGACAAATTTGTTGTGTACAACTTCATGGCGGACGTAGATCGGCGCGCCGTGCAACACCAGCGCACGTTCGACGATTTCGATCGCGCGATCGACGCCGGCACAGAAACCACGGGGATTGGCGAGCAGTACTTGCATGGCGAAGATTATACCCTTGCGCCGGCGACTTGGCGCCAGCGACTCAATTATTTATTAATAAATACAATTACTTAGCTTCAGCCTTGTTCTGCGAACTACCGAAAATGCCGTCCCAGATCAGCAGGGCCGCTCCACAGGTAATCGCCGAATCGGCAACGTTAAAGGCCGGCCAGTGCCAGCCAAAGGCATGGAAGTCCAGAAAATCGACAACCGCACCGATCATCACGCGATCAATGACATTGCCGATCGCACCGCCGAGCACCAGCGCCAGCGCCAGACTGAACAGCCGCTGTTGCGGATACCGGTACAGCAGCCAGATGATCCACGCCGAAGCGATCAACGCGATGATGGTAAAAAATTCACGCTGCCAGCCGCCGGCCCCCGCAAGAAAACTGAAGGCGGCGCCGCGGTTATAAACCAGCACCAGGTTGAAGAACGACGTGACTTCCACCGGCGGAAGGTTTGCCAGCTTCTCCACGACAACATATTTGCTTAACTGATCCAGCGCCACCACGACGCTGGACAGCAACAGCCAGCGTCGCATCAGGCGTACGTGCGCGGTTCACCCGCGCCGGTCAGGTTGGATGTGCAGCGGCCGCACAGATCAGGATGGTTCGCGTCATGGCCGACGTCAGCGCGGTAATGCCAGCAGCGTTCACATTTCACAAAGGCACTGGGCTTGACCTCGGCCACGGGATCAAGGTCGCCTCCTGCGTCGACGCGTTTATGCAAAGTTGCGCGTGAGGTAATGAACACAAACCTGAGGTCATCCCCAAGCCGTTTCATCATTTCGTAGTTTGATCCGGTCGCGGAGATATCAAGTTCAGCTTGCAGCGATGAGCCGACAGTCCCCTTGGCGCGCTCTTCCTCAATCTTTTTATTGATGATTTTCCGGGCTTCATACAATCCAAACCAGCCAGCGACGAGTTTCTGCTCGAGCCGCGCTTCCGGAAAAACATGCCACTCTTCCTCGAAGATGCTGCCCTCCGTACCGCCCTTCAATACCTGCCACGCCTCCTCGGCAGTAAAACTCAACACCGGGGACAACAGTTTCACCAATGACCCGGTGATATGCCAGAGCGCGTTCTGCGCAGCACGGCGGGGACGGGAATCGGCGCCCGTCGTATAGATACGATCCTTGAGAATATCCAGGTAAAAAGCGCCCATATCCTCGGAGCAGAACGCCGTCAGTTCCTTGACGACAGTATGAAACTCATAGCGATCGTAGCCTGCCCGCACCTTTTTCTGGAGATCACGAGTCAGTTCCAGCGCATAACGGTCGATTTCCAGCCACTGCTCCGGCGGCAGCGCATGTTTGCTGACATCAAAGTCCGCCAGATTCGCCAGCAGGAAACGCAGCGTGTTGCGAATGCGGCGGTAGGATTCCACCACGCGCTTGAGAATCTCCTTGGAGATCGACAGCTCGCCCGAATAATCCGTACTCGCCACCCACAAGCGCAGGATGTCGGCGCCGAGCTCGTCCATCACCTGCTGCGGCACGATCACATTGCCCTTGGACTTGCTCATCTTTTTGCCGGAACCGTCGACAACAAAGCCGTGGGTCAGCAAGGCCTTGTACGGCGCGCAGCCGTCCATCATGCTTGCGGTCAGCAACGAGGAATGGAACCAGCCGCGATGCTGGTCCGAACCTTCGAGATAGAGGTCTGCCGGGAACGCGCCGGTATCGGCATGCGAGCCGCGAAGTACCGTGCTGTGCGTGGTGCCGGAATCAAACCAGACGTCCAGCGTGTCCTTGAT
Organism: uncultured Bordetella sp.; assembly: GCA_964531455.1. Lineage (GTDB taxonomy): Bacteria > Pseudomonadota > Gammaproteobacteria > Burkholderiales > SG8-41. The sequence goes on from CAZHFZ010000050.1 coordinate 11,202, forward strand.
TTTTTCATACTGCGCGGCATCCGCGCCGAGCAGTTCTTCTGCATTCAGCGCCTGCCACGCTTCAATACCCTCGCGCTCGACGCGTTGCGCGACCTGTTCCAGCAGTTCCGGCGTGCGCGGATGCAGCGTGGCGGTTTCCTTATGTACGAAAAACGGCATCGGTACACCCCACTGCCGCTGCCGTGACAGCGTCCAGTCCGGCCGGTTGGCGATCATGCCGTGCAGTCGTGCCTTGCCCCAGTCGGGATAGAACTGCGTGGCTTCAACGGCACGCAGCGCGGTGGCGCGCAGCGTCTCTTTCGGCTTCACGCCGTTGTAGCCCGGAACATCCTCCATGCCGGCAAACCACTGTGTGGTCGCGCGCAGGATGATCGGCGTCTTGTGCCGCCAGCAGTGCATATAGCTGTGCAGATCGGTCTTGCTCGAGAACAGCACGCCCTGCGTTTCCATGTGCGCGATGATCTGCGGATTGGCTTTCCAGATCATCAGTCCGCCGAACAGCGGCAGCGACGCGATGTATTTGCCGTCCCCCATCACCGGCGTAAGGATCTCGTCATCCTTCAAGCCATGTTTGCGGCAGGAATGGAAGTCTTCGACGCCGTAGGCCGGCGCGGCGTGGACCATGCCGGTGCCGGTTTCCAGCGTGACATAGTCGGCCAGATACACCGGCGACTGACGGTCATAGAAAGGATGCTTGAACCGGATCAATTCCAGCGCCGCGCCGTGGCACGACGCCAACGTCGTGCCCGTCAGACCGTAGCGTGCGAGACAGGATTCCTGCAGATCCGCCGCAAGAATCAGCAAGCCTTTTTCGGTATCAACGAGGTTGTATGTAAATTCGGGATGCGCATTCAGCGCCTGATTCGCCGGCAGCGTCCACGGCGTTGTGGTCCAGATCACCGCAAACCCCGGCTTGTCCGGCAGCGCCTTCAGGCCAAAAGCTTTTGCAACTTTATCCGCTTCCGCAAACGGGAAGCCGACGTCAACGGCCGGGTCCTTGCGATCCTCGTATTCGACTTCCGCTTCGGCCAGCGCCGAGCCGCAATCGAAACACCAGTTCACCGGCTTCAGGCCGCGATAAACGTAACCCTTCTCCAGCAGCTTGCCCAGCGCACGGATCTCGTCGGCCTCGTTGCGGAAGGCCATCGTCAGATAGGGATGATCCCAATCGCCGAGCACGCCGAGGCGGCGGAAATCCTTTTTCTGGCGCTCGACCTGCTCGGAGGCATAGGCGCGACAGAGCCGCTGTGTTTCGCCGGTAGGCAGGTGCTTGCCATGCTGCTTTTCGATCTGCACTTCGATCGGCATGCCGTGGCAATCCCAGCCCGGCACATAGGGCGCGTCGAAACCGTCCAGGGTCTTCGACTTGACGATGATGTCTTTCAGGATCTTGTTGACCGCATGGCCGATGTGAATGTCACCGTTGGCATAAGGCGGGCCGTCATGCAGTACAAAACGTTTTTTGCGGCCTCTGCTGACTTCACGGATGCGCTGATAGAAGCGGCGCTCCTCCCATTCGGCGAGCATTTTCGGTTCGCGTTTTGCCAGATCGCCGCGCATCGGGAACGGCGTGTCGGGCAAATTCAGTGTGCTTTTGTAATCGGCCATGTCTGCTTCAATGTATTACTGCGGGTTCAGTGTCCGGCGCGCGTTCAGGCTGCGCGCCGCGAGAAAAATGCACGCGTATCAGCGACATCACGCGCGATCTGCTGTTTCAGCGTTTCGAGATCGACGTACTTCGCTTCATCGCGGAACTTGTGCAGAAAATCCACACGCACCAGCTCACCGTAAATTTCTTCTTTAAAATCAAATATATAGACTTCCAACACAGGAGCGGCGCCGCGCGCCTTCACTGTCGGCCGCACACCCAGACTGGCCACGCCCTGCAGCCGCTTGCCGTCTTCGCGTATCAGCTCCACCGCAAAGATGCCGGTCAGCGGCGGCCGATTGTGCTTCATCTGCACGTTCGCCGTCGGGAAACCGAGTTCGCGTCCGAGACGGTCGCCACTCACAATGCGCCCGCTGATGCTGTACGGCCGCCCCAGCAGGCGTCCCGCCCTCTCCACATCATCGGCAGCCAATGTGTCACGCACCGCCGTGCTCGACACGCGCACGCCGTCATGCTCGACGGTCGCCATGCCTTCGACTTCATAACCGTGCTGCGCAGCCTGCGCACGCAGCATCGCCAGATCACCGGCACGCCGTGCGCCGAAACGGAAATCATCACCGACCTGCAGCCAGCGAACGCCGAGGCCACGCACCAGAATGCGCTCGATGAAATCCTGCGCCGTTACCTGCGCCAGTCCAAAATTAAAGCGCAGCACATACGCACGATCGACACCGTGCTGGCGCAGCATCTCGAGTTTTTCGCGCAGCGTGGTCAGCCGCACGGGAGCCTGATCCGGCGCAAAAAATTCGCGGGGATGCGGTTCAAACGTCATCACGCAGGCCGGCAGCCCGCGTACGGAAGCCGCCGCACGCAGTTTGGCGAGCATGGCCTGATGACCGAGATGAACCCCGTCGAAATTACCGATGGTCAGCGCGACGGGGCTGGAGGCAGCGTCCGGAACGCTGCGCAGGATTTGCATGAACCCGCCTTATTCCCAGAGAAGCGCGCTAAAAGGCTGAATTTTAGCGTGTTTTCAGAGGGCGAGGCTAGGCGGCGCGACTGCGCTCCGTGGTTTCGGCAGCAGCTTGCGCCGACTGCACCCGGGCATAGACCTCGCCCAGCAAGATCACTGCCGGGCCGGTAATCATTTGCGCAGCGGCGGCGCCAAGATCAGCCAGCCGCGCTGCAATGCTACGTTCACCCGGATGGCTCGCGCTTTCCACAATCACCACCGGCAAGTCGGGACTGGCGCCACGGGACATCAAAGTCGCTGCAATCTGCGCCGCTTCGCCAACACCCATGTAAATCGCGCAGGTATCGGCCGCAAGGGCGCTATGCGCCCAGTCATGCCCTTCTTCACCCGCGCCGCGCCGCGGCGTCACAAACGTGACATTGCGTGACAACCCGCGCCGGGTCATTGAAGTGCCGACAGCAGCACTGGCAGCCAGCGCAGCGGTAATGCCGGGAACGATTTGGTATTGAATGCCGTTTTGCTCCAGCGCATCGATCTCTTCCTGGGCGCGGCCGAACAGCATCGGGTCGCCACCCTTGAGGCGGACGACGACCGCATGAGTGTGCGCGGCATCAACCAGCCGCTTGTTGATGAAACGCTGCGCAGTCGAATGACGGCCGCAGCGTTTACCGACGGCAATCTTCTCCGCCTTGTCTGCGAGCGCAATCGTATCGGGATGGACCAGGGCGTCGTAGAACACGATATCGGAACGGCGCAGCAACTCTGCCGCGCGCAAGGTCAGCAGGTCGGGCGCGCCGGGTCCTGCGCCGACGAGATAAACCGTACCGATGACCGACATCCGTTCAGGCCGCTTCCGGTTCGCGCCGGCGGAACAAGGGCACCGGACGCTCCACCGAGGTCTGATAAGCCTCGCTGAAATCGTTGAAGGCCGTCAGCGCTTCCTTGGCATCCAGTCCGTCATTGAGCAGGAAGGAGTCAAAGCCGCAGCGCGACAGGTAATACAGCTGGTCGCGCTGGATGTCGCCGATCGCACGCAGCTCGCCCTTCCAGCCGTAACGCTCGCGCAGCAGCCGTGCCGTTGAGTAACCGCGGCCGTCGGTGAATTGCGGGAAGTTGACGGCGATCACACTGAAGGCGTCAAGGCTGTCGGCAATCAATACCGGATCCTCGTCGCTTTCCAGCCAAAGGCCGAGCTTGCCCGTGCTGCGGCCGAGCAGTTCATCAGCGAGGCCCTGCCACAGGCGCAGCGGAACCAGCACGTCACCGGTAACCGGCACCGACGGCAGGCTGCCGTCGGCTGTCCAGTCAAGCCGCTGCCAGCTGTCGTTGATGATTTTCGCGTTTTTGATCAGGGTTGCCATACACATGCTCCTTGAAAGGGGTGACGCCGATGCGCCGCACGACATCGATGAATTTTTCGGTCTCGCTGTCGCGGTGTTTCAGATAGGTTTCAATCAGTTTTTCGATCACATCCGGCACTTCGTTCTGCGCAAACGACGGGCCGATGACCTTGCCCAGCGACGCCGCGTTGCCCTGCGACCCGCCGATGGAGATCTGATAAAACTCAGCGCCCTGCTTGTCGACGCCGAGAATGCCGATGTGGCCGACGTGGTGGTGACCACAGGAATTCATGCAGCCGGAAATATTCAGATCGAGTTCGCCGATGTCGTGCTGGTAATCCAGATCATCAAAACGGCGCTGGATCGCTTCCGCGACCGGAATCGACTTGGCATTGGCCAGCGAGCAGAAATCGCCGCCGGGGCAGGCGATGATGTTGGTGATCAGGCCGATGTTCGGCGTCGCCAAGCCCAGCAGCTTGGCTTCGAGCCACAACGCATGCAGATCGGACTGACGCACGTCGGACAGCACGAGGTTCTGTTCATGCGAGACGCGCAGTTCGCCGAAGCTGTAACGGTCGGCGAGATCGGCGACCGCATCCATCTGGTCGGCCGTTGCATCACCCGGCGCAACACCAGTCTTTTTCAGTGACAGCGTGACGGCGGCATAGCCGGGCACCTTGTGCGGATGCACGTTGCGGCCGGCCCAGTTGGCGAAGCCGCGCTCACGCGCCAGCGCCTGCGTGTATTGCACCGACAGTGCATCGAGCTGCTGATACTGCGGACGGGTGAAGCGTGCTTCGATGCGGCTGACTTCAGCCGCGGTCAGTTTGCCCGGGCCGTCTTTCAGGTGCGCCCATTCGGCATCGACCTGTTTGCGGAATTCTTCCGGCGTCAGTTCCTTGACCAGGATCTTGATGCGCGCCTTGTACTTGTTGTCGCGGCGGCCGAAGCGGTTGTAGACGCGCAGGATTGCATCCAGGTACGTCAGCAGATGCGGCCAGGGCAGGAATTCACGGATCACCGTACCGATGATCGGCGTGCGGCCGAGGCCACCGCCGACCAGTACACGGAAACCGATGTCGCCGTTAGCGGCACGCACCGCCTGCAGGCCGATGTCATGCACCTGGATGGCGGCGCGGTCCTGTTCAGCACCTGACACTGCAATCTTGAACTTGCGCGGCAGGAAGGCGAATTCCGGATGAAAGGTCGACCACTGCCGGATCAATTCGCACCACACCAAGGGATCGACGATCTCATCCGGCGCGATGCCGGCGAAATGATCGCTGGTGGTGTTGCGGATGCAGTTGCCGCTGGTCTGGATCGCGTGCATCTGCACCGACGCCAGGTGGGCAAGGATTTCGGGAACGTCTTCCAGCTTCGGCCAGTTGTACTGGATGTTCTGACGGGTACTGAAATGGCCGTAGCCGCGGTCCCATTTGCGGGCAATGTGAGCGAGTGCCCGCAACTGCCGGGAGGACAGCAGACCATAAGGAATCGCCACCCGGAGCATCGGTGCAAACCTTTGAATATAAAGACCATTCTGCAGCCGCAGCGGACGGAAGTTGTCTTCACTCAGTTCGCCCGCAAGGAAACGCCGGGTCTGGCCGCGAAACTGCGCCACCCGCTCGTCCACCAAACGCTGATCGATCTCGTCATACAGATACATGTCCGGCACCTCGCTCCTTGAGGCTGCCGATATTAAGTACCCCCTTATATATCGTCCAAGAATATGTTATTTATTATTAAGCGTTATTTGTTATATAAGAGCATAAAATTAAGGTAAGTAATTGAATTTACAGCAATTAAAGTATTTACGCGAAATCGCCCGCAACGGACTGAAGGTTTCGGATGCCGCGGAATCGCTGTTTACCTCCCAGCCGGGCATCAGCAAACAGATCCGCCTGCTCGAGGAAGAACTCGGCGTGACCATCCTCGTGCGCAACGGCAAACGCATCACGGCACTGACCGAGCCGGGCAGGATCGTGCTCGACATCGCCGAACGCATCCTGCGCGACACCGACAACCTGCGCGAGGTCGGCCGCGAATTCAATTCCGGCGGCAGCGGCACCCTGGTCATCGCCACCACCCACACCCAGGCGCGTTACGCACTGCCGCCGGTGGTTTCGCGCTTCACCCAGCGTTATCCGCAGGTGCGGCTGACCTTGCGCGAAGGCAGCCCGGCACAGATCGCCGCGCTGCTGCGCGACGGTGTCGCCGATGTCGGCATTGCTACTGAATCCGATGAAGAGTTTGAGGAACTGGTCACCCTGCCCTGCGCACAATGGACACGCAGCGTGATCACGCCGCTGCGGCACCCGCTGCTCGGCGCAGGTCCACTGACGCTGGAAAAAATCGCGCAGTATCCGCTGATCACCTACGACTTCGCATTCACGCCCAACTCGCCGATCAAGCGCGCCTTCGATTCGGCGAACATCAAACCCAATGTCGTGCTCACCGCCGTCGCCGCTGACGTAATCAAGGCGTACGTCGAACAGGGCATGGGCATCGGCATCCTCGCCAAGATGGCCTTCGATCCAGCGCGCGACCACGGCGTACGACTGATCAATGCCGATCATCTGTTCGAACCGAGCACGACGCGCATCGCCCTTCGGCGCAACGCCTGGCTGCGCGGTTATGTCTACGATTTCATTGAGCTGTTTGCACCAATATTGGGCCGCGAAGTAGTCAATGCCGCACTGAGCGGGAGCAAGGTGAAGGCCGGCGTACTGTAGCGGCCAAGCAGGCATCATTCATGCTTGAGGTGCAAGGATTGCGGTAGTAAATTGACCTCACACCAAGAACAACAATCACCGGAGCCTCGCCATGTCCCGATTTCTGACCGCAGCCATCTGCGCAACAGCCTTGTCCGCCTGCGTGATCCATTCCGCTCAGGCGGCCGACAATTTTCCGAATCGCGCCGTGCGCATGATCATCCCCTTCCCGGTCGGTGGCGCCACCGACATCCTCGCCCGCGTTGTGGCACAGAAAAGTGCCGAGCTGTTCGGTCAGCAGGTTGTTGTAGACAACCGCCCGGGCGCTGGCGGCACACTGGGTTCGCGCATTGCGGTCACGGCAACTGCGGACGGCTACACACTGCTGATGGGCACCACCAGCACGCATGCCATCGGCCCGCATCTTTATGCCAAACCTCCTTACAACTCGCTGACCGATTTCTCGCACATCACCCAGATCGCCACTTCACCGAATGTGCTGATGGTGGCCTCACAGGTTCCAGCCCAATCCATCAAGGACCTGGTCGCACTGGCCAAGGCCCAGCCGGGCAAGCTGAACTTCGGTTCGTCCGGCACCGGCACACAATTCCACTTGTCCGGTGAATTACTTAAGTTGCTCGCCGGCATCAACATTGTGCACGTGCCGTATAAAGGCACGGCGCTGGTCTATCCGGAAATGTTCAGCGGATCGATCCAGATCCTGTTCGACGTTCCGGTCGTGGCACTGCCCTTCATCAAGCAGGGCCGCGTGCGTGCGCTGGGCGTATCCGGGAAAAAACGCATCAACGTGCTGCCTGATGTACCGACCATCGTCGAAGCCGGCATTGCCGGCTATGACGCGGATCTCTGGTTCGGACTGTTCGCGCCGACCAAGGTGCCCGCAGAACGGCTGACCCGCATCCAGGCCGAAGTGCTCAAGGCATTGGCATCGAACGAAGTTCGCGAGCGTTTCGCCGCCCTCGGCGCAGATGGGGTCGGCACCACGCCTGCAGCATTTACGGCATTCCTGAAAGCCGAAAACGAAAAGTGGGCCAAGGTCGTCAAGGCCTCGGGCGCCAAGATCGATTAATGGAAACTCCCGTCCCCGCAACACGCCAACGATCAAGCTGCGACATGACCGTTGGCTGAATCACTGCCGAGCCAATAACAGCGCTGCATATCTTTGCATTTACGGCGCTGCTGCGGTAGTTTGTGTCGCTGCATCTGCGGCTACAACTGAAGATGCAACAAACAACCCTTCCGAGGTATCAACCATGATCGATCTGAGCTCGTCCCGCACACGCCGCGTCGTGATCGGGTATGCCGCCCAGCTGCACGCCAGCCAGGCCGGCACCACAAACCCCAAACCCGTTGCCATCCGCTGAAAGGATAAAAACATGAACCGCGTTTACCCGCAGTCACAATCCCGCTTTACAACACTTTTACGCAATCTATTTGCAGCAGCCGGCTTCACAATTCTCGCCTCCGCGCCGGCACTCGCACAGCAAACCCTCAAAGTCACCACAATCCCCGAAGAAGCTGCAACCGAACAGATCCGCAAGTTCGGACCGCTGACCCGCTACCTCGAGCGTACCGTCGGCATGAAGGTCGAGTTCACTCCCGTCAATGACTATCCCGCAGCGGTCGAAGCACTGGTCAACAAGCAGGTTGACCTGGTCTGGTTCGGCGGCTTCACCCATGTACAGGCGCAACTGCGTTCAGGTGGCAAGATTGTTCCAATCGCGCAGCGCGAGGAAGACACCCAGTTCCGTTCTGTATTTATTTCCCAGACAGATTCCGGCATCAAGACGCTCGCCGACCTGAAAGGCAAGCAGGTCAGCTTCGGCTCGCAGTCGAGCACCTCTGGCCATCTGATGCCGCGCAGCTTCCTGCTGCAGGCCAAGATTGATCCGGACAAGGATTTCAAACGCGTCGCCTACTCGGGTGCGCATGACGCCACCATCGCGTCTGTCGTTGGCGGCCGTGTTGATGCCGCCGCACTCGACATCACGGTATGGCGCAAGTTCGTCGATGAAAAAAAGGTCGACACCACCAAAGTGAACGTGTTTTTTACGACGCCGCCGTATTTCAACTACAACTGGTCGGTGCATGCAGATATGCCTGCCGCCCTGCGTGAACGCATTACCAAGGCGCTGCTCGACCTGTCGATGGCGACGCCCGAGGGCAAGGAAATCCTGACCCTGAACCGCGCAACCAAATACATTGCGACCAAGCCCGAGAACTACAAGGATCTCGAGAGCGCAGGCCGCAGCGCTGGTCTGATCAAATAATCCATGCGTATTGCCATTGAAGGGCTTGCGGCGCGCCACCCGGCCGCCGCAAGCGGCAGCATTCCGGCACTGAAACCGCTGACGCTCGCCATTGCGCCCGGTGAGCAATTGGCCATCATCGGCCCCTCCGGCGCGGGCAAGACCACGTTGCTGCACGCACTGGCGTGCGCACTGAAACCAAAGGCCGGTCAGCTCCTGCTCGACGGCGTCGATCCGTGGAAACTGCCGGTGTCGCAATTGCAGAAACTTCGCGGCAAGCTGTTCCTGGGGCCGCAGGCGCCGCCGCTGCCGCCGCGGCAACGTGTCATCACCGCAGTACTGGCCGGCCGCTTGCCGCAACAATCTTTGTTTGCAAGCCTGCGGTCACTGTTCTACCCCACCCATATTCCGGAAGCACAGGCCGCGCTGGAACAATTCGACCTTGCCGGCAAACTGTGGGAGCGCGTCGACCGGCTCTCGGGCGGCGAACGCCAGCGCGTCGGCCTGGCGCGCGCCCTGGTTTCCAGCGCCTCGCTCTGGCTTGTTGATGAACCGCTGTCTTCGCTGGATCCGTCACGCGCGGCGCAAGCCATCGATACACTGACCCGGTCGGCACATGAACATGGCGCCACGCTGATCACCTCGCTGCACCAGGTCGATGTTGCAAAACGCTTTCAGCGGGTCATCGGTCTGCGTGACGGCGCACTGCAGTTTGACCTGCCGTCCGCGGAGGTCACGCGCGAGCGGCTGGCCGCGCTTTACGCCCAGCATGAGGAAGAACTGCTCGGCGCCCCGGTGACAGGTGAAGAAAAAACCGCAGACAATCCGCTCACAGCGCCTTTGTATTGCCGCTAGCCGCACCACGACCTTGAGCAATCCAGCCTCAGCCACCATCGGTTCACCGCAACTGCGCGATCCCGCCTGGATCAAGCGCCTGTTCTGGCTGCTCGCTGCCGCCGTGCTGCTCGCTCCCGCCCTGGTCATTACAGAATTCAAGCCATGGACACTGTTCGAGCCTGAAACCATCAAGTCGACAAAACGTTTCATCGGCGATTTTTTCCCGCCAAAAATCGAAGCGGAATTCCTGCTGATGGTCTTGCGTGAGGCCTGGCGTACCGTCGCCATCGCCACGGCGGGCATGGCACTGGCCCTGATCATTGCCATCCCGCTGACCTTCATTTCCACCAGTGCAATCTCGATTTCTGCGCTGTCGGGACGCATGCACGCATTGCCCCTGGTGGTACGCCAGGCAACCCGCTGGCTGTTGATCGTGCTGCGCAGCGTGCCCCAACTGGTGTGGGCGCGGGTGTTTGTGCGGGTAGTCGGCCTGGGACCGACCGCAGGCGTACTTGCCATCGCACTGACTTATGGCGGCATGCTCGGCAAGGTCTATGGCGAAATCCTTGAGAGCGACGAAACACACGCAACAAACGCACTGCTGCGCAATGGCGCCGGGCGCCTGCAGGCCTTTTTCTATGGCCTGCTTCCGCAAAGCGCGCCGGAATTGACGAGCTATACGGTTTACCGCTGGGAATGCGCCATCCGCTCCTCCGCAGTACTCGGCTTTGTCGGCGCCGGCGGTCTGGGACAGCAGATGGACAACTCGATGAAAATGTTCCTTGGCGCAGAAGTCGCAACCATGCTCATCGCATTCATGCTGCTGGTGGCGCTCGCCGACCAAGCCAGCGCGTGGCTGAGAAAGATGCTGGCATGAGCCACCTGACGAGGGGATCGGCGGAGCGCGGAGCAGGGGCCCCGCTCGCGGGGATGCGACCGTGCAGTCGATCAAGGGCGCGTGTTTACGATCCCTTGCGCATCTCCGGGGTCAGATCCCCTGAGGGGCCCCTCTTCCTCCCTCTGATGCGCCCCGCGCCAGCGGGGATCGGCAGCAAGGCGAGTGCCAGCGGCGGCCGACAGCGCAGCACGAACTATGCAACCGATGGAATGGAGGCCGCGGCATGAGCAGCGTCTCCCCGAAGTCGCCCATCGATGCGGCGAACGACACCTACCGCCTGCCGCCAAAACTTTTTGATGCGCGCTGCGCCGCCTGCTGGTTCATGCTCGGACTGTTTGCACTGACCATTGCCAGCTTCTGGTCACTGGATCTGCAATGGGCGAAATTCCTGTCCGCCGATGCGCTGCGCAAAATGGGCCGTTTCATGGCCGAACTGCTGACGCCATCAACAGAACCGGCTTTTCTGCTGAAGCTGGTGGTCGCCAGCCTCGAAACCATCGCAATGTCGGCACTGGGCACCCTTCTCGCCGCAATCGCGGGCCTCGCACTCGCGCTGCCGGCAAGCAAAACTTACCCCGGCGACCCCGCTTACTGGCGCGCTCCGACAAGACTGCTGCTCAACGGATTGCGCGCGATTCCGGAACTGGTATGGGCTTCGCTGCTGATTATTTCAGCGGGATTGGGACCATTCGCCGGCACCCTCGCGCTGGCGCTGCACACCACGGGCGTCCTCGGACGGTTGTTCGCTGAAGCCATCGAAAACGCGCCGCAAGGCCCGGCATTCGCGTTGCGCGTGCGCGGCGTGCCGCCAACGGGGGTTTTCGTCTACTCCACACTCGTGCAGGTACTGCCTCAACTGCTGTCTTACACGCTGTATCGCTGGGAAAACAACATCCGGGCTGCAGCGGTGCTCGGCGTTGTCGGCGGCGGCGGACTCGGCCAGATGCTGGCCTTTCACATGGGCCTTTTCCACATGAACGAAACCAGTGCGATTCTCATCGCGATGATCCTGCTGGTTGCGCTGGTCGATGTACTGTCCTATGTTTCGCGCCGCATCATGCAGCGCTGAATCCGCAACTAATTACTCGCTGCCACGCCGGTTGAAGTCGCGCAAACGGAAACCGGTTAACCACAAAGTACCGAAATAAACCGCTGCACCAGAGACAACGAGCAAGGACAGCCGTGCGATACGTTCCAGGGCTCCGGCCGTCAGCCAGCTTGCTGAATCGCCGGTCATTACCCACAACATCGTGCCCATCACGTACACCGCCAGCGCCAGTTTTAATACGAATTCTCCCCATCCGGGTTGCGGCTGGTAAATCGAGCGCTTGCGCAGACCGCGCAACAAAAGTCCGGCGTTAAGGCAGGCACCAATACTGATCGCCAGAGCCAGCCCGGCATGGCGCAGATGCCAGATGAACACCAGGTTGAGCAATTGCGTAAACACCAGCGTCACCACCGCAATCCTTACCGGTGTGCGGATATCCTGCCTTGCGTAAAAACCCGGGGCCAGGACCTTCACCGCAATCAAACCCACCAGTCCGATCGAATATGCAACGACAGCATGCTGCGTATTGATGACGTCGGTCGCAGTGAAAGCACCATAATGAAACAGCGTTGTCACCAGCGGCACAGCCAGCACGGCCAGCGCGACCGCGCAGGGAACCGCCAGCATCAGCGTCAGGCGCAAGCCCCAGTCCAGCAACTGCGAATACTCCTGCGTTGAACCTTCGGCGTGGCGCTTCGAAAGACTGGGCAGCAAAATCGTGCCCAGCGCAACACCGAGCAGCCCCATCGGAAACTCCATCAGCCGATCGGCAAAATAAAGCCAGGTGACGCTGCCGCTGATCAGGAACGACGCAAAGATGTTGTTGATCAACAGACTCAACTGCCCCACCGAAACGCCGAATACTGCGGGCGCCATCTGCCGCAGCACGCGCCGCACCCCTTCGTCACGCAGGTCAGGCCGCGGCCGCGGCAACATGCCGATGCGCGCCAAAAACGGCAATTGAAAAGCCAGTTGCAACACACCACCGACAAACACCGCCCACGCCAGCGCTTTCACCGGCGGATCAAACCAGGGCGCGGCAAACAATGCAAAACCGATGAACGACAGATTGAGCAGCACCGGTGTGAACGCCGGCACCGCAAAACGACTCCACGTATTGAGGATGCCGCCTGCCAGTGCAGTGAGCGCAATGAAGACAATGTAGGGAAACGTGATGCGCAGCAAATCGACCGTCAGCTGGAATTTCTCCGGTGTCGCCGCAAACCCCGGCGCACTGATCGCGATGATCCAAGGAGCACCCAACACACCCACCGCGGTTACTAGCAGCAGCACGATGCCGAGCGGGAACAGGCCGAGCAGCTCGTCGTCAGCGCTGG
>CAZHFZ010000051.1:0-14833 GCA_964531455.1 uncultured Bordetella sp.
GATCGGCCGATTCGAGCGCAGCGAGTGTGGCGTCGCGCGTTTTGCTGCGCCGTGACGCTGGCGGAATCGGATCGATGATGACGCCGCCGCCGAGCGTGCGTGTCGACGACTGATCTCGCAGGATGAAGCGGTCGCCATGCAGTGCGGCAATCGCTTCGTCGAGCACCAGCTGACCGATGCCACCCTGACCCGGATTCAAAGCTTCGCCGCGTTTCAGCGAGACCCGCGCGGTGACGTCAGCTGTGGCGAGATGCAGGTGTACCGGTGTCCAGTGTTTCAGCGGTTTGCCTTCGCCCGGCAGCACGTTCAGGCGCACGTCGATGCGCCGGGTCGGACGGTGGATCGCTTCGGCCATCACCCAGTCGCCACGCCGTACGGATTCAACATCGGCACCGGTCAGGTTCAGTGCGCAGCGTTCACCGGCGCGTGCTTCAGTGGCGGACTTGCCATGAATCTGGATGCTGCGCACCCGCACTTCGCGTCCGGCCGGTGAAATCACCAGCCTGTCGCCGCTGCGCATGGTGCCGTTGAAGACCGTGCCGGTAACGACAGTGCCGCTGCCAGCAATGCTGAAAGCGCGGTCGATGGCGTAACGCAGATGCTGACCGGCGGCGCTGCGCTGGCCTTTTGCGGCGGCTTCGTGCAGCAGCAGGTTTTTCAGTTCGGACATGCCGATGCCGCTGACGGCGGACACCGGCAGTATCGGCTCATCGGCGAGCAGCGTCGGTGCCAGCAGGGCTTTGACTTGGTCACGTACTTCTTCAATGCGCGCGGCATCAACGCGGTCGGCTTTGGTGATCACGGCAGCGCCGCGGCCGATGCGCAGCAGATCGAGGATCTGCAGGTGTTCAATGGTCTGCGGCATCACGCCGTCGTCAGCGGCAACAATCAGCATTGCGAAATCGATGCCGGAGACGCCGGCGAGCATATTGCGGATGAAACGTTCGTGGCCGGGCACATCGACAAAGCCGATCAATCCGCCTTCAGCCAGCGGCAGGTAGGCGAACCCCAGATCGATGGAAATGCCGCGGGCTTTTTCTTCGGGCAGGCGGTCGGTGTCGGTCCCGGTCAGTGTTTTGACCAGCAAAGTCTTGCCGTGGTCGATATGGCCTGCGGTCGCGACGATCATTTGTTGCTTATTTTCAGTTGCGGCAATTGGGCGATGAATTCGTCTTCATGATCAAGGCAGCGCAGGTCAAGCATCAATGCACCATCCTTGATGTGGCCGATCACCGGCGCAGGCAGTGCGCGGAGCGCTGCGGCGAGTTTGTTGAGGTTGCCTTTTTTCTCAGCGGGCGTGATGGCCAGTCCGCTGCTGGGCAGTGAATCGACCGGAAGCGCACCGCTGCCGATCTGGCTTTTGCAGGGGGCGATTTCGATTATCCAATTTTCGCCGAGCGCGGCTCTGATCGAAGGCAATACACGTGCGGCCTGGATCGCAATGTCCTCAGCGTTACGTGTCAACAGGCGCAACGCCGGCAGTTCTTCGTGCAGGCGCTCCGGATGCAGGTACAGGCGCAGCACAGCGTCGAGCGCAGTGAGTGTCAGCTTGTCGAGGCGCAGCGCCCGTTTCATCGGGTTTTTCGCGATGCGCGCCATCAGGTCCTTGCGGCCGACCAGCAGGCCGGCCTGCGGGCCGCCGAGCAGCTTGTCGCCGCTGAAGGTGACGACATCGGCGCCGTCAGCGATGGTCTCGCGCGGCGTCCGTTCATGCGGCAGACCGTAATCTTCGAGATTGATCAGCGTGCCGCTGCCGAGGTCGACGATGAACGGCAGCTTGTGTTCGTGTGCGAGTTTTGCGAGATCAGCTTCAGGTACTGTCGCGGTGAAACCCTGCACCACGTAATTGCTGGTGTGGACTTTCATGATCGCCGCGGTGCGCGGCGTGATCGCGTCGGCAAAGTCTTTCAGGTGCGTGCGGTTGGTCGTTCCAACCTCAACCAGTTTCACGCCGGCGCGCGACATGATGTCAGGTATGCGGAAGGAACCGCCGATTTCAATCAGTTCGCCGCGTGAAACCAGCACTTCGCGTTTCAGAGCCAGCGTATTCAGTGCCAGATAGACCGCAGCGGCGTTGTTATTGACGGCAACGGCTTTCTCGCCGCCGGTCAGTTCAGCGAGCCAGCGTTCGACATGGCTGTCGCGTTCGCCGCGGGCGCCGGTTGTGAGATCGAATTCGAGATTGACCGGGCGGGTCATCGCGGCCATTACCGCGATTGCCGCACTCTTCGGCATCACGGCGCGGCCGAGATTGGTATGCAGCACCGTGCCGGTCAGATTGAAAACCGGTTTCAGTGACGGCGCGGCTGAACGTTGCAGCGCGACGGCACAGGATTGCAGGAAGAAGGATTCGTCGAAAGCGGCAGCATCGGGCTCGGCGAGACGCACGCGCTCGGTTTCAAGCGCCGTACGCAGGAATGCGGTTACGCGGCTGCGCCCATGTGCGGCAATAAGGACAGCGACTGCCTCGCTGCCGAGCAGGCGATCAACCGAGGGCAACGCGCGACGCGCGGCTGCAGCGTTATTCACCATCGGAGTGTCGAGATGCGGCGGGACATACGAATAGCCGTAGAGGCGGCAGCAATAAAAGTGGAGGGCGCAGTTTAGCGTAACTCGCAGGGTGCGTGCTATTCTGGCCGCAGATCGCGATTGCGGGTGCAAAACAACATGAATCCGGGGAGAAACGCATGAATATGCGTGCAATGATGGGGGCGCTGCTGTTTGCTGCAGGTGTGGCTCAGGCGGCCGATGTAACTTACCCGACCAAACCGATTCGGTTTATCTGCCCATATGCGCCGGGTGGTGCCGGCGACATCTTTACCCGCACCATCGGTCAGAAACTCGGCGAAGCGCTGGGTACGACAGTGGTTGTAGATAACCGCGCCGGCGCCAATGGAGGCATAGGCACTGAACTGGTGGCGCGTGCGCCCGCGGATGGTTATACCTTGCTGATGGGCAATGCCGGCCCGATGACGGTCAATCCGAACCTCTATCTGAAGCTGGGCTACGACACGCTCAAGGATTTCGCACCCATCACCCAGGGTACGTCATACATGTATGTGCTGGTGGTGCCGCCCGCGGCGCCGGTGAAATCGCTGCCGGATTTCATCAAACTGCTGCAGTCCAAACCCGGCCAGATGACCTATGGTTCCACCGGTATCGGCGGCGGCAATCATCTGTCGGGCGAACTGTTCAGCCTGATGACGACTACAAAATCCATACACGTGCCATACACCGGAAGTTCGCTGGCACTCGCTGCACTGCTTGGCGGACAGATCAGCTATATGTTTGATACCGTAATCACTGCGGTGCCGCAGTTACGCAGCGGCAAATTGCGTGCGATTGGTGTCACTGGCGGCAAGCGTGCATCAGCGTTGCCGGATGTGCCGACGCTGAATGAGTTGGGCCTGAAGGGATTTGAGCTGACGCAGTGGCAGGCGGTGGTCGCGCCGGCCGGTACGCCGAAACCGGTGATTGATCGCTTGAATCGCGAAGTGGTGAAGGCGCTGAAAATGCCCGATGTGATCGACCGGCTGGCAACGCAGGGCGGCAATGATCTCGTTGGCAATACGCCGGAAGAGTTTGCGCAGGTCATCAAGAGTGATCTCGCGCTGTACGCCAGAATCATCAAGGCTGCAGGCATCAAGCCGCAGTAAGCGCATTCGCCACAAAACAAAACGCCGGCATCGATGATGTCGGCGTTTTTGCAAGCAATTGATTTTAAATAACTATTCCCAAAGTCTTTCAGGTAGTGGCAAACCTGCGAGTTGCGCTGGCGTCAACGGCTGGTCGGGAGTGATGCCGATGCCTTCGAGTACGGCGGCAAGCTGACGTGCATGCTGTGCGCTGTGCCAGGTCGAACGTTCGTAGAGCATGTGGATGGGCTGCATGCCGAAAAAGGTCTTGATCTTCTGCTGGCAGGATTTGTCCTCAAGCTTGTTCCACC
The DNA here is from genome assembly GCA_964531455.1 of uncultured Bordetella sp. Taxonomy (GTDB): domain Bacteria; phylum Pseudomonadota; class Gammaproteobacteria; order Burkholderiales; family SG8-41. Next base: position 3,947 of record CAZHFZ010000051.1, read on the forward strand.
AGTTTTCCAGCCGCGCGATGATGGTGTCACCGTAACGCGCAATTTCCTCACCGGTCATGAAGGTCCCACCCTGTGGCGGAATATTGGCGAGTTGTACTGCATATTCAACGCCGCCTTCCACTGACTCAAGATAGGCTTCGCCGATACGGAAGATGTGATGACACATCAAGCGTATCGAACGGTCGCGGTTGGGAATGACCCGTTCCAGCAACTTGGCATCCGGAAGCTGACGTATCAGACGTTGCGCTGCGCGCAACACCATGACCCAGCGGATAATCAGTTCTTCAGGCGGCAGTGGTTTGTGGCCGGTGCCCTGAAGGCCGACAAATTCGGCAACATCTTCCAGATTCTGACCGAAGACGAACTGATCGCCCTTGGCAACAACAGGGACATTGCGCACACCGAACTTGAGCAGGCGTTCGCGACCTGCCGGATCGTTCAGGACATCAATGGCGATGAAATCGATTTTTTTGCGCGAAAGAAACTCTTTCGCCCGGAGACAGCTGCTTCACCCCGGTTGGGTAAACAGAATGAACTGTTCGTCGGCGCCCATATCGGACCTCTTTGCAGGCGGTTGAAAGGAAGCGTCAGACTAACGTTCAGTGACGCTGGGCGTCAAGGATGGCAGTGTTATAATCCGCGCGCATTTTTCCTGCATCCTGTTCCGCCAAAACAATCCATATGATGAAGCTGATCGGGACTGTCACCAGTCCCTACACCCGTAAAGTGCGTGTTGTTCTTGCCGAAAAACGCATGGAGTGCGAGTTCATTGTCGACACGCCTAATACACCCGACAGTGCCATTGCCCGTTACAACCCGCTTGGCAAGATTCCGGTGCTGGTGCTGGATGACGAGTACACGATTTTTGATTCTCGCGTGATTGTCGAATATCTCGACAACGCAAGTCCGGGGAACCGGCTGATTCCGGCGGAAAAGCGTCCGCGCATCCAGGTGAGGCGCTGGGAAGCGCTGGCAGATGGCTGCACGGATGCCGCGATTGCGCTGGTCAATGAGAAACGCAAGCCGGCAGAACAGCAGTCTGCGGAATGGATATCACGGCAGCAGGGCAAGGTGGATCGTTCGCTGCAGGCGATGGCGGATGATCTGGCGGCGAAATCATGGTGTGCCGGGGATTTCTTCACTCTCGCCGACATTGCGGTTGGCAGTTGCCTTGGCTGGATCGAATTGCGCCTGCAGGAACTACCATGGCGGCGCAACCATCCCAATCTGGCGCGGCTTGCCGACAAACTCGCGCAACGCCAGTCATTCAAGGATACGGCGGCCTGATCAGTTGTCGCCGGGGATTGCGCCAGGCGGACAATCGTCGCCAATTGAAAGTGCGGGTTGAGCAGGGCGCGCTGATTCAATGATGCCGCCGCCGATGCAGACGCGGCTTTCATAAATCACCACTGACTGGCCTGGCGTCACCGCCCACTGGTTTTCGGCGAAATCGACGGTGCAGCGGCCGCTGGTGGCCTCTTCCATGGAGCATGCCGCATCATGCTGACGGTAACGCGTTTTTGCGTTGTAGACCCATTGTGTATGCGGCGGTTCACCGCTGATCCAGCTGACGTTGCTGGCTGTGAGCTGGTCTGACAGCAGCAGTCCGTGGTCGTGTCCCTGCACCACGACCAACCGGTTGTTGGTCATGTCTTTCTGCGCCACGTACCAGGCGTCACCATCGCCATCACGGGTTCCGCCAATGCCGAGGCCCTGACGCTGTCCCAGTGTGTAGAACGTCAGGCCCATGTGGCGGCCGACGCGCCGGCCTTCCGGCGTGACGATGTCGCCCGGGTTGGCCGGCAGATAGCGGTTGAGAAATTCGCGGAATGGCCGCTCGCCGATGAAACAGATTCCGGTCGAATCCTTCTTGTCGTGGTTGGGCAGCCCTTCGCGGCGCGCAATCTCGCGCACCTCGCGTTTATAGAGGCTTCCCAGGGGGAATACTGTCCTGGCGAGCTGTTGCTGGTTTAGCCGATAAAGAAAGTAACTCTGGTCTTTGGTGCCGTCGTCTGCTTTCAGCAACTGATAAAGGCCGTCGACTTCGCGCACTTGGGCGTAATGGCCAGTGGCGATGCAGTCCGCGCCAAGGGTTATCGCATGATCGAGGAATGACTTGAACTTGATTTCAGCATTGCACAGCACGTCAGGGTTGGGCGTGCGTCCGGCCTGATATTCACTGAGAAATTCGCTGAATACGCGGTTCTTGTATTCCGTACTGAAATTGACTGCTTCGATGTCGATGCCGATGCGGTCGGCGACGGCGACTGCATCGATCAGGTCCTGACGAGATGTGCAATGTTCGTCGGTATCGTCGTCTTCCCAGTTTTTCATGAACAGGCCGGTGACGTCATATCCCTGCTGCTTCAGCAGCAGTGCAGCGACCGAGGAGTCCACCCCCCCTGACAGGCCGATCACGATTTTTTTCTTTTGCGCCATGATTGAATTTCAGTTGTAGTGATGCAGCAATCGCAGCGGATAACGCTTGCCAGCCAGGTAGTCATCGATACAGAGCATCAGTAACGGGCTCCGGTGCAGTTCGCTGCAGGCACGAATTTCAGCAACGGGCATCCACAGGGTTCGCATTATGCCCGCATCCAGGGACCGGCCCGGATGCGGTTCGGACAGTGTTCCGGTAAAGGCAAACCGCAGATAAGTCACGTTACTGGAGACTTGGCGGTATTGGTAAATGCCGAGCAGGGCTTCCGCTTGAAAGTCGCAAGCGGATTCTTCCAGGGTTTCCCTGACAACGGCTTCTATCAAGGATTCGCCAGCTTCCAGATGGCCTGCAGGCTGGTTATAGCGGATACCTTCATCGGTCTGCTCTTCGACTAAAAGAAAAGCACCATTGCGCTCGACAACGGCAGCGACAGTGACGTTGGGTTTCCATTGGCGGTCGGAACTGGACATTGCACTATTTTATCGCCGGGAGCTGGGTAACAGCTTTTTGGCGCTCCCGCGCCATTTAGGGGCGTAAAAAAAGCAGGGCTGCAGCCCTGCTTTTAAAGTCAGCCTAAGGGTTACTTCTTGTCGGCTTTCTTTTCTTTTTTCTCGGTCTTTTTCTCGTCTTTTTTCTCGGCCGAGTAGGCGGGTGCGACTGCTACGGCCCCGAACATTGTAGCGATGGCAATTGCGAGCAGCTTTTTCATGTTTCCTCCCTTGGATTGATGAATTAACCGGATTTACGGCACCGGTGACTCGTTATGAGCATCATTACATTATCGTATGCACTCATAAATGACAATCAAGGTGGAAACGGAATTTCAGGAGCTTCTGGCTTGCCCGTTTTATAGGGGCTGAACGAAAAAAAGCAGGGCCTGAGCCCTGCTTTTCTGAGAAACCGGACGATTACTTCTTGTCGGCTTTTTTCTCTTCAGCTTTCGGAGCAGCTTTTTTCTCTTCTTTCTTCTCGGCCTTTTTCTCTTCAGCAGCAAAAGCCGGGGCAACGGCAACGGTCGAGAACACAGCGGCGATGATGGCGGCAAACAGTTTGTTCATGATTCCCTCGTTAATGATTGATCAATCAGGCTTTTCAGCCTTGGACCGAACATTCGGTCGACCGATTAACGGTCGACGCGGAGATTGGTTGACACCAAAGCGCGGGAGCGCCGTAAAAGAAAAGGCAGGGCGCATGGCCCTGCCTTTTCAGAGAAACCCGACAATTACTTCTTGTCAGCCTTTTTCTCTTCAGCTTTCGGAGCAGCTTTTTTCTCTTCTTTCTTCTCGGCCTTTTTCTCTTCAGCAGCAAAAGCCGGTGCAACGGCAACGGTCGAGAACACGGCGGCGATGATGGCGGCAAACAGTTTGTTCATGATTTCCTCATTAGTGGTTGATCAACCGGGCTTTTTCGGCCCTTGACCGAAATGACGGTCATGGACAATAACGGGTATTTAGGCGCTTAGTTGACAGTTTCGTGTAAGTTTTTTCATTTTCTCTATATCCAAATTGCATTTTTTCTCAGTTTGTCGAGTTTTTCTGACTTTTTTATATTATATGGACTTTTATTTTGTAATTTGTAAAATATAATTTACAAATTATTTCGATTGATTTGGCTGATCATGTCGTCGGTCTTCTTGCCAATGCCCCGGGGCGAGCCTATCCAGAGTCCACAATCCGACAGCGTATCGGATCAAACGGAGTGTGGGAAAGCCAGCGGCTGCCGTCATGCGCCTGACTTGCCGGTTTTTGCCCTCACGTATCGTCAGTCTTAGCCAGGATGTCGGAATTTGCCTGCGGACACGGATGGGCGGGTCACGCGGCCAGATCCAGTCCGGTTCAGCAACGATGCTTGTTTCGGCGGGTTGCGCGCGGAAATCACTGAGTTGTATGCCCGCACGCAGCGGCGAAAGGGCGGCGTCATCCGGCATGCCCTCGACCTGGACAAAATAGGTTTTTGCCAGCTTGTGCTGGGGATCGCTGATGCGGTTTTGCTGCGCGCCGTCGTCGGTTAGCACGACGAGTCCTTCACTGTCCGTATCCAGACGGCCGGCCGGGTACACGCCGGGAACGGGGACAAAGTCCTTCAGCGTGGGTTTGTCACCCGATGGGCTGAACTGGCAAATGACGCCATAGGGTTTGTTGAGTAGCAGTATTCTGGGCACCTGATGATTGTACGAAGAAAAGCGCCCGCAGAAACGGGGGGGCAGTACTGAAGCCGCAATGGATCAGGTAGTTGCTGCGCTTTCGATGTCTTTGGTCAGGTGCTGATAGCCTGGAAGTGTGAGGAACTCGACGTAGTCGTCGCTGGTGGTGATCTCGTCGAACAGTTGTGCGGCTTCTTCGTAGCACCCGGCCCTCCATGTCTCTTCGCCGAGTTCGCTGCGTACGCGAGCCAGTTCTTCGGGCAGCATTTTGCGGAACATTTCCCTGGTGACTTTGCGTCCGTCGTCAAGCACGCCTTTTGGGCTGCGCATCCATTGCCAGATCTGCGAACGGGAAATTTCAGCAGTGGCAGCGTCTTCCATCAGGTTGTAAACAGGTACGCATCCGTTGCCGGCGAGCCATGCGCCGATGTACTGGATGCCAACGCTGATGTTGTTGCGCAAGCCCGCTTCGGTGATTGGCGCTTCCGGTTTAAAGTCCAGCAAGTCTTTTGCTGTTACATGAACATCAGGTCGAAGGCGCGCAACCTGATTCGGAGCGGGCATGTGTTTGTCGAAAATGGCTTTGGCAATACCCACCAGTCCGGGGTGTGCCACCCAAGTACCGTCGCAACCGTCTGTCGCTTCGCGTTCCTTGTCGGCGTGCACCTTGGCTAGTGCGGCTTCGTTGGCTGCAGGGTCGTTCTTGATGGGAATCTGCGCGGCCATGCCGCCCATCGCGAAGGCTTTGCGGCGATGGCAGGTTTTTACCAGTAGCAGCGCGTAGGCGCGCATGAATGGCGCAATCATTGTTACCTGGCTGCGGTCGGCAAGGCAGAAGTCCTTGTTTGAGCGGAATTTCTTGATGCAGCTGAAGATGTAGTCCCAGCGACCGATGTTCAGGCCGACGCAGTGTTCGCGCAGCTCGTGGAGGATTTCGTCCATCTCGAACGCGGCGAGTACGGTCTCGATCAGCACCGTGGCCTTGATCGTGCCCAGCGGGACACCGAGTTCACGTTGCGCCATTATGAAAATGTCATTCCAAAGCCGGGCCTCAAGATGGCTTTCCATTTTCGGCAGATAGAAATAAGGGCCGGTGTTGCGCGCGATCGCTTCCTTGGCGTTGTGGAAAACGTACAGCGCGAAATCAAAGATCGCGCCGGAGACCGGTTCGCCATCGACCAGCAGGTGATGTTCCATCAGATGCCAGCCGCGGGGTCGCACCAGCAGGGTCGCAGTGCGCGAATTGAGCTGATACTGTTTCCCCTCAGGGCTCTGGAACGTGATCGAACGCCGCACTGCATCGCGAAGATTGATCTGGCCTTCAATCATGTTGCTCCACGTCGGTGCGTTTGAATCCTCGAAGTCGGCCATGAATACATTGGCCCCGCAGTTCAGGGCATTGATCACCATTTTGCGGTCGGTGGGGCCGGTGATTTCAACGCGGCGGTTCTGCAGATCTGCCGGGATGGGGCCGACAATCCATTCGCTTTCGCGGATGCTGCGGGTTTCCGGCAGGAAATCCGGTAATTTGCCGGCATCGAATTCGGTTTGCCGGCGGGCCCGTTGTGCCATCAGTTCCTGGCGGCGTGCCTCAAATTTGCGGGCCAGCTTGGCGATGAAGGTGACGGCCTGCGGTGTGAGGATCGTTTGATATGCGGCGGGCATCGGGCCGTGTATTGCGATGCCTTCGGACAAAACGGTTGCGGTCATGGCAGGCTCCTGAAGTCGTCAGCAGAAATTTCACAATACAAAATTCCATGTCAAACCGGATGCTGCAATGCATTATACCGATAATCGCCGAAACTCCAATTTTTGTAAATTACCCTAATTTTATCTATGAAATTTGGGTTTGATCTTGCTTGAATGCGATATTCCGCAATGCAAAAAATTCCGGACGACCGGTCACAGAGCGCTGATTGGTTTATCGCGAGTAAACCGAAACCGCAGTCCAATAAAAAACGCCCGTTGTTACGGGCGTTTTTTAGGTCGCTGACCGAAGGTCAGCTGAGGCTGGATTACTTGGTGCCCCAGGGCTTGATGGCGGCCTTGAGCTGGTTGTAACCGTCCAGGTAACGCGGACGTTTGCTGCTGTAGATCTTGTCGAAGGTGGCCAGCTGGTCATCCAACCACTTCGCCAGTTCGGCATTGCCCGGGTTGGCGGCTTTGTAAGCTTCGTTGATCAGCACGAAGTGAATGCGAGGATCGTACGGGTCCTTGGTTCCGCCGACGGTTTCGTCGCCGTTGAGCAGACGCTGCAGCATGGCGTCAGCCGAGCCGAGGGTCTGTTCGTAGATCGGCGCGCCTTCCATGCGGTACATGACGCTGGTCATGTCCTTGCCGTTGGTCATCGTGAAACCCATGTCCTTCCACACGTCGCCCATTTTCTTGCCGGTCTTCGCGTAGTCGAGAATCATCTGGCCCCACTTGCGCAGCACGTCCGGCGCATCGGCCATCAGGTCGGTCAGGCGGTCACCGTCAAGGTCGGTCGAGTACACGATGCACTCGCGCTGTTCGATCATGTCGTGCAGCAGCAGGCCGAAATTGGTGTCGGAGATGTGTTCGTAGATATCGCCGCCCCAGTTTTCCATGCCTGCCTTGAAGTCCTTCGGCAACAGCGCAACGATGGCGTCGACGTTTTCCTTGTGCTCCTGGTAGGCGTCAACCGCATACTGGCGCTTCAGTTTGAACTTGGTGCCCTGCAGAATCCAGCGGAACAGGCCGGCGTTGACGGCGTCTTCCTTGGCCTGGGTCGGCTTGGTGGCGACGCGGCCGATGCAGCCATGCTCATTGACCAGTTGCAGGAACAGGCGCGCGGCATAAGCCATGCGCACGCCGGGGGTGTTCATTTCGGAGTGGATGTTGCCGGTGGCTTTTTCGACCACGAACTTCTTGTTGTCCTGCGAGTAGGGCAGGCCGGGCATGAAGCGCACGTTGGTGATCGAGCCGTAAGGGCGGACGTTGCAATACACGCCGGCAGCGGTGCGCAGCGGGGCGTTGGCCGATTTGCCGGCGACAACAACTTTCTTGCCGCTGTCGTTGACCATGAAGTCACCCGCGGTTGACCATTTCAGGCAGGTGTAGTCCATTTTGCCGAACCACTCGAGCGATTTCAGCTTGGTGTCGTGGCGGAACTGGGCCATCATCGGAACGCCGAGGAAGGGCAGGCCGAGCACGTCGAGTGCCATGATGGTGCCGTTCAGCGCGAAGGTGTCGGTCAGGGCGTGGGCAACCGGTTTGACGTTGCCGGTGAAATTGCCGCCTTCCCAGATGATGGCATCACTGATGCCGCGCGGCTGGGTTTTGGAGCGTTTGAAAACGCCGTCCAGGTATTTGAAAAGATCGCCGTTTGCTTCTTCCTGCGCGATTTTCAGCAGGTCCAGTTTTCCGCTCATTTCTCTAAGTCTCCGTTCGAATTGGGTCGTTCAAGTGATCGGCGCATATTGGCGATCGAAAATGGTGCTCCGGATGCAACGTTCTTCCCGGGGCGATGACCATCGTGCCTGTGACAGATTGCCTGCTGGTCAGGGGACGAATTATCGCATCATTTCCCCTGCCCGGCATCGGTTGGCGTGGACGGATAGTGGCGGCGGGACGTAAAAAAGCCCGCAGGTTTGCCTGCGGGCTTTGTTTCTTGCAGGGCAGTGGACCGGACTGCAGCCCGCTGCTAAATCACAGCTTCAGGCTGCTTGGATGTTAGAGGCTTGCTTGCCCTTAGGACCCTGGGTGACCTCGAAAGACACTTTTTGCCCTTCTTTGAGTGTCTTGAAGCCATTCATCTGAATCGCGGAGAAGTGGGCGAAAAGATCTTCGCTGCCGTCGTCCGGAGTGATGAACCCGTAGCCTTTGGAGTCATTGAACCATTTCACAGTACCAGTTGCCATATGCCTGCCTTGATAGAAAAGCGGATGGGCTCCGCGATTTGTTCGAGTTCCAAGGAAAGCACCGGCCAAACTGGTCTTGCGCTGTAACCTGAACCCCAACACCCGACTGCTTTCTAGGGTATTTACCGGCCAAAGTCAAGTGTAAGCGAAGTTCCCCGGGAAACCCCCGAGGCGACAGGGAATTCAGGTTCATTTCGCCACTTGAAAAATTCCCAATTCCAGACACAATAGGTCCAGAGATTCCCATTTGAAATTGAACAGCGTAACCCCCACTTACAGCAGGCATGGCGAACCGGCAGCGTGAAGACACCGTCCTTGAGGCGAAGCGCAGCAAGACCAAGCCACCACCGTTGTTCAAGGTGCTGCTGCTCAATGACGACTACACCCCGATGGATTTCGTCGTCGGGGTTTTGCAGCGGTTTTTCGGCTTGAGCCGCGAGCGCGCAACCCAGGTCATGCTCAAGGTGCACCAGGATGGCATGGGGGTCTGCGGTGTTTTTCCGAGAGATGTTGCTGCAACCAAAGTCGAGCAGGTAAAGTCGTACGCGAAGCAGCACCAACACCCGTTACAGTGTGTAATGGAAGAAAATTGATTCCCAACAGGCCATGATCGGAAACTTATGATCGCCCAGGAACTTGAAGTCAGCTTGCACATGGCCTTTATGGAGGCCCGTCAGAAGCGCCACGAATTCATCACCGTGGAACACCTTCTGCTTGCACTCCTCGACAATCCCTCGGCATCCGAGGTTTTGCGTGCCTGTGCGGCAAATGTCGACGAACTGCGCAAGCTGCTCGCCGATTTTGTCACGGAGCACACGCCTATACTTGCCGGTGAAGAAGTTGATACCCAGCCCACGCTGGGATTCCAGCGCGTGATCCAACGCGCAATCCTGCATGTGCAGTCATCGGGCAAGAAGGAAGTCACCGGTGCAAACGTGCTGGTTGCGATTTTCGGTGAAAAGGATTCCCACGCGGTTTATTTCCTGCACCAGAAGGGTGTGACCCGGCTGGATGTCGTGAATTTCATTTCCCACGGCATCAGCAAGGTGCCGCAGGTGCAGCAGCCTAAACAGGAAGGCGAACCTGCTGAAGCGGAGCAGGAGGCCCAGGCAGGCGGGGCGCTGGAGTCATATACCCAGAACCTGAATGCAATGGCGACTGCAGGGAAAATCGATCCCTTGATCGGGCGTGACCACGAACTCGAACGTGTTATCCAGATTTTGTGTAGACGGCGCAAGAACAACCCGTTGCTGGTGGGTGAGGCCGGTGTTGGCAAGACTGCCATTGCCGAGGGACTTGCGCGGCGTGTGGTTGAAGGTGATGTACCGGACATCCTCAAAAAGGCTGTGGTGTATGCGCTCGACATGGGCGCACTGCTGGCCGGAACCAAGTACCGCGGTGATTTCGAACAACGCCTCAAGGCAGTGCTGAAGCAGCTTAATGAAAATCCGCACGCCATCCTGTTCATCGATGAAATCCATACGCTGATCGGCGCGGGTGCCGCATCGGGCGGAACGCTGGATGCTTCCAATCTGCTTAAGCCCGCTTTGTCGAGCGGCCAGCTCAAATGCATCGGCGCAACGACCTACAACGAGTACCGTGGCGTGTTCGAGAAAGACCATGCGCTGTCGCGTCGATTCCAGAAGATCGACGTCAATGAGCCGTCGGTCGCCGAAACGATTGCAATCCTGAAGGGATTGAAATCGCGCTTCGAAGAACATCATGGCGTGAAATACCAGCCTGCTGCGCTGAGCGCGGCAGCGGAATTGTCTGCTCGCTTCATCAATGACCGCCATCTTCCGGACAAGGCCATTGATGTCATCGACGAAGCCGGCGCCGCGCAGAAAATTCTGCCGAAGTCCAAGCAGAAGCGTGTGATCGGCAAGCACGAGATCGAAGAGATCATTGCCAAGATCACGCGTATTCCGGCGCAGACCGTTTCAGTCGATGATCGAAATGCCTTGCGTACGCTCGATCGCGATCTGAAGGCCGTGGTGTTCGGGCAGGACAAGGCGATCGAGGCGCTGACTGCAGCGATCCGCATGGCGCGCAGTGGTCTGGGCAATCCCGCCAAGCCGATCGGCAGTTTCCTGTTCAGCGGACCTACCGGCGTCGGCAAGACCGAAGTTGCGCGACAACTCTCCTACGTGATGGGCGTGGAACTACTGCGCTTCGACATGTCGGAATACATGGAGCGTCACGCCGTATCACGCCTTATTGGTGCGCCCCCCGGCTATATCGGTTTTGATCAGGGTGGTCTGCTGACAGAAGCCATTACCAAGAATCCGTATTCCGTGCTGTTGCTCGACGAAATCGAGAAAGCACACCCGGATATTTTCAATATCCTTTTGCAGGTGATGGACCACGGCACACTGACTGACAACAACGGCCGCAAGGCGGACTTCCGCAATGTGGTGATCATC
>CAZHFZ010000051.1:14843-23091 GCA_964531455.1 uncultured Bordetella sp.
GGCGCTGCCGAACTGTCGAAAACGTCGATGGGTTTCACCGCATCCAAGCAATCGGGCGACGAAATGGGTGAAATCAAGCGCATGTTCACGCCGGAGTTCCGTAATCGTCTCGACGGCATCATTTCGTTCCAGTCACTGGATCGTTCGGTCATCCTGCGTGTTGTCGACAAGTTCCTGATGCAGCTGGAAGAGCAATTGCACGAGAAGAAAGTCGACATCAGTTTTACGCCGGCGCTGCGCGAACACCTTGCGGAGAAAGGCTTCGACCCGCAAATGGGTGCGCGGCCGATGTCGCGGCTGATTCAGGACACCATACGCAGCGCGCTCGCGGACGAATTGCTTTTCGGCCGTTTGGCCAATGGCGGCAAAGTGACAGTCGATCTGGATACGACGGGCAAGGTGCAGTTGACGTTCGCCGATGAGCCGGTCGGCGTCGCCTGACCTGAAGGGCCGGTCCCCTTGTCTTGACAGGCAGGGTATTTATGCTGACACTGGCATTATAAGAAAAACTGATATCAATCGGTTATACGGCCTCAATCGTTGAGGCCGTATTGATATGGAGACCTGCCCATGTTTAAAACGACGACACTGTTCGCCGTCGGTTTGGCTGGTTGCGTGTTGACTCATGCCGCGACAGCCGCCGATCCTTCGTATACCCGCAGCCTTGCTGCAACCTGTTTTACCTGTCATGGCACCGATGGCCGTAGTGTCGACGGCGTGCCCCCCAGTCTTGCCGGCCTGAATCGCGATTATCTGCTCAAGCAGATGCAGGATTTTCGCGACGGCAAGCGCCCGGCCACCATCATGCATCAGCACGCCAAGGGCTATACCGATGAACAGCTCGCGCTGATCGCCGGTTACTTTGCTGCGGTGTCCCCCGGGCGGGCCGCAGCTGCGCCGGCTGTGCGATAGGAGAACAACATGACCCTTTCAAGACGTGAATTCATCAAATGGGCTTCGGCAGGTGCAGGTGTTGCAACACTGGCCGGCTGTGCGACGGGCGGCAGCGGCAGCGCAGGCCGTGTTGTTGTGATCGGCGGCGGTTATGGCGGCGCGACTGCGGCGAAGTTCATCAAGCTGTGGGCGCCGGATATAGACGTGACGCTGGTTGAACCCAACGAATATTTTGTGTCCTGCCCGATCAGTAATCTGGTACTGGGCGGCAATGCGCAAATGTCCCAGATCACCTTCAGTTATGAAGGTCTGCGCAGTCGCGGTATCCGCGTTATTCGCGACACCGCGATCGCCATCGATGCGGAAAAACGTCAGGTATCGCTGGCCGGGGGGCAGACGCTGCCGTACGACCGGGCAGTGGTGTCGCCGGGTGTCGAGTTCATGTTTGACCAAATCCCGGGGTTGAAATCAGCAGACGCCCAGTCACGCATTCTTCATGCGTGGAAAGCCGGCGCCCAGACCGTTGCGCTGCGCAAGCAACTGGAATCAATGCGCGATGGCGGCGTGTATGCGCTGCAGATTCCGATGGCACCGTATCGTTGTCCGCCCGGACCCTACGAACGGGTGTGTCAGGTCGCTGACTATTTCAAGAAGGCGAAACCCAAGTCGAAAATTCTCGTAGTGGATTCAAACCCGGACATCACTTCCAAGAAGGGTCTGTTTCTGGCTGCATGGAACGGTAGCTATAAAGGCATGATTGAGTATCGCCCGAACAGCGAGATTGCGGATGTCGACGTCAAAGGCATGACGGTCAAATTGCAGTTCGACGACGTCAAGGCCGATGTCATCAACGTTGTGCCGGCACAGCGTGCTGCTGACATCGCAGTCCGCAGCGGTCTGATTACCGCCAACAATCGTTGGTGTGGCGTTGACTGGACCACCTGTGAATCCACCGCGGTGAAAGGTGTGCACATACTGGGTGACGCTACGCTTGCCGCGCCGGCGATGCCCAAGTCCGGCAGCATGGCCAACCAGCATGCCAAGGTATGCGCGGCTGGCGTCATCTCGCTGCTCAAGGGGCAGCCGGTGAACACTGACACGATGATGATGAACACCTGCTACAGCTTCGTCAGTGGCGACAGCGCGATGCATGTCGCATCGGTGCATCGTTATGATCCCGCGCAGAAGACTCTGGTGCCGGTCAAGGGCAGCGGAGGCGTTTCTGCTGCCGCGAGCACTGCCGAAGGCGCCTATGCCTGGGGTTGGGCGCGCAACATCTGGGCGGAAGCACTGGCCTGATTTTCGATCTTTGCGACGAAACCAAAAGGGGCGTCTGGCGGCGCCCCTTTTTCATGGACGCTTGCCTGTCGGTGGTATGCGCCACCAGGTCAGCGCGACCGCGGCCGCAAATGCAATATAGGCTGCCGTGAACATCCACGAAGGCAGATCGTAATAAAGCAACGCATGCAGCCAGCGCGCGATAAAGCCCTTGTTCGCTGTATTACCGCGCAATGCATCTTCCAGAACAGTCAGCGGACACCAGATTCCCGCAACGGCTTCGGCGCTGACGATGAGAATTGCTGCAAGATGACATGCACGCAATCCGAAATGATGCACCCAGCGCCAGCCGGCGGTCGCGCCGATCCAGATCAGCGGCAATCCCGAGACCACGAACAGCGCGAATGCGACATGAACGATCAGTACCAGATCTGCAAGAAGCAGATTCAAGTGAAGTGCCTGCGCGGCGCTTTATTCAGTTGCTGCCGCCGGCGACCGGGCGGCGGCGGTCACTGACCCATTCGCTCCAGGAGCCCGGATACAGGCGCGAGCCGTTGAGTCCTGCAAACTCCATTGCCAGAAGGTTGTGACAGGCGGTCACTCCGGAGCCGCATTGGTGAATGACGGTCTGTGCGGGGCGGCCGTCGAGCATCAAGGCGAATTCCTGCTGCAGCGTTGCTGGTGATTTGAAGCGTCCGTCATCACCGAGATTGAGCTTGAAGAACCGGTTGATGGCGCCCGGTATGTGTCCGGCGACCGGGTCCAGCGTTTCGTTTTCACCGCGATAGCGATCAGGCGCGCGGGCGTCAATGACCTGCGTCTTGCGTTCCTGCAGGTCAGCGAGGATTTGCGAGCTGTCGACTGCACTTTGCAGCTGCATGCGCATGCTGAAGGTTGTCGGTTCGATTTCCGGTTGCGCAACCGTGAACGGCAATCCTGCCCGTTGCCACGCTTGCCAGCCGCCGTCGAGCACCGCCACACGATCGTGGCCGACCCAGCGCAGCATCCACCACAGGCGGGCAGCAAAAGGGCCGCCGCTGTCGTCATATGCGACCACCTGCTTGGTGTTATCGATGCCGAGTGCGCCAAGACGCAGCGAGAAAGTTGCAGGGTGCGGCAAGGGGTGGCGTCCGGTCATGCCGGTTTTCGGGCCGGAAAGATCAACGTCAAGGTGCAGAAAACGCGCGCCGGGAATATGACCGTTGCGGTAAGCACGATAACCGGCGCTGTAATCGGCGAGGTCATGCCGGCAGTCGCAGAAGACCCAGTCCGGATCTTTCAGATGCTCTGCGGTTTCTTCGGCACTGATCAGCGTCGTATGAGCCATCGCGAAAATCCGGTTGTGAGCGGGAGCCGCAAAGGTAGCAAACACCAACCGAAAATCAAGCCTTGGAAAAAATCACGACAATCATCGGTTGCCGCAGTTTTATTTCAAGTATTTGTTTTTAAACGGCTTATTTTAAAAGCTGAGGTTGGACTTCGCGCTGCAGGAATTCGTGGAAATGGACCATGCCGTCTTCCAGCGGCGACTGATAGGGGCCGACTTCGCTGCGGCCCTGGCGCCACAACGCACGGCGACCTTCGGTCATGCGGGCGATGATCTCGGCATCTTCAACCGCCGTCTCACGGTAGGCGGCCTGTTCTGCTTCGACGAACTCGCGTTCGAACAGTGCGATGTCTTCCGGGTAATAGAACTCGACGACGTTGCTGCAGGCTTCGGGACCACGCGGCACGATGGTGCTGACCACCAGCACATGCGGATACCACTCCACCATGATGTTGGGGAAATAGGTCAGCCAGATCGCGCCGTGCGCGGGCGCCTTGCCTTCGCCGTAACGCATGACTTGATCATGCCAGCGCTGGTAAACGGGACTGCCCGGGCGTGCCAGCTTGTTGGCGATACCGCAGGTCTGCACGCTGTACCAGTCGCCGAACTCCCAGCGCAAGTCGTTGACGTTGACGAAATGGCCAAGACCCGGATGGAAGGGCTCGACGTGATAGTCCTCCAGGTAAACCTCAATGAAGGTTTTCCAGTTGCAGGCGTATTCATCAATCTCGACGCGGTCGAGCATGTAGCCGGAGAAATCCAGATTCTTCATCACGCCGAGTTTCGCCAGATCGCGCGCAATGTCGCGACGGCCCGAGAACAGCAGACCGTTCCAGTTGGTCAGCGGCGTGCGTGCGAGATCAAGGCAGGGATTGTCGGGGAAATGCGGCGCGCCGAGCAGTTTGCCGTCGAGGCCGTAGGTCCAGCGGTGCAGCGGGCAGATGATGTTCTTGGTGTTGCCGCGATCCTTCAGCATGATCGCCTGCCGGTGGCGGCAGATGTTTGAAATGAGATCGATGCCGCCGGCATTGCGCACCAGTGCCTGCGCGTTATCGAGCCACGCCAGCGCATGGTAGTCGCCGGTGTTCGGCACCATCAGTTCATGGCCGACATAACCCGGGCCATTGTCGAACAGCAGTCGTTTTTCGACCTCAAAAATATGCGGATCGAAATACCACTGTACAGGGAGTTGCGTTGAGGTTTTGCCGAACGCGGAAACGCTGGAGAGATCGGACATGCAGCGGGTGCGGAGGTTACGTGTTGGTCAGCCGTCGATGATGTTTCAAGGGCCTGATTCTTAAAGTTTTTTGGCGCTGATGCGGCGGCAAAAAATGAGGGGCTATTCTTCCCCAGCCCCCCCCAAAAGGCAACAACAATTTCCTCAGGGTTTCGCGGGTTCGCTGGTGGGTAATACTGTAACTTTATGTTTATTAAAAGAAATATCTCCGAAATGGGCTGTTGCAAAAGTGCCGGTGTTATCAGTGTCAGTGGCCACAGCAATGGCACTGACGGGCGGTGCCTCCTCGCCGAAGGCCGCGCGGAAATCACCCGCGATATTGCGCTCGATATTGACCCATTGCCTGACCCGGCTGGCGCCGGACTCGACCACGATGATTTTTACGCGGTCGGTATAAGCGCTGGACGCGATGGTTTCCGCCGCCGCCTTGCTGTCCCATACGTAACACAACGTTGCCGCAGGCAGGTTCGGATCAAACAGTGTTCGGGCCAACCTCAGTTTGTTGCGTTCCAGGAAGGGCAGTTTTTCAATAGGGTAATCAAACATGACATAGATCCGGGCCGGAAAATCGTCGCCGTCCTTCGTGCGCAGATCCGCGGTTTCGATGAGATTGCTGATTTTCCAGCGCCAGCGCAGCCACGGCAGATCGGACGGATTGATGCGCAACTGTCGTGAAAGTCCCGAAGCGCCCCGTTCGGAATCGGCACGCAATACCGTGGTGCCGTTGTCATCCACCAGCGTGTAGCGCGTTCGCACCTTGATATTGGAGGCTTCCAGCGGCACCCAGCCAGCGGGGAGCGTCGTGCCGGGCCGTGCAGCGGAAAAAGCCGCAGCGACAAAACGATCCTCAACCGCATAAGCCGTTGCCACTGCCAGCAGCGCCAACGCAGCCAGCAGTGTTCGAAGGAACTCAGGACGGGGAAGGTGTTGCATCGAGCAGCCCCGATTGCTGCAGGCGTTGCCAGTCTTCCGGCCGGTCTACGTCCCACAGGGTTTCCAGTTCATGCCAGCGCAAGCCGCAGGCGCGGGCGCGTTCGCGCGTCTGCTGCATCACGTGTTCACTGCTCCAGATGACGTTTTCGAAAACGCGCGGTTCGTTTCG
Organism: uncultured Bordetella sp.; assembly: GCA_964531455.1. Classification (GTDB taxonomy): domain Bacteria; phylum Pseudomonadota; class Gammaproteobacteria; order Burkholderiales; family SG8-41. The sequence goes on from CAZHFZ010000051.1 coordinate 20,682, forward strand.
TGAAAGTCCGACCAATGTATAGCCGCCGTCTTCTGCCGGCACAAATACTGCATCGTGGTTTGCGCGCAGTGCTGCCGCTGCATCGTTCAGGTGTTGCGTGGTCAGCGCCGGGCAGTCGGTGCCGATGCAGAGGGCATGAGGAGTCCGCTGCAAGGCGCTGGTAAACGCGTTTGCCATGCGCGCACCCAGATCGTCGCCGTGCTGGATATGCAGCGTTGCTCCGCATGCCTGTGCCGCGGCAATCAGTGCCGGATGGGTGGTATCCGGTGCACACCACAGTTCGATGCGGGCCGGCGCTGCTGCAGATGCCGTAGCGAGGGCATGCCGGAGCAACCGTGCCTGCAGTGCTGCGGCCTGTTCCGCATCCAGCAGCGGGATCAGGCGCGTCTTCGTCGTGCCGGGTACCGGTGCTTTGGCGAAAACGAGGATCGCCAGATCAGGGTTTGTGGCGGACATACCGGGCGGCCAGCTTATCGGGATCCGCACCGAGAAAGTAAGCAAGGCGCAGCCGCCACATCAGCATCACTGTGCGCCACAGCCCGTGTTTTTCCCAGCGCCGCCCCGAGGTGGTCAGCCGGTGGGCGATGCACAGCGGCTTGCCGTAACGCTTCAGTTGCTGCGACAGCGCAATGTCTTCCATCAGCGCGATTTCCGGAAAACGTCCGGCGGCTTCAAACACCGAGCGCGTCATGAACAGGCCCTGGTCACCCGTGGCAATACCGGTGATTCGCGAACGCCAGTTCATCATCGATGCAATCACCCGCAGCATCGGGTGTTCGCCTGAAATCGTAACGTCGAAACGGCCCCAGCTGCGCCGGCTGCGTGCGAGGCCGGCGACGATCAGCCCGTCGGCACCCTCTGGCAAAAAAGAATCCGCATGCAGGAAACAGAGGATCTCGCCTCTGGCAACTGTTGCGCCCGCGTTCATCTGTCTGGCGCGGCCGCCGGGGGCACGCAGCACCCGATCGCACCAGCGTCGCGCCAGTACCGGTGTATGGTCAGTGCTGCCACCGTCCACCACGATGACCTCACAGCCACGGTCCCGCAGGGGCTGCAAGGCCTGAAGCATGTCGATGATGCCGTGGGCCTCATTGAGTGTCGGGACGATCAGTGAAAGCGACATCAGCAGTTATTTTTTGGCATCGTTCAGCGTCCAATCATAATCCAGATGCCTGATGGCAGCCTTGCGTTCGGCAATGGCCTGTTGTTGTGGCGGCGTGTCTGCGAGCAGCGCAGCGTATTTCGCAAAAAACTGTTCGCGCGACTGCATCGCCGGGCTCTTGCCGTCGAATCCGCGATAGCCGCTGCTCCAGTCGGTGCTGAACCACTTGAATATTTCGGAAACCTCAAGGGCATTGTCCTGCGCGTTGTAGCGGTTGCGGCTGCGATCGGACAGAAAGCGTCTGGTCTGTTCTTCAAGCTGGGTATCAAGGCGCGCGGCGGCATAGGGTTCTTCGCGCAGCATCGGGCAGCCGACTGAGGCGCAGTTCACCGCGAAATGTATTCGCGGCTCATCATAGGCGCCGGGCTTGCGCAGCGTTTCGTGTTCGATCATGTCCAGCGAGAACTCCCGGCCGAGCAGTGTGAAGAATTTGTCCTTGAACGGATTGCCGAAAACTTTTCCGAAATCCCAAATCGATTTGAGGCCGGGGTAGCGGGTGAGAATCTTCTCGATGGTGTAGGCGTTATAGGCATTGATCAGGAAGGCCATCTGCTGGGCTTTGCTCCAGGCATTGAATTCGGCCTGGGTGACTTTCGACAGCGTGCCGAGATAGGCCTTCAGCTCGTTGCGGTCCTGCATGAAACCGGCGTAACGGACTTGCGAGGATTTGTTGTTGTCGATCAGCACGACGTGTTTCTTGAGCAGCGTGGCCCAGGGTTTGTGGTCGTGGTCGAAGGTCTGGGCGCTGGCGGTCAGCGGGAGCAGGGCCAGGAGCAGGATTGAAAGAATGGTTTTCATGGTTTCAATTAGATAAAACAGCTTGTGAGGTTTATGTGGTCATGGGTTGTGCGGTGCCTCAACTTCGCCGGGGTTGGCCCGGCGGCCAGTTACTTTCTCTTGCTTCGCCAAGAGAAAGTAACCAAAGAGAAAGCGACCCTGGTTTTCCGGTCCTTCGGATTTCCCTGTGCTGCTCGTCATGTCGGGCGGCTCCGCAACTCGCCCTCGCAACTTCGCGAGGGCTCAGACAGTGCTCGCCAACTTCTCCCGACACGACTGCTCTGCTCGGCGGCTCACAAGGGAGTAATTCAACTGCAAAACCGCTTGTAAGAATCAGCTGCGCCGCCACGAATGAAACTTCTCCACCCACTCCAGCAATCCCTTAGGTGCGTGATTGCGCTTCCAGTTCCCGGCAACGTATTTGTTGGCTTCGGCCAGCGTCGGGTAGATGTGGATGGTGCCGAGGATCTT
>CAZHFZ010000052.1:0-22937 GCA_964531455.1 uncultured Bordetella sp.
TGAATCCGGACAGCGCATCGACGCCGCCGATCACCGGGACACCCGCATGGCGTGCCGCGGCAATTGCCGCCAGCGCATTCATGCGATTGTGTTCGCCCAGCAGATCCCACATCACGCGGCCACGTGAAGCGCCCTGGTGCAGTACTTCAAAAACGCCGCCGTCGTCAGCCGGTCCGGCCTGCCAGGCACCCTCACCGCCAAAACGTTCAACCGGTGTCCAGGCACCACGTGCCAGCACGCGATCCAGCGCCGCTTCGCGGCCGTTGGCAACAATCATGCCGTTGCCGGGCACCGTGCGTACCAGGTGATGGAACTGGGTCTCGATCGCGGCGAGATCAGGAAAAATGTCGGCGTGGTCGTATTCGAGATTGTTCAACACCACAGTGCGCGGCGCGTAATGCACAAACTTCGAGCGTTTGTCGAAAAACGCGGTGTCGTATTCATCAGCCTCGATTACAAAAAACGGGGTGTCGGTCAGCCGCGCCGATACGCCGAAATTCTGCGGTACGCCGCCGATCAGGAATCCGGGATGCAATCCGGCGTGTTCAAGAATCCACGCCAGCATCGCGCTTGTGGTGGTTTTGCCGTGCGTACCGGCCACCGCCAGAACCCAACGCCCCTGCAACACATGCTCGCGCAGCCACTGCGGCCCCGAGGCATAAGGCAGGCCGCGGTCGAGGATCGCCTCCATCAAAGGATTGCCGCGCGTCACCACGTTGCCGATAACAAAAAGGTCGGGCTTGAGGTCAAGCTGCCTGGGGTCATAACCTTCGATCAGCGTAATGCCCTGAGCCTCAAGCTGCGTACTCATCGGCGGATAGACATTGGCGTCGCAACCGGTGACCTTGTGCCCTGCCTCGCGCGCGAGCACGGCAAGCCCGCCCATGAAAGTGCCGCAAATGCCGAGGATATGGATATGCATGATTAACGTAACCTTTGACTGACGCGCCGAATGATACGCGAATCGCGCACAGGGACCGCGTCAACTCTTGAAGATGAAATACACCGCACCGACCAGACACAGGCCGGCGTAGACAAAGTTCATTTTCACCGGCTGCCCCATGAACAACACCGCAAACGGCACGAATACTTCAAGAGTGATCACTTCCTGCAGGATTTTCAGCTGCGCCAGGGTCAGAACGGTGTAACCGATACGGTTTGCCGGCACCTGCAGCAGGTATTCGAACAGCGCAATGCCCCAGGAAAGCAGCGCGGCGATCCACCATGGCGCGGTGTTGAGGTGTTTAAGGTGTCCGTACCAGGCGATGGTCATGAACACATTGGAGGCGCTGAGCAGCAACACCGTGGTCACCACAGGCGGCAATGAGGAAGAGAATGGGAACATTTGCAAGGCCATGTTTTGATTAATATTTTGCTTACTGTCAGTTTAGCTATAAATGGCCCGCCGCTATAATCGCGCGATGTCCTCCGTTCCAGCCTTGTTAGTCACCGGAATTGACAGCGACGCGAAATACGTTTTTCTGCGCGCGTTGTTTTCAGCACGTCCACCGCAAGCGCGCTGGGCATTGCTGGACAATGACGGGGGCCATCTCGCGCAAGAACTTGCCGAAACACCAGTCGCCGTTGCCGTAGCCGGCGGTTGCGCCTGCTGCAGCGGTCAGGTGGCGTTACAGACAGGAATCGTACGGCTTCTGCGAGAGTCGCGCCCGCAAAGACTGGTAATCGTCGCCGCCGCGGCGGCGGAACCCCTGACGTTGGCGCGAGCACTGCATCAACAACAGCTTTCGCATGTGCTGCGCATTGATACCCATGTCTGCATCGTTGTACCGGATAGACTCGCCACGGCAGAGCATGCGGCCCGGTTGTTATGGCAGCGGCAGATGGCTGCAGCTGATCAAGTGCTCGCGCCGGACTCCCGCATCACCCCGGCGCTGCTTGGCGCAACACCGGCATCCAGCGCCAGTTCCCCGCGTATCGTTTCATAGCGCGTTTGCAGGTCATCAGTATCGTAACCGCCAAGATTGAGTACGGCGTAGCGATGGCTGCCCAGCCATTTCATTTCACGCGCGAGCCCTGCGCCGCGCTTCAGGTACAGCATCAGCCGCGCATCGGGGTGGCGGCGGTGCATTGCCGCAATCTGTTCCGCGCTGGGCACCCGCTCGGGCGCGCGGCCGTCGAATCGACGAAACACAAAGCTTGCCGCCGCACGGAATTCTCCAGCGCCTCTGACCGCCGCCGGCGTTGTGCCAACCGCAAGGTCAAGCAGCATGCCGTAGGGATCGTAACCATCGACACGGCGATACAGGTTGACGATCTGCGTCGCCATGCGCGGATTGACCTCGATCACCCGGATTTCGTCGGTGCCTGCATCGAAAATCAGTTCGAGGTTGAAAAACCCGTGGCTGTAATCCATGCCCGCGATCAGCTTTTCGGTCAGCAAGACCATGCGCTTCTGCACGCTGACAGGCAGGCGTGACGGGTATTCGAAGCGCATGAAGGCCTGAGTTCCCGGATACATCACCTCATCGACAACACCAAGCACGGTGACCCGGCCGTTGTGGACAAAACCGTCGATGTTGACCTGCACGCCGTCAAGCAATTCCTCGGCGATCATGGCCCGGGCACCAATGTCGAAAGGTGTGAATAGCGGCATCAGGTCATCGAAAGGTCGCACCAGCCGACCGAGTATCAGCCGTTCCATCGGTGAAAAATCGAGCAGCGTCTGCAATTGCTCCAGACTGTCGACTCGGCGAGCAAGCACCGAATAGGTTGCCTTCACCGGTTTGACGAAGCACGGAAATCCAAGCTTCGGCGCTCTGATGGCATCACGGGTATACGGCAGCACCTCGTAACGCGGCACTGCATCCGGCACGATGCGGCTCTGCAGGCAGCGCGCATAGTACTTGTGCTGCGCAGCGATGATCACCGCCGGGTCGGCGCCGGGCAACCCGAGGCGCTGCGCGACAACTGCTGCGATCAGCGCCCCGAAATGCTCGTTGTTGCTGATTACGCCGTCGATACGTCCACGATAACGTCGCACCAGCCGGTCAATGACCCGGCGCACATCGAAGGTGAGCAAGCGCATGTTTTCCGGAAACCGGAACAGGTCGAAGCCTTCGAATTCGAAATGATATTGCTGACCGTACCGCGGATGGCCGAGTTCAACGCGATCCCAGTCCTTGGCAAAGAGCACCAGTATTCGTTTTGCAGCCATGTCCTCTCCCAGGCCCGGTGATGCCTATAGTCGCCACAGCAGCAGCTTTCCTTACACAGCTCCTCTTACAACAAACGGCAGGGGCCGCTTATTCCAGGCCGGACAGTCTTCCCCAGGCGATATAGCCGGTTCCGAACAGCGTGGCCTCAACCTGCAAACCGGGAATGTCGCGCACCAGTAAATCCCAAGGTGCATCGAGGCCCTCAAAACAGGTGTAACAGCTCCGGGACTTGTATCGTCGGTAAAGGCGCAAAGGATCAAGCCAGCGCGGTGGGTTCTTGATGCCGGCGGCGGCCACACGCGCTCCGGGCCGCGACTGGCGGAATATTGCGGCCAGCGCTGCCGGTGCACGCACAATGTCGTGGGTGTAGTTGAACAACAGTGCGTCAGCCAGCACAGGCCAACGGGCGCGCTCTATCGCGTCCTCGATCAGCAGTACGTTGGGCCACCCCTCCTGTGCGACGCGTTGACGCGCCAACGCCATCATCTGCGGACTGGATTCGACACCGATCACCTGCCCGTCGCGCCCGACAGCCTCAAGCAGCAGCGCAAAGCTGAGCCCGGTGCCACAGCCCGCGTCGACTACGACATCCCCCGACTGCAGCGCCAGCCGGGCTATCGCGCGACGGCGCAGCGCCATCGTGCGTGCCGCGCTGGCATCGTAATCGCGGGCATGTTTGCGGTAATGCGCCGCGCTGGAATCACCGTTCATGCGAAAGGTTCATAACTGCCGTTGCGCACCCGCAATCAGTAAAATAATAATTAAATCAATTACTTACAACAAAACGTCCGGCTGCCCTGCGGAACGCGAGCCTGGTAAGGGCGCGTTTTCTGTCGCGCGGTATGTAAACACTGCGGAAAATTTAGTCTGCATGCTGCGGTTGCTACCCGCCGCATGGAATAGCCTGCAGTGAAAAAACAGAACGTCCCCGGGCTGCAGTTCGACCGGGACCTGCGTGCGCAACAAATCCGCGTTTTCGGCAACATCGGTGCGCAGAAACTGCGCTTCATCCAGCCGCTGCGGATCGAATTCCATGCGATGTGAACCTGGAATGACCAGCAGGCAGCCGTTGTCCAGCCGCTCTTCGCCCAGCGCAAACCAGACGGACACCAGTTCGGGACGTTGATAAGCCCAATATCGGATATCGCGATGCCAGCTGGTCAGGCTGCTGTAACGCGGGTGCTTGGTCATTACGCAGTTGTGATGCGCTTGCGCAAGCGCAATACGCGGACCGAGCAACTGGCGCAGACGAACAACCACAGACTCTGCGGTCGCCGACTCACGATATACGGCATCACGCCCATAAGCCTGCAACAGCCGGCGCACCGTACGCCCGCCGGGCGCCTCGAGCGAGGATGGTGCTCCCGGATACCGGGTCTCGGCCTCGTATTCCAGTGGCGATGCCGCCGCGGCGAGATCGCGTTCTGCAATTTCCCGCATGCGCGCACACCCGCCTGCGGACACCAGCCCACGCACAATCTGGTAGCCGTCTCGCCCGAATTGCGCGACCTCAGCTTCGGAAAACCCGTTACTCATTGGATAAACGCACCCTGAACACCCACAAATGGAAAACTGCCGCACCCAGTAACAATGTAAGCAGTGAATATACGGGATCCAGCGTGTTGGCAGTAAACAGTGACGGTGTATCAAACACTGAATCGGCATAGTTGACGCCCAGTGCCAGCAGCAGATTGTTCGATGTGTGTGCCCCGATTGCCAGTTCCAGGCGGCCATCGCGCAGCGCAATCGTTGCAAAGAACAAGGCCATCGCAAAATAGTTTGCAGCCATGATCCAGGCGCCGTAAGCCTCGACCTCCGGGTTGAGCAGGTGGGGGAGTGTGAACACGATACTGCTCACCAAGGCCAGGAACACGGGATGCCGCGACAGCCGGGCCAAACCCTGAATCAGGTATCCACGAAACATCAACTCCTCGGCCAGGCATTGCAGAGGTGTCAGCAGCAGCGCCGCCGCAACAAACGGCAGCCAGCGCGACCAGTCCGCAGTCCATGTATAACGGTCGGGGTAGATCAGGCTTTCGACCGCTGCGCCAAGCAGCAGCAGCACGCCCCATACCGCACCGCCCAATATCATCCGCCGCCAGTCAATCGCAGGAGCCGGGGTGATCAGCGTACGCCAAGGCCGTCGATGCAGGACAACGACCGTGATGACTACGGCAACCAGCAACATCAGTATGCTCGCATTCAGCGCGACAAAGTCGCTGACGGCCCCCAGCGGGATTTCGAGAACCCGCGCATAAACGTAACCACCGCCGATAATCCAGAATGCGGCAATGAATATCACGCCCAGCACGTAACGCCACCAGCCGTTGCTGCCGATGTCCGCTGCCGCGAGATAACGCGCGGCGGGCGTAATCAAGAGGGGTTGTAGCCCAGGTTGGGCGCCAGCCAGCGCTCCGCGTCCGCAACGCTCATGCCTTTGCGCCGCGCGTAGTCCGCCACCTGATCGCGGTCGATCTTGCCAACGGCGAAATACTGCGCCTCGGGATGCGACAGGTAGAAGCCGCTGACCGACGAGGCCGGCCACATCGCAAACGACTCGGTCAGCCGCATGTCGATGCGGGTCGCCTGCAGCGTATCGAACAGGGCACTTTTTTCAGTGTGATCCGGGCAGGCCGGATAACCCGGCGCCGGGCGGATGCCACGGTATTTTTCGGCGACCAGCGCAGCGGTATCCAGCGATTCACCGGAGGCATAACCCCAGAACTCGCGGCGGATGCGCACATGCAGCAGTTCGGCAAAGGCTTCGGCGAAACGGTCTGCCAGCGCCTTGAGCATGATCGACGAGTAGTCATCGTTCTGCTTTTCAAAACGCTCGAGCTGTTTCTCCATGCCCAGGCCCGCGGTGACTGCAAAGGCACCGATGTAATCGGGTACGCCGGATTCCGCCGGCGCAATGTAATCGGCGAGGCACTGGTTGGCACGGCCGGTCGGCTTCTGGTTCTGCTGGCGCAGGTTGTGCCAGACCATCAGCGGCTTCTTACGCGATTAATCGGCATAGATCGCAATATCTTCATGATCGATGCGCGCCGCCGGGAACAGCCCGAACACGCCGTTGGCCGTCAGCCAGCGGCCTTCGATGATTTTTTTCAGCATGGCCTGCGCATCGGCAAATACCTTACGCGCTTCCACGCCAACCACCTCGTCGTCCAGAATCGCGGGATAAGGACCGGCGAGATCCCAGGTCTGGAAGAACGGACCCCAGTCGATGTACTTGGCCAGTTCGGCGAGATCGTAATTCTTCAGCGGCTTCAGACCGGTCATCAGCGGTTTCGGCGGCGTGTACGACTTCCAGTCGATAGCCTGCGCATTGGCACGCGCGGCGGCCAGCGGAATCAGTTCGGGGCCTTTTTTGCCGGCGTGTTGTTCGCGCACACGCTCATAATCCGCTGCCAGATCGTTCAGGTATCCCTGGCGCAGGTCATCCGACAGCAGGCTCGAACACACGCTGACGCTGCGCGACGCATCCGGCACCCACACCACCGGACCCTGATAATGCGGCGCGATTTTGACAGCAGTATGTACCCGCGACGTCGTCGCACCACCAATCAGCAGCGGAATGGTCATGCCCGCGCGTTGCATTTCACGCGCGTTATGCGCCATTTCTTCGAGTGACGGCGTGATCAGTCCCGACAAACCAATGATGTCGGCCTTTTCGCGCACCGCGACTTCGGCGATCTGCGTCCAGGGCATCATCACGCCCATATTCACCACTTCGTAGTTATTGCACTGGAGCACCACGGCAACGATGTTTTTGCCGATGTCGTGTACGTCGCCCTTGACGGTGGCGAGCACGATTTTGCCTTTGGCCCGCACATCGCCAAGCCTTGCCTTCTCGGCTTCGATATAGGGAATCAGATGCGCCACCGCCTGCTTCATCACCCGCGCCGACTTGACCACCTGCGGCAGGAACATCTTGCCGGCGGCGAACAGGTCACCGACGACATTCATGCCGTCCATCAGCGGCCCTTCGATCACCTGAATCGGACGCCCGCCATCTTTCTCGATCTGCTGGCGCATCTCTTCAGTATCTTCGACGATCCAGTTGGTGATGCCTCTCACCAGGGCATGTGTCAGACGCTCACCCACCGGCCCGTCGCGCCAGGCCAGGTCCTCGACCACCACGCGGCCCTTGCCTTTGACCGTCTCGGCAAACGAAACCATGCGCTCCGCGGCATCGGGACGACGATCAAAAATGATGTCTTCAACGTGTTCCAGCAGTTCTTTCGGGATTTCGTCGTATACGCCGATCTGACCGGCGTTGACGATGGCCATGGTCAGCCCGGCCTTGACCGCGTGAAACAGGAAAGCGGTATGGATCGCTTCACGCACCGGATCGTTGCCGCGGAACGAGAACGACACGTTCGACAGGCCGCCGCTGACCCGCGCGTAACGCAGGTTCTCGCGGATCCAGCGCGTGGCCTCGATGAAATCGATGGCGTAGCGGTTGTGCTCCTCGATACCGGTGGCAATCGCGAAAATGTTCGGGTCGATGATGATGTCTTCGGCAGGGAAGCCGATTTCATCGACCAGAATGTCGTACGCCTGCTTCGCGATCTCGATGCGGCGCTGGTAGGTATCCGCCTGGCCTTTTTCGTCAAAGGCCATCACCACCACGGCGGCGCCGTAACGCTTGGCCAGCCGCGCCTGGTGTTTGAAGGGGACAAGACCCTCCTTCATGCTGATCGAATTGACGATGGCCTTGCCCTGCACGCACTTCAACCCGGCCTCGATGACCTCCCATTTCGACGAGTCGATCATCACCGGCACACGTGAAATGTCCGGTTCGGAAGCGATCAGGCTCAAGAAGGTGGTCATCGCCGCCTTCGAATCCAGCATCGCCTCATCCATATTGACGTCGATCACCTGCGCGCCGCTTTCCACCTGCTGCCGCGCCACCGCAACCGCCTCGGTGTAGTTTCCGGCAAGAATCAGCTTGGCGAAGGCGCGTGAGCCGGTGACGTTGGTGCGTTCGCCGACATTGACGAACAGCGAGTCGTCGCCGATGTTCAGCGGCTCCAGCCCGGACAAACGGGTCTTGTGTTCGATTTGCGGGACTTGGCGCGGCGCTACGCTTTTCACCGCCTCGGCGATGGCGCGGATATGCGCAGGGGTGGTGCCGCAGCAACCGCCGGCGATATTGATAAAGCCGCTCTTGGCAAAGTCGAGCACGTACTCGGCAGTGTTTTCCGGCAACTCATCGTAGCCGGTCGGCGCCAGCGGATTGGGCAGACCGGCGTTCGGATAGGCGCAAACAAAGGTATCGGCGACGTTCGAAAGTTCTTCGATGAACGGGCGCATCAATTGCGCACCCAGCGCGCAGTTGAGGCCGATGGTCAGCGGTTTCGAGTGGCGCACCGAATTCCAGAAGGCCTCCGGCGTCTGCCCCGACAGTGTGCGGCCCGAAGCATCGGTAATGGTGCCGGAAATCATGATCGGCAGCTTCACGCCATGCGTTTCGAAGTACTGGTCGATCGCAAACAATGCAGCTTTTGCATTGAGCGTGTCGAAAATGGTCTCGACCATCAGGATGTCTGCGCCACCGTCGATCAGCCCGCGCACGGCTTCGGTATAGGTCTCCACCAACTGGTCGAAGTTGATGTTGCGGAAGCCGGGATCGTTGACGTCCGGCGAAATCGATGCCGTGCGGTTGGTCGGCCCCAGCGTGCCGGCGACAAAACGCGGCTTTGCCGGATCCTTGGCTTCATATTTGTCCGCCGCTGCACGCGCGAGTTTCGCCGCTTTGACGTTCAGCTCATAGACCAGATCTTCCATGTGGTAATCCGCCATGGCGACCGCAGTCGAGTTGAAAGTATTGGTCTCGATGATGTCGGCGCCCGCCTCCAGATACTGCTCATGGATTTCACTGATGATCTGCGGCTGGGTCAGCGTCAGCAGGTCGTTGTTGCCTTTGACGTCGTGGGCAAAATCCTTGAATCGCTCGCCGCGATAAGCCGCCTCGTCCAGCTTGTAGTTCTGGATCATCGTGCCCATGGCACCATCGAGAATCAGGATACGGCGTTTGAGCAATTCGGGCAGTTGCTGGGTGCGGGAAGTCATGGCTGGGAAATGGCGCCGGAAAGGCACAACAGATGCATGGAAAGTGCGAATTTTATCATGGACTTACGTGATGGCCGGCTGCCGCCTATAATGCTGCTTCCGATATGTGATGGCGTGCCCCCATGAAACACCTGGAACCCAAACAAGCCTACGAATTCCTCAAGCAGACTCCGAATGCGGTATTCATTGATTGTCGCAGTGAAATGGAATACCTGTTCGTTGGCCATCCCGTCGGGGCCATCCATGTGGCATGGAATGACGGCCCCAACTGGGACATCAATCCGCATTTCGTCGCTCATGTCAAAAAGGCGACCAGCGTTGACCGACCCGTGGTCATTATCTGCCGGAGCGGCAATCGCTCGCTCGACGCCGGTCACGCGCTTGAAGCAGCCGGCTTTTCCCAGGTCTACAACGTGCTTCATGGATTCGAGGGCGAACTCGACGACAATCATCACCGTGGCTCAACCACGGGCTGGCGGTTCAACGGGCTGCCTTGGGAGCAATGCTGACGCGTAACTGAAGCGCCGGGAGCACCCGCAAGCAGTTACTCCTGTCGCCGGGCCTCAACCCATTCGCGAATACAGGCGCGCACCGGCTCGTAGCTGTGCTGCTTCTCGAAGTAATGATGGATTTCACCCTTGCGCAGTCCGGCCTGCATTGCCCGGTTCATGGTCTGGCCGCTGACGATAATGCGTAGCGTGGCGGGATAAAGCGCTGCAGCCTGCGCGAGCAATTGCGCACCGTTCATGCCCGGCATGGAAAAATCCGAAACAACAATGCCGACGGCACGGGAGCGCAGAATAGTCATCGCCTCATCACCGTTGGAGGCCGTCAGTATTTCGTAACCGTCAGGACGCAATGCACGTACAGACAGCGTCAGCACGTCAGCATCATCATCAACCAGAAGTATGCTGAACGAACCGGGTGCAGTTGCGGCAGGTTCCGCCGCAAGCAACATCGTGGCCGGCAACACCGGCCCGGAGACCAGTGCCGTGACCCTGCTGCCGAGCGTGAAATAGAATGTCGCTCCATTGTCAGGCACTGCGTCGGCCCACACATCGCCGCCATGCCGCCGCATGATCCTGCGCACCGTGGCCAATCCGATGCCCGTACCTGGAAATTCGCGCTCGGTATGCAAGCGCTGGAAAGTACCGAACAGGCGGTCCGCATGCTCCATGTCGAACCCGGCGCCGTTATCGCGCACGAAGTAAACCGTTGCACCGGATCGCTGCTCGGCGCCGAAATCAATCCGCGCCTGCTCCTTCTTGCCGGTGAATTTCCACGCGTTCTGCAAAAGATTCATCAGCGCCGCGCGCAGCAGGCCGGCGTCTCCCCTTGCAAGCAACTGGGGTGCATTCCGGAACGCCACTGCGCGCCCCGGGTACTCCCGGCGCAGGTCATCAACAATTCCGCCGGCCATCTCGCTCAGGTCGACATCAACCACATGCAGCGCGGTCCGGGTAACCCTCGACAACCGGAGCAGGTCTTCAATCAGCGCGGCCATGCGTTGCGAAGCGCCGCGTATTCTCGCAAGATAGTCGCGTCCGGTCTCGTCCAGTGCTTCACCACAGTCTTCAAGCAGTGCAGCCGCCATGCCGTCGATATGGCGGAGCGGGGCACGCAGGTCATGCGATACCGAGGAGGCGAAAGCCTCCAGCTCTTCATTGGCGCTGGTGAGCTGTGCGGTGCGTTCCTCAACACGCGCCTCCAGTTCCATGTTGAGCTTTTCAACTTCCAGTGAACGGCGCTTGAAATCGGTTACATCACGGCTGATGGCCACAAGACCGGTGACATTGCCCGCACTGTCGCGCAGCGGCATTTTTGCCGTGACATACCAGTGCGGGTTTTCAGCAGGACCGACCATCACCTCCCGTAGCGGACTGGGCTGCCCTGACTCAAGCACTGCACGATCCTCCGCTTCGACCTTTGCAGCCAGATCCGGCGGCAGCAGGTCGCTGTTGTGCAAACCCGAGACGTCCTCACGATCGGGCGCACGTGTCCGCATCCAGGCTGCATTTGCAAGCATGAAGCGCAGATCGCGATCCTTGGCGCGGATACGATCGGGCAGATTATCAATCACCGTGCGCAGCAGATTGCGCTCCGCCGCCAGCGCTTCGCGCGCCAGACGGCGCTCGGTAACATCACGCGCAATGCCCAGCAGCGCGCTGATGCTGCCCGAGACATCGTGCAACGGTGCAGCATGGATTTCCAGCCAGCAGCGCTTGCCGTGAATGCCAAAAGCCTCGAATTCGAGCACGCCGGAATTTCCCTCGAGTACGCTGTGTTGCAGGCGCACGAATGCACGGCGGAACTGCGGAGCCACCTGATTGACGAAAGGCCAGCGGCGCATTTCCTCAAGACTTGAGGCTTCAAGCATTCTCAGCCCCGCGGGATTCATGTCCATCAATTCGCCATCCGGCGCGACAATTGCCACGCACTCCGGTTCCGCAGCAATGATGGCGCGCAACCTGCCTTCGCTTTCACGCAAACGCTCCTCGGCCTGCTTGCGTGCGTCAATATCCTGATAAGTCGCGATGATTCGATCCGGCTTTCCCTGCGGGTCCGGAACAGCGGTCACCGTGAGATCAACCCACAGCCAGCTTCCGTCCTTGCAGCGAATCCGCTTCTCCCGCGAATAACTGCCGACATTGCCGTCAGCAAGGGCTGCATTATGCAAATCGGCATTGTCGTTGTCCTCGGGCGGCGTAATGTCCGCAGTACTCATGCGGGCAAGTTCATCACGGGAATAACCCGTCATTGAACAAAACCGGTCATTGACAGCCAGCCAGGGCGAATGCCGGTTGCGCGCCTCGCGCAGCGTTATTCCAAGGCCGGCCTGCTCGAACATCGCACGGAAACGATTCTCGCTTTCGCGCAACTCGGCTTCCCGCTGTTTCAATTCGGTAATGTCGACGAAAGAAACAACGATCTGGCCATCGGCCGTATGGCCTTCGCGGATCAGGTGATAACCGCCATCCGGGCGTCGACGTTCAATCACGCCGCCACCGGGATTGCGATGAAAAGCTACACGTTCGGCAACAAAAGCCTCTATGTCGGTAATTTCGCCCATCTCGGCGAGCGCGCGGGCGCGATCCCGGGCCAGCGACTCGAACGACAGGCCGGGCCGGAGATCCAAAGTCGCCGAAAACTGCATTCGCCGATACGGCTCATTAAAAAAAATCAGGCGGTCATCACGATCATAAAGCGCAAGCCCTTCACCGATATGTTCGGCGATGGTGCGCAGACGCTCCTCGCTTTCGCGCACTGCGCGTTCGCTGCTGACCTGTGCGTTAACGTCATTGATGACAATCAGGCGCGATGGCTTGCCATCGAACATGACTGCGCAGGTTGCAACATCAGCCTCGAACTGCCCGCCATCCCGGGTAAGCAGTTCGCGCCGGGCATAAGCTGTCGTTCCCAAAAGCGGTTTTGACGGATTGCGCTCCAGATCTTCACGGGTCGCCTCGCTGTGCAGCTGCGAAGCCTTCATGCCGATCAGCGACTCGCGGTCGTATCCGAATTTGTCAACCATGGCCTGATTGACGGCGAGGATTTTCAGCGAAACGTCCTCACGGATCATGACTGGCAGGGGATTGGCATCAAACAGCAGTCGATAGCGCTCCTCGCTTTGCTGCAACACACCGGCGATGCGCAAACGTTCCGCGTCATTCGCCCGCTGCCGCGAGAGGTATTGCAACAGACCGACAGTGAGCAGAACCGCCAGGATTGCAATGACAGCAACGCCAAAGGCATAACCCGCACGGACAGTTCCAAGACGCTGCTCCAGGTCAGCAGCGTCAATACCGACAGCAACAACCATGGGATAACCGGGCAGCGCGCGGTAAGCCCATACGCGTTCACCACCGCCCGGACTGCCGACAGCCACGCCGCTGGAATTCCCCGCCTTGACGTCTTGCAGAAGAAAACCCCAATCTGCATCCCTGAGTTCCTCCGCAGATCCGCGGCTGCTGTGACTGGCCCGGGCAACGCCGTCCAGACCAATCAGCACCATGGCGCTGGTACCGCTGAAATCACCTTCCTGCAACAGGCGCTGCCAGTACGAGAAATCAACCGCCACAATGGCGATCCCACCAAAGGATCCGTCCGGGCGGTTGATGCGTCGCGTGACATGAAACGACCATTTACCCGTGATTCGTCCGATCTGGGGTTTGCCGATGAAGGGTGCACCGGTGTCTCGGGCCACATGAACAAGAAAATGTTCGTATTCAGCAACCTTCGTACCTGGCGGAACCGGCAGCGTGCTCAGGACAATTCGCCCTTCGCTGTCGGCAACAGAAGCCACGGCCGCGTATCCGGCGACACTGCGACTGCGGTCCATGACCGCGCGGATGTCGGTCGCAGCGCCGCGAACCTCGTAGTTTTCCTTTATCCGCCGCACTGCATCGTCAACGCTCGCCAGCGTGTCCCGCGCGTGTACTTCCAGCACCAGTGCGGTATCACGAGCAAGGCGGGACTGGAATGCGCGCTCGGAATCACTGTATTGCAGATAAGAGAGCCAGGCTCCAATTGCAACCACGACGATCAGCACAAAACAACCCAGCACGCCGAGGGAATCTATCGCGTGGCGCGAGGACGATACCGCTTGACCGTTTTTATCCATCACACTTCCTCCGCTGGCACACACCCTGCACGCCAGTCTGATTACCGACGGCATGAATGAGAACGCCGCCGCCCCTCACAGCCGCCGGTGTCTCACCGGTCGGCAATTCCCAGGTATGCACGCCATGCCAGCCACCCCGCCAGCATCAAAGTACCCATCGTCATCGCAAGCGAAAGCGCGCTGCCGGATACCAGAGGCGAAACAAGCCCTGCGGTCAGCCCTGCAAACAGGCTGTGTGCAAAACCCTGCAACGAGGATGTCATCCCGCGCAATTGCGGAAACAGATCCAGCGCCAGCAATGTTGCACTGGGCATTACCAGCGCCATGCCGATGGTGTAACCCATTACCGGCAGCACCGTCCATGGCAACTCCGGCGGCCGCATCAAACAGTAAGCGATGTTAAACGCAGCAGCAGCACACATGATCATGTAGCCAATACTAATGGTTCGACGCGGCGTAACCAGCCGTGCAAGGCGCCCTGAGAGGAAGGCACCGATCATCACGCCGCCAATGCCGGGCACGAACAACCAGGCAAAGTCCCGCTCCGTCATGCCCAGCAGATCGTAAATGACTGCCGGCGCCGATACGATATAGAGGAAAAACCCGGAAAAATTGAAGGCGATGGTCAGGCAAAGCAGCACCAGCCGGGCATTACTGCCAAGGCGCAGGTAATTCTGCAGCAACGGACGGGCGCGGAACGGTTGCCTCTCCGTGGCAGCATGTGTCTCCGGCAGCCATCGCACGGTGGCTGCGAGCAACACCAGGCCGTAAATCGTCAAAAACCAGAAAATTGCACGCCAGCCGACGGCCCCCTGAAGCCAGCCACCAATGACCGGTGCTATCGCCGGTGCAATCGCAAAAATCATGGTCACCAGGGACATCAGGCGTTGCGCTTCGTGTCCTTCAAGGCTGTCACGAATGATCGCGCGACCGACAATGATCCCCGCGCCGGCCGACAACCCCTGGATTGCGCGCCACCCCAGCAACTGCGACAGGCTGTCTGCAGTTGCACAACCCATGGATGCGAAAACGTACAAGGTCAGGCTGGCGAGGATCACGGGACGCCGGCCGAAAGAATCGGACAACGTTCCGTGGAACAGTGTCATGAACGCGACAGTAAACAGATAGAGGCTGAGCGTCTGCTGCATCTGCGCCGGCGTTGCGGCGAAGTCCGCAGCGATATATGGAAACGACGGCAGATAGGTATCGATCGTGAACGGCCCGATCATGGCCAGTGCGGCAAGTATCGTGGCAAGTGCCGGCAGCTTGATCGGCAAGGGATGCCGTAGTGGTTTGCTCATGCTGCTTCAGTTCAGAAACGCCGCTCCGTCCCTGGAATTGATTGCATAGGCCGCGCGGATCAGGGACGAACACCGTACGCGGATTCGTCCATGATATCGGTAATCAGCCGGTGCTGCCGGTCGTTGTTGTCGATTTGGACGCAGCAGTGTCCGTAACCACAGGCAAAGGCAAATCCACTTCAATCCAGAATGTTGAACCGACACCGCGCCGTCCTGAAGCATCGATTCGCCCGCCCATCAGATCAATCAGGCGCTTGCAGATCGCCAAGCCAAGTCCGGTCCCGCCATATTGTCGGGTGATCGATCCATCGGCCTGCGTAAAGGGCTCAAACAGCCGCGCAACATTATTCTCGTCCAGCCCTATGCCGTTGTCGGTAACAGCAACGCGCAAGGTAACCTCTACCCCGACTATGCTTCGGGGCACTGTTGCAATGATCAACACCTTGCCGGCATTCGTGAACTTGACCGCGTTATTGACCAGGTTCGACAGCACCTGGCGCAAACGTCCTGCATCGCCGATGAGAAGCGGCGGCACTTCATCGCTGATTTCAAAATCAATGGCCACACCCTTGGCACACGCACTCTCCGCGTAAAGTGTGGCAACTTCGCCGATCAATTCTCTCGGCGAAAAAGGCGCCAGGTGCAGCTCAAGCCGTCCAGCCTCAATCTTGGAAAAATCGAGTACGTCATTGATGATGGTCAGCAGGTTTTTTCCTGAGGAATGGAGCACCTGCGCATACTCCTGCTGCTCGGGTTTCAAGTCAGAATCCAGCAGGACCTCCGAAAAGCCGAGAATGCCATTCATGGGCGTTCGCAATTCATGGCTCATCACGGCCAAAAACTCCGACTTGGCCTGACTGGCGGCTTCCGCCTTGCGGCGCAGGCCCTCGGTAACCTCAAGGTTCCGCTCACGGTTTTTCAACAGGCGAACCAGCATGAAAAAAACCAGCGCCAGCGCTGCAGCCGCACCACCACCCACAGAACCGATGAGCACTGCCATCCGCCGCCAGTCGGCCAGATAAACAGCTTCCGGGACGGACAAGGTAACGACCAGTGGATATTTCTCCACCGTGCGGATCGCCACCAGACGCTTCAAATCAAAATCGGGGTCTGCCGGATTGGGCCCTGATGTCTGGATTACGCCGCCGGGGTAGGGTCGGAACATGCGGAATATGTCGACATTCTCGAAAGACTGGCCAATCATTTCATCAGAGTGCGGCCAACGCGCGAGCATGCGCAGATCGCTGCGAAACAACGCCAGCGACGCACCTTCACCAAAAGCCAGTCGTTCAAAAAACTGGGTGTAAAACTCGCTGGAAATGCCGACCAGAACAATGCCGATGAAGGTTCCGTCCGGCGCATTCAGACGACGGCTGATGTAAAACGTCCACTTCATGTTGAAGGGATTCTTTACGGCATTGCTGATGAAAATACCGACGGTCGGATCATCCTGGTGAATGCGGTAATAGTCCTGATCAGAGAGATTGATCGGCGGCGGCGGAAACGAGCGCGAGTGATTGATGATCTGCCCGTCATCGGCCACGATGGCCGTCACATCGATCTGCGGCGAGCCCGCCATGTTGTCGCGCAACATCTGGAAAATCTCGGGCGTGCCCATCGCCTTGCGCAGCGCCTTCGCATCAGTGACACCGGCGACCTTCACGCGGTTGGTAATGCCGTCGAGCACGATATACGCCGAGCTGACGGTCTGCGCCGAATGAGCAGAGAGTGCAACCGAGGCGCTGGCAAGATGGTTGCTCCATTGCTCAATCATGCGGCCACGCAAATACCATATTGATCCAACGACCACGACAGCGACCGTGAGGATCAATAACGTACCAAGCAAAGTCGCAACACGGCTGGGCGACAAATTCCGGTATCTGTTGGACATGACAATGGTTGACTCCAGTTCTTCGGATTTTACGCTTGCCAGGATTGGCAAACGGAACATGCCTGATATCTGCATTCTTCCGGGTATAGAACTATCTGCCAGCTCCGCTGACACAAAACACCGAAACACCTCGAGCAAAACCCCGTATTTCCGGCTTTAAAGCCGAAAAACGCGGTTTATAATGGAAATAAATACAAAATTCTGCCCCACTCATGCACCAACACACTGTATTTCCGGAGGCCATACGGATCCGACCTTGAAAAAATCGCCCGGCTCCAACGTCCTCGACGTCGCGATAGCCGCTGACCAGCACATTTCACTGGTCGGAGCGCAGCGGGCGTTGCTCGACAGTCTTCCTGACGTTACCTGGATCAAAAATGTCGACGGTGCGCTGACAGCCGTCAATGCCGCTTTTGGCGAACGTTACGGGATGACCCCGCAGGAAGCGGTTGGCAAGACGGATTTTGATATCTATCCGCCGGAAAAAGCGCGGCAGTTGCGCGACGAAGACACTGCGGTCATCGCCAGTAGCAAACCCTTGCGTTACGAATCGACGCAGATCTACGGCGGACGCGAATACTGGGTGGAAGTCGTCAAGGGTCCGATATTCGATTTGCGCGGCAACGTCATCGGCACCGTCGGTACTGCGCGTGATATTTCCGCCCGCAAACACGCGGAACGTCTGCGTCTGGATTCCGAACAACGCTTTCGCATGCTCGCCGAGCTGTCGTCCGACTGGTTCTGGGAACAGGACAGTGATTTGCGGTTTACCGAGTTCACCGTTCATCCAACCCTTGGCTTTGAACTCTCACATCTGATCGGCAAACACCGGTGGGACGTACCCAGCGAGGGTTTGAGTAAAGAGGAATGGCAGGCCCATCGCAAAGTGCTGGAATCACGACAACCCTTTGATGATTTCCAGTTTATCTATGTAACCACCGATGGCAGGCGGCGCCGCATCTCGAGCAGCGGCAAACCGGTATTCGACGATCAGAGCCGGTTTATCGGATACCGCGGAATCGGTCGCGACATCACCCAACGTGTTGCGGCAGACCAGGAACTGCGCCTGACACGGGAGCGGCTTGAATTGGCCATGGCCGGTTCAAGCGTCATTCTCTGGGATACCGATCTGGCTAACGGCACCGTTTATCTTTCCGAAGGCTGGGCACGTCTGCTCGGAAATCCGAATGGTGAAACCCGCATTAGCATCACCGACCTGACTGCTCTGCTCCATCCGGACGATGTGGCGGCGGCTAATTTGGCGGCGGTCGAAACGATACGCGGCGTACGCGACGAATACGCTTCGGAACACCGCGTCCGTAGTGCCGACGGCAGTTACCGCTGGATACTGTCGCGCGGCCGTGTCACAACACGCGATGCCAATGGCCGCGCGCTACGCATGATCGGCACCAACCTTGATATTACGCAACGCAAGGAAATGGAGCAGAAGCTGGCTGCCGCGAAGGAAGCCGCAGATGCGGCAAATCAAGCCAAGAGCGGCTTCCTTGCCACGATGAGCCACGAGATCCGCACGCCGATGAACGGCATACTCGGCATGCTGGAACTGCTGGGCCTAAGCAACCTGAACGGCGAACAGCAGGAATCGCTTGACCTAGCACGTCAGTCTGCCGTGTCGCTGCTACGGCTGATTGACGACGTCCTCGATTTCTCCAAGATCGAGGCCGGCCAGCTCGAAATCCGGCCGGAACCGGTCTCGGTCGCGACACTCGCCAACCAGTCGGCGGCGGTTTACCTGGAAATCGCATCCCGCAAGGGCCTGAAACTGGAATGCCACATTGATCCGGCATTGCCCAGGGCCCATATGGCCGACGGCCTGCGCATCTCCCAGATCATCAACAACCTGCTGTCGAACGCGGTGAAGTTCACCTCTGCCGGCAGCGTCACGCTGTCACTGGAGCGCTCCGCGGGACAAGGTCAGGGCGAAGCCGTTGTGCTACGCGTCAAAGATACCGGTATCGGCGTCACGCCGGCGCAGAAGGCACGTCTTTTTGAACCGTTTGTTCAGGGCGACTCCGACACCACCCGACGCTTCGGCGGCACCGGGCTCGGCCTGTCGATCTGCCGGCGTCTGGTAACGTTGATGGGCGGCCGCATCGAACTCAACAGCAGTCCGGATCGCGGCACCACGGTCTGCGTGGAGCTGTCGCTGCCGGTGGCCGATCCGGGGCGGTTCTCACAGCAGCAAGGCAGCGCGCCGGATGAAATC
The DNA here is from genome assembly GCA_964531455.1 of uncultured Bordetella sp. Lineage (GTDB taxonomy): Bacteria > Pseudomonadota > Gammaproteobacteria > Burkholderiales > SG8-41. The sequence continues at coordinate 19,295 of CAZHFZ010000052.1, forward strand.
ATCGACCGGCTGCCGCTGCCCATGCCGCCAGGCGAACGCATCCTGATTGCAGAGGACCATCCGGTCAACCTGATGCTGATCCAGCGCCAGCTGTCGCTGCTCGGCTATCCTGCAGACATTGCACATGACGGCATGGAAGCACTGGAACGGTGGAGACAGGGGCATTACGCACTTATCCTCGCTGACTGCAACATGCCGAACCTCGACGGCTACCAGCTTGCGCGGGAAATCCGCCGCATCGAAGCCGAGCGCGGCGTGAAACAGCCAGTGCCAATTATCGCCTGCACCGCCAACGCACGGGCCAGCGATGCCGCCTTGTGTTACCAGGCCGGGATGAGCGATTATCTGCCCAAGCCCGCGTCGATCGGCGAACTGCAGACCAAGATTAAACGATGGATCAGCCTCACCCAGGAAGCCAGCATGCCCGAACGCGCAGAGTCAAGCGTAGCACCGGCGCAGAAATCCGCAGCAAACAGTGGATTGCTGTTGAATGAAGATACCCTGAGGCAGTTCACGGGGGGTGAATCTGTTCTACGACTGGAAATCCTTCGAAAGTTTCTTGATTCCATGAAGGCCGACGTGACGGATTTGAAACAGGCACTGATAGGAAACCATCTTGACGTCGTTCGCCGCGTCGCGCACCGCGCAAAAGGAGCAAGCCGCATGGTCGGTGCCGAAGCTTTTGCGGCAACACTCGAAGTCATCGAAAATGCCGCTAGCGTCGGCAATCGCGTCGACATTGACAGCGGTGGCCCATCCATGTGGGCGGAATGCGATCGCCTCAAAAATTACCTTGAAGAAACGTTGCGCAACTGAACGGCCTGCGCACGCAGAATTGCTGATTACATAAGAGGCCTAATCCAGAAACTGAAACTCCGTCGAGCGCCGCGGATGAAATACCTTCGAATATAAAGAAGCCTTCGGCCGCACCAGTAAAGACGGCTTGGGCGTCAAGCGCAACACCGTTCAGGCAGGTCAGTTGTTCATCATGTCATGGTCAACCGGATTTACTCGGTCACTCAGCGTCTGCGCGAGATTACGCAGCCCATGAGTTTTAAAATCTTCCAGTCTTGACAGCAACTGCCTAGCGGAACCATACCGCGTCCGCGGGTTCGCGCTGATTTACTATCCCCCCTTAGCCACATCCTAAGCAGTTGATGCCGCACGGGGAATATAAGTAAGCACCAAGCGGCGAAGTTGGCCTTGCTTAACCTGCCTTAAACTAATTCCGAATAGTCTATCCGGTCTTATTTCAAAACCGTACCAAGCTAAACTAGCCGATAGATGCTCCTTTATGCTGGTAGAAGAAGCTTACGGCTTAGTTGCCCCGGAAACTTGCAACATTTCCAAAGCCCGGCCTTGAAAGCATTACAACTGGGGATCAATCGCCATGAATCATGGGGCTGTATTCGTCGCTTGCCAAGACTCAGGTATCGAGTATGACTACGGCTTGTCGATAATGCATGATAAGGCATCCGAAGATACCGCGGCCCCAGTAGAACCTAACGTCACTGCTGTTGCCGATGATTTGCTGACGCACTGCGAGTTTCCGGTATGGCGGTGCAACGCCGCCGCAATCGGCTTCGGGAATCGCAATGGCACCACTACTCTCGGATGCTGCAGAAACTGAAACTCGGACACGACAATAACCGTTGGAAATTCACCACCCAACAGAGTCAATTGATCTTTGCTCCTATTGGTGCAGATTGCGGCGGACCTCAATTCCAAGGATTCAGCAACGGCGCGAGTGGCCGGGTGTCGATTTCGGTGGCCAAGCAGACCGGCATATCGCCGAGCAGGGCCTAACTCAACGGCAAGTGGATACCAATACGCGTACCAATACCAGTAGTCGAGTCGACGTCGACGCGACCACCGATCTCTAAAATGTTTCGGCGCACCACATCCATGCCAACACCAAAACCAGACACCTCATTGACGACGCTGGCCGTGGAAAAGCCTGGCTCGAAAATCAGTTGCCACACATCGCCGTCGGTCATATTTTCGGAAACCGGGATATCCCGCTCGCGCGCCTTCTCGAGAATCCTGTGGCGACACAAACCACGACCGTCATCCGAGAATTCAATCAAAATACCACCACCGAAATAGCTCGCATTCAGCGTAATGCGCCCCTTGCGCGGCTTACCAGCGGCCTCGCGCTCTTCCGGCATCTCTACGCCATGATCAAGACCGTTACGAACCAGATGCGTCAGCGGATCAACAATGCGCTCGATCAGCACCTTGTCTATTTCGATGTCGGCTCCCAGCGCAACCACTTCCACTTCCTTGCCGAGTTTCGCGGCAACGTCGAGTATCATGCGCTGTAAAAGAGAGAATACAGATGATATGGGCATTATGCGCATTGACATCACCGCATCCCGCAGATCACGAGTATTTTGATCAAGTTGGCCAAGACGGATATGCAGCCCCTCGAATACAACCGGGTCTAGCACGGCAGCGCTTTGCATCAGCAGTTTTTGGTTCATCACCAATTCCCCGAGCAGATTGACGATCTGGTCGATTTTCCCGGCGGCCACACGGACTGCCCTTTTTACGGGGACAACCTTTGAAGCATCCTTGGATCCTTTGACGGCGACCATCTGACCCGAGTTCACTTTTCCAGGCCGTGCATCAGCTGACCGATGAGAATCACGGCCGGATCGAACTGGCGCTGCATCACACGCATCGCTGGGCACTTCCGCAGCAGCGCCAGCCACTAAAGCAGCGGGGGTAATTTGGAATTGCTCCGGTTCGAGCATGAGCGCAAGCACATCTCCCAAATCAATGGCGGAAACACTTGAGCGCATGCGGAAACGACGCACTTCACCAGTGCCCGGAGCGCTTTCTTCAAATAATCCAAAATCATGTAGGTCTGCGACAACGCCATCAACACTGGCTGCAGTGAAGTCTTTTGTAAACGGACCAAACGTCAGCTCTAGCACAGACATCGAGTCTTCGTCCGCCAGTACTCTCGGAATGACCGGAAATGCTCGCAAACGATGGCGCAGCGACCGGACGTGGCGGACATCAACAGGCCAGCCGCCGTTTAGGCGAAAATTCAGCATCACCTTCAGAGCATCACAGCACATCAGAAAAGCATCAATCAAATCAGCGCTTAACGGGGTTTCCCCCTTGCGAATACTGCCAAGCACCGTTTCCATTTCGTGCGTGAGCGAGCTAATATCGGGGAATCCAAAAGTCGCCGCCCCACCCTTGACCGAATGCGCGGCACGGAAGATTGCATCCAGCAATTCGGGGGAAGCGGGGGCTGCGTCTAGCCGGAGCAAAAGACTTTCAATTTCGGCCAGGCGCTCGAGCGCCTCGTCTAAAAACACTTCGTGAAACTGGCTAAGGTCGAGGGTGTCATTCACAGGGATTTCCGTCGAAGAGCGGCCTCTGGTGTTGTACGGGATCTCGCGCCAATTGATCCACATGGTCTAGACAAGCCCAACGACGTCCGAGAACCTTTTGCACATCAAGGCTGTCAGTCGGCGTGCTACAATTTTTTCCAGATACCTGCACATGTTGTTGCCATACTTTCGTCAGTTCTAAACATTATCTGAACATAATCGACATCGAATCCAATAAATAAAGGGGCTTTTATCCGCCAGTTTTGAAGGCTGGAATCAGTTGGACTCATTGCCCA
>CAZHFZ010000053.1:0-22117 GCA_964531455.1 uncultured Bordetella sp.
GTGCGCGGCGAGATTTGCCGCTTTCTGCATGATCTGCGCGGCTTCACTTATGACGCCGTCATCGATACGCAGGGGTTGCTGAAAAGCGCGTGGATTGCCCGGGCTGCACATGGCGTAAGTCATGGCCTTGACTGGGCGAGCTCGCGCGAACCGCTTGCCTGTTTTTACGGCCACACGCATCGTGTTCCTTGGGGTCAGCATGCGGTGGAGCGCAATCGCAGTCTTGCTGCGCAGGCGATGGGGTACTCCATCACCACACCCGCCCGCTACGGAATTGTCGCCGCGGTCCAGGAATTTGCATGGCTGTCCAGCCGGTCATCTTATGCCGTACTGCTTCATGCAACGAGTGCCGAACGCAAGCTGTGGCCGGAGGCTCATTGGGTTGAATTGGGTCGCATGCTCGCGGCTCGCGATATTGTCAGCGTGCTCCCTTGGGGGGCTGAGGTCGAACGTTTGCGCAGCGAGCGTCTGGCGCAGCAGATACCTCGGGCGATTGTTCCGGCGCGCATGGACATCGCGGCACTGGCGTCTTTTCTTGCGCAGGCGGGCGTGGTGATCGGTACGGATACCGGACTGACGCATCTTGCCGGCGCTTTGGGGGTGCCGACGGTCGGGTTGTATTGCGCGACCGACCCGGCCGCTACGGGATTGCATGCCAGTGTGCGGGCGGTCAATCTCGGTGGCATGGGCTTGATTCCTTCAGCAGATGATGTTGTCCGGGCCATTGACGGATTGCCGCAATGACCTTGCCGAGATTTTTTTATTCGCTGCTGTTGTATATCGCCACACCGCTGCTGCTGTTGCGCTTGTGTTGGCGCGGCCGAAAACAATCTGCCTATCTGAAACATATTCCGGAGCGGTTCGGATTTTATGAGAACGCCGGCAAACATCGTTACATCTGGGTGCACGCAGTATCGGTTGGCGAAACCCGCGCCGTTGAACCGCTGGTGCGTGCGCTGCAGGCGCAAAACCCTGAGCATCGCATTCTGCTGACTCATATGACGCCGACCGGCCGCGAGACCGGCATTGCATTGTTTGGCGACAATGTGACGCGCTGTTATCTGCCCTATGACTATCCCGGCGCGACGAAACGTTTTCTGGCCCATTTTCGCCCGGAAACGGGATTGCTGATGGAGACCGAAGTCTGGCCCAACCTGATTGCTGCCGGTGTCGCCTGTGGTGTCCCGTTGCACTTGATCAATGCGCGGTTATCCGAGCGCTCACAGCGCGGTTATAACCGCGTCGGTTCGCTGGCCTGTGATGCCGTACGCAGCTTGAGCGTAATCGCCGCACAGACCGAAGCCGATGCGGCGCGTTTACGGGCGCTGGGCGCGAAATCCGTGTTTGTCACGGGCAACCTTAAATTCGACGTTAACGCACCAGCATCTCAACTCGCACAGGGTGAAGCTCTAAAGCGAACACTGGGCGATCGTCCGGTATTGCTGGCGGCCAGCACCCGCGAAGGTGAGGAAGAGTTGTTGCTTGATGCGGTCCGGCGCAAGGGGCTGAGCGGCGCTTTGCTGATTATTGTTCCCCGGCATCCCCAACGCTTTGCAGCCGTCGCCGGCATGGTGGCCGCCAGCGGCATGCGCCTGCAACAACGCAGCGCTGGTGGTGCCGTCGACGCTGTGACGGAAGTGCTGCTCGGCGACACCATGGGTGAAATGTTCGTGTATTACGCCGCCTGTGATGTGGTGCTGATGGGCGGGAGTTTCCTGTCTTATGGCGCGCACAGTCTGATCGAACCCTGCACGGTGGGTAAGCCGGTGATCATCGGACCGTCGACATATAACTTTGCTGAAGCCGCTGCAGCCGCGGTAGCGGCGGGCGCCGCGTTAAGTGTGAACGATGCAGAACAGGGTTTGGCGCTGGCGCTGGAACTCGCCGGTGATGTAATGCGCCGTCAGCGTATGGGAGATGCCGGGATTGCTTACACCGCGGCACATCGCGGCACGGTAAGCCGGGTAATGGAGCTGATCCAGTTTCGGCGGACTTCTTAAGTAATTGTTTTTATTGGTAATTATGTAGGTGCCGACTGCACATTCAGTCCTGTAGAGGCTTATTTCTCAAGCCATGCGTTGATGCGCTGCAAGTCCTCTTCGTCGAGTTCGCCGGCGGCAGCGGTCAGGCGGAGCAGCGACAGGATGTAGTTGTAACGGGCTTGGGCAAGATCACGCCGTGCACTGAAGAGCAACTGCTGCGCATTCAGAACGTCGACTTGGGTGCGCACGCCCACCTGCTGACCCAGCACTGTGGAGTCGAGTGAGCTCTGGTTGGATACCACTGCGGCTTCCAGCGCGCGCACCTGTGCAATGCTGCTGGTGACGCCGAGATAACCCTGGCGGGCGGCGAGTTCGGCGCTGCGGCGGGCATTCTCCAGATCCTGTCTTGCCTTGTCTTCGTTGGCGAGTGCTTCGCGTACGCGTGAATTGACGATGCCGCCCTGATACAGCGGTATCGCAAGCTGAAGCCCAATGATCTTGGAATTGGTGTCCGTGCCGGAGCCGCCTTGTACGCCTGAACCGGAGCCCGAATCGGTTAAGGAGGCAAAAGCATCCACCGTCGGGTAGTGGGCGCCGCGATTGCGCGTCACGTCCTGAGACTGGAAATTCAGGTTTTCCTGGGCGATGCGCACGGCAAGTCCGTTGGTGCGCGCACGCTCCACCCAGGGTTCCATGGCATTGGGTGCGGGTGGTGATGGCGCGAAATTCTTGGCGGGGGGCGCGAGAGCGGGGGCACTACGGCCGATCAGTTGCTCCAGCGCACGGTTTTTGACTTCAACATCGGCGCGAGCCGCAATTTCCTGCGAGGTCACCAGATCGTACCGCGCCTGCGCTTCGTGGGTGTCAGTGATGGTGGCATTGCCGACTTCGAAGTTGCGTTTTGCCTGCGCCAACTGCTGCCCGATCGCCATTTTCTGCGCTTCTGTGAATGACAGGTTGGCGCTCGCCAGAAGAACATCAAAGTAGGCCTGCGATACGCGCAGGATCAGATCCTGGCCTGCGGAGGCAAATTGCACATCGGCAAGCGCGACCTGGGTCTTGCCTTGGTCATAAACGACAAAATTCTGTTTGCGGTAAAGCGGTTGCGAAACCGATACCGATGCTGAATTCGAGTTGTATTGTGACTGGCTTCCGGCCACGGCTGGATTGCGGAAACGCAGATCACGGTCGTTATACTGCGTTGACGCAGAGAGGGTCGCCTGCGGCAGGAGTCCGGCCATACCCTGCGGCAGTTTCTCCCGGGATGCGGTCCAACTTGCCCGTGCAGAGCTGTAAACCGGGTCCGAAGCCAGCGCCAAGCGGTAGATTTCGAGCAAATCCGCTGCAATCACCGGCGCGCTGAAGCACAGCAGGAAGGCAGCCAGTGCAAAGGGGGCGGGACGGGAATGAATCATTCTGCGCTAGAACTTGAAGCGTTGGGGTTGCAGCGCGTTTTTCAGCGGGGGGATGCAGGTTTCAAACAGGGTCACGGTGGCGAAAGCACCGCCTTGGGCGCGGGTCAGCAATTTTGCCTGCATCACCGGCTTTTCTCCGACGATCGCAATAAGTCGCCCGCCAGGTTTCAGGCTTTGTTGAAAGCTTTCTGGCAGTACCGGTACCGATCCGGTGAGTACGACAACATCGTAGGGGCCATGCTTGTCCCAGCCGCGCGATGCGTCTCCAGTATCAAGCGTTACGTTACCGATGCCGGCGGCAGACAGTCGTGCTGCAGCGGAGCGCGAAAACTCCGGGACGATATCAACACTGTAGACGTGGCGCGAAAGGCTGGCGAGCAGTGCCGTCATGTAGCCACTGCCGGTGCCGATTTCCAGTATGGAATCGGCAGGCTTGATCATTAATTCCTGTAACAGGCGGGCCTCAATTTTGGGTGACAGCATGCATTCGTCATGGCCCAGCGGTATTTCCATATCGGCGAAAGCCAGCGCTTGATGCGCAGCCGGCACGAAATCTTCTCGATGCACGCGCATTAGCAGATCAAGCACGACAGGATCCAGCACCTCCCAGGTACGGATCTGCTGCTCAACCATGAAAAATCGGTTGCGTTCCATGTCCAAGGACGATGCAGATGCCGGTGTGGTGGCGTTCATGAGTGGTTAAGTGCTTGTCGAAAAAGGGGAATTTGTGCCGGGCAAAGAGGGTTTCCTGCTTGCAATTATCCCATATTTCCTTTAGCTTAAACATTACACGTAGGGGTCCTTGCAGCGGGCGCTGCAGGGTGAGACAAACCCTCATAACCTGATACGGATAATGCCGTCGTAGGGAAGCGTGGAGAGTACCGCCATCTCCGCTCCTTTCGACTTTCCCCGGAGCGAAAGACATGAATGCCAACCCCAAGTTCCTGAATTCCGCCGCACAAGTTGATGCTGGCGCAGTCAAACCATTGCCGAATTCGCGCAAGGTCTATATCGGCGGAACCAGTGCCGACATTCAGGTGCCGATGCGCGAGATTACCCAATCGGATACACCGGCCTCGATGGGCGCCGAAAAAAATCCGCCTATTTTTGTGTACGACACGTCGGGACCGTACACAGACCCCAAGGTAAACATCGATATCCGCTCCGGCCTGGCGCCGCTGAGGCAAAAATGGGTCGAGAAGCGCGGCGATACCATGGAACTCGACGGCCCCAGTTCGCGTTACGGCCAGGAGCGGCTGGCTGATCCGGAGCTTGCCAGCCTGCGCTTCAACCTGGACCGCAAGCCGCGCATCGCCAAGCCGGGAATGAATGTGACGCAGATGCACTATGCGCGCAAAGGCATCGTCACCCCGGAGATGGAATACATCGCCATTCGCGAAAACCAGCGCCGTGAAGGACTCAGCGAATTGCTGACGCGCCAGCATCCCGGCCAGCATTTTGGTGCGGCGATTCCGAAAATCATCACCCCCGAATTCGTGCGCGACGAAGTGGCCCGCGGTCGCGCGATCATCCCGGTCAATATCAATCATCCGGAAATCGAACCGATGATCATCGGCCGCAACTTCCTGGTGAAAATCAACGCCAATATCGGCAACTCGGCGCTGTCTTCCGGCATCCAGGAGGAAGTCGAGAAAATGACCTGGGCGATTCGCTGGGGTGGCGATACCGTGATGGATCTGTCGACCGGCAAACACATTCACGAAACCCGCGAATGGATCATCCGCAATTCGCCAGTGCCGATCGGCACCGTGCCGATTTATCAGGCGCTGGAAAAAGTCGACGGCAAGGCCGAAGAACTGACCTGGGAAATCTATCGCGACACGCTGATCGAGCAATGCGAGCAGGGCGTCGATTACTTTACCGTGCACGCCGGCGTGCGCCTGCCGTACATCCCGATGACCGCCAAACGCATGACCGGCATCGTGTCGCGCGGCGGTTCGATCATGGCGAAGTGGTGCCTCGCACACCACAAGGAAAGTTTCCTCTATACGCACTTCGAGGAAATCTGCGAGCTGCTCAAGCAATACGATGTTGCATTCTCCCTCGGTGATGGTCTGCGCCCCGGCTCGATCTATGACGCCAACGATGAAGCGCAGCTGGCTGAACTGAAAACCCTGGGTGAACTGACGCAGGTCGCGTGGAAACACGATGTGCAGGTGATGATCGAAGGCCCGGGCCATGTGCCGATGCACATGATCAAGGAAAACATGGAGCTTCAGCTGAAGTACTGCGACGAAGCGCCGTTCTATACGCTGGGACCGCTGACCACCGATATCGCGCCGGGTTATGACCACATCACGTCGGCGATCGGCGCGGCGATGATCGGCTGGTACGGCACCGCGATGCTCTGTTACGTCACGCCGAAGGAGCATTTGGGGCTGCCTGACAAGAACGACGTCAAGGACGGCATCATGGCCTACAAGGTGGCGGCGCATGCTGCCGACCTCGCCAAGGGCCACCCCGGCGCGCAGATCCGCGACAACGCATTGTCGAAAGCGCGTTTTGAATTCCGCTGGGAAGACCAGTTCAACCTCGGGCTCGATCCGGACAAGGCGCGCGAATTTCATGATGAAACCCTGCCGCAGCATGGCGCCAAGCTGGCGCACTTCTGCTCGATGTGCGGCCCGCATTTCTGTTCAATGAAAATCACCCAGGATGTGCGCGAATATGCGGCTTCCCAGGGCGTGTCGGAAAAAGAGGCGCTGAACAAGGGCATGCAGGAAAAAGCGCAGGAATTCGTGGAGCAGGGCGCGGAAATCTATCGCAAGGCTTGATGCGGCAATTGCAGGGACGATTTCGGGCCGGGCGCAGGTACACCCCTGTGCTTCGCCCCGCGTTAATGACTCAGTCGTTTCCGACGCCCACTGCGGAGCATCCATGAACCTGCAACGCCTGATTCCATCCCTGATTCTTGGCGTGTCACTGTGCGCGCCGGCAATGGCAGCGGATCGCGATCCGCTTGCGGGCAAGGAATCGCTGCTGACACCCCGGGTTTTGCTCGGTGGTTTGATTTCCGAAAGCGACGTCAGTCTGCTGTTTGCCCACCTGCGCGCATCAATGCTGGCGGCTTCCGAAGGACGAGAACCGCCGCCGGTCCCTGCCGCACTCAGTCAGCGGATGGATGCAGTGGGCGGCGAATTGCGGTTTCGCGGAACGCTGATCGGTCTCGCATTGTCTCAGGCCATGGAGCGCGCGGCTCGTGATGCGCTGCGGGAACCCGGACAGCCTGTTCCGCGCGTTACCGACTGACTGGTGCCTCCAGTAAAATGACCTTTGCAGCGTTGAGGGTCGCGGGCGGGATGTTTTGGTAAGTCATTGAGAGAAACGCTTGAAAAAGAAAATAATGCTGGCCGCTGGCGTGGCCGTGGTGCTGGGTCTCGCCGGGGCTGCTTACTGGTATTACGCTGACACGCCGGAACAGCCCGCATTCCGTCTGGCCAAACTGGAACGTGGTGGACTGGTCGCAGCGGTTTCGGCCACTGGCACGCTGAACCCGGTGGTTTCGGTGCAGGTGGGTTCCCAGGTTTCAGGGCAGATCAAGGAAATCTTTGTCGATTTCAACTCGGTGGTGAAGCGGGGTGACGTCATTGCCCGCATCGATCCCGAATCATTTGCGCTTCGCGTCAATCAGGCGATGTCCGATCTTGAAGCCGCCCGCGCTACAGCACTGACGCAACGCGCCAATGTGGCGGCATTGCAGGCCGAGGTGTCACGCGCCCAGGTTGCACACGCCGAGACCGAGCGCGATCTGAAGCGCAATCAGATGCTGGTTGAAAAAGGTTTCGTGTCACAGGCGGCACTGGAAAAAACCCAATCATCGGTCGCCATTGCAGCCGAACAGGTGAAAACTGCGCAGGCCCAGCGCGCAGTCGGTGATGCGCAGATCCGCAATGGTGAGGCACTGGTCAAACAGCGGGAGTCACAACTGGCCCAGGCCAAGGTTGATCTCGAACGCACAACCATACGCGCACCGGTGGACGGCATCGTGATTTCGCGCAGCGTCGATGCCGGCCAGACTGTTGCGGCGAGCCTGCAGGCGCCGACACTGTTCGTGATCGCACGCAATCTGACTGACATGCAGGTCGAGGCCTCGATCGACGAAGCGGAGATCGGTCGCGTGGCGAACGGGCAGGAAGCGACTTTCACGGTAGATTCTTTCCCTGGCCGGACTTTCACCGGGAAAATCACTCAAGTGCGCAAGGCTGCGCAGGTGGTGCAGAACGTGGTTACTTATATCTCGGTCATTTCCGCTCCCAACCCTGATCTGAGACTGTTGCCGGGGATGACTACCAACGTGCGCATCATTACCGCGAAACGAGATGATGTGGTCAAGGTACCGAATGCCGCGTTGCGCTTCCGTCCGCCGGGGGTTGTCGCCGACGGTGCGCAGAAGAAAGGTGAAAAAGATGAAAAAGCCGATAAGGGCGGGCCAACTGCCGGTAGCGCGCAGGGGCAGGCCTTGCGCGAACGGCTGACCAAGGAACTCGGTCTCACGGCGGAGCAGCAGGCCAAGCTCGAAACGATACAGAACGAAACACGTAATCGTATTGCCGGCATTTCGGTCGATGATCCTGCTGATCGCAAAAAGGAAATCGGCCGCCTGCGTGCGCAGTCGCGCGCGCAGATTGCGGAAATCCTCAATGAAGAGCAACGCAAGCGTTATGACGCGATGATTGCCGAGCAGCAGGGGCGTACGGTTACCCGCGGCAGGGTGTGGATTATGGATGCCAAGGGTGAGCCGAAGGCGGTCAGCGTCCGCCTCGGCGTCACCGACGGCACGTTTACCGAACTCATTGGCGACGAACTGAAGGCCGGCGACGAGGTGATTACAGGAACCGGTGCAGCGGTGCGCGGTGAAGCGAAGTCCAGTCCGCCCCGCTTCGGTTTTTAATTATTCAATAAAAACAATGATATACAAGCATCCGGCAATGTTGGATTAACGCCGCGTCACCATGACGGCGCCATTGATCATCACCCGTGAACTGACCAAGTCCTATGAACTTGGAGGGCTGGCCGTGCAGGCGTTACGCGGCGTGTCGCTTTCGATCAATGCCGGCGAGTTTGTCGCGGTGATGGGACCTTCGGGCTCCGGCAAATCAACCTTCATGAATCTGCTCGGTTGCCTGGATACGCCGAGCAGCGGTGACTATCTGCTTGCCGGTGAACGCATATCGGGACTCGACAACGACGCGCTGGCAATGATCCGCAACCGGCGCATTGGTTTCGTATTTCAGAGTTTCAATCTGCTGCCGCGCACATCCGCCCTGGAAAACATTTCATTGCCGTTGTTGTACTGCGGTGTTCCAGCGGAAGAGCGCAAACAACGCGCGGCTGCGCGTCTCGCCGAGGTAGGGCTGGCCGAACGCGGCCATCACCACCCTACGCAACTCTCCGGCGGCCAGCAGCAGCGCGTGGCCATTGCGCGCGCCCTGGTCAACGATCCGGTGCTGATACTTGCCGATGAGCCGACCGGGGCCTTGGACACGCTGACCAGCTGTGAGGTGATGGCTTTGCTGCAGCAGCTGAATGCCCGGGGCATGACCGTCGTAGTGGTTACCCACGAGCGTGACATCGCCGATTTTGCGCATCGCGTGGTGACGTTTCGCGACGGGCGGGTCGTTGAAGATCACCCGGTTGATCAACCGAAGGACGCTGCGGCACTGGCTATGCAGATACGTGCCGGGCAGAAGCCTGAAGAGGTGCAGGTATGAGCCTCCTCGCCAGCATCCGCATTGCGTTGCGCGCACTGCGCATCAACAAGCTGCGCAGTGCATTGACCATGCTCGGCATCATCATCGGCGTGGCTGCGGTGATTACCATGATCGCGGTCGGCTCCGGCGCGCAGGAGCGCATCGAATCTCAGATCAAGGGTCTCGGTACCAACCTGATTATCCTGACGCCCGGCTCGACCACCACTGGTGGCGTTCGGATGGGCTCCGGGTCGCGCAATACGCTGACCGAGGAAGACGGTTATGCCATACAACGCGATGTAGCTGCAGTCCAGGTATCGGCGCCGACACTACGTGGCACCGGTCAGGTGGTCGGCGGCAGCGGCAACTGGTCGACCGTGTTCTTCGGCGTGACGCCGGAATTTCTGGAGGCCCGCAACTGGGTCATCGCCCAAGGCAAGCCATTAGAAACAGCCGACATAGCCGGCTCGGCCAAAGTGGCGCTGCTCGGAGAGACTGTGGTGCGCAACCTTTTCGGTGATGCGGATCCGGTGGGGCAGGTGATCCGTATCCGCAAAGTGCCGTTTACGGTGATCGGAACTCTGGAGAAAAAAGGGCAGAACCTTTACGGAACGGACCAGGACGACGTGATCCTGATGCCGATTTCCACGGCCCGCAATCGTGTGATCGGACAGGGCGCAGGGCGGCTGCGTACTGTAGGTTCGGTGTCGATCAAGGTGCGCGACGGCGAAGATATGAAGGAGGCCGAAGCGCAGATCCGTGAACTGATGCGCCAGCGCCACCGCCTGCAACAAGGCCAGGAAGACGACTTTACGCTGCGCAACCTGTCGGAAGTACTTGCGGCGCGCGAGGAGTCGGGCCGCATCATGGGTTTGTTGCTGGCGGCAGTGGCCTCGGTATCGCTGCTCGTCGGTGGCATCGGCATCATGAACATCATGCTGGTGTCGGTGACTGAACGCACCCGAGAAATCGGGCTGCGCATGGCGGTGGGTGCGCGTGGTCGCGACATCCTGACCCAGTTTCTGGTCGAGGCGATCACGCTGGCCCTGATCGGCGGCCTGCTCGGTGTTGCGCTGGGCATCGGCAGCACGCTGGCCATCGCGCAGTTCGCCGGTTGGCCGATCCGTCTGGGGATCGAACCTGTGGCGCTGGCTGTGGGTTTTGCCGGGGCGATCGGCATTTTTTTTGGTTTCTACCCTGCGCGCAAGGCATCACGCCTGTTGCCGATAGAGGCCTTGCGTTACGAATAGATTGATGTTCCACAAGACCGTTCGCGTAGAATGCCGACCCCATGGACGCTACCCTTGCACTCAAGGCTTTCATTCTCGGCGTGGTCGAAGGCCTCACCGAATTTCTCCCGGTCTCCAGTACCGGTCATTTGATCATTGCCGGAAGCCTGCTCGGGTTTCACGATGAAAAAGGCAAAGTGTTCGAACTGGTCATCCAGACCGGTGCGATGATGGCTGTGTGTTGGGAATTTCGTGCGCGCTTTGCCGGGGTGTTGCGCGGAATGTTCACTGAAGCACCGGCGCAACGGTTTGTACTCAATCTGATTGTGGCATTTGTGCCGGCTGCAGTGATCGGCCTGGCCATCGGTGGCTTCATCAAGGGATACCTGTTCCACGCCGTCCCCGTTGCAATCGCGCTCATTGTTGGTGGCTTCGTCATTCTTTGGGCAGAGGGCCGCAACAAGACGGCGCGCATCGACAATGTGGATGACATGACCTGGCGGGATGCTCTGAAGGTCGGTTTTGCCCAGGCCATTGCGCTGTTTCCGGGCGTGTCGCGCGCCGGTGCGACCATCATCGGCGGCATGTTGTTCGGATTGTCGCGCCGTGCCTCGACCGAGTTCTCGTTTTTTCTGGCCGTGCCTACACTGGTTGCGGCAGGCGCTTACGATCTCTACAAGAACCGCGCACTGTTTTCTGTCGATGATCTGGGCATGTTCGGTATCGGGATCGTGACTGCATTTTTCTCGGCGTTTGCCTGCATTCGATGGCTGATGCGTTATGTCGCCAGTCACGACTTCCGGCCGTTTGCCTGGTACCGCATCGGCTTTGGCCTGTTCATCCTGATCAGTGCCTGGACTGGCTGGATCAGCTGGTGATCCGCCGGTTCTGCGCCTAGCCCTGTACCCAGGGCAATCCCGCCGCGCGCCATCCGCCAACGGTACTGCGGTGGCCTTGTGCGTCCCGGTCGCCCTCGAAACCCTCAAGCACGTTGTAGCAATCCGCAAAACCCGATTGCATGGCAACCATTGCAGCATTGTGTGAGCGACCGCCACTGCGGCAGATGAACAGAACGGGAGCGTCTGCGGAAATCAGTTCGGTCAACTGCTGCGCGAATGCCGGGTTCGGCCGGTTGCCGGGATAGGTCAGCAGTTCGATTTCGACGGCACCCGGAATGCGGCCGACCCAGTCCAGTTCTGCGCGGGTGCGCACATCGACCAGTTGAGCGCCCGGCAGGGACTTCCACAGTTCGAAGGCCTCGGCGGGCAGCAGGGCGCCGCTGTAGGGCAGGCCCATTTGTCCGGCGCGTTCTGATGCAGAGTCCAGGATGGTTTTGGTATTGCTCATGAGGCACTCGATATGAAGAAGTCAGGTTTTGAATTTTAACCGAGTGCACCAAGGGGTGTGATGCACTATAATCGTGCGTCATCTGCTGTACCGCACAATAACAGTGCATCTTTTTGGGGCGTACAGATTAATTGCCTTTTATATTCAAAAACCTAGGCATGCACCGCCTTGGTACACATCCTGCTCTTACCGGGGCTGGAGCAATAAACTAAACCCCTTTCAATCATTAGCAATCGTTAGGAGAGTTAGATGGGAAGCACTGCCGATGTCATGAAGACGCTCAAGGACAACGAAGTCAAGTTCGTCGACCTTCGTTTTACCGATACCCTGGGCAAAGAGCAGCACGTGTCCGTGCCGACCAAGATGTTCGGCGACGACAAGTTCACTGACGGCCACGCGTTTGACGGTTCGTCGATTGCCGGCTGGAAGGGTATTCAGGCTTCCGACATGCTGCTGATGCCGGATCCGGACAGTGCGCGCATGGATCCGTTCACAGACGAAGCGACCCTGATCCTGACTTGCGACGTCATCGAACCGGCCGACGGCAAGGGTTACGACCGTGATCCGCGCTCAATCGCCAAACGCGGTGAGGCCTATCTGAAATCGACCGGCATCGGCGATACCGCCTATTTCGGTCCGGAGCCCGAATTCTTCATTTTTGATTCGGTCACCTGGAAAATTGACATGTCCGGCGCTTCTGCCCGTGTTCACACTTCCGAAGCCCCCTGGTCTTCGGGTGATGACATGGACGGCGGCAACATGGGCCACCGCCCCGCGATCAAGGGTGGTTATTTCCCCGTTCCGCCGGTGGATTCGCTGCAGGACATCCGCTCAGCCATGTGCCTGGCGCTCGAAGAGCAAGGCGTGCCGGTTGAGGTGCATCACCATGAAGTGGCAGCGCCGGGTCAGTGCGAAATCGGCACCCTGTTCTCCAGCCTGGTGAAACGCGCCGACTGGAACCAGATCCTCAAATACACCGTGCACAACGTGGCCCACTCCTACGGCAAGACCGCGACCTTCATGCCGAAGCCCATCGTTGGCGACAACGGTTCGGGCATGCACGTCCACCAGTCGCTGTGGAAAGGCGGCCAGAACTTGTTCAGCGGCAATGGTTATGCCGGCCTGTCGGAACTCGCGCTGTTTTACATCGGCGGCATCATCAAACATGCCCGCGCGCTGAACGCGATCACCAATCCGGGCACCAACTCCTACAAGCGTCTGGTTCCGGGCTTTGAAGCGCCGATCAACCTCGCATACTCCGCGAAAAACCGTTCCGCTTCGATCCGCATCCCGCACGTCGCCAATCCGAAAGCGCGCCGTATCGAAGTGCGTTTCCCGGATCCGACCGCAAATCCGTACCTGGCATTCACCGCGATGATGATGGCCGGCATCGACGGTATCCAGAACAAGATTCACCCCGGCGACGCCGTGGACAAGAATCTGTACGATCTGCCGCCGGAAGAAGCGAAAAAAGTGCCGAACGTCTGTTCGTCGCTGGACCAGGCGCTGGATTATCTCGACAAGGATCGCGAGTTCCTGACCCGCGGCGGTGTGTTCTCGAACGACATGATCGACGCCTACATCGAACTGAAGATGGCCGAAGTCACCGCGTTCCGCATGACCACGCACCCGCTTGAGTTCCAGATGTACTACAGCCTCTGATTGCATGTGTTGCGGCAAAAAGGGCGGGCCAGTGCCCGCCCTTTTGTTTTTCCGCATTGCATTGCGACTTTTACTTTGCTGACATAGACTTAGCCCGCTACAGCTCATGCTGCCAGTCAACCACACGACTGATGCTTCCGTTGGAAGATCCGATGGCATGCGTGCTGAATTAACCGGGGTTATTGATGCGCGTTTTAATCTGTTCTCTGCTGCTGATGGCGTATGCGGCTTCCGCACGGGCAGAGATTTACGAGTGCGTCGACAGCAGCGGCAACAAGCGGTTTACCAACGTCAAATCCGAAGCGAGCGGTTGCAAACCGATGAATTTGCCGCCCGTTTCGAGCATTCCTGCGCCGAAACCCGGCACAACCAAGCCCAACGAAACCCGCTCGGCCACGCCCGGGAGCTTCCCGAAAGTCGATCCCTCCACGCAGCAACAGCGCGATGCCGGGCGACGCAAGATTCTCGAGCAGGAGCTGGCCAACGAGGAACGGTTGCTCGAACAGGCGAGAAAAGAACTGGCAGAGCAGGAAGCAACCCGTCTTGGCAACGAGCGCAACTATCAACGTGTTCTGGAGCGGCTCGAGCCTTTCAAGAAAAAAGTAATGCTGCACGAAAGCAACATTACCAACCTGCGCAAGGAAATGACCTCCCTCAAGTAATGCGCCCCGCCACAACGCAATTGCGTTGTGAGTCGCCGGAAATGCTTGAGTTCTCTATTTTCAGCCTGCCCGGCCGGGCTGGCCTGCATCTTGCTCCTGCCAAGCGCAGGAATACACCATGAACCCTGCAGCGCTGACCGGCTTGGACCTGTTGGCCACTGCGGTGGTCGTGGTCGATGACAAACAGGCCGTGCGATACATGAATCCAGCTGCAGAAAATCTGTTCGAAGCTTCGCATACCAGCGCCGCAGGGCTCACGCTCGAACGCCTGCTGGGTGAAAACGCGGTGCTTGCAGCGGCAATCAGCTATTCACGCGCCAATCATTCCAGCTATACCGAACACGAGATAGAAATTGCCGGCAATGGGCGCCAGCGGCTTAATCTGGCCTGTACGGTCAGTCCGGCAGATCTGGGAGACAACGATTCTGTCATGTTGCTGGAGTTTCGCCAGATCGATCAGCAATTGCGCGTTGAACGCGAGGCACGTTTGCTGGAGCAGAGTCAGGCGCACCGTGAACTGATTCGCAATCTTGCGCATGAAATAAAGAACCCGCTTGGCGGCATCCGGGGTGCGGCACAGCTGCTGGACCGCGAGCTGGAGCGACCGGGTTTGCATGAATATACCCAAGTCATCATCAAGGAATCTGACCGGCTGCAGGCATTGATGGACCGTCTGCTGACGCCGCACCGGCTGCCGCTGCCGGGACCTGTCAACATTCACGAGGTGCTGGAGCGGGTGCGCAGCGTGATGCTGGCGGAATTTCCGGAGATCATGGTGCGCCGTGACTATGACACCAGCCTGCCGCCGCTCACCGGAGACCGCGAGCAACTGATCCAGGTCGTGCTCAACATTGTGCGCAATGCAGCGCAGGCCATTAAAAGTTCAGGCATGGATCTCAAACGCGGCGAAATCCGCCTGAGGTCGCGTATCGCGCGCCAGGTTACGCTGGCGCGGCGGCGCTTCCGTCATGCCGTGCAGATCGATATCTGCGATAACGGCCCGGGCATTCCGGAAAACATGCGCGAAAGGGTATTCCAGCCGCTGATTTCAGGCCGCGAAGGCGGAAGCGGCCTGGGCCTGACCATCGCCCATAACTTCATTACCCAGCACCGGGGTGCGATTACTTTCGACAGCGTACCCGGGTGCACTTGCTTCACACTTCTGTTGCCGGTGCAGGACGATCCGCGTGCCGGCACTCCGGCGCAACCACACTAACTGTGAAATAACATGAAACCTGTCTGGATCATAGACGACGATCGTTCAATACGCTGGGTGTTCGAGAAGGCTTTGACGCGGGAGAACATTGCATTCAAGGCGTTCTCTTCTGCCCGAGATGCGCTTGCCGCGCTGGAAAACGAAACGCCGCAGGTAGTGGTCAGCGATATCCGCATGCCGGGGGAGTCCGGCCTCGAACTTCTGCAGCACGCGAAAACACTGCACCCTGCTTTGCCGGTCATCATCATGACGGCTTACTCGGATCTGGAGAGTGCGGTCACGGCCTTCCAGGGCGGCGCCTATGAGTATCTGCCCAAACCTTTCGATGTAGATCATGCCGTCGAACTGATCCGGCGGGCGATGGACGAAAGCGTACGCCAGGATACGGCTGGTGAAGTCAGCGAGTCGGTTCCTGAAATGCTTGGCCAGGCACCGTCGATGCAGGAAGTTTTTCGTGCGATCGGACGCCTGTCGCAATCGCATGCGACGGTGATGATCACCGGCGAATCAGGAACAGGCAAGGAACTGGTGGCCAGCGCCCTGCATCGCCACAGCCCGCGGGCCGGTCGGCCCTTTATTGCGATCAATACGGCCGCGATACCGAAGGAGTTGCTGGAATCCGAATTGTTTGGCCATGAACGTGGTGCATTTACCGGGGCACAGAATATGCGCCGCGGCCGCTTCGAGCAGGCCGAGGGCGGTACGCTGTTTCTCGATGAAATCGGCGACATGCCGCAGGAGTTGCAGACCCGGTTGCTGCGCGTGTTGTCCGACGGCCACTTTTACCGTGTCGGTGGACATCAGCCGATAAAGGCCAATGTGCGAGTGATCGCGGCCACCCACCAGGATCTGGAGGCGCGTGTCAAACAAGGCCTGTTCCGCGAAGATCTGTTTCACCGTCTCAATGTGATCCGGCTGCGTTTGCCGCCGCTGCGTGAACGACGGGAAGATATTCCGCTGCTGGCGAAGTACTTTCTGCAGAAGAGCGCGCGTGACCTCGGTGTCGAACCCAAACGCCTGTCGGATGCCACCCTGAACTATGTGGCCATGCAGGACTTGCCGGGTAATGTGCGCCAGCTGGAAAATCTTTGTCACTGGCTGACGGTCATGGCGCCTGCCGCAACCATCGAGGTCAAGGATTTGCCGCCGGAAATGCGTGCGGAATCCACTGTTGCCGGTGCCGAAGACTGGATTTCCGCTTTGGGCCGTGAAGCCGAATTGCGTTTGCATCGCGGTGAGACCGCAATCATGGACGAGTTGACACGGCAATTCGAGAAAACGCTGATTCTGAAGGCCTTGGCACAAACCGGCGGCCGGCGCATCGAAGCCGCGCAATTGCTTGGGCTTGGCCGCAATACGCTGACGCGCAAGATTCAGGAACTCAAAATAGAAACCGGGCGCGGCGAAGACGTCTGAATTACAAATCAGCCGGGCGATTATTCCCGCGAAAATTCGGCAATGACCGGTGCATGATCCGAAGGCCGTTCGTTGCCGCGTGGCCCGGCGTCGATGCTGCAGTTCTTGCACGATTCGGCAAGAGGCCTTGTGGCAAGAATATGGTCGATGCGCATTCCCATCTTGCGCCTGAACGCATTCATCCGGTAATCCCACCAGGAAAACGAGCGTTCCGGTTGTTCAAACAACCGGAACGTGTCTTTCAGGCCCAACTCATTCAGTTGCGCCAGTGCGGCACGTTCCGCATTGCTGCATAACACCTTTCCCGCCCAGGCCTGTGGATCATGCACATCGTCATCTGTCGGTGCGATGTTGTAGTCCCCCAGCAGAGCCAGTGACGGGTATTGCGCCATCTCCGTGCGCAGCCATGCCGTCAGCGCAGCAAGCCATCCGAGTTTGTATTGGTATTTGTCTGACTCGACCGATTCCCCGTTGGGGACATACACGCAGACCACGCGCACGCCATCCAGTGTCGCGGCGATGACGCGTTTCTGCGGGTCATCGAGTCCCGGGATGCCGTAGCTGACCGCACTAACCGGCTTGCGCGTCAGGATGGCCACGCCGTTGTAGGTCTTTTGACCACTGAACACGGCCTGGTAGCCGGCAGCGTTGATCTCGGCCAGCGGAAACTTCGGGTCTTCCAGCTTGGTTTCCTGCAGACACAGCGCGTCCGGTGCATTTTTGCCCAGCCAATCGACCACTTGTGGCAAACGGACTTTCAGTGAATTGACGTTCCAGGTGGCTAGTTTCATCAACGGTGAGTGAGATCAGAGGAATCTGTCATACGCACAAGCTTGCGAATGTAAGAGATGAAGCGTAATGAGCTAAGCGAATTACTGTGTGGGTTGGGGTGCTTCAACGGGGCTAGCTGGCGCTGAGGGTTCTGTGACTACAGGTGGCTTTGCCGGTGCGACCGTGGCTGGCTTGGGTGCAGGGCGTGCGCCAATAACGGTGCGCGGATATCCCGCATTATCGAGCGCAGCATCCCATGTGCCTTCTTCGTAACCTTTCAAGGCCTCGCGACCGACAAACAGCAGCGGTACTTCCATGCCTCCGCTGGTGAGTTTCTTGTAAGCCTCGAGATCGTCCCGGGGATTTTTTTCAGCGAACGGAAGTCCTCGCCGGCTCAGGTGGGCACGTGCCTTGCTGCAGGCATCACCGCAGTCGCTCACATAAAGCGTCAGTGGCGCATTTCGTACTGCCTGCTGCACGCTGTAAGGCAGTCCCGAAGTCTCGATGACGCTGCCGCCAACGGTGCGGCGCTCCACCTTTTTGGCGGACGCCGGGGGCGGTGTGTCCCGCCATTCAACACGGCCCTTGTCGTCGACCCAGCGGTAGAGTTGTGCGGCCTGTGCGGTCCCTGCGGCAAGCAGTAAGGCCATCAGAAAAGCGATCCTGTTCATTAAAGCACCTCGCGAGGATTTCGGTCTGCTGACCGGCAAACGTCAGCAGCAGGATTGCATGATACCGCGGCCCGGGCTCACGCGGCCTGCTGTGCCATGCCGTTATGGCGAAGCAAGGCATCGATTTTCGGCGCACGACCGCGAAACGCCGTGAATGAATCCAGCGCCGGACGGCTGCCGCCGACCGCCAATATTTCGTTCCAGAAACGCATGCCGGTTGCCGGGTCGAGCACACCATTTTCCTCGAACAGGCTGTAGGCATCGGCTGACAGTACTTCCGCCCACTTGTAGCTGTAATAGCCGGCGGCGTATCCGCCCGCAAAGATATGCGAGAAATTGTTGGGGAAACGGTTGTAATCCGGTGGGAAAAGCACCGCAACGTCGCGGCGCACTTCGTTCAGCAACTGCTGCGCCGTCGGCGTTCCGGCGGGGTCGAAATCGTAATGCAGCCGGAGATCGAACAGCGAAAACTCGATCTGACGCACGGTCTGCAGGCCGCTCTGGAAATTCTTCGCCGCGATCATCTTGTCGAACAGTGCGCGCGGTAGCGGCTGGCCGGTATCCGCATGGCTGGTCATCGGCTGCACGACATCCCATTCCCAGCAGAAATTCTCCATGAACTGGCTGGGCAATTCGACGGCATCCCATTCGACGCCGTTGATACCGGAGACGCCGAGGTAATCAACCCGGGTCAGCAGGTGATGCAGTCCGTGGCCGAGTTCGTGAAACAGCGTGATCACTTCATCATGGGTGAACAGCGCGGCTTTGCCGCCGACGGGCGGCGAGAAGTTGCAGTTGAGATAAGCCACCGGCGCCTGCGTGCCTTTGGGTGTGGTGCGACGGGTAATGGCATCGTCCATCCATGCGCCACCGCGTTTGGTGTTGCGGGCGTAAAGATCCAGATAGAACTGGCCGACCAGCGCACCCTTGCGATCGCGGATGGAGAAGAATTTGACGTCGGCGTGCCATTGCGGCGCCTCCGTCGGCGTAATGGTCAGCCCGTATAACGTTTCAATCAGTTTGAACATGCCTGGAAGTACCGTTGTTTCCGGGAAATACTGCTTCACTTCATTTTCCGAGAATGCATAACGCGCGGCGCGCAGCTTTTCCGACGCATACGGCACATCCCATGCGTCGAGTTTCTGCATGCCCAGTTCTTTGCGGGCGAATTCCTGCAGTTCAGCCAGATCGCGTTCGGCATAAGGTTTGGCGCGCGCCGCCAGTTCACGCAGGAATTCCATTACCTGCGCCGGGGTTTCCGCCATTTTCGGTTCCAGTGAGTATTCGGCATAACTGGCAAAGCCGAGCATCTGTGCCATTTCCCGACGAAGCCTGACGATGTCGGCAATCAGCGGCGTGTTGTCGAGTTTGGCGTCGCCGAACTCGGAGGCACGGGTGACGTAGGCGCGGTAGAGGCGTTCGCGCAACGCGCGGTCGTCAGCGTACTGGATGACCGGCATGTATGAAGGCGCATGCAGCGTGAATTTCCAGCCTTCCTTGCCGTCTGCCACTGCGGCTTCGCGGGCCGCTTCTTTCGCATCATCCGGCAGTCCGGCCAATCCGGCTTCATCGGTGATGAAATGCGACCACGCATTGGTGGCGTCGAGCAGGTTATCGCTGAAGCGCGAACCCAGCATCGACAGCTGGTCGCGGATTTCGGTGTAACGCGGTCGTTGGTCTGCGGCGAGTTCGGCGCCTCCCAGACGAAAATCGCGCACCTCGTTATCAACGATTTTTTTCTGCGCGGTGCTGAGCTGTACGTAAGCCGGGCTCGCACGCAGCGCCTTGAATTTGGCGTACAGACCCTCGTGCTGGCCGAGCTCGGTGTAGTACTGGGTGATTTTCGGCAGCGTCGTGTTGTAGGCTTCGCGCAGTTCCGTGCTGTTGACCACGGCGTTGAGATGGCCGACCTGGCCCCAGGCGCGGTGCAGGCGTTCGTTGGCGTCTTCCAGCGGACCGACAAAGTTGTCCCAGTCCGGCGCGGCCCGGTCTGCGGCAATGCGTGCAATCAACGCACGGTTTTCGCTGAGCAACTGGTCAACCGCCGGTGCGACATCGACTGGTTTGAAATCAGAAAAGCGGGGCAACCCGGAGATATCGAGTAAGGGATTCATGGATGGCTTTGTAGTGAAGGCAGGGTGGCCGGTTCGACCACGGGAAACACACTTAGTTTAGCAGCATGGCGCCTTGTCGGTATGCGCCGAAATACATAACTTATTGTTTTTAAAGCTATTTCTTCTCGTAAACCAGATTGCCGCTGACCAAGGTGTGGGTCACCCGGCCGCGCATTTCGAAACCTGAAAACGGCGTGTTCTTGCCGAGACTGAACAGTGCTGCGGGTTCGACGCGCCAGTAGGCTTCAGGATCAAAAACACAGACGTCTGCGGTTGCGCCCACGGCAAGGTGGCCGGCATCGATGCCGAGAATCGCGGCAGGCTTTGCGGTAATGCGGTCTATGGCTACAGACAGTCCGAGCGACGACTCTGTTGCCCATTTCAAGGCCAGCGGCAGCAACAACTCGACACCGGTCGCGCCAGGCTCCGCTTCGGAGAAGGGCAGTTGTTTGGCGTCTTCGTCCACTGGCGTGTGGTCCGAACACAGCGCATCAATCGTGCCGTCGGCGAGACCGGCGCGCAGTGCGTCGCGGTCGCGCTGGCTGCGCAGTGGCGGCGTCAGATTGCAGTTCGGATCAAAGTAGCCGATGTCCATTTCGGACAGATGTGCATGGTGGATGCCGATGTCGCAGGTCACGGGCAGGCCGCGGGCGCGCGCGTCGCGCACCATCGCGACACCCTCCGCCGACGACAATCGTGCAATATGCACACGGGCGCCGGTTTCGCGGGCGATGATCAGAATCGCCGACAGGGCAACGGTTTCGGCGGTGACCGGAATCGCCGGAAGGCCGAGCCGCGTGGCCACTTCCCCTTCGTGTGCGACGCCGTGTTTCGCCAGCGCGGGATCCTGCGCGCGCAGCCACACCGGAAAGTCGAAGGTCGCTGCATATTGCAGTGCATGCATCAGTACCTGGGTGTCCGCGAGCGGTGCTTCGGCTTGAGAGAATGCGACGCAACCGGCGTCACGCAACTCGGCCATCTCCGTGAGGTTGATACCCTTGAGCGCGGTGGTCAGTGCGCCGATCGGATACACATGCGCCTGATTCAGATTTTTCGCGCTGAACTTGAGCATTTCCACCAGGCCCGGCTCGTCGAGCGGCGGATCGGTGTCCGGCGGGCAGGCCAGGCTGGTGACGCCGCCGGCAATTGCGGCCTTCATTTCGGTTTCAAGCGTGGCGAGATATTCAAATCCCGGCTCGCGCAACCGTACTGCCAGGTCAACCAGTCCCGGGCACACCACCCGGCCGGTGGCATCAATGACGCGGTTGGCGGTAAAGCCTGCCGGCGCGTCGCCAATGGCCACAATTTTTCCTGCAGCGACAAACACATCGTGCTTGGCGTCGATCCCGTTTTTCGGGTCGATCAGGCGGCCGTTCTTGATATGGATTTTCATCGCGATCAGTTCCCGGCGAGGATGCTCATGACCGCCATGCGAATGGCGATGCCGAAGGTGACCTGGGGCAGAATGACCGACTGTCGGCCGTCCGCGACGCTGGAGTCGATCTCCACGCCGCGGTTCATCGGTCCCGGATGCAGCACGATGGCATCGGGTTTCGCCAGCGCCAGTTTGTCTTCGGTCAGGCCGTAGTATTTGAAAAATTCCTGCGCCGAGGGCAGCAGCGCGCCCTTCATGCGTTCATTCTGCAGGCGCAGCATCATCACCACATCAACGTCCTTGAGACCCTGCCGCATGTCGGCGTGAACCTGTACGCCGAGCCGTTCGACATGTGCGGGCAGCAGCGTTTTGGGGCCGATGACTCGGATTTCCGGACAGCCCAGCGTGGTCAACGCATGGATCTGTGAGCGTGCCACGCGCGAGTGCAGGATGTCGCCGACGATCGCCACGCGCAACTTGGTGAAGTCGCCCTTGTAGTGGCGGATGGTGTACATGTCGAGCAGGCCCTGCGTCGGATGCGCATGG
>CAZHFZ010000054.1:0-4017 GCA_964531455.1 uncultured Bordetella sp.
TTGCATGGCCTCGATGGTTTCATCATACAGTTGCTGCATTGCATCGTGCAGCTCGTCGTCGAACAATTTTGGTGTGGTCATTGGCGTAAGAAGGTGATTCGAAACCAAGCTGAGCAACCGCAGATGTGATGAATTCAGGACGATTGTACCGCGATTCTTTGCCGGGATTCTCCTCCCCCGCGGATTACAATGTCCGCATGGGAAACCCTGTGTCCATGCCGGCCGTGCTGCTGTTGTGTGTACTTCCAGCAAGCGGGATAGTGACGGATGTCGCTGCCCAGAATTATCCGAACCGGACGATGCGCATCGTGGTGCCGGTCAGTGCCGGCGGCGCTACTGATGTATTCGCCAGGGCGCTGGGCCAGGGTTTCACCGAAGCCTGGGGGCAACAGGTCATCATCGACAACCGGCCGGGAGCCGGCGGGTTGATCGGTTCGGAAATGGTGGCAAAGGCTGTGCCCGACGGTTATACGCTGCTGATGGCCTATACCTCGCACGTCACCAATCCCGCGTTGTGGACACGGATCCCCTATGACACGCTGCGTGACTTCGCGCCGGTGGCGATGGTCGCCACGGTACCCAGCGTGCTGATCGTGCATCCCTCGCTGCCGGTGCGCTCGGTGCGCGAGTTGATCGAGTTCGCAAAGCGGCGTCCGCATGAACTCGATTACGCATCCTCGGGCATCGGCACCTCGGCCCATCTTTCAGCAGTACTGTTCACCCAGCGTGCCGGCTTGCACCTGACGCATGTCCCGTACAAAGGCGGTTCGCCGGCAGTTTTTGAGCTTGTGGGTGGGCAGGTGTCGATCATGTTCGGCAGTCTGACTACGGCTCACCTGCACATGCGCTCGGCACGGGTGCGCGCGCTGGCGGTGACCAGCGTCAAACGTGCAGCAGCGGCCCCGCAGGTGCCGACCATGCAGGAGGCGGGGATCGCGGATTACGAAGCCGTAGGCTGGTTCGCGATGTTTGCCCCGGCGCAGACCCCCGGCGTGGTGGTCAACAAACTCAGCACGGAAATCACCGTGATGCTTAGTCAGCGCGAGCTGCGTGAACGTTTTCTCGCACAGGGCGCTGAGGTCGCGCCGTCCACGCCGGGTGAACTCGGCGACCGCGTGCGCACCGAGCTGGTGAAATGGGCCGCCGTGATCAAGGCTGCGCGGATCGAGCCGGTTAAAAACTAGAAATGGCTGTGATGCACAGTGTACAGATTCTTGGTTTCGTTGTGAGTATCAGTCGATTTTTGCACCGGAATCCCGGATAACCTGGGTCCATTTCGTTATCTCTGATTTGATGAAAGCGCTGAATTCTTCCGGAGTGCCGCCTATGACTTCAAGACCTTGACGCTGGAAATTTTCGCGTATATCCGGCAGTTGTAAAGTTTTTATGGTATCGCGATGTAACGATTTAATGATTGAAGGGGATGTTTGCGCGGGGGCAAGCAAACCCGCCCAATTGCTTGCTTCGTAGCCTGGTACCCCGTCATTAGAGATAGTAGGCGTGTTAGGGAGCACTGAAATACGCTTTTCGCTGGCAACCGCCAGTGCGCGTAATCGGCCTGTTGAGACAAACGGCAATCCGGATACTACGCCTGTAAACATCAGCGAAGTCTCTCCGCTGACAACGCTCATAAGGGCTCCGGATGAGGTCTTGAATGGTACATGCGTCAGCCGTATCCCGGACAAAGAATTCAAGAGCTCTAGCGCAAGATGTGGCGTCGATCCGTTTCCTGATGATGCGACGTTAATCGCACCAGGCTTGTTTTTTGCCAGGCGGACGAGTTCCCGCATGTTTTTCGCTGGTAGTGACGGGTGGGATACCAGCAAATACGGGTTTGAGGCTACCAATGAGATGGGGGAGAAATCCCGAACCGGGTCATACGGAACATTTTTATAGAGCGCCTGGGTTGTGGCGAGATTCCCATTTGAGGCAACCAGCAGCGTATAACCATCAGGGGGTGCTTTTGCAACTGCGCCAGCCCCCAGCATGCCGCCTCCACCAGGCCGGTTTTCTACTATTACCTGTTGCCCCCAGATTTCCGTGAATTTTTGCGCGAGCAGACGAGCCATGGTGTCTAGAGAACCGCCTGAACCTGTCGGTAGAATCATCCTTACAGGCTTGACCGGATAATTCTGTGCGGCTGCGTGAAATGCAGAAGCTGCAGAAAGTAAAATTGCCGGCAGCATTATGCTAAGTAGTCTGCAAAACATGAAAGCTCCCTCTAGTTTTGTAATGGAAGCCAGCTGAACGTCTGGCGGTGCCGTTTCTCGAAGGCAATAATTTCATCCTCCCGTTCTAGGGTGAGGGCAATATCGCTCAGCCCTTCAAGCAGGCATCTTTTTCCGAAGCTGTCTACGTTGAATTTATGTGCGGCACCTGTTGGATCAAGCACCGTTTGTTTTTTGAGGTCAATGGTCAGTTCAGAGCCAGGATTGGCGTGTAACTGGCTGCGCAAACTCACAGTTATTTCTGCCGGCAGCCGAATGGGTAATATCCCGTTCTTGAAACAATTGTTGAAAAAAACATCGCCAAAACTTGTTGCGATCAGAGCGCGTATCCCGTAATCGTAGTGGGTATATACGGCTCCCAACCGCGACGAGCCGCATGCATAGTTATGGGAGGCAACAATGATGCGTGCTTTGCGAAAAACGGGATGGTTGAGTACAAAATCCGGTTTTTCGCTTCCATCCTAGTTGAAACGAAGATCGTGGAACAGATACTGCCCGTAACCATCGTTGCCGCGTAGTTTGCGCATCAAACGGGCGGGTATGACCTGATCGTTGTCTACATTGTCCGTGTCGATCGGTGCTGCAATAGCGGTAAGTGTGGTGAATTTTTCCATTTAGGCCTCAGGCAATAACTCTCGAACGTCAGTCAGCTTTCCCGTCAATGCGGCCGCAGCGGCCATTTCGGGACCTACCAGGTGAGTGTGGCTGCCCCGGCCTTGTCGACCCCGGAAATTCCGGTTTGAAGTCGAGGCGCAGCGCTTGCCTTCGGGAACGCTGTCGCCATTCATGCCGACGCACATGGAGCATCCGGATTCGCCCCAGGTGAATCCGGCTTCTCGGAAAATTCGGTCCAGCCCCTCTGTTTCCGCGATTCTTTTTACAGTTGTGGAGCCTGGAACAACCAGAGCGGGTACAACGGCCTTGCGTCCCTTCAATACGGCGGCGGCTGCTCGCAGGTCCTCAATGCGGCCATTGGTGCAGGAACCTATGAATACCTGATCAATGCGGATGTCCTGCATGGCTGTTCCGGGCTTGAGGTTCATATACTTCAGCGAGGACTCCATGGCGGCACGGCGCACATCGTCAGTTTCATCTCTTGGATCCGGAATCACCCCGTTAATCGGCAATGCGTTTTCAGGACTATTGCCCCAGGTCACCATGGGGGACAGTTTTCCCGCATCAATCACGGTTTCCTTGTCAAACACAGCTCCGGAGTCGGTCGGCAGGGATTTCCAGTACGCGAGCGCCCGATCCATATCGGCGCCAGCTTTGGGTCCGTAGGGACGATTCTGCAGATAGGCATACGTTTTATCGTCGGGACCGATGATGCCAAGGCGCGCGCCGGCCTCAATCGACATGTTGCAGACGGTCATGCGCTCTTCAACCGACATTTCGCGAATAACGGTACCGTCATATTCAATGGCGTGTTGCAGCGCTCCGCCATGACCGAGTTTGGCAATGATTGAAAGAATGACGTCTTTTGCCGAGACTCCGCGCGGACGCCGACCTTCCACCAGAACGCGCATTTTTTTTGGTTTGCGCTGCCAGATGGTCTGGGTCGCCAGCGCATGCCCGAGCTCACCACCAATGCCGAACGCAAGTGCGCCGACAGCGCCCTGGGTTGAGGTGTGGGAGTCACCACATAAAATAATGACTCCGGGTTGCGTAAGTCCCTGTTCGGGTCCAACCAGATGCTGGATGCCGCGGTTTGGATCACCCAGTCCGAACAGCCGGATGCCTGAATCGCCAGTGTTCCGCTCAAGAACGCGGATCATGTTGCGGCGTTCTT
>CAZHFZ010000054.1:4027-22100 GCA_964531455.1 uncultured Bordetella sp.
TTCTTCATCGACGACGTCTTCCATTCGGGGGCCGCCGCTGGCTGCATAGTGGTCAGCCACGCCAAAAACCTGTTTGGGCCGTCTTACTTTTGCGCCCTCCCGCCGGACGATGTCGAATGCGTGAACTGAACCTTCGCTGCACAGCAGCCAGTCGATATACAGCAGACTTTGCCCACCTTCGTCTTCGATGATTGTGTGTGACTTCCATATTTTCTCGAATATGGTCAACGGCGCATTCATCTCAGGACTCCAGACCGGTTCGTGATTTTTCACTGATGCCGTATTTTTTCTCAAGTGCCTGGATTTCCGGCATGCGAAGCAGGTCGTGGCGCTCCTCCCAGCCAGAAAGCCGTTTGAATATTCCCTCTAGAGAGCCAGTGCTTTTTAATTCGCGGAGTACGGATTGCGCGGCATGAATGGCTGCCCGCATGATGAAGTTCGGATAAATCACAACGCCGAATCCGAGCTCTTCAATTTCTTTAGCTGTCAAAAACGGTGTTTTTCCGCTTCCACCCATGTTGTAAAGCGCAGGTACTTTGAAGCGCCGTGGAACTTCGGCAAGTTGCTCCACGGTACGCAATTCTTCCACAAAAATGATGTCGGCACCCGCTTCGACATACATTGCTGCACGGTCCATGGCTGCGTTGTAGCCTTCAACTGAATAAGCGTCAGTGCGGGCAATGATCATAAAATCCCCGTCGCGCTTGGAGTCAACTGCAGCCTTGACTTTGCTGACCATTTCTTCTGCGGGTACCAGAGTTTTTCCGGAAAAATGACCGCAGCGTTTGGGCCATTGCTGGTCTTCAATGTGAATTGCGGCTACGCCTGCGCGTTCATATGCGCGGACAGTGCGCATGACATTGATTGGATTGCCATAACCAGTGTCTGCGTCTGCGATCAGCGGAATTTCTGCGGCATCGGCGATACGTTCCGCGTTATCGACCATTTCAGTCATGGTTAGCAGCCCTATGTCCGGCAGTCCCAAGCGGGTCGATGCGGTGCCGCTCCCCGTCATGTATATCGCCTCAAACCCCTCTTTTGCCACGATGCGGGCATTCATGGCATCTGCAACCCCGGGCGCCATGATGAGTCGGGATTCGCTCAGTAGTTTTCGCAGTTTTGTTGTGGGTTTTTCCATGACAGTTTCCTCTGGTGATTGCAGTTTTCAGATTATTGAATAAATGAAGTCGGTGGCGATATGATGCTGGTGCAGAATGTCCACTATTTGAATATACTGCGTATTTGATGCCGCATATGCCTGACTCATCCAGGAAGTTGTCCAGGGATAAACCCAGCGGAACACAGAGCGTTGAGCGGGCGGCAATGCTGCTGCGAATTATTGCATCGCATAACCGTGCGGGGCTTCGGGTTGTGGACCTGTGCGCTCTCACCGAATTGCGTCGCCCCACAGTACATCGTTTGCTGCAGTGTTTGATGCGTGAATCGCTCGTTGCACGCAATTCACGGACGCGGAATTACCATCTGGGCGCGCTTCTTTATGAACTGGGTATCACAGCTTCCCCAGCGGTCAAGCTTGAAGATTTATGCCACCCTTTTATTGCAAAGCTCGCTGAGATTACTGGTGATATGGTTTTTCTGACATTGCGTAGCGGATACGACGCCGTGTGTATCGACATGCAGGAGGGGGCTTTCCTTACCCGTACTCATATGGAGATCGGCAGACGACGGCCATTGGGGATTGGTGCTGGCAGTCTCGCCATACTGGGCGCAGTTTCTCTCGACGATGCAAAAGATGTGTTGGCCTATAACAAAACGCGGTGGGGGGCCTTTAACGGGCTTACCGCCCAAAAAATGCTTAAGCAATTGAAGAAAACGCGCGAGCGTGGATTTGCTGTACACGACGGGTCGGTTTCAGGAGCCCGTGCGATAGGAGTCGCGTTGATGGATGCAAGCGGTTTGCCGTTCGCGGGTCTTAGCGTTTATGCAGCCACCAGCCGTATGCAGGAATCGCGGTGGCCGGAGTTGATCCGGATATTGCGGCAGCATGCGACGATTATTGAGGGGGCCATCAAAAAGAGTGGGAACAAAACACGTGGTGCTGCCGGTTGATGCCGCAGGATGTTTTTATCGAGATGGATACTGTGAAATCCAGAGAACGATTTAAATGACCCTGGTCTTTTCATGTCACTATGCGCAGCCTGCCTATTTTTCACTGAGCCCGGCTTCTTTTGCGGCCTTTGACCAGATCAGGGTTTCGGCGGCCATGCGTTTCCCCATTTTCTGCGGCGTACCGCCGACCGCCTCCAGCCCGGCTTTGAACAGACGCTGTGTGATTTTTGGATCGGCCAGCGCCTTGTTGTACGCGGCCGACAGACGCGCGACGACTTCATTCGGTGTGCCCGCCGGCGCCACCGCGCCAAACCACTGTGCGATATCCATGTCGGGATAACCGAGTTCGGCGAGCGTGGGTACAGCGGGCAGCGCCTTGGACCGCACTTTGGAGGTGACGGCCAGCAGCTTGATCCGGCCGGCGCTGACCTGCGGTATTAACGGGGCTGAACCCAGCACTGCCACCGGGACCTGGCCGCTGACCAGATCGACCACCGCCTGCCCGCCGCCTTTGTAGGGAACCGGAATCATTTTGACGCCGGCCATTTTGAAAAAGATGCCTGCGGCCACGGCCTGGGTGCCGGCGATGTATGAATTGCTCGGCGGGCAGATTTCGATCATGTTCGGCAGCGTCGCCACGGCAATCCCCATCATCCGCAATGCTCGTGCGCGCGCGCTTGCCGTGACCAGCCTGCGACGTATGGCGACATTGCCGGAAGTGCCGACGATGTCCGAAGCCGCGCTGCCCGGCTATGAGGCGATTGGCTGGTTCGCGCTGTTCGCTCCGGCACAGACCTCAGGCACGGTGATCCACAAGATCAATACCGAGACCGTACTGTTGATGAACCAGCGCGAGATGCGAGAGCGATTTCTTGCCCAGGGTGCGGAGTTTGTGCCGTCGACGCCAGCTGAACTGGGCGAACTGGTACGCAGCGAGATCGCCAAATGGCGCGATGTCATCCGCGCAGCGGGCATTACCCCGGCGAAGAACTGAAAAGCTGTTGGCCTGAAGCTGGTGCAGGGGAAAGGTAGAAAGGAAAACCGGTCGGGTGTGATCAGTCCAACGGATGCTGCGGCGAACAGTCTCAAGCCCAGCAGTTCGGGTTCGCATGACCCTGATTGGCGATATTTTTGCGCGTACCGGTGCCCTTGAAATCGTGAACGCTCAGGAGACCGGGTTGCTGACGCTTTCGATGGCGCGTTTGACCGCCATCGGATCGTTGATGTTGCGCAGTACGACATCGCTGATGCCGCGGCCGCTGACATGGATGTTGCCGTAGCCGAGCATGCGACCGAGGACGCCCTGGTCGATCTCCACGGTTTCGATCGAGGCCAGTTTCATTTCTTCCGATTTGCGGCTGATGATGCCGGTCTTGCTGATCACGCGTTTGTTGGTGAGGCCGAGCTCGGTGTATTTCACGCGCAGGTATTCGTAAATCGCCAGCGGCAGCGTGATGAAGAATAACGGCGACAGCAGCAGCCACAGCACCATTGGCAGGCGCACGATCCAGTGCTGTTTGAACAGGCTGGAAATTTCCTCGCCGGCGGAGAGTGATTCGTCGATGTAAGCCATGGTGTCCGGATTGCGGCGCGGAACCTTCCCGCGCCGCAGCCTTGATCAGTGATCCCAGCCGGTGGTCTTCGCGCCTTCGGTGGCGAGCAGCACGTAGGCCATGATGCAGGGTTCCTTGCCGCGGTTTTCCCAGTTGTGCATGGTCTGGCGCTGGATGATCACGGTGCCAGGGGTCAGGTGCACTTCTTCACCGCCGTCCAGTTGCATCCACAGTTCACCGGCGAGGCAGATCGCGTAGTCGACGGAATCGGTGACGTGCCAGCGCTTGGCGACGCCCGGATCGTACTTGGCCAAACGGAACACCGAACCGCCAGCGAGGCTGGTGCCCAGTTCCCAGGTGTTCGGATCTTCAGTGGTCATTTCCGCGGGCAATTTTTTGGTGGCCCACATCGGAATGTTGTGGAAGCCGGGGCGCATCGGGATCGGGTCGATGACGGCGTCGGATTTGATGTAGGCCTTGCCTTCTTTGTTGGTGTCGGTGACGACTCTGCGGAATTTCATGATCGCTGCATTCTCCAGTGTGATGCCGGTTGAAAAAACGCCGGCGCCATTGAGGCGCCGGTTTGTTCATAAGCTGTTGATTTTAAACGGAATAAATGGTTTCCCCGGATGCCGGAGCAATCTCCATCCCGTTGGGATACATCAGCTCGAGACCTTGATATTAGCCGCCTTGACCACTTTCTTCCATTTCTCGACGTCACGGGCGATGACATTGAGGAACTGCTCGGGCGGGCCGCCGGCGGGTTCGACGCCATCCGCTGCAAGGCGCTTCTTCAATTCCTCGGTCTGCAGCGCTTTGGCCACTTGCTGGTTCCAGCTCGCGATGATCGGCTTGGGCAGTCCTTTAGGGCCCCACAGCCCGTACCAGAGTGCGGCTTCATAGTCCTTGACGATTTCGCCGATCGCCGGTAATTCGGGCAGCGCGGGCGAGCGTTTTGCAGTAGTGACGCCGATGCCGCGCAAGCGGCCCGTTCGCACATGCGGAATTGTTGCCGGCATTGCACCGAAAATCAGCTGTACCTGGCCGCCGAGCAAGTCACTCAGGGCGGGGCCGGTGCCCTTGTAAGGGATATGCGCCATTGATGTGGATGTGAGCAGATTGAACAACTCGGTGGCGAGATGGGTAATGCCGCCGGTGCCCGTGGAGGCGTAGTTGAGCTTGCCCGGATTGGCTTTGGCGTGGGCAATCAGCTCCTGCACCGATTTTACCGGCACTGTCGGATGCATCGACAGTACGAATCCGGTGTCGCCGATCATCACGATGGCCTGAATGTCCTTCACCGGATCGTAAGGCAGTTTGTAAAGCGCGGCATTGGTGCCGTAGCTGCCGGAAACCATGATGATGGTGTAGCCGTCGGGTGCTGCGCGCACTGCCGTCTCGGCGCCTATCGTGCCGCCGCCGCCAGCGCGGTTGTCGACGATGACCTGCTGACCGAACGCTGCAGTGGCGTTGGCTGCAATCAGACGTGCGGTGATGTCAGTGCCACCGCCGGGTGCAAACGGTACGAGCATGCGTACGGGGCGATTGGGATACTTGTCAGCCTGTGCTGCAGCCGTGAACGGCAATGCGCAGACCGCAGCGACTGCCAGTGCAGCGGGTAATTGTTTAATGATGCTCATCTGTACTCCTCCTGTTGTAATACTGAAATCAATCCCTTGATTGTCAATCCGCCTTGATGCCGGCTTCACGGATGACTTTGGACCACTTGGCCATTTCCGCTTGCAGGTACTTGTTCGAGTCTTCAACGCTGCCGCCGATCAGGTCGACCCCGGCGGCAGCAAAACGTCTGACGGTTTCGCCATCGCGCAATGCGGTGCCGATATCAGCGTTGATCTTGTTCAGTGTGACGCGCGGTGTTTTTGCCGTGGCAAACACGCCGTACCACACGTCGAAGGCATAACCGGGCAATCCGTTTTCGGCAACCGTCGGCAGGTCAGGCGCTGCCGGACTGCGTTTGGCGCCGGTTACTGCCAGTGCGCGCACCTTGCCGCTTTTGGCGTGCGGAAGCATTGTGCTGACGCCGGCGATGCCCATCTGTACTTCTCCGGTGATCAGCCCGGTGGTGCTGGGACCGGTGCCTTTGTAAGGTACATGCACCATGTCAACAGCCGCAGTCACGCGGAACAGTTCGGAACCCAGATGCGAAGCGCCGCTGACGCCGCCGGATCCAAAACGCAATTGTCCGGGTTTGGTTTTTGCGAGCGCGACCAGATCCGCGACTGATTTCACCGGCAGCGACGGATGCACGGCCAACACAAACGGTTGCGAGCCGACAATGGTGACAGCGATGATGTCGCGTTTCACATCAAAGGGCAGGTTCTTGTAAAGCGCCGGTGCATACGAAATGCCCACGCTTTGCAGCAGCAGCGTGTAGCCGTCGGGCACTGCCTTCGCGGTGATATCGGTGGCGATCACGCCGCCGCCGCCGGGGCGGTTGTCGACAATGGTCTGCTGGCCCCAGACGTCGGTGAGTTTTTGTGCGAGGAGCCGCGCGATGATGTCGGTGCCGCCGCCGGCAGCCGATGCCGCCAGCATACGTACGGGACGCTCGGGGAAGGTTGCTGCATTTGCCGCGTTGCCGGCGGTAAACAGGCCGGTGACAATTGCGACGGTGGTACAGCTTGCGACGGTGGCACAGCGCACGATTATTTTAATGTTCATTGAAAGCTCCTCCAGAATGGGCATTATGGCCCGTCATGCGGGTTTCGTGCCAACCCGGGCCTGGAGCAGCGCATAGTTTGCCGCGTCCATTTTGATCTCACCGCGGTTGATCTGGCGGTCGAGTTCGGTGACGGCATCATTGGCCGGCGTCGCGATGCCGAGCTCGCGGCCCTTGCTGGAGACCAGGCCGCTGATATAGGCCATTTCGCTCGCACGGCCCTTCATGTGGTCATGTATGGGCGCTGTACGACCACCGCCGACATGCGACAACAGGGTTTTCATCGTGGTGATCAGATTCTCGTCGCTGGAACCGGCGAATTCATCGGCGCGCAGCCCGAAGATCGGCTCCATGCGGTAGCCCAGCGCCTTGCCGACGTTCATCGACTCGCGTCCGAGTTTGACTGAAATGTCGAACATGCCGGGCAGTGCGGCGGCCTC
This sequence comes from uncultured Bordetella sp., assembly GCA_964531455.1. Taxonomy (GTDB): domain Bacteria; phylum Pseudomonadota; class Gammaproteobacteria; order Burkholderiales; family SG8-41. The sequence goes on from CAZHFZ010000054.1 coordinate 10,771, forward strand.
ATAGTTGCGCAATCCGAGCAGGCCGAAAGGCCCCATGGTCATCGTGTTGGCGATCAGCTTGGTCCACTTGGCACCGTAGATGTTGTTGGTCACGTCGCAGCGGCCGACCTTGCCGAGGATTGCCGCCACGTCCTTGACGCGCGGCGTCAAATGCCCGTCGAGTTCGCCGACGCCGAACCACGATCCTTTGCGCGTGGTATTGCGTTGGATGGTGCCCTGGGTAAAGAGTTCCGCCTGAAGTTCCACCACGCAGCCGATGACGCGTTCGCGGCCGACAATGGATGCGATGGCATCATCATTCATGCCGTTTTGCGTGCCGACGATAACGCCGTCGGACTTGAGGTAAGGCTTGATGAACTCGGTCATCCAGCGGGTATCGTTGGATTTGCAGGCCAGGAATACGATGTCGAATTCCAGATTGGCCGAAGTCAGCATGCACAGATTCAGTGCATTCACCGGCACCTGGAAATGCGAATCCTTGAACTGGATCTGCAGACCGTTGGTTTTCATGGCGCGGACATGTGACGGCCACTGGTCGATCAAAGTGACATCAAGGCCGGCATGAGTCAGGTCGGCGCCGATGCTGCTGCCGATTGCACCGGTGCCCAATACTGCAATTTTGCGGGTTTTCATTGTTGTTCCGCTCCCTTTATTATTTTCGATGATGGGTCAATAAAAGCCGACCATCATCCCGGCTGAACTCCTCCAGCAGGATGACGGCCGGATGCTGCGTTATTTATTATTTATGTTATTCGTTTCGCTGCGCGGCGAGCTCAAGCAGTTCGCGCACTGAATGGTTTTCGATGTCGAGCGCCACCTTGGCGATGGCGTCCACCGGCAACTGCGGGTTGATGCCGCGGAATTTTTCGGTGACGCCTTTGGCATCTACCGGATTGTCGATCGAACCCGTCGGATTGAGGATGTCGGTGCGCACCCACTGTCCGTCTTTCTCCGCAGCCACCCAGCCGGCGAAATGTTTCGGATACAGCGCATCGAGTTTGGGATCGTGTTCGCAGTCGAGTTGCGCCGCCAGTTTGATCAGCGCCGGATCCTTCATGCGCTCCTCGGTGAACTGCGGCGGCAATACTTTGCCGTCGACCAGCGCTGCGGCAATCACGTATCGCAGGCTCATCTGCGCATTGAGGGCGCTGCCCGGTGCGTAGGCAAAGCCGCACTGCACATCCACCACATTCGACAGGCCGACTTTCACCTTGCGGTTCAGGTCCCAAGGCGCGCCAATCTTGTTGCGCACCGCCAGCGCCGCATCAATATAGGCATGCGTGCTGCCGCAGCAGGAGTAGGGCTTGATTGAATTGGTTTCGGTATGCCAGACGCGGCCGAGGTCGCGGGTGAGCAGTGCAGCGTCGGAATCATCGGAGTGCGCTTTCAGCACACCGCCGTCGCCGTATTCATAAATCTGTGTTGGACCGGTGAAGCCCAGCGCGGCCAGTTCCGCGGCGAGTACGCCCGAGTGCGCGGCCTTTCCCGCATGCAGCCGCTTGCTCATCGTGCCGTCGGCGTTGAACGCCCAGGTGCCCGCACCCTGTGTACCGGCGAGGCCCAGTGCCCATGACGTCTGTTCCGGATTCAGTTTCAGCAATGAAGCGCAGGCCGCGGCCGCAGCAAAAGGGCCGTAAATGCCGGTGATGTGCCAGCCGCGCAGGCGCGTCGCCGATGGGTTCGAGGCGAGGCTGGAGCGGATCATCGTTTCGTAACCGGCGGCAATCGCGGTCACCAGCGCCTTGCCGTCGGCATTGAGTTTTTCAGCCATCGCCAGCGCGGCCGGCACGGCCACTGCGCCCGCATGCAGCTTGGCGTTATGGTAATCGTCGAGTTCGAAAGCATGCGAGGCTACACCGTTGACCAGTGCTGCATCGGCGACACGCATCGAAGGGGACTTTTCACCCCAGACGGTGGCTTCCCCCTTGCCGCTGCCGCCGGCGCGCGCCCATTTCAGCATCATGTCGGCCCACGGCGTACACCAGCCGTAAACGCCGCAGCCCAGTGTGTCGAGGATGGCGATGCGCACCACTTCGCGCGTACGCCGCGGGATGTCTTCATATTTCAGGCTGCTGATCCAGGCCGCCAGTTCGCGGGTCGGGGCGCCAATGGCGCGACGGTCGTTGTTCATGTTGGAATCCTCTTTTGAATATGGGCGCAGTTTAACCCACCGGCACATCTTGAAAACGCTTGCCATAAAGCAAGTCCACATACCATCAAAAAACCCCCGCTGCCTTCCTTGACACCTTTTTATTGGCAGTCGCATACTCGCGCCACTGGTGAATTCCGCAGTCTGCACAACGCATCCACGGGGTTTTTCCGGTCCAATCGACCAACTAGAAGTGATCAGGAGTCCATTAAATGGAATATGATGTGATCGTCGTCGGCGGCGGAAATGCTGCTTGTGCAGCAGCCGTATCAGCCCGCGAAAACGGCGCCAAGAAAGTGCTGTTGCTGGAAAAAGCACCCAAGGGCCAGCGCGGCGGCAACACCCACTTCAGCGGCGCCATTTTCCGCTTCGTGTTCAACCATGCCGACGAAATTGATCGTTTTGTGCCGAATGTTGAAGACGAATACCCGGGTTTCCATGCCGGCGTGCCGACCTATCCGCACGAGGCCTTCACCGATGACCTGATGCGCGTCACCGACAACAAATCCGATCCCGAACTGTCGAAGCTGCTGATTGATGAGTCGTATGACACCACCTGCTGGATGCAGGATGTCGGCAAACACCATTTCGAACTGGCCAAGTCCGTGATGGGCATCAAGGTCGGTGACAAGATCAAATGGCCCAAGGGCGCGATCGTGCGCACCGTGCACGAAGGTGTTGGCCTGTCGGAGCAATGGTTCAAGACCTGCGAAGACATGGGCGTCGAAATCCGTTACGAAGCGCATGTGCTCGACCTGTCGATGGACGGGCAGGGTGCAGTACGCGGCATCAAGGTTCGCGGCCAGAAGGGCCTCGAAACCATCAAGGCGCGCGCGGTGATTCTCGCCAGCGGCGGTTTCGAAACCAACCCCGCATGGCGCACGCATTTCCTCGGCCAGGAATGGGGCCACGCCAAGGTGCGCGGCTCGAACTTCAACTACGGCGACGGCCTGCGCATGGCCATCGACGCCGGTGCAATGCCTTGGGGCCATTGGGGCGGCTGCCACGCCACGCCCATCGTCGCCAGCGCGCCCGACTACGGCCGCAAGGACCTCACCGACAAGACCAACCGCCTGTCCTACCCCTACGGCGTGATGATCAACGTCGAAGGCAAACGCTGGATCGATGAAGGCGTTGATTTTCAGGCCTTCACCTATGCCAAATACGGCGGCCTCATCCTCAAGCAGCCGAAGAGCCTCGTCTACCAGATCTTTGATGCGAAGACGATGCATCTTCTTGAGCCGCGTTACTCCACCAGCGAACCGTTCAAGTCCGACACGCTGGAAGGCCTGGTCAAGCAGCTCAACGTCAACCACGCCGAAGCGATGAAATCGCTGAAGGAATACAACGACGCCTGCGAACGCGGCGGTCCGTTCAATGCGGCCGTGCTCGACGGCCTGCACACCGAAGGCATTGATCCGCCGAAAACCAACTGGGCGCAGAAACTCGACAAGCCGCCCTATGTGTCGTGGCCTGTCACCGGCGGCATCACCTTCACCTTCGGCGGTTTGAAGATCGACAAGCAGGCGCGGGTGATCTCCACCGGCTGGAAACCGATCCCCGGCCTCTACACCTGCGGGGAAATGGTCGGCGGCCTGTTCCACTACAACTACCCGCTGGGCACCGGCCTGATGTCGGGCGCCGTGTTCGGTCGCATTGCCGGCCGTGAAGCGGCGAAGGAAGCGGCGGGCGGCAAGGCCAAAGGAAAATCGGCGACTAAAAGCGCTGTGAAAAAAACCTCGGCTAAAAAGCCTGCCGCGAAAAAGTCACCGGCGAAAAAAACAGCCAAGCCGGTGAAGAAGGCGGTCAAGAAGAAGTAACCCTTTTCAGCGCAGAGCCGTAAATCAAAAAGCCGGGGCGAGTCCCCGGCTTTTTTCTGCGCGCGATGGTGTTCTTTGTTCATTAACGTCGTTATTGTTAAAGTGCAGCACCATAATCCAGGTGTTGCCATGCAGAATCCGATTCGTTCCCGCAAACTGATCTACGCCCTCGGTGCTGCCGCTGGTTTCCTGATCGCCACTGCGTGGGTTCTTTACGCAGTGTTCACTTCCACCAGTTCTACCGCACCGATCGGCCTGATCCTGATTCCGATTTATGGCGTGATGGCGGCTTTGATCGGCTGCGCGGTGGTGTATGTCGGGTTTGTCGCGGTGGATGTGATCGCGGGGCGGCTGAACTGGGGCAGCGTGCGCGTGCTGACGGCTTCGGCGTTTGTGGCCGTTGCAGTGTTGTTCGGCGGAGCAGTGTTTTTGTATCGCGATGCGCTGGCCATTGCGGAAAATCCGCAGTCACCGCCGGCGGAGCTGATGGCGGTCAGTCAGCGCTGGATACCGTTATGGCGTATGGAGGTATTTCTCGCGCTGGCGAAGAACCCGGCAACACCAGGTGTGTTGTTGACGGCGATGTCCGAGCAGAAGGAAAGCCCTGCGCTGGTGTCAATGATCGGCGCCAATCCCGGCACGCCGGTGGCGACGCTGGAAAAAATTGTCGCCGGTTCGCGCAGTTATGAACGCGTGGCCGGTGTGGCCGAGAATCCGCAGATCACGCCGGCGATTGCCGAACGGCTGGCGAAGGTCGGGCGGATGGATTTTCGTGATGATCTGGATTACAAGCTGTACCAGACTTTCGTGCTGGCGGCGCTGGCGCGTAATCCGGCCACGCCGCAGCCGGTGTTCGAGCGGCTGGCGACCTGGGACAAGCCTGAATATTTCCTCGCGGTTGCAGTCATTTACGCAGAGCGCGCGACCTGTGCGCAGATTGCGCGTGCCGGTGAAACCGGTGGCGAGAATGCGGTGTTGCGCAGCACCGCGCAGTCGCAGCTGAAGAGACGGGGCTGCTGACTGTTCAGATTTCCTGCGGGTCCAGCGGCAGCACTCTTACGGGTCGGAACGGCTCGCGGTTGCTGTGGTAAATGCGGGCGCGAATAATGTTGGCGGGATTGATGTAGTTGTATCCGTTGCCGATGCGTTTGATACAGATGACGGGCAGATCAAGCAGGGTTTCGATCACCTTGCGTTCGGTTTCGCGGTCAGGCAGGGTGCCTGTCACGTGAACGTATTGTTCCCAGCCACCAGCCAGTTCGAATTGCACCAGTGCTTCCTGCGGGCTGCCGGGGCCACCCTGTTCCAGTTTGCGCCATTGACCCCAGCGTTTGTCGAGTTCGACCATGAAAGCTGTCTTGTCGACGACTTGAATTGCAGTGTTGACGCCAGGCGGCAGGATGTTTTCCAGCGGCAATCCGGTTTCGACTTCGATGCAGGCAATGTGATTGGGATTGAGCAGGGTAAAGGGATTGCCATTGCCCAGAATCAGCGCCCCGCGCGTAAACAGGCTGCGCGGATTCAACTTGCTGATGACTTCCGTGGCCAGCTTTGAAGTTACCTGCTGGTAGCTGCCTTTAAGCCCGTTGGTCTTGAGGATGACGATATTGAGAGACATGCTGCAAGCTTACCGGAAGTGTTGGGATCAGCGCTTTTTCTTCGCGTTTTCCTTCTTGTACATCTTCTCGACGGTTTCTTCCTCGATCTTGTAGTACTCCTCAAGGCCGATCAGATCCTCGATCTGCTTGCGCGCGGTGATGTAATCCTTGGTCTTGATGCCGGTGTAGTCGCCGGTTTTGCGCAACTCGAGCAGCGCCTTGCGCATGAAGTGGAACTGCACGCCGACCGACAGGATGGCGTCGATGCTGCCGGCGTAGCCCATGTCTTCGAGTTGCTTGAATGAATACAGCGGCCGGCCGTCGCGGTTGCCGCGGCTCTGCACATAGACCATCGGCAGTTTGCATTCCTTCGGCGCACGTTTTGTTTCTTCCGGCGTGCGCGGAAAGATCAGGCCCATGTCGGCGCCCTGGTCGCGCGACATCAGCATGCGCTTGACCGCTTCCTTGTAACCCTGTTCGCGGCAGGCATCGGAGCGGGCGATGATGACAAAATCCTTGTCGGTCTTGTCGCGCTGTTCGCAGGCCATGCGGATCTTGTCGCGGAACTCGTTGAACGGAATGTTGTGCGCGACATAGGTGTGGTAGTGCGCGCGCTTCGGAAACAGCTGGTCTTCGATATGTACGCCGGCGATGCCGGCGCGGATGCATTCGCGCACGGTGCGCATGGTGTGCAGCGGTTCGCCCCAGCCGGCACCGGCGTCCATCACCACCGGAATGTTCACCGCGTTGGCGATGTTGCTGCCGACCGTCAGCTGTTCATTCATCGACAGCAGCGGTTCGCTGATGGTGGTGCTGCCGCCGGTGACAAAACCGCCGTTATAGATGGTCTTGAAGCCGACGCTTTCGGCGAGCCGTGCAGTCAGCGGATCATGCACGGCGGGCAGTTCGAGGAATTTGCCGGCTTTGACGAGGGCACGGAGTTGGGTGGTGGCGCGTTTCATGAATATCCTTTCAGCGGTAATGGCAATCAGGCACGACCTGCGCATGATAGCCAGCCCGCAATCGTCCGAGGTCTTGCGGTCCGCATGTTGCACATCAGCGTCTCAAGCGGTGTGTGTTGCGTGGCAATTCGGTAACTATATGAATTTATTCAATTATTTTTATGTCCATGACAGGTCGTGGCGCTGCGGCTTCAAGCGCGAGCCCAAAGCAAGCGGTTCATGTGACGGCGTGACGCGCGTGCTGCGTCCGCTGGCGGAATCCGGCTCATCGTCAGGCCAGACTTGGTTGCCACGCTTTGGCGCCGCCGCAACTGTATTAATATCGGGACAGGCAGAGGGCGCGCGTTTTGCTTTTGTGCAAACCGGCAGCCCCGCGTTGAACTCTTGAATCTGACTCTGGAGCGTTGATGAAGACAGCAACAAATCGCGTGCGCGGCGTTGAGCACGATATCGTGCAGACGCCGCAGGTTGGCGATGTTTCGCCTTACTATGAGCCGCAGGGCAATGAAGTGGCGATTTTCGAGGCCGCTTACAAGCGCCGGCTGCCGATCATGCTCAAAGGCCCGACCGGTTGCGGCAAAACGCGGTTTCTGGAGTACATGGCCTATCAACTGAAACGCCCTCTGGTGACGGTGTCGTGCCATGAGGATCTGACCAGTTCCGATCTCGTTGGCCGTTTCCTGCTCGAAGGTTCTGACACGGTATGGCACGACGGTCCGCTGACTCGCGCGGTGAAGGCCGGCGCGATCTGCTACCTCGACGAAATCGTCGAGGCACGCACCGACTCGACCGTGGTGATTCATTCGCTGACCGACCACCGGCGCAAACTGACGATTGAGAAAAAGGGCCAGGAAATCGATGCGCATGAGGATTTCATGCTGGTCATTTCCTATAACCCCGGCTATCAGACCGTGCTGAAGGACTTGAAGCCCTCGACCAAACAACGCTTCATTGCGCTCAACTTTGATTTTCCGTCGGAAGAAGTTGAACGCAAGATTCTGCTCAAGGAAGTTCCGGGCACCAAGCCCGAGGTCGCCGAGAAGCTGGTGGCGATCGGTCGCAAGGCGCGATTGCTGAAAGACCACGGTCTTGAGGAATCCACTTCGACGCGCGCACTGGTCTATGCGGCGAACATGATTTCCGCCGGCCTCGATCCGGTGGTGGCCTGCCAGGTGGCGATGGTCAATCCGATTACCGACGACGTTGAACTGTCGGATGCGCTGATGGAAATCGTTAACGCGCATTTCGCCTGATTGCCAGACCCGTCGTTCCGGTACGCCCTGGAGGGGACTTCCCTCCGTTGCACCGGAAAGACGGGTTTGGCGCTTTACCAGCCACCAGCCACGCGTTTTAGCCACGAATCATCAGCCACACCTTCATGAAATACACCCCCACCGTTGCGCAGACCTTCGCCGGGATCAAGGATCTCAGCGCGGCCGCATACAAGGAAGTTGAAGCGGTGCTGCCGTCCATCGCGCCGCATGGCGAGGCCGACACCCTTTACTGGCTTGAAGCCTGCAAGGCGCTCTACAGTTTTGAGCGTGACGCCGGTCGCGCCTTCATCCGCGGCAGCCTTGAAGCGGAACAGGTCTCCGAGGAAGTGCGGCAGTGGACCGGCCAGGCGCTGGCCTTCATGCAGTGGCGCGCATCCTGGCGTGCGCTGGAAGGTTTCATGACCAACGTCGCCCGCGCTTACGGATCACTGGGGCATGCCGGCGAAAAACGCTGGGCGGAAATCGGTTTTGGCTGGTGCGCACGCCAGATCGAAAGCGGCGCCGCCTACTTTTCGATGCCGGTGCTGGAACTGTCAGGTCGCCTGGGCGGCATTACCGCGATCGAGCAGATCGCCGGTCCGGCTGACGAGCTTTACGAGTCGCGCAAGCTGATGCTGGGCACATATCTCGCCGGTGCGGTGCGCGTGCGTAACCTGCTTGGTGCGCAGGCGATCCTGCCTTGGGCATCGCGCGGCGCCGACATTCTGCAGACCGGGCGCGCGCGTGGCGAAGCCTATTTCCGCCTCGAATCCGAGGAAAGCCTGTCGATGCTGCTGGAGCATCTGCCGGGGTACCGGCTGACCGATCGCAATCGCCTGCTCGGCATGTTGCTCGATGTCTGGTTCGGCGGCGAATTTGATCTGCGCGAAAGCACCTGGTCACCCGAGAAAGGGCGTCCGTTCATCGAGACCGACGGCAAGAGCATTTATTTCCCGGCGGTGATGGCGGATCGGGAAGAGGCGATCCTTGCGCTGCTGCATACCGCGGGCCACATGCGTTATCGCACCTTCGAGCGCACGGCGCTGGAGCAGATGTTTGCCGAGGCTGGCGTTGATTTCCCGAAAAGCGGCGCGGTGTCTTGGCTGCCGCTGTTCATCAAGTACGGCGATGATGCGCTGCGCTTCCAGTTGCTGTTTGATATCTGCGAAGACCTGCGCATCGATGTGGGCGTGCAGCGCAATGTGCCGAACTATCTGAAACGCATGCGCAACGCGGCGCAAATGTTGAACACGCGCCATGCCGATTCCGCGGCTTATTACGATCTGGCGCTGGAGAGTATCGAGGCGGCGCTGGTATTTGTTGGTGGTGGCGTTGCCGATGCGCGTTTTGCGGAACTGCTGCTGCCCGGTGCGACGGTAGCCGACGCCTACCGTGCCGCAGACCGGCTGTATAACGGATCCAGGTTGCCTGCAGTGACCGATCTCGAAGCGTTTCAGGCGGCGTATCTGCCGGGGCGCAGCCCGAACGCGACGCGTCTCGCACATCCGCAGGAAACCGACGAGCAGTCGGACCAGCAGCAGGCCGGGGCCGAACAGCAGAGCCAGGAACAGGAAGAGGGCGGTGAAGAGACCGAAGCCTCGAAAAACGCCGAATCCGGCGAACAGCAGGAAGACGGCGAGAAGCAGGAAGTGCCGAGCTATGGCGATTCGTCCGGCCAGTCGGCGCGCGCATCGGGTCAGAGCGACAAGGAAGGCCCCAACACCGGCAGCAGCGACAAGGGCATCCCGTACCCGGAATGGGATTACCGCGAGTCGCGCTACAAGCGCAACTGGAGCTGGGTGCAGGAAAAACGCCTCGCCGAATCGAATATGGGCGAGACCAACCGCCTGATGAAACAGTATGAAATGGCGCTGAAGCGCCTGAAGAAGGCGATCCAGTCACAGAAGCCGACCCGCGCCGCGCCGCTGACGCAGCAGATGGACGGCGACGACATGGATCTCAATGCGGTGGTGTCCTTCGTTGCGGAAAAACGCGCGGGCCAGTCGCCGCGTCCGGCGATCTACCGGCGGCGCGAAATCCGCCAGCGCGAGGTTGCGGTGACGCTGCTCGCCGACATGTCGACGTCGATCATGCAGCATCTGCCGGAAGGCGGTGGCCGGCTGGTTGATCGCATCCGCGCCGGCGTATTGCTGTTCGCAGAAAGCCTGGAAGAAGTGGGCGACGCCTATTCAATCGCCGGTTTCTGTTCGAAGTACCGCGACAACGTCAGCTATTACACGCTGAAGGGTTTTGATGAACACATGTCCGACGACATCCGCGCGCAGATCGGCGGCATGTCGGGGCGCCTCGCGACGCGTATGGGCGCGGCAATCCGTCACGCCACGGCGTCCTTCGAAGGCGTCGAGAGCCGGCGGCGTCTGTTGTTGCTGCTGTCCGATGGCCGCCCCGAGGATTACGACGATGGCGGCGACCGGCGTTACCTGCACGAAGACACGCGCATGGCGGTGAAGGAGGCGGTGGCCAAGGGTGTGCATCCGTTCTGCGTGACTGTCGACACGATGGCCAACCAGTACCTGCCGCAGATCTTCGGGCCCGGCCATTACCTCGTGCTCGATCACATCAACAGCCTGCCCAACAAGCTGGCGGAGATCTATCTGCGGTTGCGGCGCTGAGCTTGCGGCAGTGGGTGCTGCAGGCGGCTAATCTTCAAACAGGTCGATGGCTTTTCTGCAGATGGTTGCGATCCGCTTGTATTTTGTTTTGCGTTTGCGCCGGCTCGCATGTTCGGGAATGGCCTCGATGTTCTTGATGATGCTTTTGAAAGCGCGCAGCAAATGCCTTGATTCAGACGGCAGTCTGGGATGTTTGCGCAGTGCTGAGAAATCCTTGCGGGTTAATTTCTGCACTACCTGATGCTGGCTGCGTGACAGTTTTAAGGTTTTCATGCTGTTCCCCTGTATTAATGTGGATCTTGGCGTGCAGGTTTATTATCTTCAGCGTTTTTCCGAATGCTGTTACATGCGCCTGACACGTACTAAAATTCCCCACAAATTCTGTGGATAACTCCAGCTGGCACTGACCGGAATCAATGGCATGGCATTGATTAATCTGGATTGTTTCTTTCTTTGCACAAAATTCAGGCAATTCATTTTTTTCTGTTTTGTTGGCTGCAAGTGAGTGGTCATTACGCTCATGTCTGTGCCGAAGCGGTTTCTCCGGGCAAATCATTCAAGGATTTGGCGATGGGATATGTCAGACTGCTTCGGTCTTGACGCTCAATCCAACAGTAGCCACCCGTAATTTTCGCCTTCAAAGGAACTCTCATGGAACTCAGTGATAAAAGCAAAAAGGCAGAAGACTTAAATTGGGCCGATTATTGTGATGCGTTGCTAAACGAAGCCTGGCTGGAAAGGCGCAGGCCGTTGATGCCTTTCATTGACCGTAAGGATCGAACTGAAAAATTGCGCTTTAACGAAGGTGGCACCGATCTCTGACGTGAAGGGTGGTGTCATTCCGGCTTTCTTCCGCAGAAGCTACTGACGGTTCTGCGGCGAGATCATCACTAAAAACGGGATCTCTCCCCGGCT
>CAZHFZ010000055.1:0-18480 GCA_964531455.1 uncultured Bordetella sp.
TCACCATGGACTACGCCGCCGACAAGGCCGACATCTTTGTCACCGCCACCGGCAATCTGGGCGTGATCAACCACGACCACATGAAGCGGATGAAGAACAACGCCATCGTCTGCAACATCGGCCACTTCGATTCGGAAATCGAAATCGTCGCCCTGAAGCAGTACAAATGGGAAAACATCAAACCCCAGGTCGATCATGTGATTTTCCCGGATGGCAAACGCCTGATCATCCTCGCCGAAGGCCGGCTGGTTAACCTGGGCTGCGGCACCGGCCATCCGTCATTTGTGATGTCGAGCTCCTTCACCAACCAGACACTGGCGCAGCTTGAGCTGTACACGCAGGGCGGCAAATACCAGAACAAGGTTTACGTGCTGCCAAAGCATCTCGACGAGAAAGTCGCGCGCCTGCATCTGAAGAAACTCGGCGTCGACCTGACCGTGCTCAGCGAAAAGCAGTGCGATTATCTGCAGATGCCCGTTGAAGGCCCGTACAAGGCCGATCACTACCGTTATTGATCGAGTTAGCGGCGAGCGCCGGGGCTAAAAACCCCGGCGTGCCGACCTCCAACAAGCCATGCAATCACAGAAAAAACTCCCGCGCACTTTCAGTTTCGAGTTCTTTCCGCCCAACACCGCGGAAGGGCTTGAGAAACTCGCACTAACGGCAAAGCAGCTGGCCCCGCTGAATCCGAAATTCTTTTCGGTGACCTATGGCGCCGGAGGCTCAACGCGCGAGCGCACGCTGCGTGCGGTCATGGACTTGCGTGCAGCCGGTTATGCGGCCGCACCACATATTTCATGCATCGGTTCGTCCCGCGACGAAATCCGCGACATCCTGCGCGGCTACCGTGAAAACGGCATCCGCCATCTCGTGGCACTGCGCGGCGACCTGCCCTCGGGCACTGCGACCGCCGGTGAGTTCCATTACGCCAACGAACTGGTCGCTTTCATCCGCAGCGAGTTCGCAGACCATTTTCATGTCGAAGTCGCCGCCTATCCGGAATATCACCCGCAGGCGAAAAACGCGCAGGATGACCTGCTCAATTTCAAGCGCAAGGTCGAGGCTGGCGCGCATTCCGCGATTACGCAGTATTTCTACAACGCCGACTGTTATTTCCATTTCGTCGACGAATGTGAAGCCATGGGGCTTGATCTGCCCATCGTTCCGGGCATCATGCCCATCGGCAAGTTCTCCCAACTGGCGCGCTTTTCCGACGCCTGCGGTGCGGAAATTCCGCGCTGGATCCGCAAGAAGCTCGAAGGTTACGGTGACGATACGGATTCGATTCGCGATTTCGGATTGGACGTGGTCACCAGGCTCTGTGATGACCTGCTGGCCGCGGGCGCACCCGGCCTGCACTTCTACACGATGAATCAGGCCGGACCGACGAGCACGATCTGGAAGCGTCTGGGTCTGTAAAACGGCGGGAAGTCGCGCAATCCGCCGCGTAGCCTCGCTATACTCCGCACAGGCGTCATTACGCAGGCGTCTGACCGTGGAGGCACTGCGATGGAAAAAAACCAAAACGAAACTGCTGCAACGGCAGGCCCGGATCTCCGGGAACTGGCACTTGCCGCCAAAGCGCGCTCACCTAAAGAAGCGGCTGAACTGCTTGCCGAACATCCTGCCGGCACTATCGCCGATGTATTGCAGGAACTCGCGCCGGCACTGACCCAGGATGTGTTGAACGAACTCCCCGGCGGACTGGTCGATGGTGTGATGCACGCGGTGCCGGCCGAAATCGCCTCGCAGTGGCGCAGCAACCAGAATTTCGAACAAGGCACCATCGGTCGCATGATGGTTGCGCCGCGAGCGGTATTCCGCCCGGACATCAGCGTACGCGACACCATCGAACAATTACGTCCGCTGGTGCGGACGGCATTCATCACCTACGGCTACGTCACCGATGAGGGCGGCAAACTGCTCGGCATCATCACCATGCGTGACCTGCTGTTTGCCGACGATCAGGTGCCGCTGGAGTCAGTGATGTTGCGTAATGCGTTTACGCTAAGGCCCGACCTGCAACTGGCCGATGCCATGAAACTGGTACTTGATCGCCATTACCCGGTGTATCCGGTCTGTGACGAAAACGGAAAACTGCTCGGCCTGGTCCGCGGCCAGACCATGTTTGAGGAACAGGCTTTTGAAATTACCGCACAGGTCGGCAGCATGGTCGGTGTTGAAAAAGAAGAGCGGCTGGCCACGCCTTTGGCGAGCAGCTTCAAGTTCCGCCACCCCTGGCTGCAGATCAACCTTGCGACGGCTTTTGTCGCCGGCGCAGTCGTGGCCGTTTTTCAGGACACGGTCGACCGGCTGGTCATCCTTGCGCTGTTCCTGCCGGTACTCGCCGGACAATCCGGCAACACCGGATGTCAGGCGCTGGCGGTCACGTTGCGCGGCATGACGCTGGGCGAACTGAAGGCCGGCGCGGAACGCGCGCTGGTGATCAAGGAAGCTTCGCTCGGCGCATTGAACGGTGCGTTCACCGGTATCGTCGCCGCACTGGGCATGTTCATCGTCGCCACCTACCAGAATAATCCCGACGCCCTGTTGCTCAGCCTCGTGGTGTAGATTGCACTGGTCGGCAGTTGTGTGGCCAGCGGGATTTCCGGCGCCATGGTGCCGCTGACGTTGAAACGTTTTGGTTTCGATCCGGCAACGGCTTCGAGCATTTTTCTGACCACGGCCACGGATGTGGTCAGCATGGGACTGCTGCTGGGCCTCGCCGCCCTGCTGATCTGATCCCGCAACCGCCCAGCAAAAAGGCCGCCCGGAGGCGGCCTTTTTAACGTCTGCAGAACCGGTCAAGCAGCTTTTGCCGGCTTGCGCTTCTTGGCCTGGGCAGCCGTTGCGTGCATTGACGCATAAGCAGCATGTGCAGCCGCTTCAGCATCACCGACGTGAACCGGGTAGCCCATGTCTTCCATCACCGAACCGAGCGCTGACAGGCACAACATCACGTTGTCCGGACGGCAGGAGTAACCCATCAGGCCGAAGCGCCAGATCTTGCCGGCGAGCGGGCCGAGGCCGGCACCGATTTCCAGACCGAATTCCGAGAGCAGCGTTTTGCGCACTTCGGCTTCATTGACGCCTTCGGGGCAGAGCACGGCATTCATCTGCGGTGCCTGATACGGCGCTTTGACCAGGAACTTGAGGCCCATGGCTTCAAGACCGGCCTTGAGTGCAGTGTGATGGCGATCGACACGCGCCCACGCGTTCTCCAGACCTTCTTCGCGGATCAGCAGCAGCGCTTCATGCAATGCAAACAGCGAGTTAGTCGGCGCAGTGTGGTGATAGGTCCGTGTGGTTTCGCCCCAGTAGCCGAGCAGCAGGTTCATGTCCATGAACCACGAATGAATCTTGTCCTTGCGCGACTTCACACGTTCGACCACGCGCTCGGAGAACGTCACCGGCGACAGCCCCGGCGTGCACGACAGGCACTTCTGGCTGGCGGAATAAGCAGCGTCGATTTTCCACTCGTCGACCAGCACTGGCGAACCGCCCAGCGAAGTCACGGTATCAACGATGGTCAGCGCGTTGTATTTGTGCGCGATCTCGACCAGGGTCTTGGCGTCGGAGAGCACGCCGGTGGACGTTTCGGCATGCACAAAGGCCACCAGACGAACATCCGGGTTTTTCTTCAGCGCGTCCTCGAGTTTCTGCGGGCTGACCGGCTCGCCCCAGTTGTCTTCGACGATGATCGGCGTGCCGCCGCAGCGCTCGACGTTTTCGATCATGCGTCCGCCGAACACACCATTGCGGCAGACGATGACCTTGTCACCCGGCGCCACCATGTTGACGAAGCAGAATTCCATACCCACGGAACCCGGACCGGAAATCGGGAAGGTCAGCGGGTTTTTGGTCTGGTAGGTGTAGCGCAGCAGCGATTTCAGTTCTTCCATCATCTCGACGAATACCGGGTCGAGATAACCGATGGCCGGCTGGCTCATAGTGGTCAGCACGCGCGGATGAATCTCCGTCGGGCCGGGCCCCATCAGCGTGCGTTGCGGCGGATGAAACGAATTGATGCGTTTGCTCGGCGCGTATTTGTCCATGTTGAATTCACTCCCTGCAGTGGCGTTGGCTGAAAAATTTTCTCCGTCCGGCCGCGATTTCAGTTTCAGCGGCTTGCGTGCGGTGGCTTCGTTGAGCACCTCAACGGCGGCAATCTCGCCGCCGGTGACCTGCTCGACTTCCATGGCCCAGCGCGCCGGCACATAACCCGATTTGATCCAGTGATTGACCACGGCGCGATCAAGCCGGAAGCGACGGGCGACTTCGGCCTGACTGCCAAAAAGATCAACGAGACGGGTGGCGCAATTCATTTTTAATGAAGGGCCGCGGAATGCCGCGAACGATGACGGTAACAGGCTGCAATTTATCATGACCAATTTAATTTGACAAGACTATGTTGCCAACCAATTTTATCTGTAACTATATGTTTTTATTATTGATTTAGATCAATACCTTCTGCCGCTTCGCTTTGTTTTGTGTCATAAAGTCATGATAAGGTGGGCCCTCAAAACATCATAACGAGGAGCTCTGCTGATGAACCGAATGATCGGCCTGCCGCTGGCAGCCGCGTGTCTCGCGCTATCCGCGCCGGTGATTGCCGCACAAAGCAACGCCTACCCCAACAAACCGATCCGCCTGATCGTGCCGTTTCCGCCGGGCGGTGGCACCGATATCGTGTCGCGAATCATGCAACCCGCGCTTACGGCTGAACTCGGGCAACAGATCCTGCTCGACAACCGTGGCGGCGCCCAGGGCACGCTGGGAACTGCGATTGCCGCCACCGCAAACCCTGACGGCTACACGCTGGTGATCTCGGAAATCGGCGCCACCGCAGTAGCACCGGCATTGATGCCCAAACTCAGCTTTGACGTGGCCAAGGATTTTGTCGGCGTCAGCCAGTTAATTGAACAGCCGTACATCATGACCGTACATCCCAGCGTGCAGGCAAAGACGCTGGCGGAATTCATCAAGCTCGCGCAAAGCAAACCCAATTCGATGAACTTCGGCTCAGGCAACGTCACCGCGCATGTCGCACAGGAAGCTTTTTTCCAGACCGCCAAAGTCAAACTGACGCACATTCCCTACCGCGGCTCCGGTCCTTCCGTGGCTGCGGCCGTCGGCGGCGAAGTGCAGACCCTGTTCTCCGGCCCCGGCGCGGCAATCCCGCAGATCAAGGCCGGCAAATTGCGCGGCCTTGCGGTGACCACCGCCAAACGTACTCCGCAACTGCCTGATCTGCCGACACTGGACGAATCCGGCTTCAAGGGTTTTGCGATCAGCGGCTGGTATGGCCTGATGGGCCCGGTCAAAATGCCGAAAGAAGCCGTCACCGTACTGAACAAGGCTGTAACTACGGTGTTGAAGGGTGAAACCGGCAAAATGCTGCGCGACCGCGGTTACGAGCCGGTGCCAACCACGCCCGAAGAATTCGATAAATTCACGCGTCAGGAAATTGCTCGCTGGAGCAAAGCGGTTAAAGAGTACGGCATCAAAGCTGACTTTTAATCACCGAAACAGGCGGGCGCGCGCCACGCCCGCCTTATTCGCTGTCGAATGCGGTATCACCGTCAGCAACCGGCGTGCCGGTTGCGCGAACCGCTGCAAAATCAAACAACGTGCGGTCCATCAGATGCGAAGGCCGCACGTTTTGCAAACTGGTCAGTATTGTTTCGACACGCCCGGGATGGCGCTTCTCCCACTCGCGCAACATGGCCTTCATTTCCTTGCGCTTGAGATTTTCCTGTGACCCGCACAGCGTGCACGGAATGATCGGAAACTGGCGCAGTGCGGCATACGCCTCAAGATCCGTCTCCTCGCAATATGCCAGCGGCCGGATCACCACATTGCGGCCGTCATCCGACACCAGCTTGGGCGGCATCGACTTCAGCTTGCCGCCATAAAACATGTTCAGCATGAAGGTTTCAATGATGTCATCGCGGTGGTGGCCCAGCGCAATCTTGGTTGCGCCCAGTTCCTGCGCCACGCGATAGAGCACACCGCGGCGCAGCCGTGAGCACAAGGAACACATCGTCTTGCCTTCGGGAATCACCCGCTTGACGATGCTGTAGGTATCCTGATTTTCAATGTGGAAGGGCACGCCGAGTTTGGCCAGATACTCCGGCAGCACGTGCTCGGGAAACCCCGGCTGTTTCTGATCGAGATTGACCGCGACAATATCAAAGGCAATTGGCGCATGGCTGCGCAGATGCAGCAGGATATCGAGCAGCGCGTAACTGTCCTTGCCGCCTGACAGGCAGGCCATCACCTTGTCGCCTTCGCGGATCATGTCGTAATCGGCAATCGCCTGTCCGGCCTGGCGGCGCAAACGTTTGACCAGCTTGTTCGACTCGTAATGATCGCGGCGTTCGCGGTTGCTGCGTGGCGTGATGTTGATGACCTGGGTATCCATGGCGTTTGCTCCGGCGCGGAATGAACCGCACCTGTTGATGCATTAAATGATGTTCAGCGCAACTTAAAGGACAATACTGCGGCCGCCGTCGACGGCAATGATCTGGCCGGTGACATAGGGCGCGGTGGCCAGAAATTCAACGGCGCCGGCAATATCGTCGGGCTCTCCAATGCGCTTTAGCACGCTCCGCTCCAGAATGTGCTGCCGCTCGTCTTCATTTTGCCATTCCGGCCCGTCAGGCCACAGGATGGCGCCGGGCGAAACCCCGTTGACCCGAACATCGGGCCCCAGCTCAAGCGCCAGCGATCGCGTCAGCGCGAGCAGGCCGCCTTTCGCCGCGGTGTAGACCATGTGCTCTGCCAGCGGCCGCTCGGCATGAATGTCGATGATGTTAACGATGCAACCCTGCGCGCGGCGCAACTCGGGACCCGCGGCCTGCGACAGAAACAGCGGCGCCTTCAGATTGGTGCCCATCAGGTCATCCCAGGCCTGCGCGTCGATCTGCCCCAGTGGCGTTGCGTAAAAGCTGGACGCGTTATTGACCAGCACATCCAGTCCGCCGTACGCCGAAACCGTGCGCTGGATCAGTGCCAGGGGCGCCCCGGCCTCCAGCAAATCAGCCTGCACCAGCACCGCGGACCCCGGCCGCAAACCGTTGAGTTCATGCACCAGCGTCTGCGCGTCGTGCCGGGAGCGATTGCAGTGCACGACCACATTGGCACCGGCCGCATGCAGCCGGCGACAGATCGCAGCGCCGACACGGCGTGCGCCGCCGGTGACCAATGCTGTCTTGTCGTTCAGTGATGCGCTCATGGGCTTTTGGTTCGGGGAATCAACGTAAATTGTTGTTTATTTTAGCGTATTATGCCGCCGTGACTTTTTCGCAAGAGAATACCGCGCTGCCTCAGCCGTCGGCCGATGCCCTCGCAGTGAGTCATCAACTGCAAGCGTTGATCAACGCCGAAATCGGGCGCAACAAGGGCTGGATCAGTTTTGCGCGGTTCATGGAACTCGCGCTCTACGCGCCGGGGCTGGGTTATTACAGCGCCGGCAGCCGCAAGCTGGGCGCGGCCGGTGACTTCATCACGGCGCCGGAGCTGTCGCCGCTGTTCGGTCGCACGCTGGCGCGCCAACTCGCCGAACTGCTCGCGCAGGATATTCCGGACATCATCGAGCTCGGCGCCGGCAGCGGCGCGCTTGCCGCCGTGCTGCTGGAAGAACTGGCCGCCCTCGGACAATTGCCGCAGCGTTACCGCATCCTTGAAGTCAGCGCCGACCTGCGCGAACGGCAGCAGGCGCATCTGCAGTCCAGAATTCCGCAGCATCTCTCCCGCGTTGAATGGCTGGATGGTCTGCCGGAACACATCAACGCCGTAGTCATTGGCAACGAAGTGCTCGATGCACTGCCGGTGCACCGCGTACGCATCGAGACCGGGGGCGTCGCTGAAATCGGCGTCATCACCACCGAACACGGCTACGCCTGGTCAACACGACCCGTCACCGGCGTGCTGGCCGCCGCAGCGGTGCAACAACAACTTCCCGATGACTATGAAACCGAGATCAGCCTGGCAGCGCCTGCGCTCATCGCAGATCTGGCGCAGCGCCTGGATCACGGCGTTTTGCTGTTCGTCGATTATGGTTTCCCGGCGCGCGAATTTTTCCATCCGCAACGCAATCGCGGCACGCTGATGTGCCATTACCGCCACCACGCGCACGACGATCCGTTTTTTTTGCCCGGACTGCAGGACATCACCGCTCATGTCGATTTCAGCGCAGTCGCCCGGGCCGGCGCCGGCCTTGATCTTCTCGGTTATGTGAATCAGGCGCAGTTCCTGATCAACTGCGGCATCACCGGACTATTGACGGAAATTCCCGCGACCGATGTCGCGCGTTATGCGCCGCTGGCTGCACAGGCGCAACAACTGCTGTCACCGGCGGAAATGGGTGAACTGTTCAAAGTCATCGCACTGGGACGCGGCGTTTCTTCGCCGCTGTCAGGCTTCAGTCGCAGCGATAAATCCCACACGCTCTAACCGGGCTCGTGATTCCGCTGCCATGAACCGCCATGGTTGCCGGATGCCGATCCAGCTGCTGATGATGACGCCACAACACTGACGACAGGGCCCGGGCCGTCAGACGCATGAAGGGACACGTGGCTTGGACGACCACCACTGTCTGCGTGTGCGAACTGCGTATTGACCCGGCACTCGATACGGCTTAAATCCTGCTCCCGCAATACGCACTTCGCGATAACCGCATCTATCGACTGGACAAAGTGATGTCAAACACTGCCTGCCAGTGATCACCATCACGCTTTAAAGCCGCCACCAGAGGCGCCGGGATGCCGCGACCGGCGTCAAAATAAAGCTGGGTTACCAGCTCGGCATAATTCGCATGCGTTACGCGGTAGTGGATATGCCGTGGTCGCCCCGGATACTCGCCCGGCAACAACGTACTGAATTGGTAACGCCCCTCACGATCGCTGGTCAGCGTTGCGCGCAGCAGGCAGCGCGGATCGTCGCGAGTACCGCCGACCATCGTGTAATCCCCCTGAGCATCGGTCTGCCAGACTTCCAGGCGCGCGCCCGCAAGCGGACGACATTCCGGCAGGCCTGTTACGCGGCCAATGACTGTCAAACGCTGCGCGCCATGACGCGGCGCTGCGCACAATTCAGCCACCGCAGGTGCACCGGGTTTGTAGAACGGCCCGAGCGCATCACGCGGCGTGGGCCGGCATGATGCGCCCGCGGGTGCGGGCACCAAAACCGCAGCGGCAGCTGCTAGCATCAAGCGCCGTCGGGTCGGCCGCATTTGCGCATCAGGCCTTGGGTACGGCCATGCCGCGTTGCACAGCCGGCCGCTCCGAGATCCGGTCATACCAGCGTTTCACGTTCGGAAAATCATTCAGATCGGTTTTATGCCATTCGTGGCGGGCGATCCACGGATAAGTCGCCATTTCGGCAATGGTGTATTCACCGCCGGCCAGCCATTCATTTTTCGCGAGATGCGCATCCAGCACGCCGTAAAGCCGCCGCGTTTCCGCAACATAGCGTTCGATTGCGTAAGGCACCGGCTCTTTCGCCGCGCGCAGGAAATGATGCACCTGCCCGAACATCGGCCCGACGCCGCCCATCTGGAACATCAGCCATTGCAGGGCGTCGTAACGGCCGCGCACCGCTTCCGGCAGGAACTTGCCCGTCTTGCCGGCGAGATAAATCAGGATCGCGCCGGACTCCATCAGTGCAATGGGTTTGCCATCGGGACCATCTGGATCAACAATCGCCGGAATCTTGCTGTTGGGATTGATCGCGACGAACGCCGGTTTGAACTGGTCGCCCTTGCCGATATTGATTGCATGCGCCCGGTACGGCAGTCCGCACTCCTCCAGCATGATCGAAATCTTGCGGCCGTTCGGGGTGGTCCAGGTGTAAAAATCGATCATCGCAATGACTCCATAAATAATTGTTTTAATTGATTATTTTTGCGGCGTATCCACGGCGTTGTGAATCGCTGAAAGACGCGCCTGTGCGACTGCCGCCTTGATGCCGTCAGGCGATTTCTGCGTGCGTGCCACCGCGCCGGCATCCACCGCCAGCGCCGCATCATGCGCACGCCGCAGACGCTTGCGTGCGGCATCACTGCCGGAGATGCCAGCCAGCGCGGCTTCAACAAGATCGCGCAAACGTTCGGGACGGCGCCAGGCATCGGCTGCATCCAGCACCTGCATCAGTTCTTCCGCATCCAGTTCCGCGCCATCAGCCAGGGCATTGCCGTGGCGCGCCGCGAGCAAAGCCAGATCGCGGCAGCCTGAGGGCGCACGCAGTTTCGTGCACAATGCATCCACCGCCTCCGGCTCCAGTGCGCGCAGCAGCGCGGCAAAACGCACATCAAGCGAAGTCCCTGCAGAAGCAGCCGCATCAAGCGCCGCCATGGCTTCATCGGCGCGGCTTTCTTCGTACAGACCATCAAGTTGAGGCAGCACCCGCGCCAGCGCACCGCAGTCGCGCAGAATCGCGAACATCGCTGATGGTGATTTTTCCATCAAGCCTTTCGACAGTTCCTGCCAGACACGTTCGGCCACCAGCGCATCGGCTTCTCCCGCCTCCACCATCTGCACCATCAGCGCCTGCGTTTCCGGCGCGACCGTAAAATCAAAGCGCGCAGCAAACCGGGCGACGCGCAGGATGCGCACCGGGTCTTCAGCGAAAGCCGGGCTGACATGGCGCAACACGCCTTCGCCCAGATCATCGGCACCGTGATGCGGGTCGATCAACTGACCATCGCCATCGCGCGCCATCGCGTTGATAGTGAGGTCGCGACGCTGCAGATCCTGTTCCAGCGTGACATCGGGCGCCGCATGAAAGTTGAAGCCGTGATAACCGGGCGCAGTCTTGCGCTCGGTACGCGCCAGCGCATATTCCTCATGGGTCTGCGGATGCAGAAACACCGGGAAATCCCGGCCAACCGGGCGAAACCCCTGTTTCACCATGTCTTCCGGCGTCGAGCCGACCACCACGTAGTCGCGATCCTTTACCGGCAAGCCGAGCATCTCATCGCGTACTGCGCCGCCAACCGTATAAATTTGCATGGCCATTAAAGTCTCGCCTCAGCGTCGCGCGAGATAACGTTTGTCGTCAAACATCAGGACCCATTGCGGGAAATACGCAACCATCAGTGCCATGCTCATTCCGGTGATAAAGGCTTCGCCAAAGGATAGCAGCAGGGCGTAGGGCAGATAGTACTCCGTCAGATACGCCACAGCATATGTGCCGGCTGCAGCGTGCAGTGCAACGGTGGCAACGGCGCTGCAGGCCATCGCCAATGCCGCCGACAGAAATCCGGCGACAAATATGAACACAAAAATATTCGCTGGCAGACGGCGCTCGATCAACTGCAACAGCAGCCACGAAACCCAGACCGGCAGCGCACCGGCAAGCAGTGCATTCGCCGGATAACCGTCAAAACCAGCAATGCTGGTAGCCGCCACACCGGCCATCACCAGATACAAGGCCAGTTGTGCCAGCCGCGGGCCAAACATCAGCATCAGGATGGTCGCGCCAATCAGATGCAGCATCAGGCCGGGTTTGACGCTGTAACGGATGCACCACAGCGTGAAGATCACCGCGATCGCGGCACACCACAGGTTAAGCCGCGCCGGCTGACGTAAAGATGTCCATGCGCTTTTGGTCAAAAAGGGCAGCAGCGTGACGATCCACAGTCCCCACAATGCCTGCTGCCATGTTGCGGAAAAAACGCCGGTCGCCGGATTCACCGGATCAGGCCATCAGCACAAATACCAGCCGGTATCGCACGCTTCAGCGCCCGGCACGGCTGCGCATGCGGTCATAACGCGTGCGCGGCGTATCCGTCGCCAGCCAGGACGGGGCCAGCGCCTCCAGCGCCTGCGGCCGGATACCGAATGGGAATACAGAATCACTGATGCTGTCGATTTCCATGGAGCGTACATTGTCGCGGGTCATCAGTTTCACCGGCAGCAGTTCCATCGCAAAAGCCTGGCAATAGGACAAGGTCCGGTTGAGGCCGATGATGGGTCGCGGGCAGCCAATGGTGCGCGAAACCCATGACACCAGTTGGCGCAAGGTGTAGCGCTGGGGTCCGCACAGGTCGTAGCAGCGCCCATGCGAGGCGATGTCAGTCAAGGCATGGACAAATGCCGCTGCCACATCACCAACATAAACAGGCTGGAAACGCGCATCGGGCCGCGCCAGCACCATGACCGGCAACATCCGCGCAAGGTCCGCAAACAGGTTGAGGAAACTGTCATCAGGTCCGAATATGACCGACGGACGAAATATGGTGATGTCGAGTCCGGCGTCGAGCACGATGCGTTCGGCTTCGGCCTTGCTGCGCAGATAATCGCTCGGCGCGCCCAGGCTTGCCCCCAGCGCGCTCATCTGCAGCAGGCGTTTCACACCACCGGCACGGCAGGCTTCGACAACGTTGCGCGCGAGTTCCACATGAGCCGCCCGAAACCCGTGATGGCCGCTGCCGTCATGCAGTACGCCGACGAGGTTGATCACCGCATCACATCCGGCCACTACACCCGCGAGTCCCGCCGGATGATGCGCATCGGCCTCCACCACATCGACGGTCGGCAGCAGCAGCAGCGCTTTTGCACGCTCCCGGTCACGGGTCGGCACAACCACGCGAATGCCGCGCGCCACCAGCTGCTGGCAAAGATGCCGCCCGACAAAACCCGATCCGCCAATTACACAGACTTTTTCAACTTCCATCATCATGCTCTCCGTTGTGCTGTAGATGCCCGCATCAGGGCGTATCGCCCAGCGGTTTTTCGCGATCCCGCGAACGTGGCTCGATAACGCCGATACGCGCTTTCAGCGACTGCACCTGCTGGCTGAAGTTATGCGCGTAATAACTGGAATTGGCCATGACCTTCTTGACGTAGTCCCGCGTCTCGTTGAACGGAATGCTCTCAGCGTAGATCGCCGCATCCATCGACTGGTCGGCACGCCAGGCGCGGGCGCGGCCCGGTCCGGCGTTGTAAGCCGCTGACGCCAGCACCGGGCTGCCGTCAAGTGTGTCGAGCACATGCCTGAGGTAATAGGTGCCCAGGCTCAGATTGGTATCCACGTCGTTGACCTGCGACCAGTGCCAGTCCTTCAGGCCGATCCTGCCTGCAACCCATTTTGCCGTAGCCGGCATCAGCTGCATCAATCCGCCGGCCCCGACACGCGATCTGGCCTGCGCAATAAACCGGCTTTCCTGACGGATCAAGCCGTTGACCCAGGCTTCGTCGAGATCAACCTGACGCGCCGCGGCCTTCAGCTGGTCACGGTACGGCGCAAGGTAGCGCAGGCCGAAATCATGTTCGAACACCGTGCGATCGGCGGTGTTGATCGCACGGTCATACACGGTGTTACGCCGCGCAACTTCGGCCGCAGCAAGAAGCTGGCGGTCCGTCATGCCGCGAATCGCCCACAACCACTCGCGCACCGCCTCAAGCCGTATATCGAGCCGGAACAGTGCCAGCGCGCGCTGGATGCCCGGACGCTCGGCAATTGCCGCGATCTCCTGCTCCGTCGGTTTGTAGGCCTGTGGCGGCGACTGCACGCTGCTGCCGAGATCTTCTGTGGCCAACTGGCCGTAGAAACTGAAATCAGCCGACAAGGGCTTGAGCAAGGCAACTGCTTCAGCATCACGCCCCGTCACCTTGAATGCGCGCGCTTTCCAATATCGCCAGGCCGGGTCTTCCGCTTCCTTCGGCGTCATTGCATCAATTGCTGCCAGCACTTCAGGCCAGCGTCGTGCGCGCAACGCGGCGCGCGCTTTCCATGCCAGTTGCAGGTCGCTCATGCCGCTGGCACGGGAATACCAATCGAGCGCCGCCGCATCATGGCGCATTGCGCCGAAATAACCGATCATGCCCCAGACATAGGCGCTTTCCTCGTCGGAAAATCGCGGTGCCAGTTTGGTCCAGTGCGCAGCCGCCTGCTGGGGCGATGTGCGCGCCAGCCGGTATACCGCAAACATCGTGGTCTCCCGCGACGCGCGCGACTTCAGATCGGCACGCGGTTCATTCAGATGCGCCGCTGGATTACCCGAAATGGCCGTCAATGCCCGGGCATCGGGGGCCTGGCCTTTTGGCAGCCAGCCGGCAACCCGGCTGGCAAGCCCGACCTGTCCGGCCTCCAGCGCAAGCCGCACCCTCGTCCACACATCCTGCTCTGACAACAGCTGCTTTTCGAGCAGTGCATCGAACAATGGATTGCAGCTTTCGGGCAAGTCCCGGGCAACAAACCATAGCGGACGCGCCTCGCGCAAAGCCTGGTTGTCGGTACGAACACGTGACTGCAGTGCGAAGCAGGTCATTTCCACGTCGTCGCCGGTGAGTGCCGGTAACTCGGCATTGAATGCATCCCACTGGCCATTTTTGGCCAATACCCTCAACCAGTCACGGCGCACCGCGTTGGATAACGGCGTATCACGATTCATCGCGATATAACGACGGATCTCCTCCGGATCGCGAGCTTCAAAACGGATCCTCAGCCGCCAATACTGCAGATAAGGCTCCAGCACATGGCCCTGGAAGCGGGGCGCAAGTTGATCGAGGCGTTTGCTGTCTCCGGTTCGCGCCGCATCACGGGCAGCAAGGAAAGCATCGTCAAGGGCATTCGCCTGCGCTGCCGCCGGCACGGCATGCAACGCAGAAGCAACTGCCAGCACAGCAAACAGGCCACGCATCATGGACATCGCCCGGCCCACGGTCACGGCACCGGCGGTACGAGGCCCCGTAATTTCAAGTATATTCATAAGTATTTGATTATAAACACTTTTATGAAAGGGTCATGAAAGAAACAAGCGATAGGCCGGGTTCCGTGTCTCATCGGCACAGGGATAACCCACCTGCGCCAGAAAAGTCTTGAACTTGGCTTTGTCCGCCGGCGGCACTTCCATGCCAACCAGCACACGGCCGTAATCGGCGCCATGGTTGCGGTAATGGAACAGGCTGATGTTCCAGCCCCGGCTCATGCTGGTCAGGAAACGCATCAATGCACCCGGCTTCTCCGGAAACTCGAAGCGATACAGAATTTCATTTTTCGCGCCCGGCGCATGGCCGCCGACCATATGCCGCACATGCAGCTTGGCGAGTTCGTTGTCGCTGAGATCCAGCGTCTGCAACCCGTTGCGACGCAGCGCCTTCACCAGTTGCCCGGTCTCCTGGCGGTTGCGCACCTGCACGCCTACAAACACCCGCGCCTTTTGCGGATCGTCAAAACGATAATTGAATTCGGTGACATTGCGTGGACCAAGCAGTTCACAGAAGGTCTTGAAACTGCCGGGTTTCTCGGGAATGGTTACCGCAAGAATGGCTTCGCGATGTTCGCCGAGTTCGGCTTCTTCGGCGACAAAACGCAGCCGGTCGAAATTCATGTTGGCGCCGCAGGCTACCGCCACCAGCGTCGCATCGCGTACCCGCCGGCGTGCCGCCCAGGCCTTGGCTCCGGCAATGGCCAGCGCACCCGCCGGCTCGAGAATGGCGCGCGTATCTTCGAAGACGTCCTTGATGGCCGCGCACATCGCATCGGTATCGACGCGCACGATTTCATCGACCAGGGTGCGGCACAGGCGGAAAGTTTCCTTGCCCACCTGCTTCACCGCCACGCCATCGGCAAACAGGCCGACCTGGGCCAGTTTGACCCGGCGCCCGGCCTTGATCGACTGGTACATTGCATCCGAATCGGCCGGTTGCACGCCGATAACCTTGATGTCCGGCCGCAGACGCTTCACGTAAGCGGCAATTCCCGCAATCAGTCCGCCACCGCCGATTGCGACAAAAATCGCATCAATGGGCTCCGGATGCTGACGCAGGATTTCCATCGCGATCGTGCCCTGGCCGGCAATCACGTCCGGGTCGTCATAGGGATGTACGTACGTCAGTCCATGCCGTTTTTCCAGAATGCGCGCGTGATCCGCGGCTTCGGCATACGAATCACCGTGCAGCACGACTTTTGCGCCACGCGAACGCACGGCGTTGACCTTGATGTCGGGCGTGGTCACCGGCATGACGATGGTTGCAGTGCAGCCGAGGCGCTGCGCCGCCAGCGCGACGCCCTGCGCATGGTTGCCGGCGGATGCTGCGATCACGCCGCGTGCCAGGGCATCCGGCTTGAGGTGCGCCATTTTGTTGTAGGCGCCGCGCAGCTTGAACGAAAACACCGGCTGCATGTCTTCGCGCTTGAGCAGTATGCGGTTGTGCGTACGCTTTGACAGATTAGGCGCCAGTTCCAGCGGCGTCTCGATCGCGACGTCATACACGCGGGCGTTGAGGATACGTTCCAGATAATCGGTTTTAGCCATGCGGTTTAAGCCCTGATTTCCCAGCAGATTTTCACGATTCAAAGGTTATCAGGAATGCCGTCTGCAAGCGATGCTCAAGGGTCAAATATGGGCGCAAAAAACAAGACCCCGCACCGATATGATGTATATTCGATTCGACAATTGCGCATGGAGCAGCAGATGAATCAGGAAGCACTGAAACAGGCGGCGGCAAAAGCGGCAGCCGCGCTGGTTCCAGAAGGCGCCATCGTTGGCGTAGGCACCGGCTCGACGGTGAATTTCTTCATCGACGAACTGGCGCTCATCAAAGGCCGCATTGAGGGCGCCGTTTCCAGTTCGGAAGCCAGCGCCCAGCGCATGAAAGCGGCGGGCATTCCCGTTTTTGACCTTAACAGCGTGCGCGAGTTGCCGGTATACGTTGATGGCGCCGACGAAGTTACTCGCCACCTGATGATGATCAAAGGTGGCGGGGGTGCGCTGACCCGCGAAAAAATCGTCGCAGCCGTAGCCCGGCAATTCATCTGCATCGCCGATGGCTCGAAGCTGGTCGATGTGCTTGGCCGTTTCCCGCTGCCGGTCGAAGTGATTCCGATGGCGCGCTCCTACGTTGCGCGTGAAATCGTCAAACTGGGCGGTCAGCCGGAATGGCGCAGCAATTTCGTCACCGACAACGGCAACGTGATCCTGGATGTGCGCAATCTCACCATAATCGACCCGCCTGACCTGGAAACGCGACTGAATCAGATCACCGGCGTGGTCACCAACGGCCTGTTTGCCCGTCGTCCGGCGGATGTGCTTCTGCTCGCCGGAAAAAATGGCGTAGAAACCCTGCGGCCGGCAACCGCCACGAAACTGTCATAATTTTGCGCTATAAAGAGCGCTTTCCCTGCAGCGGAGACCCCCATGCCTGAACATACCCTCAAGCAGTTCGACACCGAGTTGGAAGAAATCCGCTCGCGGGTGCTGCAGATGGGCGGCCTAGTCGAGCAGCAGATCGTGGGTGCGCTCGAAGCACTGACCAACGGCAATGTGGCGCTCGCCCGTGAAGTAATGGGAAATGATCACATGGTCAATGCGCTGGAAGTCGCCATTGACGAAGATTGCAGCACGGTCATTGCCCGCCGCCAGCCGGCAGCCAAAGATCTGCGCATGATCATGACCGTGGTAAAGACGATCACCGATCTTGAACGCATCGGCGACGAAGCCGCAAAAATTGCACGGATGACGCTTTCTCTCTACAGCAGCGACCGGCCTACCGTACCGCGCGCCGCTGAAATCCAGCATGTCGCCGACATCGCATTGGGCATGCTGCGTAATGCGCTGGATGCGTTCGCCCGGCTTGACCTCGCCGTTGCGGCAAAAGTGGTGCGCCAGGACGAACAGGTTGACTCCGAGTTCAAAGCCATCATGCGCCAGCTCATCACCTTCATGATGGAAGATCCGCGGACCATCTCGCATGCACTCGACATCATGTTCATCGCGAAGTCGATCGAACGTATCGGTGATCACTCCAAGAACATGTCTGAATACGTGGTCTACCTGGTCAAGGGCAAAGACGTGCGTCATACCAGCCTGGAGACGATCGAGCGCGAAGCGCTGGGTTGAGGACTCTGCGTGGTACACTCGTTCGCATCTGTCGAATCGGGTCAACCATGCTGAAAAACAAGACGGCAATCGGGCCGGGATCACACTGAAATGGCGGAGCAATCCACCATTGCCGCAGTCGATCTCGGCTCCAATTCCTTTCATTGCCAGATCGCCCGCGTCACCGGCGAACAGTTTTTCCCGCTTGACTCGCTGCGCGAGCCGGTACGCCTCGGCGCGGGACTGAGCAAGGACAAGAAACTCGACGACGAGTCCCAGGAACGCGCGCTGGCCTGCCTTGCCCGCTTTGGCGAACGGCTGCGCGGACTGGATCCACACGGCGTTCGTGCAGTCGGCACCAACACCTTGCGCGTTGCCAAGAACGGCAAACAATTCCTGCGCCGTGCACAAGCGGCTCTGGGTTTTCCGATCGAAGTGGTCGCAGGACGCGAAGAAGCACGGCTGATTTACCTCGGCGTCTCGCACAGCCTCCCGGCTTCACCAGACAAAAGACTGGTGGTGGATATCGGCGGCGGCTCTACTGAATGCATCATCGGAACCGGTTACAAGCCACTGAAGCTGGAAAGCCTGTTCATGGGCTGCGTGTCATACAGCCTGCGCTTTTTCCGCGACGGCCGCATCACCAAGTCCGC
>CAZHFZ010000055.1:18580-19966 GCA_964531455.1 uncultured Bordetella sp.
CCTGACCGCCAGCCGGTACTGATCGGCGGCCTCGCCATACTTTATGCGGTTCTGGACGAGTTGAACATCGACATGATGACGCCGGCCTCCGGTGCGATGCGCCAGGGCATCCTCTACGACATGCTGGGACGCTTCCACAATCACGATATGCGTGATGTGACTGTGACGCAATTCATGCAGCGTTACCACGTTGACGCCCATCAGGCGCGGCGGGTCGGCGCCTTCGCAATAACGCTCTATGAAAAAATAGCCGGTGACGCCGCCAGTGAAGACGGCCCCCGGTTGCTGGGCTGGGCGGCCAAGCTTCATGAAATCGGCATACCCGTGGCTTACAGCGGCTATCACAAACACTCGGCCTACATCATCAGCAATGCCGACATGCCGGGTTTCTCGCGCGAAGAGCAGGAGCGGCTGGCAACTCTGGTATTGAGCCACCGGCGCTCGCTGAAAAAATCCTGGGAACTGCTGCAGGAGGACGACCGCGCGACCGTATTGGCACTGCGACTGGCTGCCGTATTGTGCCGGGCGCGGCGGGATACAAGTTTTCCGCCCCTCGAAGTCAAAAAGAACCAGGGGGCCCGCTTACGACTGGCTTTTGATCCCTCATGGCTGGAAGCCAATCCATTGAGCGCAACGGCGTTGCGCGAAGAGATCGCGGAATGGACGCGCATCGGTTATGAAATCAGGGTTCCCGGGCTGGACGACATCGTGCTGGCACAGGAACCGGTGCTCGCTGACTGAAGCCACCGGCCCTCGTCATTTGCTGCGGATTTTGACTGTCCCGGTCTTGTCTTTTTTCAGCTTGCCAATGCGTTCCAGCGCGCCCTCTACGGCAATGGCAAGTGTGCGCAACACCTTGAGCCGGGCGTAATACTTGTTATTGGCTTCCACCAGCGTCCAGGGCGCAAGATTGGTGGATGTGCGGTCGACCATGTCACAGACCGCCGTCTCGTATTCATCCCACTTCTTGCGGTTGCGCCAGTCTTCGGCGGTGATTTTGAAACGCTTGAACGCGACCTTCTCACGCGCCTTGAAGCGCCGGTACTGTTCTTCCTTGCTGGTCGCCAGCCAGAACTTGACCACCAGCACCTTGTGTTGCGCGAGCTGCTGCTCGAAATCATTGATTTCGGAATACGCGCGCATCCAGTCGGCTTCCTTGCAGAAACCTTCGACACGCTCTACCAGCACGCGGCCGTACCAGGAACGGTCGAAAATCGCGAAACGGCCGCGGCGAGGTATGTGCCGCCAGAACCGCCACAGGTAAGGCTGCGCACGTTCTTCCTCGGTCGGCGCGGCGACCGATATCGTCTGGTAGGCACGGGCATCCAGCGCGCTGGTGATTCGACGGATGGCGCCGCCCTTGCCCGCCGCATCATTGCCTTCAAA
>CAZHFZ010000055.1:20066-21188 GCA_964531455.1 uncultured Bordetella sp.
GTCAGACTGCGGTAACGCGCATCGGCCCCGGATACAACAAGCCACGGCGCTTCAGCGGTGCTGGTCTTGCGCACGAACGGTTCGCAGACTGCGGCAAAGTCATTGTAGTGCTTGAACATGACCCAATCGCCCTTGGAAACGCGCCAGCTCGTCGCCGGATTCTTTTCCAGTTCATGCAGCCGCTTCTTCTGCTGCGGCCGTGACAGGTGAAACCAGAACTTCAGCAACAGCACGCCTTCATCGACCAGCATGCGTTCAAGCCTGAGAATCTCGCTGATTTCCTGGTCAAACTGGCCTTCGCTGCTTAAACCCATCACCCGTTTGACGATTGGCTGGGTATGCCAGGCGCCGAAAAACACGCCAACCTTGCCTTTGGGCGGCAACGCGCGCCAGTAACGCCAGACGCGCGGCCGTTCGTTTTCTTCGTCCGACGGCTCGGAAAATCCGCTGACCTCAATATGGCGGGGATCCATCCACTCGTTGAGCAGATTGACCATCTCACCTTTGCCTGCACCCTCTACACCGGCAATCAGGATCAGCGTGGCAAATTTTCCGTTCTGCTTGAGATCGTATTGTGCATTGAGCAAAGCCTGCCTGAGCTTCGGCTCTTCACGCTTGTAGAGCGCCTTGTCGATGCGATGGGAAAGACTGGCTGATTCAAACATGGAAGCTCCTACAAAATGCCTGGCGCCAGCACTGCGCGCACCGTGATACCGCCATCATCATCCTTTGAAATCCACCAGATGGCGCCTTTTTTTACATTCCAGGGCTGTACGGCGCCCGTCAAAGCCAATGCAGCCGCAGCCCCCAATGTCGGCTGATGGCCAACCACGACAACCGCGCCACTACCATCCGGCCAGCCTGCTGCCTTGAGCAGGCCCTGCGGATTCGCCGCGGTGGACACCGCCGGTTCAATGACAAAATCGACGGCAAGTTCAGCCGCTGTTTCGCAAGTGCGTACCGCAGGACTGGAAATCACGCGCCAGCCTTCCGGCAAATGACGATTGAGCCAGTCAGCCATTTTCCGCGCCTGTTTCCGGCCTTTAGGCGTCAGGCGCCGTTCCGCATCAGGAATACGGTCTTCCGCATCAGCATGCCGCCACAGAATCAGATCCATGCCCA
>CAZHFZ010000056.1:0-20942 GCA_964531455.1 uncultured Bordetella sp.
CCTCCAATAAGTTCATTAACTTACCAAATGTGTCCGGGGAAACGGGGGAAGCCCAGGCACAACCGGTCAACAGCATCAAGACCACCGTCAAACCAACAATCGGTCGCATGGTTCACTCCCCTCGCCGGAAGAAACAAGGCCTCTTGTAACACCCTTTCGACGGGTCTGCATCAGCTGAGCCGTGCCGCCACCAGAAACACCAGCCACGGCGCCACCAGCAGGAGTGTGGCCTGCAGCCACGTCACAAAACCGGCGGGCACCGGCAGCGGGCCATAGGCATTGGGACTGGCCTCGCCTTTGGCCCAGGCAAGGTAGCCGAGGAACAGCAGCACAATCGGACCGGTACCCAACGACAGCCAGAACCCCACAACAATCTGCCATGCGGGCCGGCCGAGATCGCGGCCGCGCAACACTGCGGCGATCATGGCGCCGATCAGGCAAGCCCCGACCAGCACCATCAGCACCGGCTGCGCGTTGGCCGCACCGCCCCGCCCGCGGGTCGCGAGGTCCAGCGTATACAGCGCGAGTGCGACCGCATTGACTGCGGTCATCACGCCGTACGCAAAAAACCGGGCGCGGTCGAAGCGTTTCATGCCGTCATTGAACAAACAGGGTCAGTGCAAGTTTTCAGAAAACCTGCACTGACCTTATTTTTTAAACTTGATCCCGAGCAGTTTCGCCGCATTGCCGCCGAGGATCGCGGCCTTCTGTTTGTCCGTGAGGCTTTTCGTCGCCATGATGTGATCGACCGGATGCTGGTTCCACGGAATCGGGTGATCGGTGCCGATGACGACCTGGGATGCGCCGACCTCCGCGACGAGGTGGCGCAGCGCCTCCGGCGTAAAAACGAGCGAGTCAAAGAAAATCTGTTTCATGTACTCGGTCGGTTTCTTCTTGAGTTTGATGTCCGGATTGCAGCCGCCGGGGTAGACAAAGCAGCCGTAGTCCATGCGCGGCGCGTAAGAACCCAGGAAGCCGCCACCGTGCGCAGCGCACACCTTCAAGCGCGGAAACCTGTCGAACGTGCCTTCAAAGATCAGGTGCTCCAGCGCGATCGTGGTGTCGAGCGGATTGCCGATCACGTTGGAGAGCCAGCCGTTGCCCTTGAAGCGATGGTTGAGCTCCGGCGTGCTTTGCGGATGGATGAAGAGCGTCACGTCGAGCTCCTGCGCTTTCGCCCAGACCGGATGGAATTTCGGGTCGGCGAACTCGAAGCCCGCCACGCTGCCGCCGATCGCCGCGCCCTTAAAGCCGTATTTGCGTACCCCTTCCTCGAGTTGGCGCACGGCGAGGTCCGGAAACTGCAAAGCGAGCGACGCGAAGGCGGCGAGCCGGTCCGGCTGACGTGCGCAAATTTCGGCGAGCCCCTCGTTCTGCAACTGGATGACCTTGGTGACGAGGTCGCGATCCTTGCCGTACCACCACGGGTTGATGCTCAGCACTTCCATGTCGATGCCCTGCGCATCCATGCCGGCGAGCCTCTCCTCGAGCACGATGTCGAACTCTTTCGAGCCTTTGGTCGGCGGATAGATGGCCTTCGCCTCGGCAGCGGGCAGCAGCGCCAAGGCCTCGGCAACCAGG
Organism: uncultured Bordetella sp.; assembly: GCA_964531455.1. GTDB lineage: Bacteria > Pseudomonadota > Gammaproteobacteria > Burkholderiales > SG8-41. The sequence continues at coordinate 1,582 of CAZHFZ010000056.1, forward strand.
CAATGCGCGTGCACGTCGATCGTCCTGACGCGTTTGCCTTTGATCAGAACCGGCAGCCGGCCGGTGCTGGGCTTCGCCCGCTTGCGCGCCGGCGCGCGCTTGGCCGCAGCACTGCGCAGACCACAGCCGGTGAATATCACGCCCGATGCGGTCGATTGTGTGGTGTTGATACCTGGTGTAGACATTACTCTCTCCTCTGATGGAATTCGGCTTCGAGGCCGGCTGGCGACCGCCGGGCCATGTGATTGCGGGAAGCGCTGTTAAATACGGCGAATAAACAGGGTCAGTGTAACTTTAATTTTTATTTGCAAACTGCAGCGAATCATTTCCGCCAGCCTCAACGCCCTGTATCAACTGAGCCGTGCAGCCACCATAAACAGCAGCCACGGCGCCACCAGTATTAGAGCGGCCTGCAACCAGGTAACGAAACCGGCAGGCGCCGGCCGCGATCCATGGGCATTGGGACCGGCATCCCCTCGGGCCCAAGCCAGGTAGCCGATAAACAGCAGCACGACAGGCCCGGTGCCCAGTGACAGCCAGAACCCCAGAACAATCTGCCATGCGGGTCGGCCGAGGTCGTAACCACGCAGCACCGAAGCGATCATGGCGCCGATCAGACAGACGCCGATCAGCACGAACAGCACCGGCTGTGCGTTGGCAGCACTGCCCCGCCCGCTGGTCGCGAGGTCCAGCGCATACAGCGCGAGTGCGACCGTATTGACCGCGGTCATCACGCCGTAGGCAAAAAACCGGGCACGGTCGAAGCGTTTCATGGCGTCATCTCTACCCGTCTTCCAATTGATAAGTGAAATTAGGTCGAAGCAATCGTTCAGAACACTCACGCCGACCGCATTGATTCCATGTCCTTGCGCCACGCCCTGCGGAACGCAACGGAAATTAAAGGGGCCCGGCCCCTTTAATCCTTCAATTTACAAGTCAAATTTTGCGGGTTTTTTCGTGCTCCGCTTCGATCAGCGGTGTCTGCTTGCAGGTTCCGATGAGCCATTTCAGGAATGCATTAACTTCCGGGCGCGCGACGCTGCGTATCGACCACACCGCAAAATATGCTCGGGGGGACGGGATTGTCGTTTTCCAGAGTTTGACAAGACGGCCTGAGGCAATATCGCTCTCGACAAGCACGTTGCGCGCCAATGCTACGCCCTGCGCATTTGCAGCCGCGTCGAGCAGGATGCTCGCGTCGCCAAACAACGGGCCGGAAGCCGGTTCACCCCAATCCAGATGTGCTGCCTCGAACCAGGGTTTCCACGGCTCGTGGGGCAACCTCAGCAGCAACGCCTTCTTCAATGCCGCAGAGGTGTCGAGCCGACCTACTGTTAACAGGTATGCGGGCGAACATACCGGAAACAATTCTACATCCATGAGTTTTACCGATTGAAAGCCCGTCCAGTCTTCCTTCCTCCCGTAGCGGATAACGACATCTGCCTCTCCTGACTCCAGACCGACGCCCTTCTTTTTTGGTGCAAGCTTGGTAGCGTCGATCTCCAGGTCAATATCGGGATGTTCGTGATAAAAACTGCTCAGCCGTGGAATGAGCCAGTTATGTGCGGTGGAGGGGCCAGCGTTGATTGTGACTATGTTGTGGGCGTCGGCAAGTCGCTTTGAAGCCTGCTGCAACGTCAACAGGGCTCCCAGAACAGCACTCAGAAAATACGTGCCCCGAGTCGTCAACGACACGGTGCCGCCTCGCCTAGCAAACAACCTCGCGCCGAAATGCCGTTCGAGCACTTTGATGCGATGGCTTACCGCGCCATGCGTTACGCACAACTCGTCGGCAGCTCTCGCGAAGCTGTGCAACCGCGCGACAGCCTCGAAGGCAACGAGCGCGTGAAGGGGCGGCAGCTTCTTGAAGTCGATGGCAGGCATTAAAAAAATTCACCATGCAGGTGAAAATACTTCGCTACGAACAGCACCCAGTAAGTGCATATTAAAGCATCGGCCTGCAGTCTCCGTGCTGTCATTTCCGATAGGGCCATAAAATCAATAAGTTATAAGAAAAAGCCGCACCTTCCTGAGGAGTAAATTTGACACGTATCGCAACACCTTTCGCCATTGACTGTGTCCGCGAACTCAAGGTGGGCGGACGCAACTTTCGTTACTTCAGCCTTCCCGCCGCAGCACAGGATCCAGCACTCAGTGGCCTGACTCGACTTCCGTTCTCGCAACGCATACTGGCCGAAAACCTGCTGCGGAACGCAAATACGCCTGAGGTCAAGCCCCAAATGATTCAGGCGCTCGCCCGCGGCGAGCGTGGTTTCGAGATTCCGTTCCGACCCGCACGCGTACTGTTGCAGGACCTGCTCGGGGTGCCGGTGATGGTCGACTTTGCCGCACTGCGTGAGGCCGTCGCAGCATTCGGAGGTGATCCGCAAAGTGTCAATCCCGCGATACCGGTCGATTTCGTGATCGACCACTCGATCATTGCAGACGTTGCGGGCACCCGGGACGCGGAACGGCGGAACGTTGAGATTGAGTACGCACGCAACCGTGAGCGTTTCGCCTTCCTCGCTTGGTGCCAGAACGCGTTCCGAAACTTCCGTGTCGTGCCGCCTGACAGCGGCATCGTTCATCAAATCAACGTGGAGCGCCTTGCGCGCGTTGCCTGGACAGAGAGCGCTGACGGGATCGAAACCATCTATCCGGATACGCTTGTCTGCAATGACAGCCACGCGACGATGGTCAACGGCATCGGTGTGCTCGGATGGGGTGTCGGCGGCATCGAAGCGGAGGCGGCTATGCTCGGTCGCCCGCTGTCCATGCGCGTTCCGGACACGCTCGGGGTATGCGTGACGGGAGAACTGCCGGCCGGCGCAACCGCCACCGACCTCGTCCTGACCATTGCCGAGCGCCTGCGCAAGATCGGCGTGGTCGGCAAGTTCGTCGAGTTCTACGGGCCCGGCCTTGATGCGCTGCCGGTTGCCGACCGCACGACGATTTCAAATATGGCGCCCGAATATGGCGCGACCTGCGTGTTTTTTCCGGTGGATCAGAAGTGCATCGAATACCTTACCTTTACCGGTCGCGATGACTCCACCGTTGCTCTTGTAAAAGCCTATGCCCAGGCACAAGGGCTGTGGCGCGACGCCGCCACGCATGCACCTCGTTTCGATTCGCAGGTCGATCTCGACCTCTCATCGGTCGAGCGCTCGCTCGCCGGCCCACGCCGGCCGCAGCAACGGGTGTCCCTGAATGCCGTGGCGCGTGAATTCACCGCGGAGATGCCGACACTGGCGCGCGATGGCCGCACAACCCCGACAAAGCGCGTCCCGGTAGCGGGTCGGGATCACATGCTTTGCGACGGCGATATCGTCATCGCCGCGATCACAAGTTGCACCAACACATCCAACCCCGCGAACATGATCGTCGCGGGCCTGCTGGCCCGCAACGCGGTCAATCGCGGCCTCAGGTCGCAACCGTGGGTAAAAACCTCGTTCGCACCCGGCTCCAAGGCGGTGATGGAATACCTTCGGCGCGCCGATCTTTACTCGTATCTCGAAGCACTGGGATTCCAGTTGGTCGCGTTCGGCTGCACCACCTGCAACGGCAATTCCGGACCACTCGCGCCGGAGATCGAGAACGCCGTAAAGGATGCACAGTTGGTGTCAGTCGCGGTTTTGTCCGGAAACCGGAATTTTGAGGGGCGCGTGCATCCGTTCGCGCGCGCCGCCTACCTCGCCTCCCCTGCGCTCGTTGTTGCCTACGCGATTGCCGGCAGGATCACGCTTGATCTCGACCAAGAACCGCTGGGCACCGACCGCCATGGCCAGCCGGTTTTCCTGACCGACATCTGGCCAGATGCGGAGGAAGTCGCGCGAACGCTCGCCACCAGCGTGACCCCGGATGTCTACCGCACGAGCTTCGAGCACCTGTTCGAGGGTGCTCCCGATTGGCAGGCGCTGCGCGGAGAATCAAGCCCGCTGTTCCCGTGGACCGAGAACAGCACATTCCTGCGCAAGCCACCTTTCTTCGAAAACTTGTCGCGAACGGTCCCTGGCATAGGCCAACTCGAAGGTCTGCGCCCGCTCGCCATGCTCGGTGACATGATCACCACAGATCACCTGTCGCCCAACAACACCATTGCCGCTGAGAGCCCCGCCGCCCGCTACCTGACCGAGCGCGGCGTGAAGACGGCCGACTTCCAGACGCACGGATTTCGCCGCGGCAACCATGAAATGGCGTTGCGCGGGACGTTTGCCTCACCGCGCTTGAAGAACGCGATGGTGCCGCAGATGGAGGGCCCGTTCACGAAGCTGCAACCCGACGGTGTCGTCGTCCCCATCTTTGAAGCAGCACAGACTTACCGTGACCGGGGTGTGCCGCTCATCTTGATCGCCGGGCACGAGTATGGCGCCGGGTCCTCCCGTGACTGGGCTGCCAAGGGCCCCGCGCTGCTTGGAGTACGCGCGGTTGCCGCCGAAAGCTTCGAACGCATCCATCGCTCCAACTTGGTGGGCATGGGCGTGTTACCACTAGAACTGGATGGCGCACGTCGCGACGCCTTGAAGCTCGACGGTACGGAGACCTTCGATATCGCCGGGCTCGACGAAGAGTTGAAGACACGTGCGGAACTCACGCTGCGCGTGCGTCGGCCCGATGGCCGCATTGACGACGTACCTGTCCTCTGCCGCATCGATACCGACGAGGAACTTCTGTACTACCGGCACGGCGGCATCCTGCCGTACGTGTATCGCGAACTCGTGGCACAAATCTGAAACCCTGAAAGGAAAAAGCATGGATAAGGATCCCGGTCTGAAGAATATGGCTTTCCCGTTCGTCCGCGTGGCTCCGCGGCCGGGCAAACCCCGCGAAACGGGGCTCACGATCGTGGCCGACCGCGGCATCGCGATGAACAGAGTAACGGATCTGATTGACGCCAGCGGCCCGTACATCGATTTTGTGAAAGTCGCTATCGGTGCATTTCGCCTGCAACCGGAAGCCTTCCTCAAGCGCAAGATCGCGGCATTGCAAAAGGCAAGCATCCGCGTGTTCTTCGCGGGTGATGTTACCGAAGCCGCCTTCCAGCAGGGCGTCTCCGCCCAGTTCTACGCCACGGCCAAGAAACTCGGCGCGGAAGCGGTCGAGGTGTCGAGTGCACAGATTGCGATGTCACTGAAGGACAAATGCGAACTGATTCGTATGGCAGCCGACGCCGGCCTCAAAGTGGTCGCTGAAGCAGGACAAAAGGGCATCGAGGACTGGACCTCAAGCCAGAGCTATGTCTTCAAGCAAGTTGATGCTTATCAGAAGGCAGGCGCATGGAAAGTGCTGGTACAGGGTGAAGGTACCAGCGAAGGGGTGACCGAGTTTAAGGGCGATTTCGTACTCAACCTGGTCTCCCGTTTTGATTCCCAAGACTTCATTTTCCAAGCGAAGGACGGCACCACACAGGCTTGGTACGTCAACACGCTCGGCAACCAAGTCAGCTTGGACATCGACGATCATCAGGTGATCGATCTTGAGCTCATGCGGCGCGGCCTGCGCAAGCGCGGCGTGTTCGGGCTGATCGGGAGCCTCTGACCTAGGACGCGGGGCACCCGTGTCCGACCTAACCGAAAATGGAGGTGAAACCATGAAAGAAAAAGGACCGTTCTACTTCGTGTTGCAGACTGTTCTCCCGCTCGCCATGGCCTGCCTCGCTCTTGGGCAGGCGCACGGCCAGCCGTGGAAACCCGACAGGCCGGTGGAGATCATCGCCGCTTCCGGTGCCGGGGGAAACACCGACAAGCTGGCCCGCACCATTCAGCGCATTCTCCAGGAAGAAAAGATCGTGACCACGCCGCTGAACGTGATCAACAAGACCGGCGGAAACCAGACGCTAGCGCGCGTCTACCTGAACCAGTTCCCGGGAAACGGCCATTACGTGGAGCTTAGCAACCCAACGCTCATTTCGAACCAGCTTATGGGGCTGACGCAGCAGCACTACACGGATTTCACTCCGCTTGCCGTGCTGCTGGACGAATACACCGTGTTCAGCGTGCGCGCGGATGCGCCGTTCAGGACCGGTGCAGAGCTAATGCAGCACCTCGCGAAACAGCCGGACGGCCTGAGCATCGGGCTCACGACGCGCGGCGGCGCGAACCATGTTTCGCTCATGCTGGCGGCGAGGGCGGCTGGCGTCGATGTAAAACGGATGAAAGTCGTTTCCTTCAAGTCCAACGGCGAATCCATGACTGCGTTGCTGGGCGGTCACATCGACCTTGTCGCATCGTCCGCGTCTCCAGCTTTGCCACATCTCCAACGGGGAGCAACCCGCATCGTTGCGATTTCGGCTCCCAAGCGCATGGGAGGCGTTCTGGCAGACGTGCCCACATGGGCCGAACAGAGAATTAACGCCGTCAACTCGAACTGGCGTGCTTTCATTGGTCCGAAAAATCTGCAACCAGCGCAGGTTGCCTACTGGGAGGCCGCCGTATCGAAACTTGGTGAAAGCGAAACTTGGCGGAAAGAACTTGCCGCAAATTTCTGGGAATTGCAGCCTCGCATGGGGCGCGCACTACAGGATTTCCTTGCTACCGAGTATAAAGAACAGAAGGAGCTCCTGGGTGAGATTGGGCTCGCCAAGTAATCTTATGTGGCCGGACTTCCAAGCCGGCCACCTTCGAAATACAGTATTTAGCCATCAAAGGTTTTGGAGTCATCAATTTACTTTTAAACATAATTAATTAATCCGCTTCAACCAACTCCTCTCTGCTCACGGCAACACTACACTCCCGTTCAACTCCAGCAACTTCCCGTCCCTGAACCGCGCGCCCAGCGTGTGTTCCTCATCCCAGGCCGCGGTGTAGCCCAGCTCGACGGCCATCGCACCATCCACGGTATCCACCAGCACATGCACCAGTTGCACCTGCGGCCAGACCTGTGACGCATCACTGAGTTTCGGTACGCCGTTTTCTGCATCTTCGCCATAGGGTTCGTAGTGTTCGAACAGCGCCTGTGCGATGACCGGTTTGTAGCCGGCGTATTGCGCGGGCAAGGCCTGCGCGACGGCGAGCGCCTGCGCATCAGGCTGCGCCTTGCTGCCGGCGATCAGCAGCGGGAGCGTCTGCTCCGCGAGCTTGATCGTGCCGTGCCAACAGCCGCGCTTGTATTGCAGTGGCCCCAGCGTGGCATCTTCGAATGACGGTGACTTGAACAATCCAAACATCGCTGACCTCCCCTAAGCCTGTGACCCGGCACAATAAGCCGGAAACCCGTGGTCGCGCACAGTGGAGTTACGGGTTTATATAAACCATTGATTTTATTAAATAATTTATTATTCACTCGCTTGCTGGCGCTGGTGACCGCCAGCCCACAAGGTCGCAACAAACACAGCGCATGGCGTCGAATGCCCATCAGAACCTTCGATGATTCGTCGCGGTTAGCGCAGCACCGTCGAACACCAAACGACCGCAACCGGCCCCAGCGTACAGACACGTCCGATGCCGGATGCCGCATTGATATCCCCGCACCGAAGCGCATCCTCCAGCGACAGACAAGGCGAGAACGAAGTCTCTTCGTCGATGGTTTCGACGTCGACCTCCGCCACATAACGGTTTTCCTGAAGGAGCTTCGTCTTCTGTCTGTTCGTCATCCGGGCGTTGCGCCCGGCCTTGGTGCAGATTGGCCAAGAAGCAGCGCAATCCACTACACGAATGTTCCGGTGACCCCTTAACAAACACAGACATACGGTGCATTACGCTGCGCTCGCACCCTGCGCAATCCATTCCCGGGCTCTACTCGCCCACCATGCGCTCCGAAAGCGGCGAAAAGTCCTGTCGCCCGTGTATCACCGCAACAATCAGAATTCGCTCTTCATCAAGCCGGTAGATAACACGGTAACGGTGCACGAAACGTTCCCGGATTGCCGTTTCACCCAGCTCAGGAACCACTCGTCCCATCTCGGGTTAGTCGGGAATCGCCTCAACTGTCTCAACGATCTTCGAGACCACTGCTTTCGCGTACCAAGGCGAGTCGCGTTCGATGTACGCCGCAATCCCCTCGGCGTCTTCAATCGCTTCCGGCGACCAGGCTACGATGCGAGCCATTGCCCAAGACGTCCCTTTGCCTCCGCGTGATCAACAACACCTTCAGAGTCGGCACGCAGCAGGCCGCGCTGCACTTTTTCCAGGACATAGAGGTGGTACTGAATATCTTCGTAGCTTGCGTCTTCCGGCAACTTCTGCAGAAGCGCCTGAACCTGATCTTTCGGGTTACCCATAGGGCCTCCCATGAAATGGATTGATCAAAAAACGCAGTTTAGTCGGAACGAGCCTTTTTATTCGAAGAATAGCCATGGGGGTCGATTAATAATTGCCCGTAACAAAGCGTGATTATCCTTCATGCTATTTAACTAATTTTTTTTATTAATTATTTTTATAAACACAGAGCACGGCCTTCCCTTCACGCCCCGCGCCGCCCCTCGCGCAGCAGTTCGCGCGCGACCTGCACCGCCGCTTGGCGGAATTCGCCGACCAGCCCTTCGCGCTGCAGGCCCTTGGGGAAGGCCACCGCAAAACGCTGCTCGATGCGTTCGGCCAGTGGCCGCAGCACCACGCCGCGGTCGGCGAACTGCGCGCCGAGCAGTTCGGGCACCAGTGCGATGCCGAGACCGCTCGCCGCAAAACCGCAGGCGGCACCCACGGCATGGGTCTCCAGCCGCACCAGCGGCGTGTCGCCGCTGCGGCTCAATAACGCGCGGATCTCCTGCAGCCAGCCGGCATGGCGGCCCAGCACCACCAGCGGCTCGCGCGCGAGGTCGCTGGCGCGGATGACGCGCCCGCGCGCCAGCGGATGCTTCGGCGGCAGCGCGCAGGCCACGCAGCTGTCGACCAGCGGCAGCGTCGATATGCCGCTGTGGGCCACCGGCTCCTTGAGGATGCCGATGTCCACCTCGCGTTTGGCGACCATCGCCGCAATCGCCTCGTAGCGGCCGAGTTCGACGGCATAACGCAGGTCCGGATGGCGCTTGGCCAGCCGCGCGATGATGCGCGGCAGCAGCACTTCACAGGCGCTGTAGGGTGCGGCGATGCGCAGCGTGCCGGTGTTGTGGGCGCGCATCTTGCGCACCAGGTTCAGCACGCGCTCCACGCCTTCGAAGGCGTGCGACACCTCGCGGTAGAGCGCCAGCGCATGCGCCGTCGGCATCAGGCGGCCGCGCTCGCGCGCAAACAGGTCAATGTCGAAATCCGCCTCCAGCCGGGCGACCTTGCGGCTCACCTCTGGCTGCGAGACGCCGAGCAGGCGCGCCGCGGCGCTCACCGATCCGGCGTCCATCACCGCACGAAACACCTCCAGTTGCCGGTAGTCCATCGCCTTTCTCCATCCCATACCTGAATGGCATAGGTTAATACGTTTTTTGAATCTTGTTGCGGGATTGCCGCGTGCTGGCGACACTGGCTGCCCAACCGTAATCAGGATCGCCACATGAGCATGCCCCGGACTGGTGTTGTCCCCCCGGTCATCGTGCACGGCCCGCTGGGCGCCGCACAGCCGCTGCTGTTTGATTCGCCGCACAGCGGTTATATGGTGCCGCCGCACATGACCCCGGCCGCGCCGCCGGAGGCTCTCGCCACCAGCTGCGACGCCTTTGTGGATGCGCTCTACGGCAAGGCCCCCGAACACGGCTGCACGCTGATTGCGGCGACCTTCCCGCGCTGGATGATCGACCCCAACCGCGCCCGCGACGACATCGATCCGGAACTGCTCGATGCGCCGTGGCCCGGCCAGATCGCCGTCTCCGACAAGTCACTCAGCGGCATGGGCCTGATCCGCCGCCTGGCCCTGCCCGGCGTGCCGGTGCACGGCCGCAAATTCACCGTGGCCGAAGTCGAAGCCCTGATCCGCGACTATTACGATCCCTACCATGAGGCGGTGCGCGCGCAGCTTGATGCGCTGCATGCGCGCTTCGGCGGCGTGTGGCATGTGGATTGCCATTCGATGAAGTCGCGCGGCAACGCGATGAACATCGACGCCGGCCAGGCGCGCCCGGATTTTGTCATCAGCGACCGCGAGGGCAGCACCAGCGAACCCGGCTTCATCGGCTGTGCCGTCGATACGCTGCGCGGGCTGGGTTACCGCGTCAACGTCAACAATCCGTACAAGGGTGCGGAACTGGTGCGCCGTTATTCCAACCCCGCCGCCAACCGCCACAGCATCCAGATTGAAGTCAATCGCGCGCTGTACATGGACGAGAGCAGCCGCGAACGCCATCAGGGTTTTGATACGCTCGCATCCAATCTCGAAAAACTGATCCTGGCGCTGACCGGTTTTATCCGCGCGCGCATCTGAACCGCGACACGCACCCCGCAAAATTTTATCCCGCCCAAAAAACCAACGACGAGGAAAACCACCATGAACCCCACCCGGCTGAACCCGTCCGCCACACCACGGCGCACCCGCCTGCTGATCACCGCCGCATGCATGATCGGCGCGACGATTTCAGGCGCCGTCCACGCCGCATCCGCCAGCGGCTACCCGCAACGCCCGGTGCGCCTGATCCTCGGCACCGGCGCGGGCGCCGCACCGGACGTCACCGCACGCATCTATACCGCCAAGATGACCGAGCTGCTGGGCCAGCAGTTCGTCGTCGACAACCGCCCTGGCGCCGGCGGCATCATTGGCATGGATGTGGTCTCGCGCGCCGCGCCCGACGGTTACACGCTGGTGGGCTGCAGCCTCGGCCAGGCCATCCGCCCGGCGCTGTACAAAAAGCTGCCCTTCGACACCGTAGCCGACTTCACCCGCATCACGCTCTATGGCGCAGTGCCCAACGTGCTTGTTGTGCACCCCTCGGTGCCGGTGCGCAACCTCAAGGAATTCGTGGCCCACGCCAAATCCAACGACGGCAAATTCCGCTACGCCTCCTCCGGCGTCGGCCTGTCGCCGCACCTGACGATGGAGTATTTCAAGACGCTCGCCGGGTTCAACATCCTGCACGTGCCTTACAAAGTCGGCGCACAGGCGACTCAGGACGTGATGGCCGGCGAAGTACACACCCAGTTCAACAACCTGCCCTCGCAGCTCACCAACATCAAGGCCGGCAAAGTGCGCCCGATCGCGGTGACCTCGATGAAACGCCAGCCGCAGCTGCCGGACGTGGCCACCTTCGACGAGTCCGGCTATAAGGGTTTCGAAATCACGGTGTGGTACGGCCTCTGCGGCCCCGCCAAAACCCAACCCGCCGTGGTCAAGCGCCTGATCGACACCACCAGTCAGGCCCTGTCCGCGAAAGACCTGCTGCAGAAGTACAACGAACAGGGTGTCGAACCCCGCGACTGGGCCGGCGAGAAATTCGATGCCTTCTACAAAGCCGAAATCGCGCGCTGGGCGAAGGTGGTGAAGATTGCGGGGATTGTGCCGGAGTAAAGGACGAAGCTCATCGCCAAAACCATAAAAATATAAATAAATTCAATTACTTATATTGAACCACTAGGGCAGTGCAATGCGTTGATGTGGACATGGAAATCGACACCGGTATCTTGGGAGGGAATTATCCCCTGGCCCGGAAGAAGCAAAGCGGATTACGGGATATCGACTGCCGTATTTCACTTCGTTTCATACGGGCCAGGTTTGCTGGCAAGGCTACAGGAGCAGGGTTTTTCAAGGCCCTATCTAATTGACGCGTAAGGAATTTCCGTATATTTTATGACTTATGTCGTTTATACCGAAATCTCCGGATATTCAAGAACTTGATGACGACGCGAAGCGTCAGTACATCAATGCACGAAGTGCGTTTACAGCATTGGAAGACGCCCGACATGCCGCCAAAGAAGTCAGGGGCGGGATGTACTGGAAGCAGGGCGAAAAAACCGATTACCTGATTCGAACATCCCCCACGAACAGCCAAAAAAGCCTCGGGCCAAGAGATTCAAGCACCGAGGAGATCTATGCGAAATTCCTTGAGCGCAAGGCAGCGATTGAAGCTCGTGAGAAGTCTCTGCGTTCCAGCCTGGAGCAGCACCAGCGCTTGAATAGAGCCCTTCGCGTAGGCAGAGCGCCCGGTATCGTGGTTGAAATCCTGAGTGGCATCGAAAAAGCGGGGTTGTCACCCTACTTCACCGTGGTTGGAACCCATGCGCTCTACGCCTATGAGATCGAGGCTGGTATACGCATTACCGATACTGCGGCCATGGAAACCCAGGATGTCGATCTTTTGTGGGACGCCAGAAAACGCGTCCAGTTCATCAGTGATTTAAAGTTTCAGGGCACTTCCATGGTCGGTCTTCTGCAAAAGATCGATCCAACCTTTATCGTGCGCGATGATCAACGGTATACCGCCGTCAACGCCAAGGGTTTCGAAGTCGACATCATTCGCCGCGAGGCCAAACAACAAGATCCAAATCCGATGCGGTTGTCGGATGATGAGGATGATTTCCTGGTTGCCCAGGCTCGACGCGCGGACACCCTGCTGAACGCTGAAAAATTCTCGAGCATCATTGTCGCCGCGAATGGCCAAATGGCCCGGATGAATACGATATCCCCGGCCGTATTCATCGAGTTCAAGCGCTGGTTATCCGCACAAAAGGATCGCGATCCGTTGAAACGAACTCGCGATCTTCGACAGTCTGAAGTCGTTGAACAAATTGTGCTGGAATATTTGCCGGCCACTCAAAAGAAGGCACCGAAGCGAAAGTAACCAAAGGTACTAACCTAAGGTACGGGGTCGCTTTTTATACCGCTGCACTCTTGAACGCCACCCCCAACGCCCCCAGCAACCCCACCTTCGCATCCATCACCACCTTCACCGGTATCCCTGACAGCAGCGGCGTGAACGCCCCGCGACCTGTAAACGCGCGCATGAATGCGCCCTCCTTCAATCGGCCGATGATCTTCGGCGCGATGCCGCCCGCGACATATACGCCGCCGCGCGCCAAAGAGGCCAGCGCCATATTGCCGGCGAAGGCGCCATAGGCCGCAACAAACAGATCGAGTGCACGCACGGCCAGCGGATCGAGTTTGCGCAGACCGTATTCAGCAATGATTTCTGCGGGATCGACACCGGGATGTTTGGTGGCGTCCATCAGTTGCTTGGAGGGTGCGCCGAGTCCGCTGTCCTGCAGGAAGCTGTAGACGCGCATCAGGCCGGGGCCGGAGATCACGCGCTCCCAGGACACGCGGCCGAAGTTGCGGCGCAGGTACAGCAGCAGCTTGTCCTGCAATTCATCGGTGGGCGCGAAGTCAGCGTGCCCGGCTTCGGACGGCACCACGCGGTATTGATCGCCGGATTTGACGATCACGCCGACGCCGAGGCCGGTGCCCGCACCGACGATAACCGCCGGCGCCTGTTCGTCGGCCTCTGCCGCCTGCAGCGTCGCAAAGCTCGCCGCCGGCAGGCGGCTCACACCGAGCCCTGCCGCCTGAAAGTCATTGATCAGCGTGACCTTGGGTAATCCGAACTGTTCGGAGACCGCATCGCCCTCGACCTGCCAACCCAGATTGGTCAGCACGGCGGCATTGTCTTTGACCGGGCCGGCCACTGCAAAACATGAAGCCACAATGCGTCCGCGTGCGGGACTGACATCCGGACGGGAAAGGAATTTTTCCAGCAGCGGCGCGAAGTTCTGGAAGCCGCGGCTCGCCAGTGATTCTTCGGTAAAAATGCGCGGGCCATCCGGCAGCAGTTCAGCCAGGGCAAAACCGGCATGGGTGCCGCCGATATCGGCGGCCAGTACGAATTGCGGACCTGACATGAACTATCCCCGTGTTGAACGCATTATTAACCGCTTGTTTTTACATTATGCCTTGCGTACGGGTCCTGTCGGTAAAACGCTGCCAGTTGCGCATAAACCATGGGATAGACCTCCTGCAGCGCATCGGGGCGTTCGAAGAACATTTCGCTGAGCACGGCGAAGAACTCCGCCGGGTCTTCGGCGGCATAAGGGTCGATCAGCGTGTCTTCATCCCGTTCCACTTGTTGCTCGAAATCGGCATAGGCCGTACTGAAGATTTGGGTCCAGCGCTCGCGGTCCATGTCGGCATGCAGCGGCGGGAAGCCGTCGGCGGCGCCGTTGAGCATGTCGATCTTGTGGGCGAATTCGTGCATCACCACGTTGTAACCGTCGCCGCCGTCTGCGGCTTCGGCATCCTGCCATGACAGCACCACCGGCCCCTGCTCCCAGGCCTCACCGCTGAGCGGCGCGCGCACGTGGTGCACGATGCCGTCTTCATCGGTGTATTCATGGTCCACAATGAATTCGTCGGGATAAACGATGACTTCGACCCAGTCGCCGTAGTAATCGAGGTCGAGGTTCAGTACCAGCAGGCAGGCCTGGGCGGCAATCACCAGTTCCATGTCGCGGGTCATCACCAGACCGCCGGCGCCCTGCAGGGATTTTTCGTTGAGGAAGGCGGCCACGAGGTCACGCAGCCGCGATTGCTCGCCCCCGTTCAGCGCCTGCAGAAAAGAAAAACGCCGGGTGACCGCAGACCACTCCGCATCAGTCACCGGGCTGCGCTGTACCGCGCGCCCGCGACGCCATCGGGCAAACCAGCCCATGGGCCGCTTAGCCGCCGTCGCGCAGTCGGTCGTTGCGCAATTTCAGGACCTTGGCTTCTTCGGCCTCGTCATCAAGCTCGACGCCTTCGATCTGGGCGAAGCGCTGCGAAATCTTGCCGCTGGTGACCTGTACTTTTTCCACATCGTCGTAAGCCTGACGGATGTGTTTGGCGAGGTCCTTCATGCGCTCATCAAAACGGCCGAACTCCACCGACAGCCGCGCCAGTGAATCCTTGATCACATGAATCTGCTTGCGCGTCTCGACATCCTTCAGCACCGCACGCGCGGTGTTGAGTACGGCCATCAAGGTGGTTGGCGACACGATCCATACGCGTTTGGCGCTGGCGTATTCGACGGTCTCGGCATGGTGCGCATGAATCTCGGCGAAAACCGCCTCGGCCGGCACGAACATCACCGCGCCGTCGGAGGTCTCACCGGGGATGATGTATTTGCGCGAGATGTCATCGACGTGTTTCTTGATGTCGTTGCGGAACTGCTTTTGCGCCAGCGCGCGGTCGACGTCGTTGACGCCGGGCTCGAACATGCGATGGTAGTTTTCCAGCGGGAATTTGGAATCGACCGCCACCATGCCGGTCGGCGCCGGCAGGCGCAGCACGCAGTCGGCACGTGTGCCGTTCGACAGCGTGGCCTGCATTTCATAGGCATTCGGCGGCAGCACGTTGCGCACCAGGCCTTCGAGCTGCACTTCGCCGAAGGCGCCGCGCGCGCGTTTGTCACCGAGCAGTTCCTGCAGGCTGACCACGCTGCCGGTCAGGCTTTCGATTTTTTTCTGCGCTTCGTCGATGGTCGCCAGCCGCGTCATCACGTTGATGAAGGTTTCGTTGGTTTTCTTGAAGCCTTCATCGAGGCGTTCGTTGACCTTGCCGGCGATCTCGCCCAGCCGCGCGTCGATCTTGGCGTTCAGCGATTCGGTGGTCGCCGCGAGCCTTTCGAGCATGGCTTCACGCTGCGTGCCCAGTTCCTGCGTCAGCGTCAGGCGCAGCGCGTGCAGCACGTCGCGGGTCTGTTTCAGTTCATCGGCGGTGGACGTGCGCTGGCGTTCGCTGGAATCCGCAACCTGCACACCCAGACGATCGCCCTGCTTGGTGAGGCCGTCGTGAAGATCACCGAGCATGGCGCGGTGTTTGTCTTCGAGGGTTTGCTGGAGGTCCAGCGTGGCGCGCGCGGCGGCGCGGCCCTGGGTCGCCATCACCACAATAACGAAAACCAGAATAACCAATAAAAACAACAAGATATAAATGATCAGGGATTCGCTCATGGCCTGCTTCCGAAGTTCTCCGAAGTATATCGCCGGCGTCGCGCCGCCGGAACGCGATTTGCGCCCGGATCTGCGCTCAGGACAACATGCGCAACACGCGCAGCGGGGCAATGCGCAGCACATGGCGGGTGCCGAGGTGGCCGGCGAGCATCACGCCGAGCACGGTGCCGAGGATGCCGATGCCCCACAGCATGGGGCTGAAGGTGTAACCGACGTTGATCACGCGTGTTGCCAGCGTATAACCCAATGCATTGGCGCCCGCCGCCGCAATCAGCCCCGCCAGCGCGCCGATCACCGCAAACTCGGCCAGATTCGCCCGTGCCAGCTGGTTGCGACTGGCGCCCATCGTGCGCATGATCGTGGCCTGATAAAGGCGTTCATCCTGCGTACTGGCAATCGCAGCATACAGCACCACCAGACCCGCCATCAGCGTGAACAGGAACACAAACTGCACCGCGCGCGACACCTGGGTAATCATCGTCTGCACCTGACCCAGCACCTGCGCCACATCAATCAGCAGGAAATTCGGGAACTGTTTGACCAGCGCATTGAGCAAATCAGCATTGCCCGGCGGCAGATAAAAGCTGGTGACGTAACTCGCGGGATATTTTTCCAGCAAGCCCGGCGGCGACACGACAAAGAAATTGACGTTGAAGGAATCCCAATCAACCTTGCGCAGGCTGGTGATCTCGGCGCTGAAGGTATTGCCCGCGGCATCGAGGGTCAGCTTGTCGCCAATGACCACACCCAGCGACTTGGCAATGCCGTCCTCCATCGAGAACTGGTCGGTGCGGATGTTTTTGCCGCCCATGCCCTCGCCCCACCAGCGGCCGGCGATCAGGCGATTGTCTTTCTGCATCTGCGTCGCCCATGACAGGTTGAACTCGCGGTCCACCAGCCTACGTGCGCGGTCATCGCTGTAATCAGCGGGGGTGACATTACGGTCATTGATGCCGATCAGCCGCGCGCGCACCATCGGATGCAGTTCAGGCATGGCGATGCCGCGACCGGCGAAGAATTTTTCCAGCGCAGGAATCTGGTCCTTCTGTACGTTGACGACAAAACGGTTGGGCGCATCCGGCGGCAGGCTGCGCTGCCAAAGGTCGAGCAGTTCGCTGCGGATGATGGTCAGTGTCAGCAAAGCCATCACACCAATGCCCAGCGCCACCACCTGCAACGCGCTGGCCAGCGGCCGCCGCCGCAGGTTGGCAATGCCGAAGCGCCACGACACGCCGGCGCCGCCCAGCCGCGATACCAGCGCAATGACGCCCCACGCCAGCACGCCCGCGAACAGCATGGCCCCGGCAAATCCGGCGAACACCATGCTGCCCAGGCGCAGGTCGCCGGCCTTCCAGATGATCAGCGCGGCAATCACCACGGCACCCAGCACATAACCGAGCAGGCCCATGCCGCCGGGTGCGCCGATGTCACGACGCAGGACGCGCAAGGTCGGCACCTTGGCCAGCGCAATGAGCGGCGGCAAGGCAAAGCCCAGCAGCAATGCAAGTCCGGTGATAAACCCGTGCACTGCAGGCATCCACCCTGCACCCGGCAATTCCACGGTGACCAGGCTGCCCAGCCACAATGCCAGCGCATGCTGCGCGAGGTAGCCGGAGACACATCCGGCAATGCTGGCTGCACCACCCAGCACGATGAACTGCAGCAGATACAGTCGCACCAGCCGCGACTGGCTGGCGCCATGGCAGCGCATGATGGCGCAGGCATCCAGATGGCGTTGCAGGAAGCGCCTTGCGGCCAGCGCAATCGCCACTGCAGCGAGCACCACGCTCAGCAGCGCGGCCAGACTGAGGAATTTTTCGGAACGCTCCAGTGCGGAGCGGATTTCCGGACGTGCGTCTTCAATGCTTTCAACCCTTTGCCCCGGTTCCAGTTTCGGCGTCACCCAGCCACGGTAATCAGCAATTGCGGGCGGCGTACCGGCCACCAGCACGCGGTAACGAAGCCGGCTGCCGACCTGGATCAGTCCGGTGTCGGCGATGTCGGCGTCATTGATCATCACCCGCGGTCCGGCGTTGATGAAACCGATGGCGCTGTCCGGTTCCTGGGTAATGATCTGCGAAATCGGCAGCTTGCTCCTGCCGATTTCGATGACATCACCCACCTTCAATTGCAGGCGTGAAATCATCCGTTCATCAACCCACACGGTGCCGGGTTTGGGAATTTCAGTCGCACGGCGATCCACGCCGTTCTGCACGTCGGCAATGCGCAGGTCGCCGCGCAAGGGGTAACCGGCGGTCACCACTTTGACTTCGGCGAGCACGCTCTGCCCGTTGCCGGTGGTCATGCTGGGGAAGCGCAGCATGCGCACGACCTGCAGGCCGCGGCGTCCGGCGTCAGCGGCAAATGCGCTATCCAGTTCCCGGTCTCCGGAGATCACCAGATCCGCACCCAGCAGCTGATTGGCCTGACGGCTCAGCGCCTGATGTACGCGGTCGGCAAAAAAACCAACCGTGGTGACGCTGGCGACAGCGACAACAACAGCGACAGCGACCAGCGTCAGTTCACCGGCGCGCCAGTCGCGTGTCAGCAGGCGCAGCGCCAGTGCCGCATCCGCGAACCAGGTCATGGCTGTGATTCGCCTGACTGCAGTTCGCCTGCAACAAGTCGCAAAGCCCGGCCGCAGCGTCGCGACAATTCAAGATCATGCGTCACCAGGATCAGCGTGGTGCCGCGCTCACGGTTCAGTTCAAACATCAGGTCGATGATCGCCGCGCCGGTGGTCGCATCGAGATTGCCGGTCGGCTCATCCGCCAGCAGCAATGCGGGACGGGTGGCAAAGGCGCGCGCAATGGCCACACGCTGCTGCTCACCGCCGGAGAGTTGTTTGGGATAGTGGGTCAATCGCCCGCCGAGGCCGACGCGTTCGAGCAAGGCTTTGGCGGATGCTGCAGCACCTGACTCACCGGCCAGTTCCAGCGGCAGCATGACATTTTCCAGCGCAGTCATTGCCGGCAGCAGGTTGAATGACTGGAATACGAAGCCGACCAGGCGTGCACGCAATGCGGCACGGCCGTCTTCATCGAGCGTGAACAATTGTTCACCGCTGATGCTGACGCTGCCTGAAGTCGGCGTATCCAGCCCGGCGAGCAATCCCAGAAGGGTCGATTTGCCGGAGCCCGATGCACCGACAACGGCCACGGCCTCGCCGGCATTCACGGTGAAACTCACGTCATGCAGGATGGTCAATGCGGAATCGCCGGTGGTAACCTGCTTGCTCAGTTGTGCCACGCGCACAATCGGCTTTGGAGATTCTTCAGTCATGCTCATTCGCTTGTTGTTGGTAATGCTGCTCAGTGTGGGCGGGATTTCACTCGCCCCGGCAGCCACGATCCTTGTTTACGGAGACAGCCTCTCGGCTGGCTACGGTGTTACGCGCCATTCGGATTGGGCGCATCTGCTGCAGCTGCGCCTGCGCGATAAGAAAACTGATTATACGGTTGCCAACGCCAGCATCAGCGGCGAAACCACGCTCGGCGGCGTTAACCGCATCAACGATGCATTACGTACTCATCGCCCCGCCATTACGATTGTTGCACTCGGCGCCAACGACGGTCTGCGCGGCAGCGATCT
>CAZHFZ010000057.1:0-20865 GCA_964531455.1 uncultured Bordetella sp.
ACGCTGTGGATGCGCACGGTGGTTTCACCGTCCCGCGCCGGTACCAGGCCGGCGTCGCTGGCGAAGGCGCCGACGGCGACGAGCATGTTGCCGCAGGTCGGTTTGGTATCGACGAACTTTTCGTGGATCTGCACCTGCGCGAAAAAATAATCGACGTCGGCGTCAGGGCGTTTGGATTTGCTGACCATCGCGACCTTGCTGGTCACCGAATGCGAACCGCCGATGCCGTCGACCTGGATTTCATGGGGGGAACCCATGATGGCGAGCAGGACTTCGTCTCTGGTTGAGGGGTCGGAAGGCAAGTCGTCCTGCAGCAGGAAGGGGCCGCGGGAAGTGCCGCCGCGCATGATGACGCAGGGGATTTTGGTTTGCATGTCGTGCTCCAAGCCGCAATCGCGGCTGCATTGAAGAAACAGGCACCATTATAGATTGCGCAAGCACCGAATCGCCTGCTTTTGCCGGACGGATCAACTGCGTGGCGGTGGCGATTTCTCGAACACATTCACCAGATTCGCCGCCAGGATCAGTGCCGCACCTGCGGCGAGGTACCAGTCCGCCGGCTCCTGATAGGCCCAATAACCGATCAGTGTGATCAGCGGCAGGCGCATGAAATCCAGCGTGACCACGAGGGTGGCATCGGCCAGCGCCAGCGCGCGTACCATGCAGCTGTGAGCGGCGAGCCCGGCAAACCCGATCAGTAGCAGCCAGGGCAGGTGCTTCAGCTCCAGCGGCGTCCACTGCCACAGCGCGGGGATCAGGCTCGCCGGCAGTTGCATCGCCGACATCCAGAACAGGATGCACAGCATTGAATCGCGGGTGGCCAGCTTCTTGGTCAGGGTGAAGGCCAAGCCGAAGGATATTGCGCCAGCCAGCATCACCAGTGCCGCGTGGTGGATCAGGCCGGCGCCGGGGCGCAGGATCACCAGTACGCCGATCAGCCCGCAGGCGATGGCGAACACCCGCCGCGGCGTGATGCGTTCGCCCAGCAGATGCGCGGCGCAGATCGCCGTCCAGATCGGCACCGTGAACTCGATCGCGAACACGGTCGCCAGAGGAATCGCTGCGATGGCGTAAAACCAGCTGAACTGTCCGCCGAACTGCGCCAGGTTGCGCAGTGCGTGCAGCCCGAGGTTGGGCGTGGAAATCTGCGACCAGCCGCTGCGACTGAGCAGCACGCAGACGATCACCAGCCCGATCAGGCTGCGGATCGCGAGCAGCTGAATGGTACTGAGGTCGGACGAGAGTTCACGGGCGCCGATGGCCATGCCGGTGAACAACACCAGCGCGCCGGTCATCCAGGCAATGGCGGCGGGGAGGGCGGAGGTGTTGGGTGGCAATGCGGTGAGTACGGCAGCGGTAAGTGTCGGTGCAATGCGCTGGTTTATTGCGCGCTGCGCTTGCTGAGCAATGGAGTGACGATTATAGGGGCTGACGGGATATGTTGAATGTCGCGGGTTTCAGCATTTGTAACAGGCCTGAGTCGGAATTCAGTGCAACTGCATCGAATTCAGATGCGGTGCTTCAACTTCGCCGGGGTGGCCCGGCGGCCAGTTACTTTCTCTTGCTTCGCCAAGAGAAAGTAACCAAAGAGAAGGCGACCCTCTTCGCCGCCCCCTTCGGGAGTTCCCTGCGTTGCTCGCACGGCCGGGCGGCTGCCACCCAAGGTGACTTCCTTCGGGGCGCGCAACTCGCCATTGCCGCTGCGCGTCAATGGCTCAGACAGTCCTCGCCGACTGCCCCCGGCCGCGCTGTGCTACTCGGCGGCTCGGAAGGGGCTATCTGTCATGCAGTACTAAGTGTGGCAATTCGCCAAGTTTAACGTAGTTAAACATCTTGTAATTCGCGCGTCTTGCTTCTGCTGATAGTTGCCGCATCTTCAGATTTGCCCTGGGAACAAATGGGTAAAAGAGAATTGTCTGTTTTACTTTTCCCGCTTCTTTCCATTTGAAGTTGGCGATCAGAGGTGGAACCATGAATCCGGACTTAAGAACTTTATCCATGATTTCCCATCCGGCCCCAAAAATTTCATCTTTTGGTTTTGAGTTGTTTGTTTTCACTTGGGCTCTGAACGAACATCCCGTGCACTGGATATCGTATAAAGGGTAGTTCCGAGGCAATTTCATGAGCTTCTTGCCGCAATTTGGGCAAGGAATGAGCTTCACGATTTCCTTCTCACCAGCATCTCCGGCAATTTGATTATTTGGCATGGATACTTTTTTTGCGTAGTTTGCGTTTAGTTAACTTTGGCACCTGAAACCTGCACCACCTTCGCCCAGAGCTTCGCCTCGCTCGCAATCAGTTTTGCAAACTGTTCTGAAGTGCCGCCCACAGGATCAGTCCCCAGTTGCTTCAAACGCGCCGCCGTCGCCGGCGTGTTCATTGCCTTCAGTGCGGCGCCGTGCAGTGCGGCGATGATGGGTTTCGGGGTTTTGGCGGGGACGAGGATGCCGTACCAGGTGTCGGTGGCGTAGCCGGGGACGGTTTCGCCGATGGTCGGAATATCCGGGGCGATCTGCGAGCGTTTGCTGCTGGTCAGGCCCAGCGGACGCAGTTTGCCTTCCTTGATCAGCGGTAGTACTGGCAGCAGGCCGTCCATCGCGAGTTGCACCTGGCCGCCGACGGTGTCCATGCGCGCGAAGGTGCTGCCTTTGTAGGGGATGTGCGTGATGTCGACGCCGGCCATGGATTTGAACAACTCCATATTCAAGTGCGTCGCCGAGCCGGTCCCGGCGGAGCCGTAGGACAGTTTGCCCGGTGTTTTTTTCGCGAGGTCGATCAGTTCCTTCAGCGTCTTCGCCGGCAGTGACGGGTGGGCGACGATGATCTGGTAGGTGTTGGCGATGTGGATCACCGCTTCGAAATCCTTGATCGGGTCGTAGGTCTTGCGGGTGTGCAGCGCGGGGTTGATGACGTGTGACGGGCTGACGTTGATCAGCGTGTAGCCGTCGGGCGCTGCACTGGCGACGGTCTGGGTGCCGATCAGACCGCCGGAGCCGGGACGGTTGTCGACGACGATGTTGGTGTTGAGCTGTTTGCCCATTTCCTCGCCGACAGTGCGCGCCAGCGTGTCGCCGGTGCCGCCGGGGGCGAGAGGAACGATCATGCGAATGACTTTGCTGGGGAACTGTTCGGTGGCGGATGCGGTGGTGGTGATTGTGAGCAGGGCGGCTGCGATGGCGGTAAGGGTGTGGTTCAAGTGATCTCCGGATTCAATTCGGTTTGGTCTGATTTGCTTTGGGGCGTGCAGCGGGCTTGAGTCCCAGTTGCGCATTGATGATTTTTTCGATTTCGTCGGCATTTTCGCGGCTGGCTGCTTTCAGCAACTGGATGTGCTGGTTGTTGCCCGTTACGGCCATGACGACAAAGGAGATGATGTTCTTGCTGCGTCTGTAATGTTTGAAGCGTAATGCCATGGTGTTGTAAACCATTCGTATATCATTGATTTCAAATATCTTTTTTCCAGGCCAAGGCAGCGGGCCGTTGCTGATGATGATTTTGGCGGCGCGGATTTCGACGCGTGTGCGATTGATGCAGCAGGCCAGTGCGGCGTAACCCAGTGCGCCTGCTGCGATGATCCCCAGCAGGGCCAGCCACGGCCCCGGCCGTGAACCGATGCCCGGCCACACCTGAACCACGAATCCAGACAGCAGATCAAACACCAGATAAATGCCGATGGCGCTGGCAATCAGCGCAGGGGTGCTGAACCATTTGGCGGTGAATTCAACGCCGTCAGGGCGTTGGACGATGTTTGGTTTGGAGTCCCAGGCCATACGCAGCGCGCCTCAATCCATGTTTTGCAGCTTGCTAGCCTTTGACCGGCTTCAGGTTGCCGCAGTCATTCGACAGCCATTTGCCCTGCGCATCCATGGTCATGGTTTCGGCCTTGCCTTTGACCTGCGCGGTGGTTTTCATTTTCATCGTGTAGGCCTCGGGGCTCAGCACGGTGACTTCGCCTTCGCCGGTGGCGGGCGGGTTGCTGCAGGTGAATTTGAATTTGGTGGTGTTGCCGGTTTTCTGCAGGGTTTCCTGTTTGCAGTCGCCCTGCTGTGCCGGCGGTTCGTTGCGGGCGGCCATTTCCTTGCTGATGCAGGTGCGCATGGCCATATTGCCTCCGGAGCCGATGCCCGCGCCGGGGGACATGCCGACGCCTTTGTCGGCCATCATTTTTTCCATCTGCTTGCGCTGCTCGGGCGGCATCGCGGCGAGCTGCTTCTGCATCTCGGCCTGGGCCGCGGCCATCTTGCTGCCCATGTCGCCGCTGCCGCCCATCTTGTTCTGGATTTCCCAGAGGCCGGGTTTGATGGTCTGTGCCGCTGCGGGGATGGCGGGCAGGGCCAGGATGGCGGCAGCAAGCGCGGTGAGCAGGGGCTTTTTCATGGCGGGTCCAGTCAGTTCTGTTTGAGGGTATGGCCTCATTCTAGCCCTGATCGAGCGACCCGCCGGAATACGCGGGACGGCCTAGCCGGAAGCCTGTTTCAGGCGGATATCGACTTCGCGGTCGACGTATTGCCATTCCGGTGATGCGCGCAGCGCGGCCAGCAGTTCGTTGAAGGCGCCGGTGTCGGCCGGAGCGAATTCAAACCAGGTAATGAAGTCAAAGGGGTCGTTGCCGCCGAGGTCGCGGCAATGGTGCAAGCGCCGCGCGATGGCGGGCAGGTATTTGAGGCCGATGGCGATGTGCTGCGACTGTTCTTCGAGGATGTGCCGGCGTTCGTCCTGGGTCATCGCCCACCACGCGGCGTTTTTGCGGATCGGGATCAGCGCGGCATGGGTGGCCTTCGCGCGGCCGAGGCCTTCCTGTTTGGCGGCCAGCGCGATTTTTTCGGCGCGGGTGACATAACGTTCATTGCTGGTGATGCCGCGCAGCGACCACGGGCCCGCTTCGGGTGAATCCGGGACGCCATCCGCTGTGACCGCAAGGCGCGGTGCCCAGGGCAGCGGATCGCCGCAGATGCAGGTGCTGCGTTCGACAATCCATGCGCCGGTCCGGCCGGCGATGAAGTGGAACAGGCGGGTGTTGACGGTTGTGGTGGTCATGACGCACTCCGGTGATCGGGGCTGATGCGATTGAGTCGTTGAGACTGAGTTGGTGAAGCTGCGCCGGACTTGCATGCAGAATCCGTGCCGGTTGTTGCCTGCATCCGGATTAACGACGGGCGTGATGGTGCGGCTTGCTAAAAAAGCCTATTTAAAACAAAAATTTATCTGCAGGGCCTCGGGCTGTGGACTGTGCGCTTCGGTGATGGATATTCCGCGGTATCCTGCTGCCAGCCGCGCACCGTCAGCGTGCGTCAAAAACAACAATGCATTGAAGGAGAGGTTCATGGTTCAAGCAGCGACCATCGCAATTCAGCAGAACGTGCCGGAGTTGAATTACAAGGTGGTGCCGGACATTTTTCAGATGCCGGAGGGCGTGAACTTCGGGCCGTGTTCTGCCGTGGCGGTGCGCGCCAACGGCAATATCCTGGTGTTCAGCCGCAATGAACATGCGCTGATGGAATTCAATCCGCAGGGCATGTATCTGCGTTCGCTGGGCCGCGGCGTGTTCGACAACCCGCACGGCCTGCGCCTCGATGCGCAGGGCAATATCTGGACCACGGACACCGTCGCGCACATTGTCGTAAAGATGAATGCGGAAGGCCGCATCCTGATGGTGCTGGGCGTGAAGGGGCGCGCCACCGAATGGCATCAGGCCGGGCATCTGCGCTGCTTCAACGAACCGAATGACATTGCCTTCGGGCCGAAGGGCGAGTTCTATGTGACGCAGGGCCACGGCAAGGGCGAATCGCGCGTGCTGAAGTTTGCCGCCGACGGTACCTTCCTGACCACCTGGGGCGGCGAAGGCAAGGAAGCCGGGCAGTTCAACCAGCCGCATGCGGTGCTGGTCGATCCGAAAGGGCAGGTGATCATTGCCGACCGTTCCAACCAGCGGCTGCAGGTGTTTGACGCTGATGGCAAATTCCTGCGCGAAAAGGCGCATCCGGGCACGCCCTGCGGGCTGTGCCTGATGAGCGACAGCAAACACATCATGATGGCGCACGGCCATACCGGTCGCATCATGAAGCTCGATCTGGAACTCAATCTGCTTGCCGCGACCGGCGGTCAGGGCAAGGGCCCGAACCAGTATGGCGAAGCGCATTACCTCGCGCTCGATGCGCAGGACAATATTTATGTCGCCGATTCGCTGAACTGGAACGTGCAGAAGCTGGTGAAGGCTTTCTGAGCGTGATTAGCGTCTGATCCCCTCTCCCCGCATGGCGGGGAGAGGGCCAGGGTGAGGGGTGGCGTTGGATTGTGTGGAGTCCCCTCACCCCAACCCTCTCCCCATCAGACAATGGGGAGAGGGAGTAAAAACTATTAACCTGTTGATTTAATTAAATAAATATTCAATGCCTTCGTTTGGCACCTTTGACTACATCATCGTCGGCGCGGGTAGCGCCGGTTGCGTGCTGGCGAACCGGTTGTCCGTTGATCCGAATGTGTCGGTGCTGCTGATCGAAGCGGGCGGCAACGATGACTGGATGTGGATCCGTATTCCCGTTGGTTATCTCTACTGCATCGGCAATCCGCGCACCGACTGGTGCTACAAGACGGTCGCCGAAGCCGGACTCAACGGCCGCTCGATCAACTATCCGCGCGGGCGGGTGATCGGTGGTTCGTCGTCGATCAACGCGATGCTTTATCTGCGCGGCCAGGCGCGGGATTACGACGAGTGGGCGCAACTCACCGGTGATGAGAGCTGGTCATGGGCGCAGGTGTTGCCGGTGTTCATGCAGGCCGAAGATCACTGGCGCGGGGCTGATGAGAAACACGGCGCAGGTGGCGAGCTGCGTGTGGAAACGCCGCGCGTGCAGTGGGACATCATTGATGCCTTTCGCGATGCGGCGGTTGAAGCCGGCATACCGGCGACGGAGGATTTCAATCGCGGCAACAATGAAGGCGTGTCGCGCTTTGAGGTCACGCAGAAAAGCGGTGTGCGCTGGAGTGCAGCGCGGGCTTTTCTCGATCCGGCGCGTTCGCGTCCCAACCTGACTGTAGTGACCGATGCGCTGGTGCATCGCGTGACCTTCGACGGCAAACGCGCGACGGGTGTGGAATTTTCGCGCAATGGCGTGGTTGAGCATGCCGTATCCGATCGCGAAACCATTTTGTCGGCGGGCGCCATCGGCAGTCCGCAGATTCTGCAGTTGTCGGGTGTCGGCCCCACTGCGCTGTTGCAGCAACACGGCATACCGGTGGTGCAGGATCTGCCAGTGGGTGAAAACCTGCAGGATCATCTGCAACTGCGGCTGGCTTTCCGCATCAAGAATGCGGTGACGCTGAACACGCTGCTCGATTCGTGGTGGGCGAAAGCGAAGATGGCGCTGGAATATGCGTTCAAACGAACAGGTCCTCTGACCATGCCGCCGTCACAGCTCGGCGCATTCGCCAAATCCGGTCCGGCGCAGGCGACGCCGAATCTCGAATATCATGTGCAGCCGATTTCGCTGGATCGTTTCGGCGAGCCGCCGCACAGATTCCCGGCCTTTACCGCCAGCGTGTGCAACATCCGTCCGACGTCGCGCGGTTCGGTGCGCATTACTTCAAACGATCCGCGTGCGCATCCGGCGATTGCGCCGAACTACCTGTCCACGGACGAGGATCGCCGGGTGGCGGTCGAGGCGATCCGGCTGACGCGGCGCATCGTGAATGAATCGGCTGCATTGAAACCGCATGCGCCGGAAGAGTTCATGCCGGGCCCGCAGTTCCAGAGCGATGCGGAACTGGTGCAGGCCGCGGGGCAGATCGGCTCCACGATTTTTCATCCGGTCGGTACCTGCAAAATGGGCCGTGCCGATGACCCGACTGCCGTGGTCGATACGCAGTTGCGGGTGCGCGGCATTCAAGGCTTGCGCGTGATTGATGCGTCGGTGATGCCGACGATCACTTCCGGCAATACCAATGCGCCGGTGATGATGATTGCGGAGCGGGGAGCAGGGATTTTGAGGCGTGGCTGAGGGGCGTGGCTACAAAGCGTGGCGGGTGGCTGGTTATGAATAAATATTCTGAGGAGAACAGTGTGAATCCAATTAAATCGATTGCGTGTGTTGTTGTGGCGGGATCTGTGTTGGCCTGCGGGACAGGTTTTGCGCAAGGCACATGGAAACCGGAGCGCAATATCGAGATTGTTGTCGGCTCCAGTGCCGGCACCGGTACTGACCGCACGGCGCGACTGATCCAGAAAATCTGGCAGGACCAGAAGGCGCTGCCGGTCACTGCGACGGTGATCAACAAGCCGGGTGGCGGAGGAGCGGTGAGCTGGGCCTATCTCTCACCGAAGGCGGGCGACGGTCATTTCCTACTGGTGACTTCATACAACCTGGTCACCAACAACATTACCGGGCGCAGCACGCTGTCCCATAACGACTTCACGCTGATTTCGCTGCTGATCAGTGAATACATCGGTTTCGCGGTGCGCCCTGAATCGCCCTATCAGTCGCTGGCCGAACTGGTGAAGGCGATGCGCGAGAATCCCGATGCGGTGTCTTTCGGTATTTCGAGCAGCGCGGGCGGCGCCAACCATATTGCGGTGGGCCTGCTGGCCAAGGCGGCCGGTGTGGATGTCAAAAAGCTCAAGGTCGTGATTTTCAACGGCGGTGGCGAGTCGCTGGCGGCGACGCTGGGCGGCCACGTCACGGTCTGGGTCAATTCGGCGGCATCGATTGCCAAGCCCTATGCTGCGGGGACGGTGCGGCCGCTGGCAATTTCGTCGCCACAGCGGCTGCCCGGCGCGCTGGCCAACCTGCCGACGACCAAGGAAGCGGGTTTCCCGACCGTGGCTGATAACTGGCGGCTGGTGATCGCTCCCAAGGGCCTCAGCACGGCGCAGGTCACTTATTGGGACAACGTCTTCAAGACCCTCACCCAGAGCAAGGAATGGAACGAAGATCTGGCTGCAGCGCAGATGAGCAACAGCTACCGCAACAGTGCCGATACGACGAAATACATCGCTGCCGAATACGGTGATATCAAAGAAATACTGACCGAGCTCGGGCTGGCGAAGGCGGCGAAATAGGCTGCCCGATAAGCGGCCAATGTGTAACAAGCTGTAACTGTAAGGCTTGTTGTCGCAAGGGTGCGACAACAGACTTTTCAGTAATGAGCGCGCAACTTGCTGTTTTCGTTTACTATTCGGCCCACGCGACTTAGTCAGTCAGAGGTATTGCCGGGTATTTGCTGCAATTGTGGTGACTCCAGGTGTCAACCAATCAGCTGTCAGCGCGTTTTTCGGTTCCAGTGGCTGCATTCCAGCTGCCGTGTTCCAAACTTAATTAATGAGGAATTATCAAATGAACAAAATTTTCGCCGCCATTATCGCTGCTGCTTTCGCCGCTGTTAGCTTTGGCGCCATCGCCGCCAAGCACGAAGAAGGCATGAAGAAAGACGCACCGAAAGCTGAAGCCAAGAAAGATGCACCGAAAGCTGAAGCCAAGAAAGAAGAGAAAAAAGCCGACAAGAAGTAATTCTTCTCAGCTTGTGAAAGGCAGGGCTTATGCCCTGCCTTTTTTCATTTGTGAGCCCGTTATGCATTTGAACCGATTGTTGCGCCTGCTTGTGCTGGCTGTTTTGCTGGCGGGCAGTCCGATTTCTGCAGCACCTTATCGCCCGACCGATGCTGCCGCTGTTCTGGAGCGGTTGCCGTTTAACAAGGGGGATGAGCGCACCCGGGCATTGGCTGCGGATCGCGCCAGACTGGCTGCCGCGCCGCGTGATCCCGTATTGGCGATGAAAGTGGCGAGCGCCTATTACGCGCTGGCCGGCGCCGAAGGCGATCCCCGTTACATTGGTTATGCCGAAGCTGCATTGGCGCCATGGGCTGCCGATCAGAATGCGCCGGCGGACATCCTTTATATGCGCGGCAAACTGCTGCAATGGCGCCATGAATATGCGCCTGCGCTGGAACTGTTTGCGCGGGCGCTGCAGCGCGAGCCTGGGCATTACGAAACCCTGAGTGGCCGTTCTGCAGTACTGACCGTGCTGGCCGACTACGCCGGGGCGCGGCGCGATTGCGAAACCATGCGTGAGCGCGAAAAAGAACTCTACTGGGCCAGTTGTCTGG
Source organism: uncultured Bordetella sp. (assembly GCA_964531455.1). Taxonomy (GTDB): domain Bacteria; phylum Pseudomonadota; class Gammaproteobacteria; order Burkholderiales; family SG8-41. The sequence continues at coordinate 10,100 of CAZHFZ010000057.1, forward strand.
CCTATATCGACGGGCAGACCGGAAAGGCTGCTGCTGCTGAGCGCCAGTTGACCGACCTTCTGGCGCGCGACGCCGGCAACAGCCCTGAAGGCCAGCTGTGGTTGCTGACGCGGATGGCGGATCTGGCGACGCGTCTGGGGCGTCAGGCAGATGCCGAACGTTACTATCGCCGTGCCTTGTCACTCGGCATTACCAGTCAGTACCTGCTGTCGAATTACGGTGATTTCCTGATTGACCAGGGGCGTCCCGCCGAAGCCGTTGCGTTGTTGCGCGATTGGGTGCGCTCCGATGTGCTGCTGCTGCGGCTGACGCTGGCGGCCAAGGCAACGGGTATACCGGAATTCAAGACTTATGCGCAGACCCTGCGTGAGCGTTTTGCCGCGGCTGCGATGCGCGGCGACACGCTGCACCGGCAGGAGGAGTCACGCTTCCAGTTGTCGGTGGAGGGCAACAAGGCCCGAGCGCTGGAATTGGCGGTGGCGAACTGGGCGATCCAGCGTGAACCCTACGATGCACGCATCCTGCTCGAAGCCGCCGTCGCCGCAGGGCGCCGTGATGCGGCACAACCCGTGCTCGACTGGCTGGCGCAGTCCAAACATGAGGATCCGCAGCTTGCGGCCTTGGCCAGGGCTTTGTCCGGGGGGCGGCCATGAAACGGATTCTTTGCGTATTGCTGCTGATGACCTTGTCTGCAGTGGCGCAGGCCCACAAACCGAGTGACAGCCACCTCGTGATCAAGGCCGATTCGGGACGCATTGAAGGGCAGTGGGACATCGCGCTGCGCGACCTTGAGTATGCCATCGGCCTTGATGCCGACGGCAATGGCGAAATTACCTGGGGCGAACTGTCGGCGCGGCACAAGGATCTGGCTTCGTATGCGCTGGCACGGTTGCAGGTTTCGTCGGGTGATGCCGCCTGTGTGATGCAGGCAACGGATCATCTGGTCGATCAGCACAGTGACGGGGCTTACGCCGTGATCCGTTTTGGCGGTGATTGCGCAGTGGCAGGCACGCTGAAAATCCGTTACAGCCTGTTTTTTGAACTGGATCCGACGCATCGCGGCCTGACGCGTATCGAGGCGGGTGGTGTGACGCAGACGGCCGTGTTCGGGCCGGAGCGTGCGGAGCAGACATTCAATCTGGCGACGCCGTCCTTGCTCGAGCAGATCGTCGCCTATGTGCGTGAGGGCGTGTGGCATATCTGGATCGGTTTTGACCATGTGCTGTTCCTGCTTTCGCTGTTGCTGCCAGCGGTATGGCAGCGGGCAGGCGGGCGCTGGTCTCCTGCGCCGCGGTTTGCACCGGCATTCTGGGAGGTGCTGAAGGTAGTAACGGCATTTACCGTTGCGCATTCCATCACGCTGAGTCTCGCCGCGCTGGAGCTGATTGCCTTGCCGTCGCGTCTGGTGGAGTCGGTGATTGCCGCCTCGGTTGTGCTGGCTGCGCTGAATAACCTGTTCCCGCTGGTCAGCGGCCGTCGCTGGGCCATGGCCTTCGGTTTCGGATTGATCCACGGTTTCGGTTTTGCATCGGTGCTGACCGAACTCGGACTGCCGGGTGATGCGCTGGTATCGTCGCTGTTCGGTTTCAATGTCGGCGTCGAGCTGGGGCAACTGGCCATCGTCGTGGTATTCCTGCCGCTGGCCTTTGCGCTGCGCAGCACGAAGTTCTACTCGCGGGTCGTGTTCACCGGAGGTTCAATCACTGTGGCGCTGCTGGCAGCGGTATGGCTGGCGGAACGCGCACTGGATATCGAACTGCTGCCCTGACGTCTCAGCCGGGTTTTCCGTCCGGTTGTTTCATGCGGTCGAGGACATAACCGGTCATACCCGAAGCGAGTTCGTGTTCGCCGATGAACACCCGGTCGGGGCGGTCGCTCTTCAGCAGTTCGGCCTCTTCGTCGCTGTGGGTGAGTACGATGATTTCAATCGCCGGATTGAGCTGGTGCGCGGTATCGATCATGTGCTGAGCCCGCGCCGAGTCCGACATGGCGATGACCAGCATGCGTGCCCGGGTGACATGGGCCTGTATCAATACCGCCGGTTCGGCGGCGTCGCCTGACACCGCCGGGATGTTGCGGGCGCGCAGGGCTTCCACTGTTTCGCGATTTTGCTCGGCAACAACGACAGCGATTCCCTGTTCAGACAGTGCGTCGGCGATGCGTCTGCCGACTCGGCCGTGGCCGACAATCAGTACGTGACCGGTCAGCAGGTTGGCGGAGGTGCTGTCCGGCAGGACTGCAAGCGGGTCGTTGGTGCGTTCCATTACGCGTGCGATATCCGAGCGCGACTGTATCCACCGGCACAGGGGTTCGATCAGGCTGAATACCAGCGGATTGAGCGCGATTGAAATGACGGCACCGGCGAGGATCAGGTTCTGGCCTTCAACCGGCAGCAGCTTCAGCGCGACACCGAGGCCGGCGAGGATGAATGAAAATTCACCGATCTGGGCGAGGCTGGCGGACACGGTGAGCGCGGTGTTCAGCGGATAGCGGAAGGCAAGCACGATGGCAAAAGCCGCCAGCGATTTTCCGATGATGATGATGCCGACCACGATCAGGATGTGCAGCGGGTCGTTGATCAGGATGCTCGGGTCGAACAGCATGCCGACCGAGACAAAGAACAGCACTGAAAAAGCGTCGCGCAGCGGCAATGATTCTTCCGCGGCGCGATGACTCAGTTCCGATTCGCGCAGTACCATGCCGGCGAAAAAAGCGCCCAGTGCGAACGACACGCCGAACAGCGCTGCGGCGCCGTAGGCAATGCCCAGTGCCGCGGCAATGACGCACAACGTGAACAGTTCGCGGGAGGCCGTGCGCGCCACCTGCCACAATATCCACGGGAACAGGCGTTTGCCGACAATCAGCATCAGGGCGACGAAGATTGCGATTTGCCCAAGCGTGTAACCGAGGGTTTTCAGCAGTGCGGTGGCGTTCACGCTGTCGCCGCTGCCACCCAGGATGCCGGCCAGCGGCGGCAGCAGTACCAGCGCGAGAACCATGACCATGTCTTCGACAACCAGCCAGCCGACAGCGATGCGACCGTTCATTGAATCCATCAAGCCGCGGCTTTCCAGTGCCTTGAGCAGCACCACGGTGCTGGCGACCGACAGTGCGAGGCCGAATACGAGGCCGGCGCCCAGTGACCAACCCCAGAAATGCGCGACGGCCATGCCGAGCAGTGTGGCGACGGCGATCTGCACAATGGCGCCGGGCAGGGCAATCTTGCGTACGGACATCAGATCGTCGATCGAAAGGTGCAGTCCGACGCCGAACATCAGCAGCATCACGCCGATTTCGGCGAGCTGGCCGGCCAATTCCATGTCGGCGACGAAACCCGGGGTGTGCGGACCGATCAGGATGCCGGCGATCAGATAGCCGACCAGCGGCGGCAGTTTAAGCCTTGCAGCAATGAGGCCGAAGACCAGCGCCAGGCCGAACGCGGCGGCGACGGTGGTGATCAGGTTGATGCTGTGGGGCAAGGCACGGTTCTCCGAATGATCAGTGATACTTAACACAATTACGTGTACGCATCATGAACGGATCGGATACGGGGTACCGGTCAGTCGTGTTTGTCGCGACTGTCGCCGGGTGCCTGCGTCCTTTCGGTCATGCCGTAATCGCGGATTACGCCGGCGACACGCAGCCGGTAATTCCGAAAAATGCCGTTTCGTCCGCTGGTCTGTGCTTCACGATGCGCTTCAAGCCCGCGCCAGCGAGTGACCGCAGCCTCGTCGCGAAACACCGACAGCGACAGGATCTTGCCGGGTTCGCTGAGGCTTTCAAACCGCTCGATCGAAATGAATCCGTCGACCTGCTCAAGCAAGGGGCGCAGGCTGGCAGCGATGTCGAGATATTCCTGTTTGCGACCAGGGTCGGGCCACACTTCGAAGATGACCGCAATCACAGGGGATGGTTCCGTCAGAAGGCGAAGCGGCGCATTCCGCCATCGACCGGGATCACCGTGCCGGTAATGTAGCTGCCGCGGGGGGAGGCAAGGAATACGGCCAGGGCGGCGATTTCCTCGGGTTCGCCGTAACGGCCCACAGGGATTTCATGCTGTTCTTCATGGGCGCGGAACTCGGGTGAATATTTGCGGCGGATCTGTTCGCTCATGATGCGGCCGGGCGCGAGGCAGTTAACGGTGATGCCGTGTTTGCCGACTTTGCGCGACAGACCTTTGGACCAGCCATGGATGGCGGCTTTGGCCGGCGTCGCTGCGAGCAGTGAATCCGGTTCTGATTTTCCGGACAGGTTGATCACGCGTCCCCAGTTGTTTTTGATCATGTCGGGCAGTACGGCGTGGGTAAGCTGGCGTACGCGGATGAAGTTGAGGGTCATCACACTTTCCCATTCTTCTTCAGGCGCGTCGATGGGGATCGCCGGGCGGCTGCCGCCGGCACTGTTGACGAGGATGTCGACGTGGCCCAGCGCTGCACGGGCGGCGTCCGCGAGTTTCTGCGGCGCGCCGTCCTGCATGATGTCGGTTTCGATGATTGCGGGTGCGATGCCGCCGGCTGCGGTGATTTCCGCCGCCAGTTCCTCGAGCAGATTTTTGCGGCGTGCGGCGATGCACAGCCTTACGCCCTCAGCAGCGAGCATTTTGGCGATGCAGCGGCCGATGCCCTGGCTGGTGCCGGTGACGAGTGCGGTTTTGCCTTTGAGATTCAGTTCCATCGACAGTCTTCCTTGTTTAGCCTTTGATCCAGGTTTTGAACGCAATCCACAGCTTGCGTGCCGGTGGCAGCGCCGTGCGGTGGGTCAGCACGCGGCAGCCGTCGGCGCGGATTTCGTCGAGCAGCGTACGGTAAATCGCCGCCATGATAATGCCCGGCAGTTGCGGTTTGCGGTCGGCTGGGGGCAATTTTGCGAATGCCGCATCATAGGTCGCCTGCGCGCGCTCGACCTGCCGGGTCATCAATTGCCGGAAGGCGTCGCCGGACTGGACGCTCGCGCTGACATGTACGATCTGCGAGGCTTCGATACCCGCTACGGCGAGTTCATCGAGCGGCAGGTAGACGCGGTTGCGGCGCGCGTCTTCACCGACGTCGCGGATGATATTGGTCAACTGGAAAGCGAGTCCGAGTTCTGCGGCGTAATCCAGGGTGCGTTCGTCGCTGTAGCCGAAGATGCGTGCCGACATCAGGCCGACCACGCCGGCGACGCGGTGGCAGTAAGTCCTCAGCGTGTCAAAGTCCGGATAGCGGTTGTATTCAAGATCCATGGCCATGCCGTCAATCACCGTCATCAGCAGGTCTTCGGTGATGCCGAAGTCATGTACGACATCGGCCAGAGCGCGTGCGACCGGGTGTTGGGCCTTGCCGGTATAAATTTTTGCGACTTCTTCTCGCCACCAGGCCAGTTTGGTACGGGCGACGCCGGGATCGGTGCATTCATCCACCACGTCATCGACTTCGCGGCAGTAGGCATACAGCGCGGTGATCGCGCGGCGGCGTTCCTTCGGCAGGAACAGGAAGCTGTAATAGAAGCTGGATCCGCTGCCGGCGGCTTTGTCCTGACAGTACTGGTGAGGATCGATCATAACATCAAAGACCGGTACAGCATCAGCGCCCAGTCGGGTTTGGTCAGAACGGGGCGGTGGCGGAATACGTCGCCGTGCACCGCGGTGATTTTTTCGAGGATGCGGTCGCCGCCGGCGATGATCATGCGCATTTCCATACCGATGCGCCCCTTGAGCACGCGGCCCAGCGGTCTTCCTGAATACAGCAGTTCACGGGTGCGCCGCACTTCAAAGCTCATCAGATCCTGCCACGTGCCGCCGGTATCACCGGAGGCGATCTGCGCTTCAGTGACGCCAAGGCGCTGCATGTCGTCTTGCGGGAAATAGACACGGTCTTTTTTCCAGTCAATCGCTACGTCCTGCCAGAAGTTGATCAGTTGCAGGCTGGTGCAGATGGCGTCGGAGTATTGCAGATTCTGATCACTGGCGGAGCCATACAGATGCAGAAGCAGGCGACCCACCGGATTGGCGGAGCGGCGGCAGTAGTCCAGCACGCCGGCGTAATCCGCGTAGCGTTTGGTGGTGACGTCCTGGGCAAAGGCCGAGAGCAGGTCGTGGAACAGTTGGATCGGCAGCTTGTATTCGCGAATCAGTGCGGCCAGATCGGCAAACCAGGGGATGCCCGGCGCCTCGTTGCGTTCAATCCGCTGCAGTTCAAGGGAGAAAGTAGCCAACAGGGCCAGACGCTCGGCTTCAGTCAGGTCGCCCTCGTCGGCAAAGTCGTCGGATTCGCGGGCAAAACGATAGATCAGGGCGACCGGGCGCCGCAGCCGGGCCGGCAACAAAACGGAGGCAACCGGGAAATTTTCGTAATGGTCGACGGCCACGGGATGCGGAAAAGAGAGTTCCATCAAGGGCTTGGCTTATTTTTCGGGTGCAGATGCCAGCCTGGGGCCTTGTTAGGGAGCAATTATATTACAATCAAAGGGTTGCAAAAGATGCCGATAACGGCAGAAGCAGGCGCTAGCAGGCCCGGGCGCCGTTGTTGCAGCGCGAAAGTGGCGGAATTGGTAGACGCACCAGATTTAGGTTCTGGCGCCGAAAGGCGTGTGGGTTCGAGTCCCTCCTTTCGCACCAGGGCGCTACGGATAAACTCAATAGGGAATTTTCGATGCAAGCGAATTTGGAAACGCTGGGTTCTCTCCAGCGCAAGCTGAACATTACCGTGCCGATGGCTGATATCGACAGCGAGATTGAATCTCGCCTGAAGCGGCTGTCGCGCACCGTCAAACTGGCCGGATTCCGGCCCGGCAAGGTGCCGTTCAAGGTTGTGGTCCAGCAGTTCGGCCCTCAGGTCCGCCAGGAGGTTTTGGGCGATACCCTTCAGAAAAGCTTCGGTGATGCCGTTACACAACAGAATCTGCGTGTTGCCGGCTATCCGAAATTCGATGCGGCGCCGCCGGCTGATGGCGCCAGCGAGTTTCTCTACAGCGCTACCTTCGAGGTTTACCCCGAGGTAGTGGTGGGTGATGTATCCAAGGCCAGTGTGTCTCGCGTAACCCTGGAAATATCGGAGGCCGAGATCGACAAGACGCTCGACATCATGCGCAAGCAGCGTGTGAGTTATGAGGCGGCGGATCGTGCTGCGGAAAACGGCGACCGGGTCACGATGGATTACGTCGGCACGATTGACGGCGTGGAGTTTGCCGGCGGCAAGGCCGAAGACCAGAGCGTGGTGCTGGGTGACGGTCGATTCCTGCCGGAGTTCGAAAAGAGCCTGCCGGGCATGAAGGCCGGCGACAGCAAGAAGTTCGACCTGAAGTTCCCGGATGATTACGCCGGCAAGGAAGTGGCGGGCAAGACCGCGGTATTCGAGGTCAAGGTCAAGGCGGTTGCTGCACCGAAGCTGCCGGCGATTGACGCGGAGTTTGCGAAGAGCCTTGGCGTCGCGGATGGTGATATTGCCAAGATGCGTGCGGAAGTCCGCGGCAACCTCGAGCGCGAGGTCAAGGCCCGCTTGAAAGCGAAGACCAAGGAGCGCGTGATGGATGCGCTGCTGGCTGTAACGAATATTGAAGTGCCGAAGGCGCTGGTCGAGATGGAAATTGAACGGCTGCAGGGAATGGCCCGGCAGGATCTGGCCGCCCGGGGTATTCCGGTCAACGAGAACATCCCGCTGCCCGCCGACATTTTCGAGAAGCAGGCGCAGCGTCGAGTCAGCCTTGGCCTGATTCTTGGTGAAGTGGTTCGCGGCAATAGCCTGCATGCCAAGCCGGAGCAGGTGCGGGCCGCTGTGGAAGAGCAGGCGCAGAGCTATGAGCATCCGCAGGAAGTGGTGAAATGGTTTTACCAGTCGCAGGAACGGCTCCGCGATATCGAGTCGGTTGTGCTTGAGGAGAACGTGGTGGCCTGGGCGCTGTCGACCGCGAAAGTCGAGGACGAGGCCGTGACGTTCGATGATTTGATGGGGAATGCAAAATGACGGGTTTCATTGAGCCATACGCCATGCAGGAGCCGCAGGGGCTCGGCATGGTGCCGATGGTGATCGAGCAGAGCGGTCGTGGCGAACGCGCCTATGACATTTATTCGCGCCTGCTGAAGGAGCGGGTGGTGTTCCTGGTCGGCCCGGTCAATGACGTGACGGCCAACCTGATCATCGCCCAGTTGCTGTTCCTGGAGTCGGAAAATCCGGACAAGGACATCTCTTTCTACATCAATTCTCCCGGCGGTTCGGTAACGGCCGGCCTGGCGATTTACGACACCATGCAGTTCATCAAGCCGGATGTGTCGACGCTGTGCGTCGGTCAGGCGGCGAGCATGGGGGCGCTGCTGCTGACTGCAGGCGCCAAGGGCAAGCGTTTCTGCCTGCCCAACTCGCGGGTGATGATTCATCAGCCGATGGGCGGTTTCCAGGGGCAGGCTTCGGACATCGAGATCCATGCCAAGGAAATCCTCTATCTGAAGGCCAAGCTCAACGCGATTCTTGCGAAACACTCGGGCAAGGATGTTGCAGAGATCGAAAAAGACACCGATCGCGACAACTTCCTTTCAGCCGAGCAGGCGGTAAACTACGGTCTGCTGGACCGCGTACTGACCACGCGTGCGGATGCTGGCGGCTGACGGACGGCATGAATTGTTGTGGTTGCAGGCGGTCAAAGATTAACGCAGTACAAAGCGACAACAGTGGATAAAGGGTTGCAGGCATGACGGAAAAAGTGAGCGGTGAAAAGCTTCTGTACTGCTCGTTCTGCGGAAAGAGCCAGCACGAGGTGCGCAAGCTCATCGCAGGGCCGTCAGTGTTCATATGCGATGAATGCATCGAGCTGTGCAATGACATCATCCGCGAAGAAACGCAGAGTGGTGATGCGGCCAAGGGCGCCAAGTCCGACCTGCCGGTGCCGCATGAAATCCGGGACATTCTCAATCAATATGTGATTGGCCAGGATGTTGCCAAGCGGATTCTTGCCGTCGCGGTTTACAACCACTACAAGCGACTGCGCAACGTCGGCAAGACTGACGATGTCGAGCTGGCAAAATCGAACATTCTGCTGGTCGGTCCGACCGGTTCCGGCAAGACGCTCCTGGCGCAGACGCTGGCACGGCTGCTGAATGTGCCTTTTGTGATGGCGGATGCAACGACGCTGACCGAGGCGGGCTATGTCGGCGAGGACGTCGAGAACATCATCCAGAAGCTGCTGCAGAAGTGCGACTACGACGTCGAGAAGGCGCAGCGCGGGATTGTTTATATTGACGAGATCGACAAGATTTCGCGCAAATCTGACAACCCGTCGATTACCCGCGACGTGTCGGGCGAGGGTGTGCAGCAGGCTTTGCTGAAATTGATCGAAGGCACCATTGCCTCGGTGCCGCCCCAGGGCGGCCGCAAGCATCCGAACCAGGAGTTCGTGCAGGTCGATACGACCAACATCCTGTTCATCTGCGGCGGCGCGTTTGATGGCCTCGACAAGGTGATCCGTGCCCGTTCGGAGAAAAGCGGCATCGGTTTCGGTGCGGATGTACGCAGCAAGGAAAACCGCAAGGACATCGCGATGGTGCTGCGCGACTGTCAGCCGGAAGACCTGATCAAGTTCGGTTTGATTCCGGAATTCGTCGGTCGTCTGCCGGTGGTGGCCACGCTCGCCGAGCTGGACGAGACTGCGCTGATCGAAATCCTGACGCAACCGAAAAACGCGCTGCTCAAGCAGTTCCAGAAAATGTTCAGCATGGAAGGCGTTGAACTGGAAGTGCGTGAAGCCGCACTGAAAGCGATTTCCCGCAAGGCGCTGGAACGCAAGACCGGCGCCCGCGGCCTGCGCTCGATTCTCGAGCACACGCTGCTGAACACGATGTTTGACCTGCCGTCGATGGAAAACGTCGTCAAGGTTGTTGTCGACGAAGGCACCATCATCAGCGACGCAGCGCCGTTGCTCATCTACTCGGACCAGCCCAAAGTTGCCGGATCATCCGTCTGACCGGAGGCGGGTGATTCAGGCCCGCGCAGCTGTTTTGAAATCCGGCAATGACGGTATGGGAGCGGTTTCCCCGCTTTCGTGGGATGATTTGCGCGTGGCGCTTGAATTGTCGGCGCCCGCCCCAAGCTCCAATTATGTTGAAACTCTCAGGTGACCCCGATGAATGACCAAATCAGTAATGAAAACAGCAAGTTGGAAATGCCGCTGCTCCCCTTGAGGGATGTTGTGGTGTTCCCGCACATGGTCATTCCCCTGTTTGTGGGACGGCCGAAGTCGATTAAAGCCCTGGAAACCGCGATGGAAGCGGGTAAAAGCATCGTGCTGGTGGCGCAGAAATCCGCCGCCAAGGACGAGCCCTCGCCTGAAGATCTGTATGACGTCGGCAGCATTGCCAACATCCTGCAGATGCTGAAACTGCCGGACGGCACCGTGAAGGTGCTGGTCGAAGGCAGCCAGCGTGCGCGCATCCACAGCATTGAAGACGTCAAAACGCACTTCACCGTGCAGGTGACGCCGATTGCCAGTGAGCCGGACACGGACAGCGAAACCGAAGCCATGCGGCGGACGATGATCCAGCAGTTCGACCAGTACGTGAAGCTGAACAAAAAGATTCCGCCTGAAATCCTGACCTCGCTCGCCGGTATTGACGAAGCGGGCCGTCTGGCGGATACCATCGCCGCACACCTGCCGCTCAAACTGGAGCAGAAGCAGGAAGTGCTGGAGATGACCAGCGTCAAGCAGCGCCTTGAACACCTGCTGAAGGTGGTCGAGGGCGAACTCGACATCCTGCAGGTGGAGAAGCGCATCCGTGGCCGCGTCAAGCGCCAGATGGAGAA
>CAZHFZ010000058.1:0-2169 GCA_964531455.1 uncultured Bordetella sp.
GAACCGATCCAGATTTCCGATTTCGGATTCCCCAGCCGCCCCTTGAAATTACGGTTGGCACTGGAAATGACCACTTGGTCGTCGGCGGCAATGTAATGCCCTGTGATGTTGACGCAGGTGCCACACCCCGCCGCCTCCACCGAAGCACCGGCCGCTGTGAGGATTTCAAACAGCCCCTCGCGCATTGCCGCCAGATAAATCGCCCGCGAAGCCGGCGTGACAATCATGCGCACACCCTTGGCCAGTTTCCGGCCTTTCAGTATCGCTGCTGCCTGACGGATATCGTCGAGCCGGCCGTTGGTGCAGGTGCCGATCAGTGCGACCTGGATTTTTTGACCGGCCACATCGGACACCGCAACCACGTCATCAATATTGTGCTGGCGCGCCACCTGCGGCGCCAGATTGGCGGTGTCGATGACGATACGTTGGGTATAAACCGCATCGGCATCGGCCTTGACCGGCTTCGGTGCTGCAGCACCATGCGCCTTCAGCCAGGCAAAGGTTTTTTCATCGGCCTCAAGCAACGCGGCCTTGGCGCCCAGTTCCGCGGCGTGGTTCGACAGCGTCATCCGGTCATCGATCGCCATCGCCGAAACCCCACTTCCGCAATATTCGAGAGCCTGATAGTTTGCGCCCTCGGCACCCAGCTTGCCGAGCATGGTCAGCGTGACGTCCTTGGCCCAGACGCCCGGCTGCAGCGGTCCGTTCAGTTCAATGCGGATGGTCTCCGGCACGCGGAACCACAATTTTCCGGTCATCATCACTGCAGATACATCCGTGCCTTCGACACCGGTGCCGAAGGCATTGAAGGCGCCATAGGTCGTGGAATGCGTATCGGTGCCGACAACAAGATCGCCGCAGGTCAGGTGGCCGCCCTCGGGCAGCACCTGATGGCAAATGCCGTCGCCAACGTCATACAAGGGCGAACCGTGTTTGTCGGCAAAAGCGCGCATCGCGACGTGCGTATTCGCGGCTTCCATATTAGGCGGCGGCGAATAATGATCCAGCACCAAAGCGGTGCGTTTGACATGGGGCAACGCGAAGTCGGGTTGACCTGCTCCCAGCTTTTCAATCATCTTCAGCGCGTTGCCCGCACGCGCATCGTGAATCATCGCAAAATCAACGTCGGCGACAACGATCTCGCCCGCCTTGGCCGGCCGTCCGCCGGCATGCTGGCCGAGAATTTTCTCGGCGATGGTATGACCCATCGGGTGTTCTCCTGAAGGAATGCGCCGCAAGACCATCCTGGGCGGCGAAGGCGGAAATTTTAACCCAGCACCCCGGCGAGGATCGGGTCTTGTTCACGATGTGACCACCAATAGCCCGCAGGCAGGCGCCTTGTCCGTTGTCCCTCGTCCGTATGCTAAAACCCGCAGTAGTTTACGGTTATTTGTCGCGGTAGGAGCGGCCGCCGTCCACGGTGACAATGGTTCCACTGATGTAGGACGCCCTGCCCGAAGCGAGAAACACGATGGTGCTGGCGATTTCGTCCACCGTAGCCAGTCGCCCGAAGGGGTAACCCCTGGTCAGTTCAGGCCAGCGGTTCACGTCGCCCAACTCCTTCTGCGCCCGCGCCTCCCAGCGCACCTTCTGACGCTCGGTCTCGGTTGCGGCCGGGTTCAGGCCCACTACACGCACACCGTAAGCAGGACTTTCGGCACCCAGCGCCCGCGACATCGAAATCAACGCCGCATTGGCCATGCTGCCGGCGATGTAATCGGCACGTGGCCGCTCGCCCGATGCGCCGATGACATTGATGATCACCCCGGAACGCCGTTCGCACATGGCCGTGTAAACCTCGCGGGCGACATTGAGAAAACCGAACAGCTTCAGGGACCAGGAAGCCTCCAGCGCCGCCTGATCCATTTTTGCCAGTGCGCCCTGCGGAATCGAACCGGCATTGTTGATCAGGATGTCGGCGCCTTTCAAATCACGCGACAACTTTGAAGCCGCCGCAGCGTCGGACAGGTCCGCCACATGACAGGTCACCTCAACCTTGTGTTCAGCAAGTATCGCCTTGCGCGCGGCTTCCAGAGTTTCAGGCTTGCGCGCCGCCAGGTGCAGGTTGCAACCTTCTTCCGCCAGCAGTTTGGCGACACCGAGGCCAATCCCGCGCGAACCGCCGGTGATCAGCGCCGTTTTGCCCTTGATGCGAAGATCCATGAATCA
>CAZHFZ010000058.1:2269-20743 GCA_964531455.1 uncultured Bordetella sp.
TTCATCGGCACGTCGAGCAGACGTTTTTCCTGAGCAGTCTGGGAAATCAGCCTGAGCATCAGATCGTTGCTGTTGCCCGCCGCGGAGCCAACGATCAGCTCGACCGGGCGCTGCGGTTTCCATGCTTGCGCCGATGCGGCGAGTGGAGCCAGCACGAACAAAAAGGTAAAGCAGGCCGCAAAATAAAAACGGTAATTGAAAGCCTTGCCATTCATCGCATTTATCCTTTTCCCGAATCAGAAGCGCCGCACCGACTCCATATTTCCTGAAGGTGCGGCGGATCAAACCTTGTAAACCGCCGGCAGGGCCTTCTACTTCATTGCTTTCGGCAGATACTTCCCTTCGTAGTCCACCCGGAATTCGCCGTTGTTCACGCCCTTGACATTGCTGTCACGCAGCCACTCCAGCGAAGACTCGTGCAACACCTTGCGCTGCTTTTCCCAGACCAGAAAATGCGATGCGCAGGCCACATCGAGGAATACCTTTTCCTTCGAAGCAATCTGTTCGTAAACCGTGCGTCGTTCGGCCAGCCGGTCAAATTCGCCCACCACCACCAGCGTCGGCGACGTCACCTTCCGCGACAACTCCTCCGTCCAGCCGAAATTGGTCGCCACGCGCCCGCGCATCGCGCCATCCTTGCCCCAGCTCTCGCCGATGCGATCCCACTGCATGATCGATTTCCAGACGGCATCACGTGCACCCGGCTCCACCTGGCCCGGGCAACGCACATCGGGATCCCAGCGTAGCCGCTCCATGTCATCACGGGTCTGCAATTGCACCGGGAATCCCGCAGCCGGCTTGTCCGGAATCGGTCCCTTGATCACCGGGCTCGGTGCATAAAGCATCACGCGATCAATCTTCGCCGGGTTCTGCGAAACATAACCGCCGACGCGCGGACCGCCGGCCGACCAGCCGATGATATGGATGCGATCCACCTTATTGACCTTGCGCAGATGGTCCACCACGGCATCCATCTCCGCCCAATCGTCGCGGATGGTGTTGAATTCCTGAGGGTGATTCGCCGAGCAGTTTGCTTTCAGCGGCTTTCCGGTGATCAGGTTCTGCTGCTTCGGATTGACGTTGCAGGGGTCATCCATCATCGGCCGCGGCGAACCGCCGTAACCCGACAGATCCATCGTGTAGGTATTGAATCCGGCGCGGGCCAGATACTCCATCCAGTTGTAGTCTTTGTATTCGAGTGCGAAGTCGGGCACCGACGGCACGGTGGCGCCGTGTACGAACAGGACCACCCTGCCTTTCATGTCGCCACCCTGCGCGGCCTGCGAAACCTGGCGCACGAACAGGCCGACCTTCTGCCCCTTGATCGGCTGTAGCGTAGACACATGCGGAACAAAATGATCCGTTGTGACGATGGCGCCGGATCCGCCTGATGACGACGACGCACAGCCTTGAAGAACCGCAACGAATGCAACAGCGGCAATGCCGCAAGCTTTGTTACGCATATCCCCTCCGATCAGCGGCATCGGCGCAAGCCTTGCCTGTTATGTGGACCTGCCGGGGCATCAGCCGGTGGCTGCACCCCTTGTTGTTGTGAACTGAAGATTACCGCAATAAACAGCCGCCGACGTCCCTGCCGCTATTTCCCGATGCCCAGCAGGACCCGCGCTTCATCGGTTGTCGTCGGCTCGCGCCCCACGGCACGCCCGAGTTCCGCAAAACGCCGCACCAGTTCCGCATTGGTCGGACAGCCCAGCTCCGGATAGGGATAGTCGCCAATACCGGGCGCCAGGTGACCGTTGCGGTCAAGCGCGGTTGAGGCGACGTTGAAGAGATTGCCTTCCTTGCACGCCACCGTCCATTCAATGCGCCGCTGCGGCGGCAGGAAATCGATCAGGGCTTCCAACCCGCGAGTCGTACAGGGATGCGCGCCGACGATACCGCCTTCGGCCAGCACACACTGCACATAGGCCGGCTCCTTGATTGCGCCCATGTCGAGGAAGGCATCAACCATGCGCACAAACGGTACGGCCCATACCGACAGATGCGGCTTCACGCCGGCATCGGTCATGCCTTTGGCGAGGAACAGGCAGGTTTCGGTGCTGTTCTTGTAAATCTTGTTGGTGGTGAGGAATTTTTTCTGCACCGGATCATAGGCATCAATATTGCTGCTGCCGGTATCGACGGCCGCAAAATCCGGGCGCGTGCTGCTTTTCTGCCCCATCAGCTTGATGTGCGCGAGGCGGTTCTCGTCTTCGTTGACGGTGATCTGACCCAGCGTCGAGTCGATCAGGATGTCGCATTTTTCGCGGATCTTGGCGACGATCTCGGCATACACCTCGGGCTCGTGGCATTTGCCGCCGTCGGGCTTGCGCGCATGAAAATGGATGATCGAGGCACCGGCAGCGCGGCACTCCGCAGCTGTATCTGCGATCTCGTCCGGCGTGAACGGGACATTCTTGTTGATGTCGCGCGACATGTATTCATTGACGCGCACGGTGATGATCAATTTCTTGTTCATTGAAACCCCAAAGTCAAAATCTTTAGCCACAGAGGGCACAGAGAACACAGAGAAAAACAAACCCAGCCGGCAGCCATGGAAAAAGTCGCCTTGCCAAAGAACCCTCTGTGCCCTCTGTGGCTGGTTTTAATCTTTTACCGCATTCAAACGCCGGCAGACATCCAAAAACAGATGCCCGTCAGTGCCCAGCACCACGGCCTGCACGCCGCGGTCGCGTACCGATTTGCCGTAGACCGGGTCAGGTTTGTTGCCGATGGTGGTCATTACGTATTTACCGTGTTTGCGGGAGGCATCGACAACCTTCTCCAGCGCTGCCGCCATCTTCGGCTCGTCAAAGGTCGCGTGCGGCACACCCAATGCAATCGACAGATCCGTCGGTCCGATGAAAAACACGTCCAGTCCGGGCATCGCCGCCATTGCCTCAAAATTCTGCAGTGTCGGCGTGTCCTCGATCAGCGGGATCACCATCATTTCGTCATTGGAATTGCGCACATGGGCATTCCAGTCGCCCGGTGAGTAACCCGCCGAACGCACAATGGCACAGGCGCCGCGCTCGCCTTCCGGCGCATAACGCGCGTATTCCAGTGCCTTGGCGCAGTTCTGCGTGGTGGCATGCGAAATCGCAATACCGGCCACACCCATATTCATCAGCTTGAGGATCAGCGTGCGCTCGACATCGGCGATGCGCACGAATGGCGTAATGCCCGCCGCGTCGGCGGCACGGACCACATGGGCACAGGTATCAAAATCGATTGCACTGTGCTCCATGTCGATGATGACAAAGTCGATGCCGGCCGCTGCAGCCAGCTCAGTGATCATCGGACTGCCGCTGAACAGGATCAGGCCGGTGACGGTTTCGCCCCGCTGCAGCGCGGCGCGGATGGGATTTTTCATGGGATGGAGTCTTTACTGAATCAGGAAAATCGAGCCGCGAGATTAACCCGCTCACGGTGGGGCGGCAAGGCGTATCGGATGCGATAATCCGGCACCGCAAACCGGATCAAAAATCATCATGGCCAAAGAAATTGCCCTTACTGCCGAAGTCGCCCGTTTTGTCACGCGCACGCAATCGGCTCGCATCCCCCGCAACGTCATGCACCTCGGCAAACGCTCGCTGCTCGACGGGCTCGGCCTCGCGCTCGCCGGCAATGCCGCCGAATCCAGCCATGTCGTGCGCAACTATCTGAAAACCCTGGGTGTGCCGCTCGACCGCGGCGCCACGGTGATCGGTACCGCGATCAAAGTCCCGCCGCGCTTCGCCGCCTTCGCCAACGGCATTGCCATCCATGCCGACGATTACGACGACACGCAACTGGCGGTCGCCAGCGACCGTGTTTACGGCCTGCTCACCCACCCCACCGCACCGGCACTGCCCGCAGTACTGGCGCTGGCCGAGCGCGACAACCGCTCCGGCAATGATCTGCTCACGGCCTTCCAGATCGCCGTCGAAGTCGAAACCAAACTGGCCGAAGCCATCAACCCGCGGCATTACTCGGACGGTTTCCATTCGACGGCAACGCTGGGCGTGATCGGCGCCGCTGCGGGCGCCGCGCGCCTGCTCGGCCTTGATGTCGGCCAGACCGCACAGGCGCTGAGCCTTGGCGCCAGCCAGGCCGCGGGCCTGCGTGAAAACTTCGGCACGATGACCAAACCCTTTCACCCGGGCCGCTCGGCGGAATCCGGCGTGATGGCGGCAGAACTGATCAAACTCGGCTGGACCGCTGCGTCCAACGCGCTCGAAGCCAAGCGTGGATTCTTCAATGCCGCCGGCGGCGGTTATGACCCTGCCGCGATCCACGGCAAGCTCGGCAAACCGTGGACCTTCGCGATGCCCGGTGTATCGATCAAACCGCATCCCAGCGGCTCGCTGACCCATCCCGGCATGGGCGCGATGCTGGAACTGATCCTGCAGCATGACATCCGCCCGTCGCAGGTCATCCGCGCACGCATCGGCACCAACCGCCACATGCCCAACACGCTGATCCACCGCAGCCCGAAAAACGAGCTGCAGGCCAAGTTCAGCATGGAGTTCTGCATGGCGATCCTGCTGCTGGAGCGCCGTGCGGGCCTCGCCCAGTTCACGGATGCCGTGGTCAATCGCGCGGACGTGCGCCGGATGATGAAAAAAATCGAATTCGGCGTGCACCCCGTTGCCGAAGCCGCAGGCTACGAAAAAATGACCACGATCATCGACATCGAACTCGCCGATGGCCGCACCGTCAGCGGGCGCGCCGATTTCGGCAAAGGCAGTCCGGCCAATCCGATGACTGATAACGAAGTCGCTGACAAGTTCCGTGAATGCGCGACTTGGGGCAGATTGCCCGCCGCCAATATCGAGAAAGTCATCGATGCCGTATTCCATCTGGAACAGTTGAAAAACACCCGCGAGCTGACGCGCCTGCTCGCCATTGCCCCCGCCCGCAGGAAAGCAGCCAAAACAAAAAAATAGAATAGAATCACGGCCCACTGGAGAACACATGAACACCATGAACACACTACCCCGCATCGGATTCATGCTCGGCGACGTCACCGGGATCGGCCCGGAAATCGCCGCCAAACTGCTGGCTTCGGGCAAACCCGCTGCCTGTGCGCAAACCATCATCATCGGCGACCGCCGCGTGCTCGAACTCGGCATGCGCAACGCCAACGTCAAGTTCGCCTACAGCGTCTGCAACAACATCGACGAGATCCAGTGGCCGCGCAAAGACTATCCGTTGATCGATCTCGGCGACACCGATCCGGCCAAATACCCGCAGGGCGTGTCATCGGACGAAGCCGGCAAACTTGCAGGCGACACCCTCAAATTCATGATCGACCTCGCCATCGCCGGCAAGCTCGACGGCATCAGCTTCGCGCCACTGAACAAGGGCGCGATGAACCGCGGCGGCTGGAAGTTCAACGACGAGCATCAGATGTTCGCCAGCCTGCTCAAACACAGCGGCTTTTTCGGTGAAATGAACGTCATCGACCAGTTCAGCACCTTCCGCGTGACCTCACACGTCGCATTGCGCGAAGCCGTCAACATGATCACGCCGGAGCGCATCACCGCCGCCGTCAATCTTGCCAACGACACGCTGCGGGCCGCCGGCAAGGCCAGTCCGCGCCTCGGTGTTGCCGCGCTGAATCCGCACAACGGCGAAAACGGCCTGTTCGGCGACGAGGAAATCCGCATCATCCGCCCGACCATCGACAAACTGAAAAGCAGCGGCATCGACTGCCAGGGTCCGATTTCCTCCGACGCGATTTTCCTGCAGGCGCTCAAGGGCAAGTTCGACGGCGTGGTCATGATGTACCACGACCAGGGCCAGATCGCGACCAAGCTGCTCGGCTTCAACAAAGGCGTCACCGTGACCGCCGGACTGCCCTCGGTGTTCACCACGCCGGCACACGGCACCGCCTACGACATCGTCGGCAAAGGTGTCGCCGACGTGGGCGCAATCGAACACGCCTTTACGCTGGCGGCCCGCATGGCCGCCGGACGTAAAGCCGCTGCAAAAGCCGCCTAGACTCTTTACACCTAAGCGAGCTTGGCGGCGATCACGTCGCCCATTTCGCGGGTGCTGGCCTTGCCACCGAGGTCGCCGGTCAGCACCTTGCCTTCACGGATCACTTCTTCCACCGCACGCTCCATCAGATCCGCAGCCTCAACGGCTTTCGGTTCGTTGTGCTTGTGACCCAGCCATGCGTAGAGCATCTGGCCCGACATGATCATCGCGTAGGGATTGGCAATGCCCTTGCCGGCGATGTCCGGCGCCGAGCCGTGCGTGGCCTGCGCCATCGCGCGATCCGGTCCTGCTGACAGTCCGGGTGCCAGACCCAGCCCGCCAACCAGTCCTGCAGCCGCATCCGACAGGATGTCGCCGAAGGTGTTTGTGGTGACAATGACATCGAACTGCTGGGGTTTCATCACCAGCTTCATCGCCATCGTGTCGACCAGTACTTCGTTATAGGTCACATCCGGATATTCCTTGGCGAGCAGACGGCACTCTTCGGCAAACATGCCGCAGGCGAGCTTGAAAACCGTGTCCTTGTGCACCGCGGTCATGATCTTGCGCGGACGCGTGCGCGCCAGCTCGAAGGCTGCGCGCGCGACCTTGCGCGAGCCCTGGCGCGTGATCACGCGGATGCCGATGGTCATGTCCGGCGTCGGGCGGAACTCGCCGTTGCCCATGAAGACATTGCGGTCCGGCGGGAAGCCTTCGTTGTTTTCACGAACGATGATCAGGTCGACGTCGTTGTAGATCGACGGCAGTCCTGCGTACGACTTGGCGGGACGGATGTTGGCGAACAGGTCGTAGTGCTTGCGCAGGATCGGATGCGGATTGATCGCATTGGGCAAACCTTTCGGATAAGCCTGATGACCGATCGGTCCGAGCACCCAGCCGTCCAGCGTGTCGAGCTTTTCCAGCGTGCCCGGCGGCAGGGTGTAACCCAGTTCCTTGTACGCCTTCATGCCGATCGGCACCGGATGCCAGTTCACCGACAGCCCGCACTTCTGTGCCGCTGCCTTCATCACCTTAATGGTCTCGGGAACCACTTCCAGCCCGATGTCATCGCCTTCGAGAATTCCGATTTGCAGTGTCATGTTATTTCCGTTTGTGTTGACGGTCTCGGTTCAGACCTCTCAGTTCAGACCTTACTCCCAGACGCCTTTGGGCATCGGCAGACCGGCCAGATCCTTGTCGGTCAAGGGTGTATCGGGCGCAATGTTCAGGCGCTCGAGAATCGCCATCAGCTGGCGCACATGCTGCGCCGAGTGCCAGGTGCAGCGCTCCAGCACATCACGCATCGGCTGCATGCCGTAGTAGGTCGGCACTTTGCCTGCGCAGCTCGGGTCGGCCACGCCACTCCACCACGCAGAGATGCGCTTGATGATGTCATCGCCATAGACGGCAATTTGCGCGCCGGTTTTAAGATCATCGGCGGGCGGCTCATTGGGCCGTTCGACCGTCATTTCCTCGCCCTGGGTTACTTCAAGAAGAGCCTCACCGATGCGGAAGACATGGAAAGCCATGTAACGCACTGAACGGTCGCGATTGGCAATCGCGCGCTCTTCCATATGGGCATCAGGCAACTGGCGCACAAAACGCTGTGCTGCGGCCAGCACGAACAACCAGCGCTCGACCATCTGCGCCGGCGTCAGACCGGCCTGTCCCGGCGGCTTCACACCGGCAAGACGGGCCACATCGGCCAGCACCTGGCCGAACACATATTCTTTACCACGCGACACTACGGGCACGTTACGCACGCCGAAGGCGAGCAGACGCGTCATGCCTTCGGGATCGGCCATGATGTCGACCACTTCAAAATGAACACCGGAACGCGAAAGAAACTCTTTCGCCTTGAGACAGCTACTTCATCCGGGTTTGGTAAACAGGGTGATGGTGTCGCTCATGGCGCATTTCTCCAATTGGCAGTTTGTTAAACGCAGGGGATGGTGCCAGAATCCGCCCCCGGTCGCGTTAACCATTGCTTATCGCCCCCTTTCCGGACGCTTATGCCCGATTGCCCGACCCGGGGAATTTAAAGTAAGCGCCTGAATTAATTAATATATTTTTTAAAACGCGTACCAAAAACCAGTCATGCGGCCCGACCTCACGACATTAAAACTGTTCCTTGCAGTCGTTGAGGAACACAGCATCGCCAAGGCGGCCGAGCGCGAGCACATCACCGCCCCCGCCATCAGCAAGCGCATCACCGAACTGGAAACCGCACTCAACGTGCAGTTGTTCGATCGCCATGCCAAAGGCATACGCCCGACCGCGGCAGGCGAAGCCCTCACCGCCGACGTGCGCAGCATCTTCGCCATTCTCGACCGCGCGGAAAACAAACTCAGCGAATACGCGAGCGGGCATCGCGGCCGCATCCTTATTCACGCCAATCCGTCGGGCGTGTCCGGTGCGCTGCCGATTGCGCTGCGCGAATATCTGGATGCTCATCCATTGATTGGCATCCAGCTTGAAGAAAAACACAGCATTGACGTGGTCAGGGCCGTTACCGAAGGTGAAGCCGACATCGGGATTTTTGCGCCTCATGTGCCGGCAGAAGGATTGACCATCCGGCCCTATCAGCAGATCAGGCTGATGCTGATCACGCCGCTGGAACATGCGCTGGCCAAACGCAAAACCATCTCGCTGGCCGAAGCGGCCGCACACGATTTTGTCAGCCTGTCCGACGCCAGCTCCATCGGCAATCTCGTATTAAGAGTGGCGGCACAACAAGGCGTTGCGCTCAGGCACAGGCTGCAGGTTGACGGTTTCGACGGATTGCGGCGCATGGTGCAGGCCGGCCTGGGAGTGGCAGTAATGCCCGAACACTGCGCCCTGCCCTACAGCAAGGCCATGTCTTTCCACTGCATTCCCCTGACTGACAGTTGGGCCCGCTATCGCTTGAATATCTGTACGCGCGACCCCAAGACCCTGAGCATGGCGGCACGATTGCTGCTTGCGCACCTGAAATCCGGTGTGTCGCCCCGCAAAGAAGCCTGTTGATGCACCGCATCATGGCAGCCCGATTTGGTTGTAACAGCGAAGCGCAGGGTTCCGTCTGGGTATAATGTTAGACCTTGCAAATTCGCTGCTCGCAAATAGCCAGCATTCAGGCACGATAACCAAGCAAGAGTCATTACTGACCGAGGAAAAATAATGTTCAACTGGAAATCAATCGCGTTCACGCTTCCGCTGGCCCTGGCCTCAGCAACCGCATTCGCCGCAGCAGCTGCCGGGGAATGGCAGCCGACCAAACCGATCCGCATGCTCGTGGGTTTTGCCCCCGGTGGCGGTACCGACACTACAGCACGCGCCATGGGCGCAAAAATGGGCGAGCTGCTTGGCCAACAGATCATCATCGACAATCGTCCCGGCGCATCGGGCAACATCGCCACCGAGATCACCTCCAATGCGTCACCGGACGGCTACACCATTCTGATGGGCACCATCGCCTCGCTGGCGATCAACCCCGCGCTCTACAAAAAGCTGCCTTTCGACCCGCTGAAGGATGTACTGCCGGTTTCCCAAGCCGTGGATTCGACCAATATCCTCGTGGTGCACCCTTCGGTTGCCGCGAAAAATGTTACCGAACTGATCGCCTTGGGCAAAACAAAAACGCTCAACGGCGGCTCCTCGGGCGTCGGCGGCGCCGGCCACCTTGCGCTGGAACTGTTCAACCTGCAGACCGGCACCAAGATTGTTCACGTGCCGTACAAGGGCGGCGGTCCTTCGATCGTTGACCTGGTCGCCGGCAACATCAATCTGATTTTCGCAACGGCGGCAAGCGCCGTACCGCATATGAAAACCGGCCGGTTGCGCGCGCTGGGCGTGACAACGATCAAACGTTCAGCCCTGGTTCCGGAACTGCCCACCATCTCTGAAGCCGGCGTAAAGGGTTTCGACGCCAACAACTGGTACGGCGTACTGGTTCCGGCAAAGACGCCGCGGCCGATCATCAATCGCCTGAACAAGGAAATCAACGTCGTCCTCAAAATGGAAGACGTCAAGAAAATCCTGTTCGCTTCAGGCCTCGATGCTGCACCGAGCACTCCGGAGCAATTCGGCGCCTACATCAAGGCGGAAAAAGAGAAGTGGGAAAAAGTCATCAAGGCCGCCGGCCTGTATCAAACCAACTAATGCAGACCGATTGATACTGAAACCGCTTGCATCCGGTAAATCCGCAAAGCGGGAACTAAACTAAGTCGGTTGCTGACAAAAAAGACTGCACAGTTTCGGCTGTGCAGTCTTTTTTTTGGCAGAATCAGCCGGTCCGCAGATCATCAACAAAAGAGGTCATACCATGAATTCGCTCAACCGTATTGCCGCCATTCTCGTGGCCTCAGCATCACTTTTCACTGCACCCGCTATTGCCGCGGAATGGGGCCCGACCAAACCGGTACGATTCATCGTCGGTTTTCCGCCAGGCGGCGCCACCGACCTCGTAGCGCGCATCATGCAGCCCAAACTCTCGGCCAGTCTCGGCACCCAGGTCATCGTCGACAATCGCCCCGGCGCCAACGGTGTGATCTCGCTGCAGATCCTGAAAAACGCCGAGCCCGACGGCCACAGTGTCGCCATGGGCCATATTGGCGGCATGGTGATCAGCCCTTCAATCCAGAAGGTCGGCTACGACGTCTACAAGGATTTCGCTTTCCTGACCATGCTGGTGTCACTGCAGAACATCCTGATCGTACATCCTTCGGTGCCGGCTAAAACCCTGCCCGAGTTCCTCGCCTACGCCAAGGCGCAACAGGGCAAGGTCAATTACGCCAGTTCCGGCGTGGGCAGCCCCGGCCACCTCGCCGGCGTATTGCTGGAAAGCATGACCAAGATCCCGATGACCCACGTGCCCTACAAAGGAGGCGGCCCCGCCATCACCGACCTGCTCGCCGGACATATCCCGGCATTCATGGCAGTGATCTCGACTTCGGTACCCCATGTGCAATCAGGCAAAGTGCGCGCCATCGGCGTCACCGGTGCCAAACGCGCCGACGCGTTGCCCGACGTGCCGACCATCTCCGAAGCGGGCGTCAAAGGTTATCTCGCCACCAACTGGTACGGCCTGCTCGCACCAGGCAAGACGCCGTCAAACGCCCAGGCAAGACTGACCCGCGACTTTGTTGCCGCGCTGAAACAGCCTGACGTGGTCAAGCAACTCCGCGACCGCGGCATTGACGCCGCACCGTCGAATTCAGCTGATTATCTGGCCTTTGTGCGCAACGAGGAAAAGCGCTGGGTTCCGATCATCAAGGCCGCGGGCATCACCGCGGAATAAATCGCGTCATCGCAGATATCCGGGTTCTGCGGCAACGTAGAGCCCGTCTTTCAACACGGAAATCACCCATGATCATCGACTGTCACGGACACTACACCACCGCCCCAAAATCGCTCGAGGCCTTCCGCCAGAAGCAGATCGACAGCCTGAAAGACGCCCGGCTCAGTCCTGCGAAAGACTCGCTGGTCATTCGCGATGATGAAATCCGCGACAGCATCGAAGGCGCGCAATTGCGCATCCAGCGCGAGCGCGGCACCGACCTCACCGTCTTTTCGCCGCGCGCCGGCGGCATGGGCCACCACATCGGCAATGCCGCAACCAGTGCGCTGTGGTCGGACATCTGCAACGAACTGATCCACCGCGTCTGCACACTGTTCCCGAAAAATTTCGTCGGTGTCTGCCAGTTGCCGCAAAGCCCCGGTGTTCGTCCGGAAAACTGCATCCCGGAGTTGGAACGCTGTGTTAAGGAATACGGCTTCATCGGCTGCAACCTGAACCCGGATCCCTCCGGCGGCTACTGGACCGACCCGCCGCTGACCGACCGCTACTGGTACCCGCTGTATGAAAAACTGGTTGAACTGGATGTGCCGGCGATGGTGCATGTCAGCGCCTCCTGCAACCCGGCCTTCCATTTCACCGGCGCGCACTACATCAACGGCGACACGACTGCCTTCATGCAGTTCATCACCGCGGATTTGTTCAAGGATTTCCCGACGCTGCGTTTCGTGATTCCGCACGGCGGCGGCGCCGTGCCCTACCACTGGGGCCGTTACCGCGGACTCGCCCAGGACATGGGCAAACCGACGCTGCAGGAACACCTGCTCGGAAATGTGTACTTCGACACATGCGTCTATCACCAGGCCGGCATCGACCTGCTGACGCGGGTGATTCCGGCAAACAACATCCTGTTCGCCTCGGAGATCGTCGGCGCCGTCAAAGGCATTGATCCGGAAACCGGCCACTACTACGACGACACCCGGCGTTACATCGACGCCGTCACCACGCTGTCAGCTACGGACAAGAAAAAGATTTTTGAGGACAACGTCTACAAGGTGTATCCGCGGCTCCGCAAGCGGATGGACTGACTACCTGCAAGATAGTCTCCAACACCTGGATGTCCGGCATCAGGGCCGGTCCCAGTTCCTGAGTTCCGTGATGCGCTTTTCAGTGCGCTCGATCATGCAGCCGTGAAATCGCGCATTGCGGATCGAGCCACCTTCAAACAGCTTGTACATGCCTTCGCAATCCTGCTTGCGGAACTCTATCCAACTGCGTTGCGCTTCGGCCAGGCGGCGGCGGACCGTGCTGCGATCGACTTGCTGCGGATCACTGCCGTCAATGCGCTTGAGCAGTTCCTGATAAGCCCGGTTCAGCTCGCGGTCCACCGCGACGAATTGCTGGCTCATGCACTCGTTGATTTCGATGGTGGTGTTGGCCGTGGCGCAGGGATCCGCAGGCTGGGCAGCTTGCGCTGCGCTCGCGCAGAGCAGGCTCAGACACAGCAGACTCAACCCGTATTTTTTATTAAGCATTTGATTATATTGATTTTTTTATAAAACTCAGTTGCCGCGTTCGGGCAGCAGCCGCCCGTTGCGTTCGACCCGGGTCGCGCAAGACGAAAGGCCGCAGCTGAATTCCGTTTTCACCACATCCTGCGGCGTCACCACGATGGTGCCGCGACCACGATGCGCGGTGCCGGCATCAAATTCATAGGTGACGATGCCCGCAGGTTCATCGATCACCATCGAGTAACTCATGTATTCACCAAAAAACAAACCTTTTGTTTTCGGTGCGATCACCTCGACGCGCAGCGGAATGCGGTTCTTGGTCGTGGGATGCGTACGGAAATAACGCTTGACCCTCATGCCGTAACGGAAAGAAGGATCAGCCGCTTCAATGCGTTTAAGCATCTTCAGTTCGCTGGGACGCAAGGGCACGTCCTCCATGCCCATGCCGATGCCCTGCGCCGATGCCGTCCCTGCAAACAAAGGCATAACCATGAGTAGCAGCAGGTAAAACTGCTTAGGCATCGCCTTCAGCATCTTCATAGGACTCATGGCTGAACCGCGGCGTACAGATCGCAAGGAACACCAGGTCTCCGTCTCCGATGTTGGCAATGCGCTGCCGGCACGACGGCGGAATCATCACCACGTCACCGGCCTGCACTTCCTGAGGCGGGTAATCGCCGATCTCCACCCTCCCCATGCCGTCGAGGATCACATAACGCTCGACGGTATCGCGTACCCGATGCCAGCGCGTGGTTGCACCCGGCAGCACCCTTGCCCGAGCGATCGACATCTGCGGATCGCTGTCGTCATTGGAAAGTTCGAGGATATGGCAGCCCTCCTCGATAAATACTTCAACGCCGGGATGCGCGCGCAGGATGGGGGGCTGTTGCATGCTCATTGCAGTCCATGTTGATGACGGGCGCAAACGCGCTCAGGAAACCCTGTAACACCAGTGCCAGGGCTCGTACTGGAATCCGCAAGGGTTGCCCCGCGGATATGAAAGAACAAATCCGAATTCGTCCGCCCGCGACAGCAGCCACGCAAATGCCGGTGTCTGCTCAAAACCGGTCTCCAGCACAGGGCTGCGCGGCGTCGTCAAATCAAGCGCGCGGCCGGTATGGTGCTCGCTGAAACCCGGCGGCGCATTCACACACAACACGTCTTCCACGGATACCCCTGCCGCCAGCTTGCGCCTCACGATCTCGGCTTGTCGCTCGACACTGCGAAAAGCCGAGACCACGTTCAGTTCGATGCCGTCCGCCAGCGCTGCCGCCTTCATGCTTTTCCAGGCAGAGGCTGCAGCCGGAATCAGCAAATATTCCCGACCATCAACACCGATTTCAGCCACTTCAAGTTCTGAGGCTTCCGTGCATTCGGGCAAATTCCGCGCAACAATCACGTCCGGCGCAATGCCCAGATCCAGCAAAATCGATTCGATGCGCGGCGAAATCATTTCGAGCAAGCAGCCACAGCGCCAACAGGCGACTTGTTACCCGAACAAACGCTGAAACGATGAATCGCGTGTTCCATTACCAGCCGTTGCCCTATCGTCCGAAAAATTTCTTGACGGTCTCGTCAGCCACTTTCTGCAGAAAAGCGGCGTCTTCTTTGCCGACCTTGCCGTAGTAGTCATAACTGTTGCCGCTGCAAGGCTTGTTGTAAACGCTGGCGTAAACCGTACACGCCGCGAGGTAGGTGCCGAGCATCGTCGGATGGCTGCCGTCGTAATCCTGGTGCAGCTTGATGTCCGGGCGTTGGCGATAGGCTTCTTCGAAAGCCAGGCCGCTCGGGATCACCAGCGCGTTGATCTCGTTGCCGACGCTGACGTACATGTCAGCCGTCTTCGCCATCATGTCCGGCGCGGCGGCCTTGCTCGGCCTGATATGCGCAGGCGTCATGTACAGGGCGACCTTGCCGCCACGCTCGGCGATGAGCTTGCTGAATTCGACAGCCTTGTCGCGGAATGACGTCCGCCGTGCGTCCGCCAGCGCATCCGTGCTGTTGCCGTGCATGATCACCAGTTCAAAGGGCTCCTTGATGCCGAGATTGCCCGGCTTGGTCAGATGATCCATGTTGTGGTGGTTCAGCGGCGCGCCACCGATGGTCGCTGACTTGTATTCGAAGGCCTTGGCTGTTGCCGGATCCGCGGCAAGCGCCAGGCGCCGTACGTGGTTGTGCAGGCTGTCGTTGTAATAAAGATAGCTGTTGCCTACGAACAGCACGCGCTTTGGCGTATCGACTTGGGGCTGCTTGACCGCCGGGCTTGCGGCGTTCGCAACCACGCCGTTGACCAGCAAGGCACTGATCAGCAGGGTCTGCAGCAAGGACTTGATACGGATTTTCATGGAAATCTCCTCCCGTTAGTTGTGCGCGCATGATACCGCGGCTTGACAGCGCCACGGCAGCTCCATGGCAACCAATATGTGGGCCATCCCATCCCGTCAGCGGTCCGTGCTGCCATACTGACCGTCAAACAACAGTTCGTTCCGGCAGCCGCAGCCGGCAACGTAACAGTAGCCATTGCGGCGATCCATCCGGAGGAGTCCAGCATGAGCATCGAACATCACATCCGTCCTGCGGCGCTCGCCACC
Source organism: uncultured Bordetella sp. (assembly GCA_964531455.1). GTDB lineage: Bacteria > Pseudomonadota > Gammaproteobacteria > Burkholderiales > SG8-41. The sequence continues at coordinate 17,611 of CAZHFZ010000058.1, forward strand.
GCCCTGATTGCCGCCGCCATCACTGCAACAAGCATGGCGCAGGCGGCTCAGCCGGCCAAAGGCGGCTACCCCGAACGGCCTATCCGCCTGCTCATCGCACAGGCTCCGGGCGGCAATGCCGACATCATCGCCCGCGCGCTGGCCGAAGGCATGGCCGAACGGCTGGGCCAGAACGTCGTGCCCGACAACCGCCCCGGCGCCAGCGGCATCATCGCCACCGAGATGACGGTGCGCGCGGCGCCCGACGGCTACACCATTCTGCTCGTGCCCAGTTCCTTCGGCGTCAATCCCGCTGTAAACCGCAAGCTGCCTTACGACCAGTTGCGCGACCTCGCCCCGATCACCCATGTCGCCAGCGCCCCCAACGTGCTGGTCGTCGGCCCGTCGCTGCCGATCAAGTCCGTGCCTGACTTGATCAAGGCCGCCAAAGCCAGCCCGGGCAAGCTGACCTACGGCTCCTCGGGCAACCTCGGCTCGCCCCATCTTGCCGGAGAACTGTTTGAGCTGATGACAGGCACTGACATGGTTCATGTTCCCTACAAGGGGGCAGCCACCGCGATGATCGACCTCATCGGCGGCCGTATTTCGATGTCTTTCGCCAGCCTGCCCAGTGCCATCTCCCACATCCGCTCCGGAAAGCTGCATGCCATCGCCGTGACCAGTGACCGGCGCTTCCCGCTGCTGCCCGAACTGCCCACGCTGTCTGAATCCGGCCTCGCCGGTTTCGAAACCAGCGCCTGGCAGGGCCTGGTCGCGCCGGCGAAAACCTCGCCCGCGATCATCAAGCGGCTCAATGCTGAAGCTGTCGCCGTAATCAACCAGCCGGCCATGCGCGAGCGCATGGTGCAGAACGGCGCCATCCCCATCGCCAGCACCCCCGAAGAGCTATGGGACTTTGCCCGCAAGCAGATCGAAAAATGGGGCAAGGTCATCAAGGCCGCCGGCATCACGCCGCACTGACCGCCCTTACATCCAAAATCCTTGAGCCTTAGTTCCCAAATCCCTTAATCCTTAATCGCATAACCCACATTCTCCATTCCCAAATCCTGATCCTCTGACGGAGCAACGAAAGTGACAAACCCCAACACCGGCCCGCTCTCCCGCTTTACTGTCCTCGACCTCACCCGCGCGCGCTCCGGCCCGACTGCGGTACGCCAGCTCTCCGACTGGGGCGCCAATGTCATCAAGGTCGAAGAACTCGGCGAACAGGACGGTGACGGCAGCCCCTTCGACAAACGCCACGGTCCCGACTTCCAGAACCTGCATCGCAACAAGCGCAGCCTGACGCTGAACCTGAAATCGCCCGAAGGCGTTGCCGTATTCAAGCGCATGGCGGAAAAAGCCGACGTCATCGTCGAAAACTATCGCCCGAAAGTAAAAGACCGCCTCGGTATCGATTACGCAAGCATCCGCAAGATCAACCCGCGCATCGTTTACGCCAGCATCAGCGGCTTCGGCCAGGACGGTCCCTACGCCGACCGCCCCGGCCTTGATCAGGTCGCGCAGGGCATGAGCGGCCTGATGTCGATTACCGGCCTGCCCGGGCAGGGCCCGGTGCGCGCTGGCATCGCAATCGGTGATTCCAGCGCCGGCATGTTCCTGGCCTTCGGCATCGTCACCGCCCTGCTCGACCGCGAACACACCGGCGAAGGGCAATGGGTGCATACGTCGCTGTTGCAGGCGCTGATCGCGATGACCGACTTCCAGGCCGCACGCTGGACCGTCGCCGGCGAAGTCGCCGGCCAGGCCGGTAACAATCACCCCACCGCGATTCCCACCGGCAGTTACAAAACCGCCGACGGTTACATCAACATCGCCGGCTCCGGCCAACTCTTCGAGCGCCTGTGCAAGGCCATCGGCCTGCCCGACGTGCCGAAAAATCCCGATTACTCCAACTCCAAGATCCGCTCGAAAAACCGCGACGCACTGAACAAGATCATCGCCGGGCAGATCGAAACAAAGACTTCAGCGGAATGGATCGAATCCCTGAACAAGGCCGGCGTGCCCTGCGGTCCGATCTACAAAATGAACGAGGTGTTTGCCGACCCGCAGGTACAGCACCTAGGACTGGCCGCGCCGGTGAAGCACTACCAGCTCGGCGACATCAAGGTCGTGCGCAACGGCATCAACTTCTCGAAAACCCCGTTTGCGGTGCGCAAGGCGGCGCCGGACAAGGGTGCGGAGACGGATGAAGTGCTAAAGGAGTTTGGCTATAGCGAGACGGAGATTGCGACACTGAAAGCCGGCGGTATCACTGCTGCATGCTAGAAAACTCCTCCAAGCGCTCAGGACTTTGCCGTTCACGCTGACATATCCTGCGCTTTCATGAAATGGGAAATCCACCAATACCGGGTAACTTCAGCTTTACCTTGATCCGGCAAAGGCATTCCGCCATCCGTCTCCAACATCACCCACCGGATGGCATATGCACCATCAATGGGCACAAAGTGACTTCATTCACGATCATTTAATCTGAATTTCACGACAACGCCGCAGGGACATTCACATCGGCGAGCATCATGAGTTTCATGCTGGCACATGTCGTGCTTTATTTGATCTCAAGTCAATTAGTCCAGAGGATTAACATGAAAACCACCCTCCTTCCTGCTTTGCTTTGCCTCCCGCTTTCCCTCCCATTGGTCTCCGCTTTTGCCCAGAACACCGCTTATCCGGCAAAGAACATCCGCATCGTCGTCGCCGCCACACCCGGCGGCGGGGTCGATACGATCAGCCGGATGGCGGCACAACACTTCAGTGAACAGTGGGGACAACCCGTTGTTGTAGACAACCGTCCCGGCGCCGGCGGTGCGCTTGCCGGAGATATCGTTTCGAAATCGACCCCGGACGGCTACACCCTGAAAACGATCTCGATCAGCCATGCGGTGATACCCAGCACACATCAAAACCTGTCGTACAGCCCGGAGCGCGATCTGACGCCGGTAAGCATCATGGTGAACTCCCCGAACGTACTCGTTGTGCACCCCTCATTGCCGGTCAACAGTGTGAAGGAACTGATTGCCTATGCCAAAGCGCGTCCCGGCCAACTTCAGTTTTCCTCTTCGGGCAATGCCGGCCCGCCTCACATGGCAATGGAAATGTTGAAGCTGCTGGCTCAAATCGACATGATGCATAT
>CAZHFZ010000059.1:0-18818 GCA_964531455.1 uncultured Bordetella sp.
GGAAACTGCGCTGGGTGGCTTCCTTGTAAATCTTGGCGCACAACGTTTCGCCGCCACTGCGCACCACATATACGGTGGCTTCCTTGCCGCTCATCAACTGGCGCACTACGGAGTCGATCAGACCTTCATCAATCAGGGACTGCAGGCGCTTGGGCGGTTTCATCGTGCAATTCTACGCTACCCCCTCAAAAGCCCGGATCACGGTTGTCACAGAGTGGCCTTGCGAAGCAAATCCGGCCATCCAGAAAAACAGCGTACTCAATCCGCCGTGAGTTCAAAAACCGCGCCCAAAGACGATGCCAACTCCATGATTCCGACCAGGGTCGCAATCTCGACGATCTCCGCGGCATTGAAATGCCGCTGCAACGCACCGAAGACGGCATCGTCAACCTGCCCCTGGCCCTTGACCATCGCCTCGGCAAACGCCAGCGCGGCCGTTTCGCGCGGCTGCAGTTTGGCGTAATCCCCGCGGTCAATAATCGCGAGTTCCGCTTCGGTCACGCCGTGTTTCAGCGCGTAACTGCGGTGTGATGCACCGGAATAGTCGGAGCCGCGCAGACGGGCGACACGCCAGGCGATTTTTTCCTTGAACGGCCGCGGCAGTACGCCGGCATCCAGCGCCGCATGAAAATACGCCCGGTGCGCCGCCAGTACCGCCGGCTGGTGGGCCAGGGTGCGATACATGCCGGGTACACGACCTCGCGTGGCGCGCAGTTGATCAAATACCGGCTTCAGTTCTGCCGGTTCGTTATCGGGCTCAACAGGGGGAATACGCGCCATGCAGATTCTTTCTTTCGCAGTCCTGCTCGTATTGGTTCGAATTAAATTACCGGGTCAGATCGGGGAGCGTCATGCCGACCCCGAGCTTCAGTGCTTTTTCATAGGCTCGCGCCGCCAAAGCAACATCTTCGATCGCCACACCCAGTGATTTGAACAGCGTGATCTCATCACGCGTATTGCGGCCTTTGATCTTGCCGGCGACCACATCGCCGAGACTGTGCACCTGATCCCATGACAGTTTGCCTTCACTGACCGGCACCGCGAGATCCGTCGACTCATAACGCACCTGTTCGGTATCGTCGGTGGCGATGAATTTCGCTGCGGCGACTGTCGCGCTGTCGAGTTCGCGGCGATGTTCGAAATTGGCGCCGATGGCATTGATATGCACGCCGGGTTTCAGCCATGCGCCCTGCACCACCGGTGACGTCGAAGTGGTTGCCGTGATCAGCACATCCGCGCCGCGCACCGCCTCCTCTTCAGAGGACACCGGTATCAAATTGATTTTATTGACTTTTTTTACGTCCGCGCAAAAGGCCTCACGACTCGCTGCACGCGGGCTCCACACCCGGATCTCGCGGATGGGACGGACTGCACAGACCGCATCCACCTGGGTGCGCGCCTGCCGCCCCGAACCCAGCACGCCGAGTACAGCCGCATCGGGATTGGCGAGATACTTCGTTGCGATACCGCTGGCCGCACCGGTGCGCAAGGCGCCCATCGCAAACACCTGGACCACCGCACACAGTTCACCGGTTTCCTCGCGATACAGACAGAACATGCGTCCGGCATTGCTGTGGAACACCGCGGTACTGGATACCTTGACGCCGTAATAGCCGCGATAGGACAGCACTGCAGCCGTAATGCGCAGCGTGCCGCCTTTCACCGGCGCACGCACGCGCGGCACATTAAACACGCCGCCGCGGCCCTGTGCACCGAAAACCTCCTCTACCGCCCCGAGGGCGTCCTCCATCGTGACGAGTTGCCGGACACAGGCCTCGTCGAGAAACAAAGCATTGGGCATTCTGCGTTTCCTGTTATTGAAGCGTCATCATTGCGGCGTGATGCCGGCCCGCTTTGCGATGGCGCCGATATTGGCAATCTCGGCAGCGATCCGGCGGTCATAGGCTTCCGGCGTGGTCGCGACCGGCTCGGCACCCAGTGCGCGCATGCGTTGCTGAACATCCGGGGCACCGAGCGCAGCCCCCACTTCGCGATTGAGACGCGTGATGATCGGGCGCGGCGTTTTCGCCGGAGCCACCATGCCGCCCCAGGATTCAAACTCGAAACCCGGCAGCCCCGATTCCGCCAGCGTAGGAACGTCGGCGTAAACGGTCGAACGCTTGAGTGAAGTCACCCCCAGGCTGACAAGCCGGCCATCGCGCACCAGGCTGGCCAGTGACGCGACCGGCGCCATGAAAAACTGCACGCGGTTGGTCATGGTGTCGTTCATCGCCTCGGGGATGCCTTTGTACGGCACATGCACGACATCAATCTTCGCCGCATCCTTGAATACCTCACCGGCGAAATGCGTGCCGCTGCCGGTGCCCGCGGAACCGAAGTTCAGTGCGCCGGGTTTGGCCTTGGCCATCGCAATCAGATCACGTGCGGTTTTAACGCCGAGGCTCGGCGGCACCACCAGCAGATAGGCAGAGCTGTACATCTGGGTGATGCCGGCGAAATCCTTGATCGGATCGTAGTTGAGCTTGCGCACCGCAGGCGCAATCACGTGCGAGGACGAAACCCCGAGCAGCGTATGGCCATCGGGTGTGGAATCGGCAACGATTTTGGTGCCGACGGCGCCGCCGGCACCGGGCCGGTTATCCACCACCACCGGCTGGCCAAGTGCCTCGCCCAGCTTGCCGCCGATCAGCCGCGAAAAAATATCCGGCTGGCCGCCGGGGGTGAAGCCGACGACGATGCGGATCGGACGATTCGGGAAATCACTGCCGCCTTTCGCCTGCGCGGCAAAAGCAGTGCCGCTGGCGAGCAGCACCGATACGGTAACCGCGGTTTTTTGCATGAACATGATTATTCCTCCTGTTATTTTTAAACTACAAGCCCAGTCTGGACTTGTATTTGAGAATCTGCTCCAGCGTATTCTGGCCATTCTGGTGCGGTGGCAGGACATCCCACAACTCGGCGTTGGGCATCAGTTCTTTGGTCGCCCACGAAGCCGAATGCGCATGTGATGAATCATTGCCGGACAGAATGAGTGTCGGAATATCCATTTTCATCAATGCAGCAGGGCCGGCACCCGAAAACTGGGTGTCGTTGAACAAGGCATCCCGCGTCTGCTCGCAGATATTGAAATAGCGATCCATGTCCTGCTTGACGTAAGCGGAGGCAAATGCCGCGTCATGCACTGTGGGCGGGCCCCAGGGCCCGATCTCCGCATCTTCCCAGAAACTGCGTTTCTCCGGCGCCCGTTTCACCACGGCGGCAAAGCCGTTCGCACGCACGAAATCCATATGCCGTTGGAAAAAGGTTTGCCCTTTCAGCAGCCAGCGGTAACCGCCCACCGGCCAATGCAGACAAAGCCCGAGACAACTATCGGGATGACGTTCCGCAAAAGCAGTGGCCAGCGCCGCCCCCATGCAACTGCCGAGGACCAGCGCTTTTTTCTCACCGGCGAGTTCCAGCATCGCCTTCGCCTCCAGCACATAATGATCCCAGTTCAGCGGCTCAATGCGTCCTCCGGAAAAACCCGCCTCGCGGCGGTCATAGGCAATCGCCTTGAAATGTTTGCCCAGCGTGGCCAGACCATCCATCTCCTTCCACTCGCGCTTGCCGCCGGCTGCGGTCCAACGCGCGATGGTCGATCCAAACCCGCCCGGTGCGAACATCAGCAGCGGCGTGCCTTTGCCGACGATTTCGTAATTGATTTTGATTCCATTGATATTGGTGAAAGCCATGCCCTGCGGACTCCCAGTTGATGTGCTTAAATTTCGCCCCTCTCCCCAACCCTCTACCGCCAAGCGGCACCGAGGTCCTGCATGCGGGAGTGGGGGCAATTTGCGGCTAAGCCGCTAATTAATTAGTTACCTCGCCGGGATAATCGGCAGCAGCAAATACGACGGTTTGTCACCACCCGAATAAATGGTGTTTTCGGCACCCAGGTTGTAATCGGCGTGATAGTGGCCGTACATCTGACTGCCGGCGCCGTCGCGCGACTGGATATCGATGCGGATCTTGTGGCCTTTCTTGAACACCATGCAGGTCGGCCAGATCTCGACCTGGCACTCTACGATCTCACCGGGCGAAAGCCACTGCCGCTCGTTGTGCACGTGGAACGGGCGATACGGCAGCGAACGCGCCGGATCGAGCTTGCGGTGCGAAGCACGGAGCCAGCCTTTGGTCACTGCCGGCACTGACTGCCCCTGCTGGCCGACTTCGCATACATCCTTGCCGTCGGCATCGATGTTGCGCAGCGTCACCATGATATCCATGTCTTCGGTCGAACTGGACACCCACAGGTTGAGCATCAACGGACCGGTGACTTCGGTATCTTCCTTCAGCGGCGGCGTTTCAAAAGCCACGCCCATCTTGTTCTGCGCGGCCAGCATCAGTGCGGTTGATGAAGACGCCACACCGGCCTTGGTCACACCGCTCGCGGAGTAACTGAGCATCGATTCCTTCGCCGGCGCCTGCGTCGACAGTGAACCTTCGACACTATCGATGTCGGTGCCCTGCGCGCGTTCGATGTTGAGATGCATTTTGGTCCACTGCGTACGTTTCAGCGGCCATTCGTTTTCAAAGCGGAACTCATAGGGCTTGGTGCTGCCGCCGGTCCGGATTTCGATTTTCACCGGCGGTTCGTCCATGATGCCGGTATCGATGCCCTTCAGCCAGTAATCAAACCAGCGCAGCTGGTCGATGCGACCTTCTTCGGCGTGAAAGGGGTGAAAATGCGAACCGGTGTGCACCCGCAGCTTTTTGTGTTTGGCTGCAGCATTGACGAAACCCTCGATGTTGCCGCGGAGATGCAGCGAGAAGCCACCCCAGTTGCCGGCGCTGAATACCGGGACGGTGATTTTCTCCCACTGCGCGCTGCGGATGCGCCAGTAGTCGGAATCCAGGTTGTTGCTCATCCAGTTCCACAGCATGTCGTTGCGAAAAGCATTGGGGTTGTATTCGCGCGGACGCCCCAGCAGATGGTGCGCGGTTTGCGTGTTGTGCCAACTTGAAATGAAGCCCATTGCAAAAATGCCGCCGTGATAGGCCTGGTCACGGTAAAGATCGGCGCGCCCTTCCCAGGGCAAAATGGCCTTCAGCGACGGCGGCTGCAGGTTGGCCACACGCCACTGGCAATTGGCGTGATAGGACACGCCAAGCGTGCCGATGTTGCCTGAACACCAGGGCAATTTTGCCGCCCACTCGATGGCGTCGTAAAAGTCGACGCCCTCCTGGTATGAGTTGGGATCCGACAATCCGGGCGACTTGCCTGAACCGCGGGAATCAACCCTGATCAGCGCGTAACCGCGCGGGCACCACCACAGCGGATTCGCGGTTTCCCAGTTGAGATAGGGATTGGCTTCCTCTTCCAGATCCGCCGGCGGCCGCCAAAGTTTGTCTTTCTGATAGGGCCCGATGTTCATCAGCGCCGGTACCTTTTCCTTGCAGTCCGGCCGCAACACATCGCAGTAGATGATCGCGCCATCGCGCAGCTTGATGGGAACATCCTTCTCGACGATCAGCTTCCAGTCCTGCGGCTGCGACATCTTCGATGCTTGTGCGGTCATGCTGCGCTCCATCCGGTGAAATGCGGGTTATTGTTTTAACGTTTGACGATACCGAGTTCGACCATCATCTTTTCAAGAAGGACATGCTCGGACTCGAGGAATTTGCGGGTTTCAGCCGAACCCTTGAAATCACGGCCCCAGGCATTCTTCTCCAGTTCATCCTTCCAGTCAGGATCCTCGATCATTCGCAAAAAAACGCGATCCCAGTATCCGGTCTGCGCCGCGGTAAGACCTTTGGGCGCCAGAAAACCGCGCCACGCCGAATAGACGGCATCAATGCCGTTCTCACGCAAGGTCGGTAGCGCGGCGGATGCGCCGGCAAGGCGCTGCGGTGCACTGATGCCCAGGACGCGGATGCGCCCATCCTGCACCAGAGGCAGCGCACTACCCAGAGTGCCGGCCCAGACTTCGACATGACCACCTAAAGCCGCCGTGGTGCCTGCACCGCCGGAGGAATAAACAACGATCTTCAGTGCCTTCGGATCAATACCGGCGGCACGCGCAATCATGCCGAGCACAATGTGGTTCTGATTGCCGCGCGCCGGTGAAATGCCGAAACTGATCGACGCCGGATCGGCCTTCAGTTTCGCGACCAGATCCTTCGCATTCAGTATGCCTGAAGCCGTGCGCACCCACACCGCTACGTATTCATGCATGACAATGTTCAGCGGTGTGATGTCCTGATACCGTAGGGTACTCAGACCCATGACCTGGTTACTCACCAGTGCAGTATTGAGTGTGGAAATGTAATGGGCGTCGCCGGGATGCTGGTTCAGCGAACTCCAGGCCAGCGTGCCGCCGCCGCCCGGCTTGTTGTTGACGCTGACGCTGGGAATTCCCGGAACCGACTGCAGGAATTTCTGGATCACCCGCGCCGAACGGTCTGCCGCACCACCCGCGCCCGATGACACGACGATTTCCACATTGCGCTCCGGTTTCCACTCCTGCGCAGAAGCCCCGCCGGCCAGCAGTCCCGATACCATCGCCACACAACAAAGCCCGCGCAGCGTGTTCGTCATAACACTGTTGTTGCGATCTGCCATGACTCCTCCTGTCATTGATTGCAGAAACCCGGTGGCATTATAGAGAGTGGACGGTGACCGGAAAGGGCTGCGGCACATAGTCCAATTTACGGAACGGCCAGACCAAAATCCTGCATTGCACGTCAATTCAGCATCTCCATATGCTGGAAGACTTAACAAGACCGGACTCGCTGCAAGGTAGAATTCCGTATTCCCAAATTTGGCCGTTTTTCCCATGACCCAGTCTACTTTTACCGTCGAACGCGGCGCAGTCCGTATCGTAGTCAATGCTTTCGGAAAAGGCCCGCGCGTAGTGATGATGCCTTCGCTGGGCCGTGGCGCCGCCGATTTCTTTGACATCGCACAACGCCTGGCGGACGCCGGTTACCGCGCACTGTGTCCGGAACCGCGCGGCCTTGGCGGCAGTTCGGGCCCGCTGCACGGCATCACGCTGCACGATTTTGCCGACGACATCGCCGCAGTGATCAAGCACGACGGCGGCGAACCGACTGTGGTTGCAGGCCACGCCTTTGGCAACTTTGTCGCACGAACCATGGGCGCCGATTACCCGCAACTCACTCGCGCAGTGGTATTGCTTGCAGCCACCCACACCTGGCCGCTGGCGCAGGACTTGCGCGACTCGATCAACAAATGCCACCAGATGGATCTGCCCGAACAGGAAAGGCTCAGGCATTTGCAGCATGTGTTTTTTGCGCCGGGCAACGATGCCAGCGTCTGGCTGGAGGGCTGGGACGAAGAAGTCATGCACGCCGAACGCGATGCCACTGAAGCCACGCCGAAGGAAGAATGGTGGACTGCCGGCAAGGCGCCGGTACTGGACGTGTTATCGCTTAAAGATCCGCTGTCTCCGCCGGACAGCATCCATACCTACCGCGACCAGTGGGGCGCAGATCGCGTGACCATTGCCAAAATCGACAATGCCGCCCATGCACTGCTGCCGGAGCAACCGGCAGCAGTCGCTGCAGCAATCATCGATTACATGAAAAAGCTCGGTTCATGAAGCTCTGCTGGTCGTCGCGCTCTCCGTTCGTGCGCAAAGTAATGATCTTCGCCCATGAATGCGGACTGGCCTCGCGCATCGAATGCGAGCGCACCCCCGTTGCCATGGGCAAGCCCAACATTGAACTGCTGCGGATCAATCCGACCGGGAAAATACCAACCCTGCTGCTTGACGACGGCAGCGCGCTCTACGATTCGACGGTGATCTGCGAATACCTCGACAGCCTGCACGGCGGTCGTCCGCTGTTCCCCTCCTCCGGACCGGCACGCTGGAACGCACTGCGGCGTCATGCGCTGGGCAACAACCTGACCGACAACCTTATGCTGTGGCGCAACGAAATGCTGCGCCCCGTTGGCCAACAGTCACAGGACATACTCGCGGCATTTGAATTGAAGGTGCGCAATGCGGTGACTGCACTGGACCGCGAAGCTGCGGCACTGACCGAAGAACCGGTCAACATCGGCCACGTCGCCATCGGCTGCGCGCTGGGCTATATTGATTTCCGCTTTGCCGAACTGGGCTGGCGGGCGGGACACGACCGCATTGCCGGCTGGTACCAGAACTTTGCACAACGCCAGTCCATGATACTGACGGCGCATGTCGATCAATAAAAAAACAATTTTGAGGAAAACATCATGAAAAAGGCCTTTGTCCTGCTGCCGCTGCTGTTCGCTGCGCCGATACTGCCGCTCCAGGCGCAACCATACCCAGTAAAACCCATACGCATGGTCGTTCCCTTCCCGCCGGGCGGCCCCACCGACATCGTCGCCCGGCTGATGGCGCCGAAAATGGCCGAAGCATTCGGCCAACAGGTCGTGATCGACAATCGCGGCGGCGCCGGTGGCGCCATCGGCACCGAACAAGTGGCGAAATCCGCGCCCGACGGCTACACCCTCATCATGGGCACCATCGGCGGCCTCGCGGTGGCCAAGAGCCTGAATCCCAAACTCGGCTATGACACCCTGCGCGACCTCGCGCCGATCACCCAAAGCGTGACTGTCACCAGTGTGCTGGTCACCCATCCCTCGGTTCCGGCAAAAAACGTCAAGGAACTTCTGGCCTTGGCAAAGAACAGTGGCAAGAAACTCAACTATGCCTCCTCCGGCAACGGCACCATCACCCATCTTGCCGGCGAACTGCTGAAGCTGATGGGCAAGGTCGACATCACCCATGTGGCCTACAAGGGCGGCGCACCGGCTCTCGTTGCACTGGTCTCCGGCGAAGTCGACATGAGTTACGAAAATACCCTGATCATCACGCCGCATATCAAGTCGGGCAGGGTCAAGGGGCTGGCCGTGACCGGTACCAAACGCTCAGCGCTGCTGCCCGAGCTGCCGACCATCGGCGAAACCCTGAAGGGCTACAGCGCAAGCGGTTGGTACGGCCTGCTCGCACCGGCAGCGACGCCCAAACCGATTATCGCAAGACTGCATACTGAAGCCGTCAAGGCGCTGCGCTCGCCGGACGTACTTGAAAAACTCTCCGGCCAGGGCGCCGAACCGATCGCCAGCACGCCGGAAGAATTTGCCGCCTTCATCCGCAGCGAAACCGAAAAATGGGCGAACCTGGTGAAGGCCGCCAACATGCGTACCGATTGAAACAATCTTTTCAGGATGGAAAGGATGAGCAGGATTAAATCCCGGCGCTTCCCTGTCGCGTTTTGTCCTGTCAATCCTCTACATCCCGATAATTTTTCTTTGAATTAAAACAACAATCCATGTCAAACCAGCCCAACACCGTACCCGACCTCTCCCGATTGCTTGACCCGCGCGGCGTTGCCGTGATCGGCGCCTCCACCGACCTCACCCGCATCGGCGGCCAGCCGATCAAGCTGCTCACCGAATACGGTTACAAGGGCCAGGTTTATCCGGTCAATCCAAAGTATCCGGAGATCAAGGGGCTGAAGTGTTATCCCGACGTATCTGCAGTTCCGCAGCCCTGCGACATCGCACTGATCGCGGTTTCCGGCGCGCTGGTACCCGGTGCCATTGAGCAGTGCGGCAAGGCCGGCATCCCGTTTGCGGTAATTCTCTCTGCCGGATTCAGCGAAGCCGGTGAAGCCGGCAAGGAACTCAATGACAAACTGCTCGCCGCGATCAAGTCCAGCGGCGTGCGTGTGGTCGGGCCGAACTGCCTCGGCGTACTGAATCTTGATGCCGACTTCCGCCTCGGCTTCGGCGGCACGCTGCAGCTCAAAACACTCAAACCCGGCCCGATTGCGATGGTGACGCAATCCGGCGGCTTCGGCTTCGGCGTGGTCGCCGTCGCCTGTTATTACGGACTCGGCTTCAATCATGTCGTCTCTACCGGCAATGAAGCCGACCTCACTGCGCTCGACTGGATGGAATACCTGATCGAACGGCCCGATGTCGAAATCCTCACCGCATTCCTCGAAGGCACCACCGAAGGCAAACGCCTGCGCCGGCTTGGTGCGCGTGCGCTCGAACTCGGCAAGCCGATCCTGATCTGGAAAGTCGGCAACACCGAGATCGGAAGCAAGGCTGCTACATCGCACACGGCGCGCCTGACCGCCGGTTACGAACTGTTCCGCACCGCCTTCCGTGAAGGCGGTTTCATCGAAGTGCATGACGTTGATGATCTGGTCGACTACTGCAAGGCCTTCCGCGCCAAGAAGCTGCCGCGGGGCAACCGCGTCGGCGTAATGACATTGTCCGGCGGTGCCGGCGTGTTGCTGGCTGACCGCTGCAATGCGCGCGGCCTGACGCTGCCACGCCTGACCGACAAGACGCGTGAAACGCTGCGCGGCATCGTTGTCGCCTATGCCTCGATTGAAAACCCGATCGACACCACCGCACAGGGCTACAACGACAACTTCGCTTCGTACACCAAGACCATGCGCGAAGTACTGGCTGACCCGAATATCGATTCAATCGTCGCGCGTTCGCCGCGAGGCACCGTTGCGCAAGCCTGGGCCGAAGGCCTGATCGAAATGCTCAAGGGCATCGACAAGCCGCTGCTGCTGAACTGGCCGACTTCGCCCGATGACAACCGCGCCGCAATGGACTTCCTGGAAAATAACGGGGTTCCATGCATGCTCGCGCCGGGCCGCACGGTTGACGCACTGGCCGCGTTGACTGACTTCGCCAACAAGCGCCGAGTCTTCAACGAGACCCGTGCCCGCGGCGGCAAACGCGTAATTGCGAAACAGAAACTCGAACTGCCGGGCTCCGGCACGCTGGGCGAACATGCCTCGAAAGCACTGCTGCAGGCTTACGGTATTCCGGTCACCGGTGAAAAACTGCTGGCGCCGGATGCTGTCGAAAAACTCACCGCCACGCCGCTGCCCTTCCCGCTCGCGGTAAAAATCGAATCGGCCGACATTCCGCACAAGACCGAAGCCGGCGTCATCCGCCTCAACATCACCAGCCTCGACGGCCTGAAGCAGGCCGCGCGTGAGGTGCTGGCCGCCGCAAAACAGTACAAGCCCGATGCGCGCATCGCCGGCATTCTTGTGCAGCAAATGGCCGCCGGCGAAGAAGTCATCCTCGGTGTAGTCAATGATCCCCACTTCGGTCCGGTGGTTGCTTTCGGTCTCGGCGGCGTGTTCACCGAAATCATGCATGACGTGACCCACCGCTTTGCGCCGTTTGACGTCGAAACCGCAAAAACCATGATCCACGAGATCAAGGGCGTGAAGCTGCTGCAGGGTTATCGCGGCAAGGCGCCGTGCAACATCGACGCGCTGGCTGACGCCATCTCGCGGCTGTCGCTGCTCGCCGCCGACCACGAAGACCGCATCGCAGAAATCGACATCAACCCATTGTTCGTCAATGCCGACGGCGTGATCGCGGCCGATGCACTCGTGGTAGTAAAAAATTAAAACCTTGAGCCACAGAGGCCACAGAGAGCACAGAGAACTGCAAAACCGGTCATGCAATGACTCATTGCCTGCTTTTTGGTTTCGCTGTGCGTCCTCTCTGACCTCTGTGGCCAAACGCCTTTGACTTTGAATCTATGACCATACCCTTCAAAACCCGCATCACCGACCTCTACGGCATCCGCCTGCCCATCGTCGCCAGCGGCCTGATGTGGCTGGCCGATCCGGTCTATGTCGCCGCCGTTGCGCGCGCCGGCATCATCGGTTTCATGACGGCGGCGAGTTTCCCCAATGTTGATGCACTGCGCGCCGGCATTCGCCGCTGCCGCGAATTGAGCGAAGGCAAACCCTTCGGCGTCAACATCATGATCCGCATCAGCCGCGATGGTACTGATCGCGTGACACCATTGATCGATGCGGTGATTGAAGAAGGTGTGAAGTTTGTCGAGACCGCCGGCAACAACCCCTAGGCCTACATCCGGCGGCTGAAGGACGCCGGCATCATCGTCGTGCACAAGGTGCCGGGGGTGATGCGCTATGTGAAAAAAGCCGAATCGCTGGGTGCCGATGCGGTGATCGTCATCGGCGCTGAAGCCGGTGGCCACCCCGGCGTTGAACCGGTCGGCACCATGGTCGCTGCCGCAGCGGCTGCACGTGCAGTCAAGATCCCGCTGATCGTTGCCGGCGGCATCGGCACCGGCGAACAACTCGTGGCCGCGCTGGCGCTGGGTGCCGACGGCATTGCGATGGGCACGCGCTTCCTGGTATCCGAGGAAATCTGGGCGCACCGCCAATACAAGGAAAGGCTGGTCGCTGCAGGTGAAGCCGACACAACGCTGCTGCTGCAGTCCATGCGCAACACGCAGCGCGCGCTGAAAACCGGTCATGTCGCGATGATCCAGAAGCTTGAGCAAGAACAGCCGGTCAATACTGAAACCATCCTGCCGCACATCATGGGTACTGTCGGTCGCAAGGCCTACGAAACCGGCGATGTCGAAAAGGCCATGCTGTCATGCGGGCAGGGGGTGGTGTTCGCCGATAAAATCGAACCCCTGGCCGCGATCGTTGATCGCATAGAAGCCGAAGCCCGCGTTGCGATGGGCAGGCTCAACACCCTTTACCGTCCCGGGTAGAGGCTTAGAGGAGAAGTCATGAATTACAAGTATTTGTTTTTTTTGGTATTTTCATTTGCTGCCGGCTTGGCACATGCACAGAACTATCCGAACAAATCTGTCCGTCTGATCGTGCCCTTCGCCGCAGGCGGCAGCACTGACGTCATCGCACGCATTCTTGCCCCCAGGCTCAGTGAAGCGTGGGGACAGCAGGTGCTTGTGGATAACCGTCCCGGCGGCAATACGGTCATCGGCACCGATATCGTGGCCAAGTCCGCACCTGACGGCCACACGCTGCTGGTGACTCCCGCACCTTTCACTGTCGTACCCAGCGTGTTGACCAAGCTTCCGTACGATCCGGCCAAGGATTTCGAGCCGATCACGCTGATCAACACCACGCCGATGGGACTGGTAGTCCATCCCGGCGTCCCGGCAAAAAATCTCAAGGAACTGATCGCACTGGCAAAAACACGTCCCGGTCAGATGAACTTCGGTTCGTCCGGCAGCGGCGGCGTCCCGCATCTTTCCGGCGAACTGCTCAACACCATGGCCGGACTCAAAATTACACATGTGCCCTACAAGGGCAATGCACCGGCACTGGCGGATCTCGTTGGCGGCCATGTCGACATGGCATTCAATGGCCTGACCTCGGTGGTGCCGTTCATCAAATCAGGCCGGCTGCGCGTGCTGGGGGTGACGAGTCTTGCACGCACCGCTGCGCTGCCCGAAGTGCCGACGCTTGATGAGCAGGGATTAAAAGGGTTTCAGGCGGTGGCATGGAATGGACTGACCGCCCCGGCGCGCACCCCGAAAGAGGCCATTGCGCGCATCCAGGAAAGCAGTGCGCGCATCATCAAATCACCCGATCTTGCCGAACAATTGAAACGTGATGGTTCCGATCCGGTCGGCAGCACCACCGCCGAGTTCACCGCGCACCTGCGCGATGAAGTCGTGAAATGGAAAAAAGTGCTCGACCGCGCCGGCATCAAATCGTTCTAGAAGACATCCGATGAGCATCAAGATCACCCATGACGACGGCATCGCGACCGTCTGCCTCGACCGCGCCGACAAACTGAATGCGCTGTCGGCAGAGATGTACCACGAACTCGCCGAAGCCTTCACCGCGCTGAACAATGACGACAGCGTGCGCGTCGTGCTGCTCACCGGCGCCGGAAAAGCCTTCTGTGCCGGCGGCGATGTCGGCTCGATGGGCAACTTCGACATCGTCAGCGGACGCAAGCGCTCCAAGGGGCATCACCGCATGATCCTTGCGCTGCATCACCTCGAAAAACCGGTGATCGCCGCGGTGCGCGGCCCGGCGGCCGGCATCGGCGCCAGCCTGGCACTGGCTTGCGACCTGATCGTCGCCAGCGAAACCGCCTACCTGCTGATGGCCTTCAAGAACGTCGGCATCCCGCCCGATGGTGGTGCAATCTATTTCCTGACCCAGCACCTCGGCCTCGCCCGTGCCAAGGAAATCGTCTACAGCGCGCGCAAGTTGCCTGCTGCCGAAGCCAAAGACATGGGCCTGATCAGCAAGGTCGTACCCGATGATCAGCTCGAAGCCGCGTCGCTGGCACTCGCGCGCGAAATCGCCGGCTCCGCGACGTATGCCCTGACACTGGCCAAACGCATGTTCCAGTACATGTACGTGCCGACACTGGAACAACTGCTTGAAATGGAAGTGCTGGCCATCTGCGGTGCACGCATGACCCACGACCACATCGAAGGCGTCACCGCGTTCAAAGAAAAGCGCAAACCCCGGTTCAAGGGCAAATAAGAATCCGCAGACAATGACCACCTGGAACAAACAGACCCTGGCCGAAACGCTGGCCGCAGTCGCCGCTGCACACCCGCAAGGCCAGGCACTGGTGATCTCCGGCCGCCGCCTGACCTATGCCGAACTGCGCGACGACGTACGAGAAATCGCACTGGGCCTGCGCGCGCTGGGCATCAACCGCGGCGACCATGTCGCAGTCTGCATGGGTAATTCGCTGGAATGGATGGTTTTCTTTTATGCCGCGGCGAGCATCGGGGCTGTAACAGTACCGGTGAATACGCGCTTCAAGTCCGATGAGATGCTCTACTGCCTGAAGCAGGCCGACGTGAAGCTGCTGTTCATCGCCGACCGTTTCCTGAAAATTGATTTCATCGCGATGCTGCGCGGCATCTGTCCCGCTGTCGACAAGACCTTGCCCGATCCCGCGCTGCCGTTGCTGCATTCCGTCGTTGTTCTCGGCGACGATGTGCCTGCGGGAGCGATCAGTTTTGCCGACCTGATTGCGCAAGGGGCGGGCTTCGACGAACGCCAGCTGCCGGAAGTGCACCCCGACGATGTGTTGCTGATGCAGTTCACCTCGGGCACAACCTCCTATCCGAAGGGCGTGATGCTGTCGCACGACAACATGCTGCGCAACGCCGCCTATATCGCCGCACGTTTCCACCTGCAGGCGCAAGACCGTTACTACAGCGCCCGCCCCTGGTACCACGTCGCCGGCACCACGCTGTCGATGCTCGCAGCGCTGACCACCGGCGCCTGCCTGTATTCCTCACCGCACTTTGATGCCGGTGAAGCACTGGTGACGATGTGGAGCGAGGAATGCACGCACACCTCGGGCAACGACACCATGTTCCTGATGATGCTCAATCACCTCGACTTTGCAAAATATCCGCTCAAGCTGCGCCACGGCTGGGTGTCCTGCGGGCCCGAAGTCTCGCGCAAAGTGGTTGATCTGATGGGCATGAAGGGTCTGGTACAGGCTTACGGCCTGTCGGAAGCCTCGCCCAATGTCTGCATGTCGCGTTACGACGATGATCTTGAAAAACGCATCAATGGCTGGGCGCACATTCTCGACGACGTCGAAGTGCGGCTGGTCGATCCGGAAACCCATACCGTGCAGCCCGCCGGCAAAACCGGTGAAATCCAGGTGCGCGGCTGGAGCGTGATGAAGGGCTATTACAAGATGCCCGAGCAGACCGAGAAGACCATCGATGCGGAAGGCTGGCTGCACACCGGCGACCTCGGCGTGATGGATGAAGGCGGTCGCCTGCGTTTCATCACCCGCATCAAGGATGTGTTCCGTGTCGGCGGCGAAAATGTCGCACCGGCTGAAGTCGAAGACGTGCTGCACAAACATCCGAAAATCAAACAGGCGCAGGTCATCGGCGTACCCGACCCGCGACTGGTCGAAGTGCCCGCCGCTTACGTGATCCTGCGCGAAGGTGAAATGGCAACACCGGAAGAGCTGATCGCGTGGGGCAAGGAACGCCTCGCCAACTTCCGCGTGCCGCGTTACCTGAAGATCGTAGAGGACTTCGAAAAGATCGGCATGACCGGCAGCTCAAAAGTGCAGAAGAACAAACTGCGCGCGCAGGCGCTGATTGACTTTGGTTTGGAAGAAATTAAAAAAGCTTAGCCACAGAGGTCACTGAGAACACACAGAACTGCAAAACCGATCAAAACCCATACTGCATTGATCCACCCATGTATTGGTTTTTCTCTGTGACCTCTGTGGCTACGATATTGTTTTTATTGATATTTTTATAAGGCTTCACGTGGAATACACCCTCAAACGCCCTGACGGCTGCAACATTTTTTACACCATCGACGACTACACCGATCCCTGGCAAAAGGCCGAGACCGTGCTGTTCGTGCATGGCCTCGCCGAATCGGGTGAAGCGTGGCGCGGCTGGGTGCCGCATTTCGCGCGCCACTACCGGGTGGTACGCCTCGACCTGCGCGGCTTCGGCCGTTCGACGCCGATGAGCGCCGAACATGAATGGTCGATGGACGAACTGCTCGATGACATCGAAGCGCTGATCCACCATGTCGGCTGCACCAAAGTACATGTGATCGGCGCCAAAAGCGGCGGCTCGATGTCGCTGGCGATGGCCGCCAACCGTCCGCAACTGGTGCAGACGCTGATCGGCGTCACGCCGCCCGTGCTGCCCGCAGCCGGCGTTGATGACTGGGTCAAACACATCAACAGCAAGGGCGTGGTCGACTGGGCCGCGCACACCATGCAGGGCCGCCTCGGCACCAAAGCCTCCAAAGCCGAAGTCGACTGGTGGATCCACAACCTGCAGGGCAAGACACCGCTGTCCACGCTGCAGAGTTATCTGCGCTGGGTGCCCAAGCTCGACATCCGCGAAGACGTCAAACGCATCACCTGCCCGACTCTGATCATCACCACCACCGGCAGCGGCCTGCGTTCGGTCGATGGCGTCAAAGCCTGGGTATCCGGCGTGAAATCCGCGCAACTGATCGTGATGGAAGGCGATGCCTGGCATGCCGCCGGCGCCTACCCGGATCGTTGCGCCCAAGCTGCGTTGAAGTTCCTCGCCGAACAGGCCAAAAAATGAGGTCGTCCCGAAACCTGCTTGCCGGACTCGTGCTGGCTGCGCTCTGCGCTACGGCTGCGGCACAGAACTATCCCGCCAAAACCGTGCGCATGGTTGTCGGTTATCCACCGGGCGGCCCTACCGACGTCATCGCCCGCCTCGTGTCACAAAAGCTGACGCAGGCCCTGGGGCAGCAGGTCATTGTCGACAACCGCCCCGGTGCCAGCGGCATGATCGGTGCCGAACTCACTGTGCGGGCCGCACCCGACGGTTACACGCTGTTGATGGTGCCGGTGACCTATGCCGTCACGCCCAGCCTTTTTGCAAAAATGACCTACGACGTCGAGAAGGATCTTGCACCGGTGGCGCAGGTCGCCGCCGCACCGTTCATCCTCGTTGTCCATCCGACGCTACCGGTCAAAACCGTCAAGGACCTGATTACGCTCGACCGCCGCAACCCCGGTCAGATCAACTTCGCATCCGCCAGCACCGGCGGCATGCCGCATCTTGCGGGTGAACTGTTCAATTCGATGACCGGCACCAAACTGGTCCATATCCCCTACAAGGGCGCAGCGCCGGCAACCACCGACCTGATCTCAGGCCAGGTCACGCTGATGTTCAACAACATGCTGTCGGCGATGCCGCAGGTCAAAGCCGGCCGGTTGCGCGCCGTCGCTGTGACCAGCACCAAACGCTCCGCCGCCGCACCGGAACTGCCGACCATCGCCGAGACCGTACCCGGTTATGAAGCCAGCGGCTGGTACGGCGCATTCGCACCTGCGGCAACACCGAGGGACATCATCAACCGGCTCAACACCGAAATGAACCGGGCCATGAAAATGCCCGATGTCATCCAGCGTCTGGCCGGCGATGGTGTCGAAGCCGTCGGTACGACACCTGAGCAGTTCGCCGCTTACCTGAAACAGGAAGTCGCCAAATGGGGCAAAGTGGTCAAGGCTTCGGGTGCCAAAGCCGACTGACCGTAAATGAAAGCATGAAAAGAATCCTGATGAATATCGGCATCCGAAGCACCATTGCGACACTGCTCTTCTGCAGCGGCATTGCTGCCGCCGCAGATTATCCGGCCAAACCGATACGGCTGGTCGTACCTTTCCCCGCCGGCGGTCCGGTGGACATCACGGCGCGCACGCTGTCGCCCAGACTCGGTGAGGTGCTTGGTCAGCGTGTGCTCATCGACAACCGCGGCGGCGCCGGCGGCGTACTCGGCTCCGACATCGTTGCCAAATCACCGGCCGACGGCCACACGCTGCTGCTGTGCACGACCGGCAATGCCATCAACGTCAGCCTGGTCCCCAACCTGCCCTACGATATCCGCAAGGATTTCGCGCCGGTGTCCATGGTCGCCATCATCACCAGCATCCTCGTTGTCCATCCATCATTGCCGGCGAAGTCGGTGAAAGAACTGATTGCGCTGGCCAAGGCCAAACCCGACGCCTTGAGTTACGCATCCACCGGCAACGGTGCACCGACGCATCTCGCCGGCGAACTGTTCAAAAGCATGGCCGGGGTAAAGATGCTGCACATACCTTACAAAGGCGCCGCACCGGCAGTAGTCGACCTGATCAGCGGGCACGTGCAACTCTCCTTCATCAGCGCCCCGGGCGCGATGCCGCATGTGCAGGGCGGTCGGTTACGCGTACTTGCGGTCACCAACAGCAAACGCTCGGTGCTGCTGCCCGAAATCCCCACCATCAGCGAAGCCGGGTTGAAGGGATATGAATCCGAAGGCTGGCACGGGCTGTTCACCCCGGCCGGCACACCGAAGCCGGTCATCGACCGCCTGTACAAGGAAATCTCGACATTGCTGCGTGACCAGAAAATCAGCAGCCTGCTCGCTGCAGGCGGCGCTGAGCCGGTCGGTATGCCGCCGGAAGAGTTTGGTCGAAAACTGAATCTCGAAATCGAAAAATGGGCGAAAGTGGTCAAATCGTCCGGAATGAAAGT